>CAWIYD010000008.1:0-82623 GCA_963840195.1 uncultured Actinomycetes bacterium
ATAACGCCTTCTTCAGCCCCCGACCGAACCGCCGCCGGGATCCCCGACGACGCACAGATCACCCATTCGGGCACGGCCCGGATAGCCAGCCCGAAGACCACGTTGCCGCTCGGCCAGGGCACGATGATCCCCTCGGGACCGCGCACGTAGGCCATGCGCCAAGTGTGCTCGTACTGGCCGATGCCGCCGACCGGCCCGTAGCCGTCCGCGACCAGCCGGTCGACAGCCGCCTGGAGGTCGTCGACCTCGAAGGCCACGTTACGCAGCCCAGCTCGTTGGCCATCGCAGCGGGTGATCCGGGCCGATGACCGAGCCGGACGAAGCTCGAGAGCTCCAGCCGGGTACCTCCGTCGGGCGGCCGCAGCATGACAATCTCGGTCCGGGAGTCGGGGATGCCGATCACAGTGTTCAAGAACTCGCCCTCGACAGACATCCGCGTGCCCTCGACCTCGAGGCCCAGCCCGACGAAGAACGCCGTCACCATGTCGAGGTCCGCGACGGTGATGCCGACATGGTCGAACCGTCGTGCGATGACATGGGTGCATCGTCCCGTGCTCATAGTGTCGATCCACCCTAGTGACGGGCACAGAGCTAGCCGCGCGGGGAACTCGCCCTCCCCCGCCGCGATGACGTTCCCCGCGGCCTCTCTCGTTCGCAGCCAGACGGTACGGACCGATCCCGCGGACGCGCCACGGACAAGAGATCAAAAGGCCTGATCACCAGACTGGCGATCAGGCCCCCGGCCTGCACTTACTTGGTAGCCGTGACCGGTTTTGAACCTGCGACCTCTGGGTTATGAGCAGTACGACATGCGTCTTAACGGTCTCTGGCGTGCTCCTGCGTCTCTGCGACCCGGGCCTCGAGTGGGAGGGCGTCTCCTACCCTCGGTGCATCTCCCACGTTCTGGGGAGTCTCGTTAGCAAATGCGTTAGCAGAACCGCGCCTGACCTAGCCGTTCCCCGGCCCTGTCCCATCCCCCCGTAGTTGCCACCCCTGGGCGGTGGCCCAGGTGTCCACACTCGCGCAGAAGGTGTCCGCGAATCGACTGGCACAAGGAAAGTCAGAAGCAATCAGACTCGTGACGCTAGATCAGGATTGCTGCTGCCGCTGCAGGTTAGGGCAATTGGTCGATTAGGCCACGGGTACGTTCCTCGACGACATTGAAGGCCGCCTCCGGTACTCCAGGATAACGGCCGTGGTCGAGGATCGTTAGCTCGGCCCACAGATTGTGGAGAGTTTCGGCGACCATGAGCAAAGCGCGTCGCCTGGGCATCGGCCAATGGTCAGCTTCGGCTAGCAGGTCGTCCACCGTGATGGTGTCAATTCCTGATTTGCCGTTCACGTTCATCGCGAATGTTCGGTTGGTTGAAGTGTGATGCAAATGCATGGCGATGTCGTAGGCGGGAGCAAGCGACGCATCCCCGTCGGGGCCCCGGATAAAGGAGATATTCTTCGCGTGAGCATCGGTGTTGCCGATCGCGAGGTTGAATGTGGTGAGGGCAAGCAACTTGTCCGGCTCAGAGCCGCCCGCACGTAGGACATCCGCGAGCTTTTGAAGTGATGGCAAGCTACGGGAATACTGGAATTTGCGGTGGGGGTCGTCAGTGTTGATTCCGAGCGCCTGCGCAGCATCCTCCTGGTGGATTCGCTGAATGCGCCCCTCCGTGTCAACGAACCTGTCATAGCGCGAGACGACGATGGCAAGCTCCCCACCAAAGTCGATGAGTTCCGCTTTGATTGTGGTTAGCCCGAGCGCACGTGCTAGATCGAGGCTGGCAACCTCAGTATGTACAACGTCCTTAGCATACGAGTCTGGTGGGTGCGCGAGTTTCGCGATGTACGTTGACGGGTAGCCATCCAAGCATCGCGCCCAGCCATCCGAAGTCCGCGATAGGACGATCTTGGGCTGTATGCCAGCCAGCGAAGTTGAACTGAAGACGATCACCGTCGGGCGCGACGAAGGCTGGGCCGACGCCAGCAGCCTCGGCGAGCATCGCGCCGATTTGATGATCATTCACAGGCTCTATCGAGCCTATTCGGTCAGGTTCAGGGGCACCTTCCTCGACAAAGATAAGAGCGCCTGCTGTTTCTTTCCCGTAAGCGCGGATCATGCCGAAGATGTCGTCTGAGGTTACTCCGGCGGCGTGCGCGTAACGTTCGCGAATGTTACCCTCCGGCAACAATCCCGCTAGAAAAGCCCGGACTCTCAGGTGATGAGGCCGCGCCGATGGACGATCGATGGGCAACAGGTGTGATACCACTCTCCCGCCTAGGCCCCATCGCTCGTATGCGTCTTGTGACCACCGTAGCTGGATCTCACGACCATGATCGGTGATCGTCGCCACCCGGGTTCCGTAGAGCCAAACGTCGAGGGGCTTCCTCGCATTCACCCGATTTGCTCCGCTCGCAGGCGCACCCCGAGAAGGCGCAACATCTGAAACAGGCGCTCCGTGTAGAGTCCGGGTTTGCCGTTTTCGATTTCGCTGACATACCGCCGACTCACGCCGAGTTCCTCAGCGAGTGCCTCCTGCGTTAGACCATGATCTTCGCGAACACGCGCCAAGAACCGGCCAAGGTCTTCAGGTGTGCGGACAGCTGCCCATGCCTCCGCCATGACGTCCTCTGCCTCCTCCGACCCCAGCAACGATCCTGCTCATGTGAGGATATCGTAACGCGGGCCGTCTGTGACGATATCGTGACGTACGAAGCGTGTGAGGATATCGTAACGGGATAGCCGCCCAGTTGACTGATCAGAGTGATCAGAGCATGAAGCTAGGTTACGGGCCAAGGTGTCCCGGGTCCCATCCCGCCAACGAACCACCGACAGATGATCAAAAAGGCCTGACCGCCTTCCGGCGATCAGGCCCCTGACCTGCACTTACTTGGTAGCGGGGGCAGGATTTGAACCTGCGACCTCTGGGTTATGAGCCCAGCGAGCTACCGAACTGCTCCACCCCGCGTCGGTGTGCCTTAACTTTATGGGCTCCCGCGCCCCGAGGCAAATCAGCCGCCCCGCCGCACCATCGCCCCAGCTCAGCGCGTTCACGCCCCCGTCGCGGAACTCCCCGGCGCCATCCAGAGCGAGTAGCTGATCGGCCACGGCGACGTCGGCGGCTGGGTGAGGTCATGCGGGTCCTGGGTGGTCACCAGGCTGAGCACCCGCCGCGGCCCGGTCGCGTACGGGGCCAGGTCGCTGGCCTGGGTGGCCAGCAGCACCGGTTCCCTGCCCCGCGCGGCGATGGCCTGGATCACGGCGCGCACCTCGGTGGCCGGCGCCCCGGCCATCACCCCGGCAGGCACGTGGCACATGCCCCGGATCAGCTGCGCGAACTCATCCGCGGCGGTGCGGTCCACGATCACCACCGACATCCGGGAGCTCATCGTCCCGCACAGGCCCTGGATGGCGGCCGTCTGCCCCGCGCCGGTCCGGTGCACGCCGAGCCCGCTGAGCGTGAGTTCCGCGCCGTGCCGCGAGCCCCCGGACGATCCGCTCCCCGAGAACCCGGCACCGAACGTGGTCACCACGGTCGGGATGGCCAGCGCGACGGTGAAAAACGCCGCGGCCAGGGCGATCGCGGGCAGGCCGGCGCCGCGTTCCCGGGCCCGGGCGTCCAGCCGGGCCGCCACCCAGACCGCGCCGAGCAGGAAGGCCGGCAGGGCGGCCGGCACCAGGGTCCGGCTGGCCCAGGGCTGGTCGGGCACGGTGCTAGGCGCCCACAGCACGCTGACCGTCACCCAGCCCAGGACGGCCAGCGGCAGCGCCCAGGCGCGCGCGATCCCGTCCTCGTCCCGCCAGCGCAGCAGCGCGCGCACGCACCGCCGGGTCAGCAGCACGGCGCCGAACCCGCCCAGCAGCAGCGCGGGAATGCCGATGTACCAGATGACCCAGTACATGGTGTCCTCGGCGTAAGACCGCGTCGGCTGCACCGGCAGGCCGAGCAGCTTCTGCAGCGCCGCCACGTAGCCGGTGGTGCCCGTCCCGGGCGCCCAGTGCGCCGTCTGCACCGACGGCCGGATCAGCAAGGCGATCAGGCCCCCCGCCACCAGCACGGCTGCGAGGTCGGCCACCCGCCAGCGCGCGGCCGCGCGCAGCGCCGCCGTGGCCCGCGCCCGGGCGGGCTCCCAGAGTGCGGCGAGCACGGCCACCAGGGTCACCAGCGCCGTCCCGGCCGTGATCACGCTGGCCGGCCGGACGGAGAAGCCCGGGGCGTTCAGGTAGGCCGGTGCCGCCAGATGGCCGGCGGCGATCCCGCAGCCGACACCCGCAAGCACCCCGATACCAAACGGCACCACCTGTGGCCACCGCCCCACCACCGCGGCGCCGAGGAACGGGATCACCGGGATGAGATAGGGCAGCGTGCCCAGGGACACCACCGAGGTGAGCGCGATGGCGAACCCGCCCAGTGCGGCCGCGGCGGCGGGCGGCGGCAGCCACCAGGGCCAGCGCAGCCGACCCGCGTTACTGCCGGGCCAGCCGTCTCCGGGCCGGATGGTCAGCGCGTCCACCACCAGGGACAGGCCGCCGAACAGCAGCAGCTGGATGAGCGGCTCGGCGAACGCGGACCGGCTGGTGTACTGCTCGGGAAGGCTGAGGGCCAGGATGAGCGCGGCCACCGGCGCCCACTGCGGGCCGGCCAGCCGCCCGGCCAGGCCGCCGACGGTCAGCACGGCGAGCGCCCCGATCAGCGGGCTGGCCAGGGCGGCGGCGGTCATGCCGTGTGCCCACCAGCCGCCCGCCAGGATGATCCCCAGGCCCGGCATGAAATCCGGCAGCAGCCCGGGCCCCGAGCTGGCGAAGCCGGCGCTGGCGAACCCCAGCCCGGGGTGCGGGCCGCCGAAGGCGCTCAGCGACTGGGTAATGGGCAGCGCGCCGTGGCCGGCCAGCCAGTAGCCCAGCTGGAACTGGGCGCCCGGGTCGCGGAGCACGATGAGCTGGGGCGAGTTCAGCGCGATCTGCCAGGCACCGAAGCCGGCGGCCACGGCTAGCGTGCCGCCCAGCCCCCACCAGCCCGCCCAGCCCCGGGCCGGCCCTGGGCGGTCCGGAGCCGGGCCGAGCGCGGCCCCCAGCCGCTGCCCGGGTACCCGGCGCACGACGGCCGTGATCATCAGGACGGCGAGGGGGACGGCGATGAGCACCAGCGGCGCGGGACGCAGCCAGCCGCCGAGCAGCAACAGCAGGCCGGGGACCAGCCAGGCCATGACCAGCAACACCGGCACCACGGTGACCTGGGCGAACACTCTCCCGGACAGCGGCACGCGGCGCGTCTGCCGGACCGCGGGGGCAGGCTCGCGCCTGCTGCTCTCGGCTACTCGGCCGGCCTGACGGGCTCCCGGGCGCACGGGGTCCACTCTAAGCTCAGGGACCGCCGGGCACGGGACGGGCCGTGACCGATTCACCCTATTGACCCCACATGCCACGCCCCCTCGGTGAACAATGGGCGTCACACCCCCGCCCGATGATTCATCAACGCAGCGAGGAGCGATGGCCCGCTACCACGACGTGGACGAGCTCGGGGGAAATACTTCACTGTCAGCTCAGGAACTGCCCGGCGTCAACAACGGGTTTGGCCTGGACGAACTGGACACCGGCGGCTGGCGGGCGTCCCAGGCCGGCTCTGGCTGGCCCCCGCGGGCCACGCCGCAGTCACGCCGGGGCGGCCCGCCCCAGGGCTGCGCCCCCGGCCCGGCCTGCGCCACCCGAGCCGGCGCGCGCTGGGGGGTATCGCCGCGGTCACGGCGATGGTCCTGGTGGTCTCCGTGTCCCTCGTCGCGTACGCCAAGTACCGCGGGGTGCTGGGCAGCATCCACCAGGAGAAGGTGACCGCGGCCATGCTCGGCAAGCGGCCGCCGTTCACCGCGGGCCTGAACATCCTGGTCATCGGCTCGGACTCGCGCGCCGGGACGGGCCACAAGTTCGGCGCGGACGTCCTCGGTTCGCGGTCGGACACCTCCATGCTGCTGCACATCGCCCCGGGCCACGCGCGCGCCGATGTCATCAGCTTCCCGCGCGATTCGATGGTGCCGATCCTGTCCTGCTCGAACGACGGGCAGGGCCATGCCGGGCAGCAGGCCGCGCCAGGCCAGGTGGAGCGGCTGAACGCCACGTTCTCGGCCGGCGGCGCGCCCTGCCTGTGGAGGACCCTGGAGCAGGAGACCGGGATCCGGATCCAGCACTTCGTGGAGGTCAACTTCGCTGGCTTCCAGTCGATCGTCAACGATGTGGGCGGCGTCCCGGTGTGCCTGCCGTTCGCGGTCAGCAACCAGCAGGCGAACCTGCACCTGGGCTCGGGCAAGCACCTGGTCAACGGGGCCCAGGCGCTGGCCTTCGTCCGGCTCCGGGAGAACATCGGCGAGGGCTCGGACACCCAGCGCATCCAGCGGCAGCAGTACTTCCTCGCCGCGGTCATGCAGAAGCTGAAGGCCACCAACCTGCTGGCCCAGCCGAGCCGGATCTTCAGCGTCGTGAGCGACGTGGCCAAGTCGCTCACCACCGACACCGGGCTCGACCTGTCCACGATGCTGCGCATCGCGGACAGCATGAGGAGCCTGAACTCCAAGTCGGTGGAGTTCATCACGGTGCCAGTCGTGCCCTACGTAGGGGATCCCGCCGCGGAACTGTCCTGGGAGCAGCCGCAGGCCGCCAACCTGTTCCAGGCCATCGAGGCGGACCGGGCCCTGCCCCGGCCGGTCAGGGGCAAGAAGGGCAAGGCGGCCGCCGCCGCGGTGCCCACGGTCAGCCCGTCCCAGGTCCAGCTCCAGGTGCTCAACGGATCCGGCGTCACCGGCATCGCGGGCAGCACCGCCACCGCGCTTACCGGCCGCGGCTTCAAGGTGACCGGGACCGGCGCGGCGGCCAACTACAGCTACACCTCCAACGTGATCCAGTACTCGACCGCGGCGCAGCTTCCCGAGGTCAACACGCTCAAGGCGGAGCTCGGCTCGGTGGCGGTGCAGCAGGACAAGACGCTCGGCAACGGCCCGATCAACCTCATTCTCGGTTCCAGCTTCACCGGGCTGCAGACGGCCGCGCAGGCCAAGAAGGCGCCCTCGCTGAGCAACCTGGCCAAGAACTACGGCGGGATCACCGCCAGTGCCAACATCTGCTCGGACTCGGCGGCCTTCGCCGGCCCGGACACCCCGCTGCCGGGCGGCTGACCGGCGATCAGGGGTCGGCGGCCACGGCGTCGGGGCCAGGTATCAGCCGCGCGCCGAGCTGCGCCACGGCCAGCCACGCCAGCAGGCCGGCCGGGTACAGGAAGTAGCCGAAACGGGTCGCGGGGGCCAGCGTGAACATCAGCGCCAGGCCGATGATGAGCCGCCACGTGGCCGACGGCACGGTCCGCGGCGGCGCCACCACCAGCGACACCAGGACGCCCAGCCCGGCCAGGCAGAGCAGCAGCACCGCGATCAGGTGCCCGGTGTGCCCGGTGTCGGCCAGCACGTGGCCGGGCAGCGGGCTGACCGCCTGCGACTTCACGTGGGCCAGGCCGAGCGGGAAGAGAATGGTGTTCTGCACCAGCGCCCCGGGGCGCCAGCGCGGCGACCGGCCCGATGATCACCGCCGCCACGGCGAGCGCGACGGCCGCGAACCGGCCCGCCGCCCGCCAGCCGTCCCGCACCGCGAGCATGGTCCCGGCGACGACGAGAGCGGGCCAGGCGGTCGCCTTGGTGGCCGCGGCGATGCCGAGCACCAGCCCGGCCGCCACCGGCCGCGGGCGGCGCCACAGCAGCGCGAGGCCCAGGCAGACCAGGGCCAGCACCGGCACGTCGGTGCCGCCCACGGTGAGGGAGAACGCGATGACCGGGCTGGCGATGACCAGCACGGTCCAGCGCAGCACGTCCCGGGCGCCCGCCGCGGCCAGCGCCGCGGCGAACAGGCCGGCGAAGGCGAGGCCGAACCAGATCCGCGGATCGGTGACCAGGCCCTGGCCGAACAGCGCCCGGGGCAGGCCGAAGACCGCCATCACCGGCAGGTAGGGGTTGTAGCTGTTCGGGTTGTGGGTCACGGCCAGGACCGCCTGGCCCTCATACGGCGAGCCATGCTGGACGAGCAGCCGGGCGGCCCGCGCGATGACCCAGACCTCGGGCTGCCACCGGGCCTCGGCGGCCAGCACCCCGAGCGGCACGAGCAGCGCCCCGGCCAGGGCGGCCAGCAGCGCCAGGTCCGTGCTCCGGGGTGACTTCCAGGCCGCCAGCGAGCACGGCGGCCAGCAGGTACGCACCGACCGCGGATACCCCCCACAGCCGGTGCAGGCCATTGCTGCTGAACAGCGCCATGCCGCCCGCGAACAGCGCACAGCAGCCGAACAACGCCGCCAGCCAGCGCCGCGGGATGGTTCACCGGGGACTGCCATCCCGCCGCCCCTGGAACGCAGCGGCGCAGCGGCGCTTGCCTGAGCTGGAGCATCGTGACACCCTCCACTGCGGGCATCCTAGCCGCCCGGCTGCGGCGGGCCGCCGGGGCCACCGGACCGGACGGCTCCGGGAGGGCTGGCTCGCCGCCCGGCCGGCCGCCGGGCTGGCTCACGTCCGGGCGGGGCGGATGGCCTTGTGCGGCGGCTGGGCCGCCGCCCACCCGGACAGCCCGGTGCAGCACAGCTGCCAGGCCGAGGTACGCGGCCAGCGCCAGGTAGCTGAAGGTGGCCAGCCCGATCATCGCGCCGGCCCCGGCCGCCAGCATGCGGCCCTCCCAGCCGATCCCGCCGTAGCGCTGGGGGCTGGCGCCCGGGAGGCCCGCGGCCTGCGCCGCGTCTAGCTGGCGCAGCGCCACCAGGGCAATCAGGGCACAGGTCAGCGGGCCCGGGACGCCTTTGGCGAAGCCCAGGGCCACCAGGTAGACGTACTCGCCGGCCTGCACCACGGCGGGCGCCAGCCAGTCGGCGGCCCCGTTGTGCGGGTGCGCGGAGCCGGGCGCGGCCAGCAGCATCGCGGCCACCGGGGTGAGCAGCACCGGGCCGGCCAGCCCGTGCAGGCCGAGCACGGCGAGGAGCACGGTGGCCAGCAGGCCGGCCACCGCGGGGGGCAGCGGCGCCAGCTGCCCGCGCACGACCGAGCCGGCGAACCGCGCGATCGGCCCGTCGTCCCGGCACCCGGCGATCTCCGGGCACCGGCCGGACCGCCGGGGCGCGGTGAGGATGACCCAGGCCAGGCCGACGGCCCCGGCCCAGACGAGCACGACGAGGGCGGCCCGGGCGCCGTAGGTGGCGGCGGCCACGGTGATCAGCAGGGCCCGCTCCCAGCCCGGCACGGCCAGCAGCCCGCTTGCCGTGGCGGCCAGGCCGGTCCAGGGCCTCCCCGCGCCCGGCTGGGCCGCCGGCCCGGCCGGGTCCCGGCCCGGCCCGGGCTGTCCTGGTCGGCCGCGGCGGCCGGTTCTGCCCGGCACCGGCGGACCACGGCCCGGGTGCCGAGGAGCGCCGCGGCGGCCGAGGCCAGTTCCCAGTCGACGCGCTGGCCGCCTGCCCCGGCGGCCAGCCCGGCGTACACGGCGAGTTCCCCGGCCAGCGCGCACAGCCCGGCCAGCGAGCGCTCGTATGCGCTGGCGAGGCGGGACGCGCCGGAGGCGTGCTCCCGCCGAGCCGGCGCATGGGCGGGGGGTTCCGGGGGGTCGCCCCCCCGGGCAGGCACAGCCAGCTGCTTGCCGACCCGGCGGGCCAGGTAACCGGCGGCCAGCATGGCCCCGCCGGCCAGCGCCGCCCCGCGGGTCCCCGCGCTGAACCAGGCGGCCGCGCCGATCGCGCAGGCCAGCCAGATGCCGGTCAGGGAGGTGCGGGCCAGGGCGCGGCGGGTCGCCCAGACGGCCATGCGGCGCGGCAGCACCACCACGGCCGTGGTTACCGTCATCGGCCCTCTCCCGTCGATCCCGGCAGCGCCGCCGCCGGGGATGATCACGTGCCTCTCTTACCCGCAGGCGACTCCGCCTATCATCGCCCCGGCCAGCGGCGGCGGCCGAGGCGGGTAACGGGGACGGCCGGCCCGGGAGGCCGGCGGCGGCGGCCGGCCCGGCGCCCGGGTACAGTCCGCTCATGCGGACGGTGGCGGTGGTGCTCGCGGCCGGCTCGGGGCAGCGGTTCGGCGCCGCCGTGCCCAAGCAGCTGCTGCCGCTGGCCGGGCGCACCCTGCTGGAGCATTCCGTGGCCGCCTTCGAGCAGGCCCCGGGCGTGGACGCGATCCTCGTCGTGGTCGCCCCGGGCCAGCGCGGCCAGGTGCGCACGCTGCTGGCCGGCGGCGGCTACCGGAAGCTGGCCGGGGTCATCGAGGGCGGCCTGGCCCGGCCGGACTCGACCCGGCGGGCCATCGCGGAACTCGGCCCCGGCGAGTGTGACGTGCTGTTCCACGACGCCGCCCGGCCGCTGGTGGACCAGGAGACCATCGCCGCCTGCATCGAGGCACTGCGCGCCCACCGGGCGGTGGGGGTGGCCGTGCCCACCTCGGACACGATCGTGGTCGTGCACGACGGGATCATGACCGCCATGCCGCACCGGGACACGCTGCGCCGCTGCCAGACCCCGCAGGGCTTCCGGCTGTCGGTGATCCGGCAGGCCCACGAGCTGGCCCTGGCCGACCCGGCCGCCGCGAGCCTGCCGCACACCGACGACTGCGGGGTGGTGCTCCGCTACCTGCCGGACGTGCCGGTCGCCGTGGTGCCGGGCAGCGAGCGGAACATCAAGGTCACCTACCCCGGCGACCTGCGCGTCGCCGAGGCCCTGCTCGCTGAGTCCCTGCTCAATGGCGACGGTTGCTGACCGCCTGCTTGACCAGCGTCTGCCCGAAGTCCCAGATCAGCCCGCTGCCGCGGCTCGCGTCGTCCATCACCTCCACGAACGCGTCGCGGAACGCGTCCACGTCCTCCTCCCCGATGACCAGCGGCGGGATCAGCTTGATCACTTCCATGAAGTCACCGGACACCTGGGTCAGCATGCGGTGCCGCTGGAACAGCGCGACCACCACCGTCTGCGCGAACAGGCCGCGCCGCGCGGCCTGCAGCACGTTCCAGGCCGCCCGCGGCCGGATGGACTTCGGCCGGCCGAACTCCAGGCCCACCATCAGGCCCCGGCCGCGCACCTCGGCCAGCAGCTCGTACTTGTCCACCAGCAGCTGGAGCGCCTCGTAGCAGGGCGGTCCCGGTCCGCTCGGCGTTCTCGCACCAGGTTCTCGTCCTCGATGACGGCGAGCGAGGCCAGCCCGGCCGTCATCGCGGCGGCGTTCGAGCCGAACGTGGAGTCGTGCACCAGCACCCGGTCGATCGACGAGTAGACCTTGTCGAAGATCCATCCCTTGGCCAGCGTGGCGCCGATCGGCACGAAGCCACCGGACAGCGCCTTGGCGACGGCGACGATGTCCGGCTCGACGTCGTCGTGCTGGTAGGCGAAGAACCGCCCGGTGCGGCCGATCCCGGTCTGCACCTCGTCGCAGATGAGCAGCGCCCCGTTGTCGTGCAGCAGCTTCTGGGCCGCGGCCAGGAAGCCGGGCGGGGTCACCGCGACGCCCTTGCCCTGGATCGGCTCGATGATGAAGCCGGCCACGTCCCCGCGGCGCAGCTCGGCGTCCAGCGCATCCAGGTCGCCGAAGGGAATCCTGGTGTCCGGGAGCAGCGGGGCGAAGCCGCGGCGGAACTCATCCGACCCGTTCGCGGACAGCGAGCCCACGGTGAGCCCGTGGTAGGCGTGGTCGCAGTAGATGATCCGGCGCCGCCCGGTCGCGTACCGGGCGAACTTCAGCGCCGCCTCCACCGCCTCGGTGCCGCTGTTGCAGAAGTACACCCGGTCCAGGCCGGGCGCCTTGGCCAGCAGCCGCTCGCCGAGCAGGCCGGGCAGCAGCGCCGTGTCGAACTGGACCAGGTCGGCCAGCTCGGCGTCGAGCATGTCGTGCAGGGCCTGGCGGACCACGGGGTGGTTGCGTCCCAGCGCGAACACCCCGAACCCGGCCAGGTAGTCGGTGTACCGGTTGCCGTCGGAGTCCCACAGGTACGCGCCCTCGGCGCGCTCGTAGACCCGGTCGAAGCCGATGGCGTGCAGCATCCGGGGCAGCTGGGGGTTGAGGTACCGGGCGGCCAGGGCGTAACCCTCACCACGGCGGGCGCGGAGGAGCTCGGGCAAGTCGAAAGCCATGCAGAGTAGTCTGCCGACTCACCCGTACCGCTGGCTACCCGGCCCTCACCTACGCATAACCGGCGATTCGCCGGCGCTACAGCCCGGAGTCCTCCAGCATCTCGGTGACCAGGGCCGCGATCGGCGAGCGTTCCGACCGGACCAGCGTGACGTGGGCGAACAGCGGGTGCCCCTTGAGCTTCTCGATGACCGCCACCACGCCGTCGTGCCGGCCGACCCGCAGGTTGTCCCGCTGCGCGATGTCGTGGGTGAGCACCACCCGGGAACCGGACCCGATCCGGGACAGCACGGTCAGCAGGACGCTCTGCTCCAGCGACTGCGCCTCGTCCACGATGACGAAGGAGTCGTGCAGCGACCGGCCGCGGATGTGGGTCAGCGGCAGCACCTCGAACAGCTCCCGGGCGATCACCTCGTCGATCACGTCCTGGGAGGTGACCGCGGACAGGGTGTCGTACACCGCCTGGGCCCACGGGTTCATCTTGTCGGCCTCGGAGCCGGGCAGGTAGCCGAGTTCCTGGCCGCCCACCGCGTACAGCGGGCGGAACACGACCACCTTCCGGTGCTGCCGCCGCTCCATGACGGCCTCCAGCCCGGCGCACAGCGCCAGCGCCGACTTGCCGGTCCCGGCCCGGCCGCCCAGCGAGACGATCCCCACGTCGGGATCGAGGAGCAGGTCCAGGGCGACCCGCTGTTCCGCGCTCCGGCCGTGCAGGCCGAACGCCTCCCGGTCGCCGCGGACCAGCCGGACCGACTTGTCCGGCAGCACCCGGCCGAGCGCGCTGCAGCCGCCGTGCCCGCCGCCCATCAGCACCAGCCCCGTGTGGCAGGGCAGTTCCCGGGCCTGCTCGCAGTCCAGCTTCCCGGTGTCGTACAGCTCACTGATGTCCTCGGCGCTGACCTCCAGTTCCCGCATGCCCGTCCAGCCGGAGTCGGGCGGCAGTTCCGCCCGGTACTCCTGCGCGGTCAGCCCGATGGAGGCCGCCTTCACCCGCAGCGGCAGGTCCTTGCTGACCAGCACCACGTCCTCGCCCTCGGCGACCAGGCTCCGGGCCACCGAGAGGATCCGCGTGTCGTTGTCACCGAGCCGGAAGCCCGGCGGGAGGACCGCCGGGTCCGAGTGGTTCAGCTCGACCCGGATGGTGCCGCCCTGGTCCCCGATGGGCAGGTCGGCGTCGAGACGGCCGAACTCGATACGGAGGTCATCCAGGTGCCGCAGCGCCTGGCGGGCGAAAAAGCCCAGCTCCGGATGGTGCCGCTTAGCCTCCAGCTCGGTGATGACAACGATGGGCAGGATCACGCGGTGCTCGGCGAACCGGCCGATGGCGGCCGGGTCGGCGAGCAGGACGCTGGTGTCCAGCACGTAGCTGAACCGGCGGCCAGCGGAACTCGGCTGAGCCACGCTGACCGGGTCGGTACCTGCATTGCTGGGCCGCGGGTCGCGGCGGTCAGAAGAACTGGCCACTCGTTCTCCCCTGGCGCCCGGGTAGGCGCCGCGCTCGGACACAGATGTGTCTCCAGGACCGGGACCTGCCCCTTGAAGGGCCGGGTCCCGGCCCTTCGCTCGTCTCGCCTGCGTGCGCCGGCACGAAGCTCGAGTATGTCGAGGGCCTTCCCGGGGGGACGGCTAGGCACCGCCCACCTGACTCGAACGGTACCCGGACCGGGCGGCCGCCGGAAGACCCGCCTGAGGTGTCGCATGCCACGCGGGACAGGGGTTTAGTGATCCCGGTTGCGCCTTAATGTGACGTTAAGAACCAAAGCGGCGCTGGCGGGCCGAGTAGGAGCGGAGCGCGCGCAGGAAGTCCACCCGGCGGAAGTCCGGCCAGTAGGCGTCACAGAAGTAGAACTCCGAGTGCGCGCTCTGCCAGAGCAGGAAGCCGCCCAGCCGCTGCTCCCCGGACGTCCTGATGACCAGGTCCGGGTCGGGCTGCCCGGCCGTGTAGAGGTGGTCGGCGATGTGCTCCACGTCCAGGATCTCGGCCAGTTCCTCGATCGTGGTGCCCTTGGTCGCGTGATCCTGCAGCAGCGACCGGACCGCGTCGGCGATCTCCCGGCGGCCGCCGTAGCCGATGGCCACGTTGACCAGCAGGCCCGGGTGGCCGGCCGTGGCCTCGGCGGCGGCCTTGAGCACCTGGGCCGTCTCCGCGGGCAGCAGGTCCAGCGCACCCACCGGTTTGACGTGCCAGCCCGCCGCGGCCAGGTCGCGCACCGTGCCCTCGATGATCTTCAGCAGGGGCTCGAGCTCCGCGCTCGGCCGGGCCAGGTTGTCCGTGGACAGCAGCCACAGCGTGACGACTTCCACGCCGGACTGGCGGCACCAGCCCAGCAGCTCGAAGATGTGATCGGCACCCTTCTGGTGCCCGTCACTGACGTCGGTGAAGCCGGCCAGCCGGGCCCAGCGGCGGTTACCGTCCAGGATCACCCCGACGTGCCGCGGCACCAGGAGCCGGGACAGGGATGCTTCCAGCCTGCGCTCATAGAAGCGGTAGACGAGATCGCGCAACCCCATCCGAACCTACTCCCGCCGCTAGTCACTCGTTTGACGGGGCAGTGCCCGCCGCTATCAAGGATGTCACCAAAGGCGGGGGGCTCGTGACAGGTCCCGGGCTTCGGCCCGGTATATGGGTGCGCCCGTCCTGGCCGGCCGGGACATCTGTGGTGGCAGGCCGCCGCCCAGGCGCGGCGCGCCGGCCGGGGCCGGCCGACAGGCCGGGGCCCGGGGCGCTCCCGCTTCACGGCGGTCACCATGACGCTGCGCTCGTCCCGCCGGCCTGCCGCCGGACCGCGGCACGCAGGCATCCGAGCGGGATGTTGAGATACCTACCCAGCCGTGAGCGGGTTAATAACACGCTGCCCCGGGGCACGGCCCGCGGGCAAGGACGGCCTGGCCCCGCCGGTGGCAGCGGCCCGGCCGGCCAGGCTTTCCGTTACGGCCGGCTGGGCCCGGTCCGTGCCGCCCAGTCGGCCCAGGTCATCATGCCTGCGGGCCCTCGGCCCGTCATGCCTGCGGGCCCTCGGCCCGCACCTCTTCGACGCGGCGCAGCGCCTCGCGCAGCTGGCCGAGCCAGGCGTCCTCGTGCTCCCCCACCAGGCGAACGCACCAGGCCAGCGCGTCGCTGCGGCTGCGGGCCACGCCGGCATCCACGAGGGTGTCCAGCACCCGGCGCTCGGACTGCCGCAGCCGGGTCATCACCGGCACCGACAATGTGGTGAACATCACCTTCCGGCCGGCGCAGAGCACGCCCCAGGACACCTTCCGGCCGAACTTCAGCTCGGCCTCGCGGGCGATCTCGATGCGGTGATCCCGGGTCTCCTCGCGGAACCGGCGGGCCCGGCCGTCGGCCTCGGCGGCCAGGGCGGCCGGCGAGCCGCCCTCGTCCGGGCCGGCGATCGGCCCCACGATCGTGATCTCTTCCCGGTCCACCACGACGTCTGGTGTCCCGGCGAACCAGTCGGCCGGGAGCCGCCCGGTGAACCAGCCGCGCAGCTCGTCACCGGATCCCGCACCCATGCCCTGCTCCTCGGTACTCATGTAATTATGTAATCACGGTTGCACGTCCAAGGCAAGAAACGCGCCGCCCCCCGCTCTCCGCTCTCCGCCCCCCGCTCTCCGCCCCCCGCTCTCCGCTCTCCGCCCCCCGCTCTCCGCTCCCCGCTCCCCGCTCTCCGCTCGCTCCGCTCCCCGCTCTCCGCCCCCCGCCCGGGGCGCCGCCCCGGGCCCCTGGCCCGGCCCTAGCCCCGGGTCCCAGCCCTGGGTCCAGGCAAGGCTCAGCCTCCACTCAAGAACCGGCAGTCACATCAGCCTCAGGCCCGCGTGATCATGCGCAGATGGTTGAAAGATCCGTGTAGCCCTATGTACATGGCTGAGCCGTTCATGCACTTACGAGGTGGCCCGTCACGGGCCGGGTCAGTCACGGACCGCGTCAGCTCGGGACCGCGTCAGCCCAGCGGCGAGGCGGCCACCTGGGCGGCGATGGCCGGGGAGACCCGCACCGCGCCCGCGAACTCACTGCCCACATCGGCCGGCACGACCTGCACGTCCTGGCCCGGCTGCGGGCGCCTGGATCATCAGGCCCCGGCCCAGGTAGATGGCCACGTGGGAGATGTAGCTGGGCGCGGTCGGGTCGGTGCGGTAGAAAAGCAGGTCACCGGGCTGCAACTGGCTCACCGGGACCAGCGGGCCGGTGCGCGCCTGGTCGGCGGCGACCCTGGGCATGACCACCCCGGCCTGGGCGAACGACCACTGCACCAGCCCGGAGCAGTCGAACGAGCGCGGGCCGGCCGCGCCCCAGACATAGGGCATACCCGACCCGGCTCACGGCGGCCCGGAGCATGGCGGTGAGCTGGGCCAGGCTGAGCCCCGCGCCGGCCTGGGCCGCCCCGGCCGTGCTGCCCGCCACGCTGGCCGTGCCCGCGGTGGACCCGGCCACGCCCGCCGCCGCCGGACGGCCGCTGGGCGCCGTGCTCACCAGGGGCTCGACGAGCGCGGTCCGTGGCACGTGGGCCTTGATCCGGCTGACCAGGGTGGCGACCCGGTCGCCCGGGGCGCTGACCAGCACGGCGTTCGCGGCCGGGAAACCGAGGGAGCGGGCGACCTGATCCGAGACGACCGCATCCACCCCGCCGATGCCCACCGTGCCGAACCCGCCCACCCGCAGCGACTGCAAGGTCCGGCCGGAGACCCGGACGGTACCGCCGGACGGCAGCTTGTCCTGCTTGCCCATGGTGTAGGAGACGGCGATGCCCCCCGCGGCCACGCTGGCCCACAGCTTGCTGGCGGCCGCGGTGGGGCGCGGGGTGAACTGGCGGAAGGTGACCGGGTCCACCCCGAGCATGGCCACCCAGCGGCCGTTCACCTGGATCCGCGCGGCGTCCACCGGACGGGCCGCCAGCACGCCGCCCAGCTTCGCCACCGCCGTGGCCGTGCCGGCCGGCAGCGAGGTGCGCGACACGATCAGCACGTCGGCCCGCAGCAGCCGGCCCGGCCCGGCGCTGCGGCCCTGCTGGTCACCGGGCTGCGCCGCCGCGGCGGTGCCCGCCAGGGCCAGCGCCGCCAGTGCCGCGGGCGCGGCCAGCCGGGCCCGGGCACGCGCAGCGGGGACGGCCAGCCGGGCGCCGGCCCGCGCACGAAACCGCGCAGCGAGGTCACGAGTTCGTGTATACCCGGCACCGGCGGCGGATACCAGGGGCGGCCGTCCCTCCTGTCCCACGGCTCCCGCAGGCAGGCTTCCCGCCCCAGGTCATGGCCGGCCATAAGCGGGAAATGGGATGAAATTTACCCGGCTGTCCCGGCTGCCTTACCCCGGAGCCGAGGCGCCTTCCCGCAGCCGGGGCGCCTCACCCCGGAGCCGGGGCGCCTTACCCCGCAGCCGGGCGCCTGACCCTGCAGCCGGGCGGCTTACCCCGGAGCCGGGGCCGTCCCCGGGTGCGCCGCGCCGTTCAGGGCGGCGCGGAGCGCCTCGGGCGTGCTGACCGGGGCCAGGCAGGTGAACTGACGGCAGACATAGGCGGCCGGGGCGCCGCCGACCAGGCCGCGGCCCGCCAGCAGCGGGATGCCGTCCGCGTCCCCCGCCCCGCTGCCGTCGCCGAGTGCGAGGACCGCGCCGGGCGGGGCGGCTTGCAGCGCCGCGCGGTGCAGGTCCGCGGTCCGCGGGTCCCCGGCCGGCCCGACGATGGCGATCTCGGCCGGCCCGGACGCCACGGCCTCCGCCACCGCCAGTCCCGAGCCGGCCGCCCGCGGGTACCGGGACGCGATGGCCGGGAGCACTCCCAGCGCGGCCAGCGCGGCGTCGCGATGCCGCATCGACCCGGTCAGCGCGGCGTAGCTGAGCAGCGCCCCGGCCGCCGCGAACGCACCCGACGGGGTCGGGCCGTCCGCCGGGTCGGCGGGCCGGTAGACCAGCGCCTCCCCGTCGTCGGGGGTGTCGTAGAACCCGCCGGCACCGTCCGCGAACCGGGCCAGCGCGACGTCCAGCAGCTGGCCGGCCAGCGTCACCCAGCGGTCCTGCCCGGTCACCCCGGACAGGACCAGGAAGCCCTCCGCCACGCAGGCGTAATCCTCCAGCACCCCGGCCGTGCCGGACGCGGCCCCGTCCCGGGAGGTCCGGGCCAGCCGGCCGTCCCGCAGGTGCACCCGGGCCAGCAGGCTGGCCGCCCGCTCCGCGGCGGCGATGAAGTCCGGCTCCCCGAGCAGCAGCCCGGCCTCCGCGAGCGCCGCGATGGCCAGCCCGTTCCACGCTGCGACCACCTTGTCGTCCCGCCCCGGCGGCACCCGGCGCTGCCGCTCCGCCAGCAGCGCGGCCCGGATCCGGCCCAGCCGGCCATCGTCGGCCGGGTCGGCGTGCCGTTGCAGGACCGAGCGGCCGTGCTCGAAGGTGCCGGAACCCGTCACGCCGAACGCACCGGCCGCCCACTCACCATCCTCGGTCCCGAGCGCCCCGGCCAGCTCGTCCGGCGTCCAGGTGTAGAACAGCCCTTCCGCGCCGTCGCTGTCCGCGTCCAGCGCGGACGCGAACCCTCCTTCGGGCGTGCTCATCTCGCGGAGCAGCCACTGGCAGGTCTCGGCGGCGACCCGGCGGCCGAGCGCCGACCCGGTGCGCCGCCACAGGTGCGCGTAGACCCGGGCCAGCAGCGCGTTGTCGTAGAGCATCTTCTCGAAGTGCGGCACCACCCAGCCGGCGTCGGTCGAGTAGCGGGCGAAACCGCCGGCCAGCTGGTCATAGATACCGCCGCGGGCCATGGCCTCCGCGGTGCCGGCCGCCATCCGCAGCGCCGGGCCCGCCGCCGCGCCGCCCCGCTCCGCGTGGCGGAGCAGGAACTCCAGCACCATCGACGGAGGGAACTTGGGCGCGCCGCCGAAGCCGCCGGCCGCCTCGTCGTAGTCCCCGGCGAGCGTGGCGACGGCCTGCTCGGCCGCCTCGGCCAGCGCGCCGGCGTCCGGGCCGCCGGCCGGCCCGCGCAGCGGGGCCGCCCGCTCGGCCAGGGCCTGGGCGATCTCCGCGGCCTGCCCGGTGACCTCGCCGCGCCGCTCCTGCCACGCCTGGGCGACGCCGAGCACCAGGCGCTGGAAGTGGGCGCGGGGGAAGTAGGTGCCGCAGAAGAACGGCTCCCGGTCCGGGGTCATGAACACCGTCATCGGCCAGCCGCCCTGGCCGGTCATGGCCTGGGTGGCCGTCATGTAGACGGCATCCACGTCCGGCCGCTCCTCGCGGTCCACCTTGATGGCCACCAGGTTCTCGTTCACCAGCGCGGCCGTCGCCGGGTCCTCGAAGGACTCGTGGGCCATCACGTGGCACCAGTGGCAGGCCGAGTACCCGACCGAGAGCAGCACCGGGACGTCCCGGGCCCGGGCCTGCGCGAACGCCTCGTCACTCCACGGCCACCAGTCCACCGGGTTGCCCGCATGCTGCAGCAGGTACGGGCTGGTGGCGTTCTTCAGTCGGTCAGCCATGCCTCCATCTTGGGCCCTGCGGCAGCCCGGCCCGTACCCGGAGGGGCGGCCGCAGGGCCTGCCTGCAGCTAACAGCTGCGCAGCGCGGGCGACTGGTTGAGCAGCTGGGCACGCGGCGAGACGAATACCTGGTAGGCCGGGCCCTGGTCTCCGGGCCGGAACGCGGCGACCCGGTGGCAGTTCTGGAAGGCGAGCCGGACGCCGAAGTGGCGTTCCAGGCTGCCCCGGATCGAGTCACTGGCCAGGGCGCGCAGCAGCTGACCGCGCTCGGCCTCTCCCGGCGGCGGGACCTGGTTGTCGGCGAACGGCATGCTGCCCTGGCCCAGCTCGGCGGCCAGGCCGCCGATGAGCTGGTACGCGTACGGCAGCGAGGTGCGGACGGTCGCGACGAAGGCATCGTCACCGACCTCTCCGGTGCGGGCCTGCTCCAGCAGGCCCGCCGAAACCTCGAGGGACATGGCTGAGCTCCTTTCCGAAACGGTTATCATTTTCAATTGAAGAGTCTGCCCGGGCCGGGAGACCCGGTCAAGGAACCGGACCGGGTGGCAAGCTAGAAGTCATAACGGTTATCATTTTCATCTGGTGTTGGCCGGACGCCCCCCGCGTCCTACCTGAGACGGGACCTTGCCATGACCTTTCGCCAGCCAGCCGCGTGTGCAGCCCTGCTCGCCGGGGTGGCCCTGCTCGGCTCCGCGTGCTCATCCAGCCCCGGGTCCACGGCCACGGCCGATTCGAGTGCCACGATCACCGCGGTCGGGGCCGAAAACGAGTACGCCAACGTGATCGGCCAGGTCGGCGGCAAGTACGTGCACGTCAGCGCGATCGAAAGCAACCCGAACACCGACCCGCACACGTTCGAGGCGAGCGCGAGCGTGGCCCAGCTGGTCAGCAGCGCCGGGCTCGTCGTGCAGAACGGCCTCGGCTACGACTCGTACATGAACAAGATCGAGTCGGCCGCGCCCAGCGCCAGCCGCAAGGTGATCGACGTGCAGCAACTCCTGGGCCTGCCGGACAGCACGCCCAACCCGCACCTGTGGTACTCCCCCGGCACGATGCCCGCCGTGGCCAAGGCCATCGCCGCCGACCTGGCCCGCATCCAGCCCGCGCACGCCGCCTACTTCCGGGCCCGGGCCACCGCGTTCGACCGGTCCCTGCAGCCCTGGTACCAGGCCCTGGCCGCGTTCAAGGCGAAGTACCCGGGGACCCCGGTGGCGGTGACCGAGCCGGTCGGCGACTACATGCTGCAGGCCGCCGGGGCCCGCATCCTCACCCCGTTCAGCTTCCAGGCCGACGTGATGAACGGCGTGGACCTCTCACCCCAGTACGTGTCGCTGGAAGACAGCTTCTTCGCCCAGCACAAGGTCAAGGTCTTCCTGTACAACCAGCAGGTGACCGACTCGGCGACCGCCTCGTTCCTGGCTGACGCGCACCAGCACGGCATCCCGGTCGTCGGGGTGTACGAGACCATGCCGACCGGCTACGGCTACCAGTCGTGGATGCTTGCCGAGGTGCACGCGCTGCAGCGGGCGGTGGCTGACCGGGTGTCCACCCAGAAGCTCGGCTCATGAGCGGCCAGCCGGCCGGCGCCGACGGTGCCGAGGTACTGGCCGTGGACGGCGTGAGCGTCCGGCTGTCCGGCCGGGAGATCCTCCGTGACGTCGGGTTCTCCATGCGCCAGGGCGAGTTCACCGGCCTGATCGGCTCCAACGGGGCCGGGAAGACCACCCTGCTCAGGGTGATCCTCGGGCTGCAGCCGCCGTCCGCGGGTACCGTGCGGGTGGCCGGCCAGGCCCGCTGGCGCCGCGCCGGGGCGATCGGTTATGTCCCGCAGAAGATCTCGCTCGACCCGGACATGCCGCTGCGTGCCCGTGACCTGGTGGGACTGGGCCTTGACGGCCAGCGGCTCGGCCTGCCGTTGCCGTCCGCCCGGCGGCGCGCCCTGATCGACGAGATGCTCCAGGCCGTCGGCGCCGCGCGCTTCGCTGACGCGCGGGTGGGCAACCTGTCCGGCGGTGAGCAGCAGCGGGTGCTGATCGCGCACGCCCTGATCAGCCGGCCCCGGCTGCTGCTGCTCGATGAGCCGCTGGCCAACCTGGACATCGCCAGCGAGCAGGATGTCGTCACGCTGCTTGGCCAGGTGGCGAAGGACCAGCAGATCGCCGTGCTGATCTCGGCGCACGACATGAACCCGCTGCTCCCGGTGATGGACCGGCTGGTCTACCTGGCCGGCGGCCGGGCCGCCAGCGGGACCACCGACGAGGTGGTCCGGACCGACGTGCTCAGCACCCTCTACGGCCAGCATGTGGACGTGATCCGGGTGCACGGCCGGATCCTGGTGGTGGCCGGGCGCGGCGACGGGCTGGCCGGTGCCCCGTCACCGGAGCCCGTCGTGCACGGGAGAGCGTGACCGCCGGTGCCGCACGTGTTCCACCTGATCTTTGAGCCGGGCTTCCTCGCCAGCACCCCGGTGCGGTCGGCCCTGCTCGCCGGCGGGGTGGTCGCCGTGGTGTCCGGCATCGTCGGGTCGTTCGCCGTCCTCCGCGGCCAGTCCTATGCGGGGCACGCGCTCGCGGACATCAGCGTCACCGGCGGCTCGGCATCGTTCCTGGCCGGGGTCAGCCCGCTGTGGGGGTTCGCCGGGGTGGGCGTGCTCGCCGCCGGGGTGATGGACATGATCGGGGTGCAGCGCCCGCAGGGCCGCAACCTGGCGACCGGCATCGTCCGCGGGGCGGCCCTGGGGCTCGGCGCGCTGTTCCTCTACTTTGACACCACGCACACCAGCACGACCGGGGCCACCGTCACCATCCTGTTCGGCTCGCTGTTCACCATCGACGCCTCGCTGATCCCCGTCATCGCGCTGTTCAGCGCGGTCGCGCTGGGCATCGTCGGAGTGCTGTACCGGCCGCTGCTGCTCAGCTCGGTGGCTGCCGACCTGGCCGCGGTGCGCGGCATCCGCGTCCGGCTGACCGGGCTGCTGTGCCTGGTGGCCATCGCGATCACCGTGTCGCTGTCGGCCATGACCATCGGCGCGATCCTGAGCACCGCGCTGCTGATCGGGCCCGCCGCGACCGGGCTGCGGCTGACCAGCCGGCCGGGACTGGCCATGCTCTGGGCGGCGGTCACCGGCCTGGCCGCCACCTGGCTGGGCGTGCTGCTGGCCTGGGACAGCTACTACTGGCCGCCGGGGCGGCACGGCTGGCCGGTCAGCTTCTTCGTCGTCACGCTGATCTTCCTCGGCTACCTGCTGGCGTCCCGCCTGGGCCGCCGGGCCGGCGGCCGGCCGGCCCAGGCGGACCCGGCCCAGGCGGACCCGGCCCAGGCGGAGGCGGCCAGGCGGCCGGCCCAGGCGGAGGCGGGCTGATGGGCATGTTCTCCGGGTTCATGGCGGGCACCTGGGAAGCCGCCAGCATCGTCGCGGTGGTGGCCGGGGTGGTCGGCTTCTTCGTCGTGCTGCGCGGCGCGGCGTTCGTCGCCGACGCGGTGCCGCAGGGCGCCTTCACCGGGGCGGCCGCGGCCAGCCTGCTCGGGATCAACACCCTCATCGGCGTCGCGGCGGCCGCACTGGCCGGCGCGCTCGGCATCGGCTGGCTCGGCCGCCGCGGCCAGCGCGACGTCGCCACGGCGCTGGCCCTGGTGGTGATGCTCGGCCTGGGCGCGCTGTTCCTCAGCTTCAGCACCGAGTACGCCCCGGAGATCTACTCGCTGCTGTTCGGGGAGGTCCTGGGGGTCAGCACCACCGAGATAGCCCCGGTGGCCATCCTCGGCGCACTGAGCATCGCCGCCGTCCTTGCCCTGTTCCGGCCGTTGCTGCTCACCTCGCTGATGCCGGAGCTGGCTGAGGCCCGCGGCATCCGGGCAGGCCGGGTCGAGCTGGCGTTCCTGGTCATCGTGGCCGTGGCGACCAGCATGGCGCTGCCGGTCGTCGGCGCGCTGCTCATCTTCAGCCTGATGATCGGCCCCCCGGCGGCCGCCCGGTCGCTGACCTCCCGGCCGCTGCCTGCGCTGCTGGCCTCGGTGCTCATCGCGCTCGCCGTGGTGTGGGCGTCGATCGCCGCGGCGTACGACACCAACTGGCCGGTCGGGTTCTTCGTCGGCACCCTAGGCGCGGCCTGCTACGCGGCTGGCCGCGGCTGGGCGGCACTGCGCCGACGCCGGGCGGTTGCGGCGGAGGCCTATGACGAAGCAGTAGGGCACCAGCCGCCCGGTGCTACTGTGCGGGCATGATGGCGCAGGTGCCCGCGAAGCGTCCCGTGGGCGGCACCCGGGTGCGCGGCACCCGGCAGGCTGAGGCGCTGTCCGCCGCCCTGGACGGGCTGCCCGGTTTCTGCAGCGCGCAGCAGATCCACGCGGCGCTGCGCGATCGTGGCGAGCACATCGGCCTGACCACCGTGTACCGGCACCTCCAGGTGCTGAGTGAGGACGGCCGGGTGGACACCATCCGGGACGCCAGCGGGGAGACGCTGTACCGCCGGTGCGAGAGCGACGCGCACCACCACCACCTGACCTGCCGGGTGTGCGGCACCAGCGTGGAGGTGGAGGGGCGCGCCGTGGAACGGTGGGCCGAGCAGGTGGCGGCCGAGGCGGGGTTCACCGCGGTGGACCACACCGTCGAAATGTTCGGCCTGTGCCCGGACTGCAGCCGTTCGGCGGGCCGGCCGTGAGCAAGTCGGGCCGCACGGCGGCCCGGGAGCGCATCCGGCTGGAGCGCGAGCGCGCCGCCCGGCGGCAGCGCCGCAACCGGGCCCTGCTCATCATCGGCGGCGCCCTGGCCGTCATCGTGATCGCCATCGTGGTCATCGCCGTGACCCGGCCCGGCCAGTCCAAGCCGGCCGCGGTCCACGGCGCCTACTACACCGGCCCGTTCCCGCCGGTGACGCTGAACTCCGATCACAGTGTCACCGCCGCCAAGCCCGGGGTCACCACCCCGGTCCTCGACATCTACGAGGACTTCCAGTGCCCGATCTGTGACGCCTTCGAGAAGGCCAACGGGGGCACGGTGCAGAAGCTCGCGGCCGAGGGCAAGGTCCGGGTGGTCTACCACCCGTTCACGATCTTCCTGGGCGAGCAGCCGCAGCAGGACAATTCCGTGCGGGCCTGGGCCGCGGCCCGGTGCGTGCCGGCCGGCCGATGGCTGCTGTACCACAACCTGCTCTACGCCAATCAGCAGCCGGAGACCACCCCGGGTGCCTTCCCGGTCAGCCAGTTGCTGGCCCTGGGCCGGCGGGCCGGGCTGACCAGCCCGTCGTTCACGTCGTGCGTGTCATCCCAGCGGTACGCGCCCGAGGCCGTGCCGCTCAGCGAGCAGATCATCAAGGGCGGGATCACCGGCACCCCCACCGTCCGGCTCAACGGGCACCCAATCAGCAACAGCGTGCTGCTCGTCCCGGGCACCGCGCTGGAGAAGATGATCCTCGCCGCCCACTGAGGCGCCGGCCGCCCGGGCTGGGGCTCCCCGGCCGCCCCGTTCAGCCGCCACCGGGCGCCCGGACGGCGTCCAGCACGGCCAGGGCCAGCCGCACCAGGTCCCCGTTCCCGCCGACCGGCCCGCCGTCCGGCCCGGTCACGGTGTCCTCCAGCCCGATCCTGGTGGCGATCCCCAGCCGCCCCGCATACCGGACGAGCGGCCAGCAGCCGTCTCCCTCGCCATGCAGCAGCCGTGGCAGGCCGCGCAGCGCCGAGCCGTCCAGCGCGGCGAGGATCTCCCCGGCCACCACGGCCTCCTGGCCAGAGGGCGCCCCCATGACCTCCACCATGACGCGCAGCAGTGACCCCGGTGCGGCCTGCGCCGTGGCGGCGCGTACATCGGCCACGGACCAGACGCCCGCCTCGACGCCGATGCCCGCCCCGGCCAGGGCCTGGGCCACCTCGGCCCAGCCTTCCTCGGACACATTCACCGAGGCGAAGTCGGGCCGCGCCGTGGCGGGCAGCCCCGCCCACCGGGCCACGGCCGCGTGCCGGGCCAGGTGGTCCCCGGCCGTGATCCACAGCCCGGTGGACACGCCCACCGGCAGGCCCGGGCAGGCCTGGCGGACCGCGGCCACGGCCGTCCCGACATCGCCGGGGAGCAGCGACTCGTCCCCGCCCGCGTCCCGGGCGTGCAGGTGCACCGCCTCCGCCCCGGCCGCGGCGGCCGCGGCGGCCTCGCGGGCCACCTCCCCCGGCGTCACCGGCACGGCCGGATGCTCAACCCGGTCCCGCCTGCCGTTCAGGCAGGCCTTGATCCGCGTGATCGCATGGTCCACCCGGCCATGGTCTCAGTGCCACCCTCGGGGGGGACCCGTGCCGGGAAGGTCGGCTGCGCGGAGGGATGCGGTGGCCCCGCTCGCCCTGCCGGTGCAGGCCCGGCGCCTGGCCGTCCTCCCGGTGCCGGGAGGACGGCCAGGGTGGCCGGGCTCAGCCCAGCTGCGCCAGGCTGAGCAGGTAGGTGCCACCCGCCCCGGTTCAACTCGTCCCTGATCGTGATCAGGGCCTGGCCGGCGGTCAGCCGGATGTGTGCGTACACGATGTCGCCCCGCCTCACCCGCAGGCTGACCCGCTGCCGGGCAGGCTGCTGCGGCACGACCCGCCACCACAGGGAGTACCGGGGCCGGCTGCCGCCGGTACCGCGCACGGACGCGGATCCCGCCTGGACCAGCGGCTGCGCCAGCGTGCCGCGCCCCAGCGCGAGGCCGGCGAACGTTCCCCTGGCCGGCCGGGTGACCCGCCAGGTGCCGTCGGCATCGTTGAAGCTGGTGCCCCCGCCTGAGGCGGTCCCGGCCTGGAGGGCCAGGCCCGTGGTGGCGTCCCCGATGATGGACAGCGGGCTGGACGGCCCGCCGATCGGCACCGCATCCCCGATGATGCTCGCGTTCACGCTCGTACCGGTGGCCCCGGTACTGGCGTCACCGATGATGCTGGCATCGCCGATGATGCTCGCGTCCCCGATGATGCTGGCATCGCCGATGATGCTCAGGTTGGTGGCCACGCCCGCGTCGCCGATGATGCTGGCTGCCCGCATCATGCCGCCGCTGTCACCGATGATTGACAGCGGCACCGCCCCGGCCGGCACGCCGGTAACGCTGCACCGGGATGGGGCCGCAGCCACGCCACCGGTCACGAAGCGCTTCCAGGCGGCGACCTCAGCCGCCCCGGCCAGCCGGGCCGGCAGGCCGTTCGCGATCAACTCCGCGTTGGTCGCTGTGAGCGGGTTGAAGCCGGCTGGCAGCCGGATATTGACGGCTGAGACACCATGCCCGCATCGCGTGACGATACGTGCGCCCACCTTGGCATCCGGCCTTTTCAGTGCGGCAGAAAAGGCCGGGGTCACGGCGATGACCTGGCTGAGGGTAAGCCCGGCGATTGCGGTCAGCCAGATCCGCTTGCGCGCGAGTGGCGCGCGAAATAACCCGGTGCCGATCATCAGCGACCTCCTCGGGCATCAGGGACCATGCTTGATGCGCGCGGCCAGAGCACGCGCGACTGCAGGGCGGGGCTGCCGTCAGGTCCGGTCAGACGCAGCATAGCGAAATACCGGGGCAGGTCAGGAGCAAGACCAGACATGTCACGGGTTATCTGAGTGATGTCCTGACCCGGGGGCGCGACACGGCGCCCCCGGTCCTGGTGCGATGATCGGGTGCCCGGCCCGATCTCCCTGGAGGAAGCCCGATGACCACGTCCCTCCCCGCCGAGTTCGGCGGACTGTCGGCCCTGGTCACAGGGGGTGCGTCGGGCATCGGCCTGGCCGTGGTCCAGCACCTGGCGCAGCGCGGAGCCCGGGTGGCCGTGCTGGACCGGCAGCCGCCTCCGGCGGCAGCGGGAGGCGCCGGCGCGCTGCCCGTGGAAGCCGTGGTCGCGGATGTCACCGACGACGCGGCGGTGCGCACCGCGGTGGACGCTTCGGCTGGCCTGCTGGGCGGCCTGGACATCCTGGTAAATAACGCCGGAATTGGTGCTGTCGGCACAATTGAGGATAATTCCGACGAAGAATGGCATCGCGTTCTGGACGTGAATGTGGTGGGCATTGCCCGGACCACCCGGGCCGCACTGCCGCACCTGCGCTGCGCGGCCCAGGAACGCGGCCACGCGGCGATCGTCAACACCTGCTCGGTCGCCGCCACCGCGGGCCTGCCCCAGCGGGCGCTGTACTCGGCCAGCAAGGGCGCCATCTACTCGCTGACGCTGGCCATGGCCGCCGATTACCTCGCCGACCGGATCCGGGTCAACTGCGTCAACCCGGGGACGGCGGACACCCCGTGGGTGGACCGGCTGCTCCAGGCGGCCGCCGATCCCGCGGCCGAGCGCGCCGCACTGGCGGCCCGGCAGCCGATGGGACGGCTCGTATCGGCCGCGGAGGTGGCCGCCGCCATCGGCTACCTGGCCAGCCCGCTCTCCGGGGCCATCACCGGTACCGCGCTGGCGGTGGACGGCGGCCTGGCGGGCCTGCGGCTCCGGCCGCCCGCCGCCCGCTGACCAGCCCAGGCCGCTGACCGGCCCAGGCCGCTGACCAGCCCAGGCCGCTGACCGGCCCAGGCCGCTGACCGGCCCGGGGCCGCTGACCGGCCCGGCCGTCCGGCTGACCGGCCGGCACCCCGCTCACCCGGCGGGTGTTTCCTGTGCGGATGGTCCGGCACGGAGCGCCGCACCCAGCGTGGCGTAGATGGCCAGCACATGGGCGAGCCCGGTCGGGGCGAGAACCATGTGCACCGGGCTGGACGGGGGGATCACGATCCGTAGCCCGATGCGGCGCGAGGTGGCCAGCCGGCGGGCCAGCGCGATCTTGCCGAGCCCGGCGGTATCGCAGTGGGTGGTGCGGCTCAGGTCCATGATGACCGTGCTGACGCCGGGCTCCAGGGCGGCCAGCACGTCCTCGTGGATCCGCGCGGAGCTGTAGTGATCCATCTCGGCCGGCATCGTGAGGATGGTCGTGCGCGCCTGGCCGTCATCAGCGGCCACGTGCTGGTCCACGGCGCCTGTCCCCCCAGTCGTAGGCCGGGGCACGGGAGGCGGTACGCAGGCATGAGCCATCTCGTGATCCCGGCTGGCTCAACAACCGTCACCCGTAGTGTGCCAGACCCGGATCCGCGCACGGCACGGGGGCGGATCATGCCGGCGGCGGGCGGCAGGCGGCGGCAGGCGGCAGGCGGCGCAGGCGGCAGGCGGCGCAGGCGGCCGCCGATGTCGGCGGGGGGTGATACCAAGGAGGGCATGACCGCAGACGGGGCCCTCCGGGACGAGGCGGAGCGCTGCCTGCGCTCCCTCGCCGGGGAGTCCGCCCGGCTCCGCGACGACCAGTGGACCGCGATCCGCGCCCTGGCCAGCGAGCGGCGCCGGGCACTGGTGGTGCAGCGGACCGGGTGGGGGAAGTCAGCGGTCTACTTCGTGAGCACCGCGCTGCTGCGGGCCCGCGGCATGGGCCCGGCGGTGATCATCTCCCCGCTGCTCGCCCTGATGCGCAACCAGATCGGCGCCGCCGCCCAGGCCGGCCTGCGCGCCCGCACGGTCAACTCGGCGAACGTGACGGAGTGGGAGGAGATCTACGCCCAGATCGCGGACGACGCGGTCAACCTGCTGCTGGTGAGCCCCGAGCGGCTGAACAACCCGGGCTTCCGTGACCTGGTGCTGCCGAAGCTGGCCGCCACCGCCGGGCTGCTCGTGGTGGACGAGGCGCACTGCATCTCCGACTGGGGCCATGACTTCCGCCCGGATTACCGCCGGCTCCGCACCCTGCTGGCCGGCCTGCCGCCCGGGGTCCCGGTGCTGGCCACCACGGCGACCGCGAACGCCCGGGTGACCCGGGACGTTGCCGAGCAGTTGGCCAGCGGCGCCGAGAGCGAGGTGCTAGTGCTCCGCGGCCCGCTGGACCGCCGCAGCCTGCACCTCGCCGTGGTCCGGCTGCCCGCCGCCCAGCAGCGGCTCGGCTGGCTGGCCGAGCACCTGGACGAGCTGCCGGGTTCGGGCATCGTCTACGCGCTCACCGTGGCCGCCGCCCATGAGACCGCGGCCTTCCTGCGCGAGCGTGGCTACCAGGTCGCCCCGTACACCGGACGGGACGAGCAGGCGGACCGGCTCGCCGCCGAGGAGGCCCTGCTCGGCGGCAACCTGAAGGCGCTGATCGCCACCAGCGCCCTCGGCATGGGCTTCGACAAGCCGGACCTCGGCTTCGTGGTGCACCTGGGCGCGCCGCAGTCGCCGGTCGCCTACTACCAGCAGATCGGCCGGGCCGGGCGGGCGGTGCCGCGGGCCGAGGTGGTCCTGCTCCCGGGGGCGGAGGACCGCGACATCTGGGCCTACTTCGCGTCGCTGGCCTTCCCGCCCGAGCCGGTGGTCCGGTCCACGCTGGCCGCCCTGGAGGAGGCCGGGCGGCCGCTGTCCTCCGCCGCCCTGGAGGCCCGGGTGGACCTGAGCCGGGCCCGGCTGGAGATGATGCTCAAGGTGCTGGACGCCGACGGGGCGGTCCGGAAGGTCACCGGCGGCTGGGCGGCGACCGGCGCGGCGTGGGCCTACGACGCGGACCGTTATGCCCGGGTGGCGGCGGAGCGTACCCGGGAGCAGCAGGCGATGCTGGATTACGCCAGCACCGCGCAGTGCCGGATGGAGTACCTCCGCCAGCAGCTGGACGACCCGGGGGCGGAGCCGTGCGGCCGGTGCGACAACTGCACCGGGAAGCCCTGGCCTGCCGAGGTCTCCGCGGCGGGCATGGCGGCGGCGCAGGCCCGGCTGCTGCGTCCCGGCCTGGACGTGCCGCCGCGCCGGATGTGGCCGACCGGCATGGCCCAGCTGGGCGTGGACGTGTCCGGCAAGATCCCGGCCAGCCTGGCCGCCGATCCGGGGCGCGCCCTCGGCCGGCTGACCGGGCTCGGCTGGGGCCCGCGGCTGCGCACGCTGCTGGACCGCGACGGTCCCGGCGGCCCGGCGCCGGACGGCGAGGTCCCCGAGGACCTGGTGAAGGCCCTGGTGGCGGTGCTCGCGGCATGGGACTGGCCGCAGCGGCCGGCCGGCGTGGTGACGCTGCCCAGCCGGACCCGGCCGCGGCTCATCACCAGCCTGGGCGGCCGGATCGCCGCGATCGGGCGGCTGCCGCTGCTCGGCTCGCTGGGTTACACGGGGGCCGGGCCCGGCCCCCGCCAGTTCAACAGCCCGCAGCGGCTGCAGGCCATCTGGCGGGAACTGGCGCTGGCCGGGCCGGCCCGGGATGCCGTGGCCGGGGCCGGCGGCCCGGTGCTGGTCATCGACGACCAGATCGACAGCGGCTGGACGATGACCGTGGCGGCGAAGCTGCTCCGGGAGGCGGGCGCGCCCGCCGTGCTGCCTCTGGTCCTCGCGGTCAACGCGGGCTGACGGCAGCGGGGGCAGCGCCGACCCGGCCAGCCGCGCAGAGGCCGGCCGGGAACGCAGCCGCGGGCAGGTGCCGGCCGGGCCGACCGCGCAGAGGCCGCCTGAGCAGAGGCCGGCCGCGCAGAGGCCGGCCGGGACAGCCGCCGGTCAGGTGCGGGCCGGCTCGACCGCCGGCCGCGTCACGTCTCCCTCCCGGATCCCGTACCGGCGGTAGAGGCCGCGCAGCGGCCGCGGCGCCCACCAGTTGGCCCGGCCCAGCAGCCGCATGGCCGCGGGCACCAGCAGCACCCGGACGATGGTGGCGTCCACCACCAGCGCGACGATCATGCCCACGCCCATCAGCTTGATGAAGGTGATGCCGGACGCGGAGAAGGCTCCGACCACGATCACCAGCAGCAGGGCCAGGCTGGTGATCAGGCCGCCGGTCCGCTGCAGCCCGCTGGCCACCGCCGCCGCGTTGTCCCCGGTGGCGTCGTAGCGCTCCCGGACCCGGGACAGCAGGAACACCTCGTAATCCATGGACAGCCCGAAGATGATGGCCAGCATCAGGATCGGCATGGACGGGTCGATGGTGCCGGTCGGGGTGAACCGGAGCAGGCCGGCCAGGTGCCCCTCCTGGAAGATCCAGACGACCACGCCGAACGTCGCGGTCAGCGACAGCGCGTTGGCGGCGATCGCCTTGACCGGCAGCACCACCGAGCCGAACGCGGCAAACAGCAGCACGAACGTGGCCAGGCAGATGACCAGCGCCATCCAGGGCAGGGTATGGCCCAGGCTGGCCAGCTCGTCAACCAGCTGCGCGGTCACGCCGCCCACGTAGGCGTGACCGCCAGCCGGCACCGGGACGGCCCGCACGGCCGCCACGATGTCCCGGGCCGCGACCGAATCGGGATTGGCTGCATAACGAAGATCAACCCGTGCGACTGCCCCGCGCACCCCGGTCACCTGCGCGGCGGAGACCCCCCGGACCCTCTCCAGGCGGCTGACGTACGAGCTCAGCGCGGCCCGCCGGGCCGGGCCGGCCACCGGGCCATGCAGCCGGGCGATGACCTCGATGGGGCTGGCCGGGTTGCCGGGGAAGTCCCGGTTCAGTGCCTCGGTCACCAGCCGGGCCGGCGCGGCCGCGGGCAGTGCCCGCGCGTCGGTGCCGCCCCAGGTGATGTCCCGGAACGGGGACGCCAGCGCGAGCAGGGCGACCACGATGACGCAGGCATAGACGGCGGGCCGCCGCATGACGCTGCGCGCGATGCGGTACCAGGCACCCGCCTGCTCATCCCGGGGCGGCTGGCTGGCGCCGCGGCGCACCCGCAGCGAGTTCACCCGGGGCCCGAGCACCGCGAGCAGCGCGGGCATGACGGTGAGCGCGGCCGCCATGTCGACGCAGACGGTGGCCACCCCGCCGTAGCCCATCGAGCGGAGGAACATCTCCGGGAACAGCATCAGGCTGGCCAGCGCCACGGCCACGGTGATCCCGGAAACCGCGACGGTACGGCCGGCGGTGGCCACGGTGGCGGCCACCGCGCCGGCCGTGGTGTCCTGCCGGTGCAGTTCCTCGCGGAACCGGCTGACCATGAACAGCCCGTAGTCGATGGCCAGGCCGAGGCCGAGGATGGTGGTGATGTTGACCGAGTAGATGGAGACATCGGTGACCAGGGTCAGCAGTCGCAGCGCCGCGAACGAGCCCAGGATGCCCAGGCCGCCGATGGCCAGCGGCAGGCTGGCCGCGGTCAGGCTGCCGAAGATGACCAGCAGCAGGAGGAGCAGCACCGGCATGGAGATGCCCTCGGCCCGGCCGATGTCGGAGGTGACCTCCTGGTTGATCGCCGCCTCGGTCGGGATCTGCCCGCCGACCTGGGTGCGCAGCCCGGGTGCGGCCAGCCGGCCGCGCACCGCGTCGTAGGTCTTGATCCGGGCCGAGTCCGTGCCGCCGGCCAGTTCCAGCACGGCGTAGGCGGCGTGCCCGGCCGAGCCGGTGAACTGGGGTGACCGGGTGGTCCAGTAGTCAGCGGCGGAGAGCACCCGGTCCCTCGGCAGCGCGGCCAGGGTGGACGTCACCGCGGCACGGAACGCTGAGTCGCGCACGGTCAGCGCCGGGCTGGAGTACAGCACCACGACATCGGCAGCGTCCCGCCCGAACGCCTGCGCGGCCAGGTCGCTCTCCTGCTGGCTGGGACTGCCGGGGGCGGTGAAGCCGCCGCCGGACTGGAGCGCCCCGAACACGCCGGTGCCCCACACGGCCGCCGCCACCACCAGGAGGGCCGCGACGGCCAGCACCAGGCGCCGCCGCCGGTAGATCAGCCGTCCCCAAGACTCGAACATCGGGCCCTCCCCGGCCTAGACTCGGACGGTCAGCCAGATTCGCTAACACTGTAAACAGCTAACGTCGTTAAGCTTGCATACACTGTTTACGACTGTCAAGGCTGTTTACCTGATGGCAACCTGCGGGAGGGCGCGGTGACCGAGACGCTCAGCAGGCGCGATCGGGTGCGGGCCGAGACCTCGGCCGAGATCAAGCAGGCGGCCCGCCGGATCCTCATCGAGCAGGGCCCCGGGGCGGTGACCCTGCGGGCCATCGCCCGGGAGATCGGCATGACGGCGCCGGCCCTGTACCGGTACTTCGGCAGCCACGAGGACCTGCTGCGGCACGTGGTCGGCGATATCTTCACCGAGCTGGGCGCCGACATCGCCCGGGCCATCGACGAGGCCGCCGGTGACGGCATGACCGGGAAGATGGTCGCCGCCTGCCGGGAGTTCCGCCGCTGGGCCCTGGGCCACCAGGCCGAGTTTGGCCTGCTCTTCGGGACGCCGTTGCCCACCCTGGAAGCCACGCACGACGACGCGGTCACCGAGTGCGCGGCCAGGTTCAGCGGGGTGTTCTTCTCGCTCTTCTACGAGCTGTGGCACAAGCAGCCGTTCCCGGTGCCGGCCGACGACGAGATCGACCCGGTCCTGCGGGATCAGCTGGCCCGCTACCGCGACGCGCTGGGCGTGGACCTGCCGCTCAGCGCCGGCCTCACGTTCCTGCGCTGCTGGGTGCGGCTGTACGGGACGGTCACCCTGGAGGTGTTCGGCCACCTGCACTTCGCCCTGGACAACCCCGCCCCCATGTTCGAGATCACCCTCAGCGAGCTGGCCGGGATGGTGGGCTTGCCGTACCCGCCACCTCGCGGCGCCCGGCCGTGAGGCCCTGACGCCCCGCAACCCCCCGCCCGGCCGCCGGCCCGGCGCCCAGCCCGGCCCGGCGGCGGGCGGCGTGCCGCGGGCGGTTGGTGATGAGGACATCGATCCGCGGGTCGGCCAGGAACTGGTCGATCAGCGGGCCCGCGTCGACGGTCCACACCATGACGCCGACACCGTGCCGGTGACACGCCCTCGTCACGCCCAGCCGGGCCAGCCGGTAGTTGACGGCCACCGCGTCAGCGCCGCAGGCGCGGATCCGGGGCAGCGGGAACAATTCGCTGTGCCGCACCGCGGCCCAGCGGTGCCGTGGCACGCCCTTCAGGCTGCGCCCCAGCGAGAGCGCGGTCCGGGTCTGCGGGGACGCCCGCTTGATCGCGGCGACCGAGACGTCTTCCAGGGTGGTGATGACGTAGTTGCCGGCGCCCAGGATCGAGGAGGCCAGCCCGGTCACTTCCTTCTCGTAGCCGGGCTCCTTCAGGTCGAGGTGCCCGGCCAGGCGGCCGGCCAGGACCGCCATGACCTCGTCCACCCGGGGAACGGCATAGCCCAGCCGGTCACAGAGGGCCGGGTACTCCAGACCCGAGACCAGCGGGCCATCCCGCCCGGCGCGGGCATCGTGGTAGGCCACGAGGACGCCGTCGGCGGTCCGGCGGATGTCGAACTCGGCGTACTCGGCCCCGCTGGCCAGCATCGCCGTGTACGTCTGGCAGGTGACCGGTCCCGCCTCTTCCCGGTGGTCAGCATGAGCAGAGATCTGTACCACGGTCGCTGGGCTCTCCGGTGGACGAGACGTCTGCGGGTATTCCCGCGATCGGCTCCTCCATTGTTGGCTCGCCAGGCAGCGCGACGGTGAATCCCGGGTATCCGGCGGGAGGCATGCGCCGGAAACCTGCGTGGCGCGCGGCCATAGTGGCCGGCCCGGCCGGCCCGGCGGGCCCGGCCGGCCTGGCCGGCCAGCGCGGGGATGCCAGGCTGGCCTCATGGGAGCGAACGCCGCGGGCGGCGATGACGGGACGGGGGCACCGGGCCGGTGAGCTATGACCAGAAGGCGGCCGGGCGGGTGCGGGCCATGCTGTCCAGCCGGGACGACGTGGTGGAGAAGAAGATGGTGGGCGGCTTGTCGTTCCTGGTCAACGGCAATCTGTGCTGCGGCATCACCGGGCCGGCGCTGATGGTCCGGGTCGGCGCGGAAGGCCGCGATCAGGCTCTCCGCGAGCCTCATGTGCGGCCCATGGAGTTTGCCGGGCGGACCATGGCCGCCTTCGTCCGCGTCGACCCGGCCGGCTTCGCGGCCGACGATGAACTGGCCCGGTGGGTCCAGCGCGGCGTCGAGTTCGCCTCTGGCCTCCCGCCGAAGCCGGCCAGCAGCCGCTGAGGCACCCGGCTCCCGGGCCACCATCCCCTACAACCTGCGCGGCCGGATACTGAGCTGCCCGCCGTGACGCTGAGAGCGGAACGGGCTAGCCGCGCTCCCGCTGAGCGGTCCGCATTCGCCGATCACATCCGCACCGCGATCGGGGCCGGCGACGCGACCGGGAACGAGGCGGAACTCGCCGGGCAGGTACATGTCGCCGCCCTTATCGGCTACTCGCCTTCCCCGGGCCGGAATTGCCGGGGTCGGTAAACCATTCGCGTCCGCACAGCAGCCGGAACACCGGGAGCGGCAGCCCGGCCAGCAGCCGGAACAGGAGCCCGGCCCGGCCGTTGCCGAGCTGGGACTGGTGCGCCGCGAGGGCCGCCCGCTTCTGGGCCGCATAGCGGCGCACATCGACCCGGCGGGTGATGGCCGACCGGGGGACGAAGCAGGTGCGGATGTCGCCCAGGTCGAATCGGGCTACCAGCCTGAGCGGCAGCGTCACGGCCGCCAGCCCGGCGACCATCTCACGCGGCAGCGTCGCCTCCAGGACCCGGACGCCGCCCGCCAGCCGGGCGGCGCGGGCAGCGACCTGGTGCACCCGGACGTGGTCGCGGTGGCCGTAACCGCCGTGCGGGTCGTAGCTGAGCAGCAGGTCAGCACCCTCCGCCCGGATCAGCGCGGCGAGCTTCCCGGCGGCTTCCTCCAGGTCCGCCCGGGCGAACCGCACCCGTCCCGGCGGATCGGGGTACAGGACCGGGCCGTGGCCGCTGTCGGCATAGCCCAGATGGACGACCCGGGCCGCGCCCAGCACCGCCGCGCTCGCGCGCAGCTCAGACAGCCGGGCCTGCCCCGCCGCGCCGGCGGCTGGCCCCACGATCCCGTCGGTCGCGACGGCGATGATGACCCGGCTGCCCTCGGCCGCCAGCCGGGCCAGCGTGCCGCCGGTCAGCAGCACCTCGTCGTCGGGATGGGCATGAAAGGCGATGACCGTACCCATCCGGGCATTGTCCCGCGGCTGGTCCGCCTCAGCCCAGGGACTCGGGCTTGCCGGTGCTGGCCGGGCGGGGCGCGGCGCCGTCATCGAGATCGTCCAGCACCGCGGGCAGGCCCACGCTCAGCATCGTCCGCCGGACCCGGCCCAGCAGCTTGGCCATGAACAGCCCGCTGGCGCCGGTGAAGCCGGTGTGCTCGTAGGTGAAGCGCGTGCCGCCGGCCTGGGGCTCGACCCGGTACACGACCTCGGTGAGGTCACCGCCGCCGTCGCCGCCGGCCCACGAATAGCGCAGCAGCGACGGCTCGCTCACCTCGAGCACCTCGCAGTCAACCACGCCGTTCCAGCCGGGCTTCGGCTTCGCTATGAACCGGAACTTCGTGCCCACGGTGGGGGTGAATCCCTCCGTCCGGCCGCCCGCGCCGGTCGCGGTCCACCGCGGGATGAGGTCCGGGTCGGTCAGCGCCCGCCACACCTTCGCGGGCGGATGGGGGTAATCACGCACGATGCGGATATCACTCACGGGGAACTCCCTGCGGGGGTGCACGGCAAGAGCAGCATACTTACAGTTGCTAGAAAATTATAGTAGCAGAAAAATTTGCCTCCAGCCGTGCCGGCCGGGTAGGGAAGCCGCATGACTGCCGATCCGGCCGCGCGGGTAAGGGCGATCTGCGCAGCGCTGCCCGAGGTAACCGAGCGTCCCAGCCATGGTGCGCCGACCTGGTTCGTCCGGGACAGGAAGGCGTTCGTCACGCTGTGGGCCCGGGGCCATCACGACCATGACTTCCCGCACCTGTGGTGCGCGGGACCACCGGGGGCGCAGGACGAGCTCACCGCGTCGGAGCCCGGCCGGTTCTTCCGGCCGCCCTACGTGGGCGGCCGGGGCTGGATCGGCGTCCGGCTGGACCGCGGCACCGACTGGGCCGAGATCGCCGAGCTGTGCCGGGACGCGTATCGGGCCGTCGCCCCCGCCCGGCTGGCCGCCCGCCTGCCCGGGTAAATCCCGCCCGGTGGCCTGGTGCAGGGGCGGGCTCCGCCTGCGGGCCGGAAATGGCCGGGGACCCTGGTGGCGCGGGGCGCCGGCTAACCTGCGAGCAGGATTACTGCGGCCGTACCCGGAGAAGCGGATGAACCTGCCCGCCCGCCAGCAACGGATTCTGGACCAGATCGAGCAGGTTCTCCAGGCGGCCGATCCCCGGCTGAAATCGGCGTTCGCGGCCTTCGCCCGGCGGGCGTCGGGCCAGGCCATGCCGGCCACCGAGGTCATCACCACCTGGTCGGCCCGGCGGAGGGTCCTGATCTGCGTCGTGGTCGCCGGCGTGCTGGGCGTGCTCACGCTGAGCCTGCTGGCCACGAAGGACAACTGCCCCGGGCTCTCCTCGGACCAGGTCGTGACCAGCGCCGCGGCCCGGCTGGCGGGTTGCAACACGAGCACGGACGCCTGGAGCCGGGGCGCCCGCTGACCCGTCACCGCCGGCCAGTCCCGCACGCTGACGAGCCGGGGAGCAGCACGGCGACGTCTTACCGAGTGCCCAGCACCAGCCGTTCCCGGTTGAACGCCTTCGACGCCAGCGGCCACCCGGCCACGTCCAGCACTGCAAGCGCCGCCCCCAGCGCGATGGTGACCGGTGCCGTGAACTGGATGACGTGCACCCCCATCAAGATCAGTACGGCGACGACCGGGAGGTTGACCAGCACGGCGAGCTGCTGGGCGACCCGGACGTCCCTGGCCCGCGCGGAGATCGTCATGCTCCCCCACACGGCCATGCACACCAGCAGCGGGGTGAAGATGAGCTGGGCCAGCAGGATGGACGGGCGCAGCGCCACGGCGGACACGGCCGCGGGCTTGAACAGCCAGACCAGGCCGTCGAGGACGCCGAAGAGCAGATAGGACCACGAGGCCGCCGGGACGAACACGGCCAGGGCCTTGCCGAGCATGAATTCCCGGGTACGGATCGGCGTGCCGAGCACCGGCTCGAGCGTGCCCTGCTCGCGTTCGCCCGTGATCGAGTACGCACCCACCACGGCCGGCACTACCGCCGCCGCGGCCAGCGAGAACAGCTGGACCGGATAGCTGTACAGCACGCTCACGTCCGAGGGCGTGACCGAGAAGAGGAAGATCACCGGAAAGACCAGGAAACCGATCGGACTGACCACCATCGTGGAGATGACCTGCTTGTTTCTGCGGAACTCCCGCATCTCCTTGCGGAAGATCGCCCGTACTCGCCGCATGCTCATGAGTGCTCTCCTTCCGCCGGGCCTTCCGCCGGGCCTTCCGCCGGGTCGTCGATCAGCTCCAGGTAGACGTCTTCCAGCGAGTGCCGGGACTCGCCGATCGACAGCACGTCGGCGCCGGCCGACACCAGCGCCCGGGTGACCGCCGGGGCGGCCACCGCAAGGTCGGAGACGCTCAGCACGTAGCTGCCGCCCTCCCCGGCCGAGAAGCCCTCCACGCCGGCCACCCCGGTGAACACGGCACCCGGGGCCGGCAGCGGCGCCGCGACCGTCACGACGAGCGTCTTGGTGAACAGCCGGTCGTGCAGGTCCGCGGGCCGCCCGATCATGCGCAGCGTCGTGTTCAGGATGGCGACCCGGTCACAGAGCCGTTCGGCCTCGTCGAGCCGGTGCGTGGTGAGGAAGATCGTCACCCCGTCGCGGCGGAAAGTCTCAATGAGCGCGAGCACCTCGCGCGTCGCGACCGGGTCCAGGCCGGAGGTGGGCTCGTCGAGGAACAGCACGACCGGGTCGCTGAGCAGTGCCCTGGCCAGCGCGACCCGCTGGCGCAGGCCCTTGGACAGGGCGCCGCACGGGTCCTCGGCCCGGTCCGCCAGGTCCACCGCCGCCAGCGCGCGGGCGATGCGCCCGCGCGGGCTGGCCGTCCCGTACAGGTCGGCGAAGCACTCCAGGTTCTCCCGCACGCTCAGCCGCTGGTACAGGCCGGGCGACTCCGGCACGATCGCGATCCGGCGCCTGATCTCGCCGCCGTTCGCGGGGGTCAGCGGCAGCCCGGCGACGACCGCCGAGCCGGACGTCGGCGCGATCAGCGTGCCGAGCGTCCGCACGGCCGTGGTTTTGCCGGCGCCGTTCGGCCCAAGGAACCCGAACACCTCGCCGTGCCCGATCTCGAAACTCACATCGGCGAACGCGACCTTGCCGCCGAATGTCTTGCCCAGGCCCTCGACGGTCAACGCCGGCGCGCTGGCCTTGGCCCGTTCCCGGCTTTGCACCGCCATCGGAGGACTCCCTCGGTTAATAAACTGATATCAGTATGATACAGATTCATTATCAGTCAAGCCTTCCTGGAGGCGAGCTGTGCGCGCAGGTTCAGCGCGGCGAGCTGACCGGCCGCGTGCCGTCGATCAAGACGTACAGCCAGATCTACGGGGCATCCATGGGGACGGCCGGGCGAGCGCCGGGGATCTTGCGTGATCAGGGTCTGCTGATCATGCGGTCCGGCAGGGCGCGCTCGTCGCCAAACGCGCGTAGCGGACCCGAGGAGCGGGCCAGCGGAACGGCGGCGCGCTCACTCCCCCGCCGGGCCGCGCTGCCGGGTGAGCGCGATGAGCGGGGCGCAGTCGGGCACCTCGTCCAGCCGGCTGAACCCGGCGAGAAGCTCCCCGGCGCGCGCCGGGCCGAGCCTGGCCGCGGCGTTGCCCGCGAATTTCTCCTCGACCTGCGCCCGGGACGCTGGGTGCTGCGGCGTGCCCAGCGCATGGTCCGAGCAAATATCGTGCGTTACGCCGCCGCTGGTGGTGATGCTCAGCCGCACGCCGCCGCGGGGGACCGCGGGGTCGGCCCGGAGCGCCACCCGCTCGTCGATGAACGCGGCCAGGCCGGCGTCGCCGAGGCAGGATGGCCCGGCCAGGTCGATGCCGAACCGGCCGTGCGCGATCGTGGCCGCCGCGACGTAATGGAAGGACAGCAGCGCCTCGAAGCAGCCCGCCGGGTGGGCCAGGGCGCGGTGGGCCTCGTAGGTCGCGGGCGGGACCCTGATCTCCACGGCCGCCACCTCGGCCACCGCGGGCAGTGGCTGCCCGCGGCCCAGCAGCGCGGTGAGCAGCGCCTGGACCGGCGTCGCACCGGGCCACAGCCGGACCGATACCTGTTCCAGCTCCCAGGCGGCGCCGAGACCGGCCACTGCTGCCGCCGGGTCGCCGGGCGAGTAGCTGCTGAACAGGCCACCGTCGGCGGCCTCGAAAGGCTCGGCTCCCGCGCGGAAGCCATCGGCGGCCAGGCGGGCGCTGAGCAGGCCCGCCATGGCCCCCCGGGCCTGGTGGAACTTCACCGCCGTGGTGGGCCACGCCGCGAAAGTCCCGGCGGCCTGGCTCATGGCCAGGCTCATCGCCGTCCGGAGCCCGGCCGCGTCCAGGCCGAGCAGCAGCCCGGCCGCGACCGCCGCCCCGGCGGGCCCGATGATGCCGGGCGAGTGCCAGCCCCGCCGCCGGAACTCCGCGTAATCGATGGCCCGCAGCAGCCGGGCCGCGGTCTCCAGGCCGGCCGTGACTGCCGTCAGCAGTGCCGCTCCCGGGGCATGCTCGAGCTCGGCGATGGCGAGCGCGGCGGGAACGACCTCCGGCGTCAGGTGGCAATGAGCGGGCGTGTAGACATCACACGCGGTGACGGCCGTGGTGAGGTAGGCGTTCGCCAGCACGGACCCGATCGGGGAGGCGGGCGCGGCAGCGCCAAGGATGGTCGAGTCCCCGGCCCCGCCGAGGGCGCGCGCTGCGCGCAGCACCTGGGGGGTCTCCTCGGCTGCCCAGCCCGCCAGGGCGCAGCCGACGGCGTCCAGGATCAGCATCCCGGCATGAGCGGCCGCCGGTGCTCCGACCGCCTCCCGCCGCAGGCCGTGCGCAAACTCCGCGAGCATGGTGGCCAGCCCGGCCGTGGCCAGGGCCGGCCCGGCCCGGTCCGGCCTGGCCACATCCGGCCCGGCCATGGTCACCCGCCGCCCGGCACGACGACCATGGACTTCAGGTAGCTCATGGCTTCCGCCGCGTACAGCGGCCCTTCCCGGCCGACACCCGATTCCCCGAGGCCCCCGTAGGGAAGCTGGTCGAGCCGGAAATTGGACGACCGGTTCACGATGACGCTGCCCGCGCGCAGTTCGGCGTAGCAGCGTGCCGCGGTGTCCAGCGATCCGGTGAAGACCGCCGCCTGCAGCGCGAATGGCGTGCTGTTGGCGGCCTCGATGGCCTCGCCGAGGTCGTCATAGGCCTCCACCAGGACCACCGGGGCGAAGACCTCGGCGCAGTACAGCGACCGGTCGTGCGCCACCCCGGACAAGACCGTCGGCGCGATGACGGCCCCGTCCCGGGTGCCGCCGGTGTGCAGCGTGGCCCCCTTGGCCACGGCCTCCTCGATGGCCGCTGCCACCCGGATGGCCGCGGACTCGGCGATCAGCGGCCCGACGTCGGTGCTGTCGTCCATCGGGTCCCCCAGGCGCAGCCCGGCCGCCCGGGCGGCCAGCGCCTCGGTGAAGTCACCGGCCGCCTCCCGCTGCACCAGGATGCGCTGGACGGAGTTGCAGCTCTGCCCGTTATTCGAGAACCCGCCGGTCACGCATTCCCGCAGGGCCAGCTCGAGATCGGCATCGGGGCAGAGCAGGTTGGCCGAGTTACCACCCAGTTCCAGGAGTACCGGCCGGAGGCCCGCGGCAGACCGGATGGCCCGGCCGGCCTCCGTCCCCCCGGTGAAGCTGACCAGGTCAACCCGCGGGTCGGCGAGCAGCGCCGCGCCGGTCTCCCGGCCGCCGGGAACCACGTTGACCGCGCCCGGCGGGAAGCCCGCCGCGGTGAGGATCTCGGCCAGCCGCAGGGCCGGCGCGGGCGCCTGCGGGGCGGGCTTGACCACGACGCAGTTGCCGGCCGCGAGGGCCGGCGCGACCTTGTGCGCCACCAGGTTGAGCGGCGCGTTGAACGGCGTGATCGCCGCGACCGTACCTACCGGGCGCCGGGTGATCACCGCGATGACGCCGGCACCCCCCGGCATGGCATCCGGCGGGGGGCTGGGGGGCTGCAGGGCCTCGGCGGCGGAGGCGGCCGCGCGCAGCGTCCAGGGCACCCGCGAGGCTTCCCGCCGGGTGTGCGTGATCACCTTCCCGGTCGCCGCGGTGATCTCCCGGGCCAGCTCGCCGGCCCGGGCCGCCACCAGGTCGGCGGCCGCGCGCAGCAGCCGGGCCCGCTCGTGCACCGGCATCGCCGCCATCAGCGGCTGCGCCTGGGCGGCGGCGGCCAGCGCGTCCGCGACGATTCCCGGGTCCGCCACGCCGACCTGCGCCACCACCCGGCCACGCCACGGCTCGACCAGGTCGGTGAACGCACCGGCGGCCACGTACTGGCCGCCGACCCAGGGCAGCAGCCGGGCGGCCGGGCTACCAGCCATAGTCCGGCTCCGGTCCGGGCAGGGGCGGCAGATCCCAGCTGCCCGTGCCGGGTGCGGCCACGGACGCATCGACCCGCACGTCCAGGACGGTCGGCCGCTCCGACTTGATGGCCGCCTCCACCGCGTCGGCGATCTCATCGGGACTGTCGATCCGCGCACCCTCGGCGCCCATGGCCCGGCCGATGGCGGAGATGTCCGTGCTGTAGAGCTCACCGGTCGCGTCGTGGCGGAACCGGGTGGCGATCTCACGGTCGGCACCGAAGAACGTGGCCTGCTGGCCCCGGATCGAGCCGTAGCCGGTGTTATTCCAGACCACCCAGACCGCAGGCACGTCGTGCTCGACCGCCGTGGCCACCGCGTTCGCGTGCATCAGGAAGCACCCGTCGCCGCAGACGGTCAGCGCCGGGCGGTCCGGCGCGGCCAGCTTGGCCCCGATCACCCCGCCGACCCCGAACCCCATGGAGGCGAATCCCCAGGCCTGCAGCAGGCGGCCACGCGGTGGCACGGACAGCTGCTGGAGCAGCCAGTTGTGGTGAATGCCGACGTCAGCGAGCACGTTCGCGTCGTCGGGCAGGACCCGCTGGAGTTCGGCGACCAGCCGGTCGGGACGGATGGGCACCGCCGGATCGGCCTGCCTGGGCGCCATGTCGGCCTCCCACTGGCGCTTCCAGGCGACCGTCTCGGCCAGCCAGCCCCGGCGCCCGGCGGGCACCGGGTCCGCGGCGATCATGGCGAGCAGCCCGGCGGCCAGTTCCGCGGTGTCCGCGATCACCGCCAGCGTCGGGGGGTAGTTGCGGCCGAACTCCCCGGGATCGATATCCACGTGGATCAGCCGGGCCGGAGGGATGCTGAAGGTCACGCCCGGGATCCAGGAACTCGTTGAACCGGTCGTCGAAGCGGGTGCCGAGGGCCAGGATGACGTCGGCCGTCCGGGCCGCCTGGTTCGCCGCATAGGTGCCGTTGCGGCCGGTCGGCCCGAGGCACAGGTCGTCCCGCTCGTCCAGCACGCCCTTGCCCAGCGGCGTGGTGACCACCGGGATGTGCAGGGCCGCGGCGAGCTGCCGCACCAGCGCCCGGGCCCGCGGGGCCTGCGCGCCGTTACCGGCCACGATGACCGGCCGCTCGGCCTCCCCGAGCAACTCCGCCACCTGGCGCAGGGTGTCGGCGGATGGTGCGGGCGCCGTCACCGCTTCCGGCCGCCACAGCGGGATGGCCGCCTCCTCGCCCACGTCCTCGACGAAGACATTGAGCGGGACGTCCAGGTTCACCGGGCCCGGCCGGCCGGACGTCATCAGGGCGAACGCCTGGTTGAGCATCAGCGGCAGCATCTCCGGCCGGACCGCCTGGAAGCTGCGCTTGACGTAGCTGCGGATCACGCTGGGGAAGTCGCCCTGGAAGTACTTCCCGGATTCCTGGAACGGGCCCCGGTTGAATTGAGAGGTGGGCACGTTCCCGGTGATCGCGAGCATGGCCGAGGAATCGAACATCGCCCCGGCGATGGCCATGACGATATTGACCGAGCCCGGGCCGCAGGAGGTGTAGGTGGCGATCGGCTGGCCCGCGACCCGGTAGTACGCATCCGCGATGAACCCGGCCACCCGCTCATCGTGCGCGGAGATGGTCCGGATCTCGTCACGGCGGTCGTAGGCGGCATCCAGGAGCCCCAGAATCCCGTGGCCGCACACGCCAACCAGGTAGGGAACCCGCTGCTGGACAAGATAGTCAACGATGACGTCAGCACCGCGACGGCCCATGTGTGTACCTCGAAGTATTTGATTGCATACCGTTGTACACAGCACAGTAGGAGGCGGCTACCGGGGTGTCAAGAAGCGCTGGTTCGCTAGTGATGGTCCGTCTCGTCGGGCGCCTCGCGGATCATGTCCAGGCGCACATCCCGTGACGCCCACATGTGCTTTTCCGCCACCTCCGCGGCCGCATTCGGGTCACCTTGCCGGATTGCCTCCAGCAGCAGCCGGTGCTCCTCCAGCGCTTCATCCCACCGCCCGGACCGGATATAGGTGGTGGCCGGATACCGGCGCAGGTGGACTGCGAGCCGCTCGAGCAGGTCGGTGAGCGTGCGGTTCTTGGCCGCCTGCCAGATAGCCCGGTGGAACGACCGGTTGATCGCCGCCATCTCCTGGGGGGTGGCGGTGCGCGCGTCCGCCATGCTCCGCAGGATCCGGTCCAGGGTAACCAGGTCGTACTCGGTCCGCCGGGTCGCCGCGTCCCGGGCCGCCGCCGCTTCCAGGATCGTGCGCACGCCGTAGATCTCGAGCACCTCTTCCGGGCTGGTCTGCCGGACCCGCATGCCCCGGTTCACCCGCTCCAGCACGCCGTCCTGCTCGAGCATGCGCAAGGCCTCGCGGATCGGGGTCCGGCTCACCCCGAAGCGCTTGCCGAGAGAGGACTCAACCAGGATCTCCCCCGGCCGCAGGTCGCCCTCGAGGACTTCCTCCAGCAACTGTTGGTAAAGCGATGGCACTTCGGGGCCGTCCTTCCCGCACGCTTCTGCCTGCTCCTGCCCGGCTATTACCAGCCCCAGCCGATCATGGCCTGATGATAGGCGATGAGGTGTCTGAGAGCAGGGCTCCCTCGTAGCATGCCGCCTGACACCCGTCAACCTGCTGCGCGTCAGGACTGCCGCCCGGCCGGCCCCGCACCGGCGCCCGGCGCTGTTACGCCCGGCGGCCAGCACGACGGGCGTAACAGCGCCGGAATCCGGATGTAACGCAACCCATGCGCGGCAGCGGGACCATCGCCCGTATCAGAGCAGCCCGGGACCACCCTTGACGCAGTGCATACTGCGGTATACGTTCTGGACCAACGTTTCGGACGCGTTACCACATTTCGGGCCTTCCGGTGGCCTTGACACGGCTTCCCACCAGGCCCGACAGGGACAAGGACCGGCTTTCCCGGCCCGCTGCGGGAGGGGATCCACATGCCACGCACCCGACAGCCTCCGCCTGACAACTCCACCGTGCCCCGCCGATCATCCGTTAACTCCGGATAAGCCACCAGGCCCAGGGCAGGCCCCCTGAACCCCGGTGGCCATGAGCTAACACCTGCCCAGCCATCCGCCCAGGCGCTCTGCGCCGTTCACGGTCGCGACCACGCAGCACGCAGGCCTCGTGCCGCCGGCTCGCATCGACCGCTCCCACCGGGTCGCCGGTACCCCGCACGACGTCACTGCGGCCGGGCGTGCCCGCACACCGCTGGATGACGCGTGCCCGGCGGCCCCCACGCCCCCCGGCCGCCGAACGGGTTTCCCGACGTCCCCAGTCAAGGTCAGAGAAGGCATAATGAGTAATTTTATGCTCGGAATCGGATTCGGCCTGGTCACCGCGGCGATTCTCGCGCTGGCAACCGTTCCCCTATCACTCCAGATGAGCGTGGCGCGCATTCCGAACTTCGCCCACGGGGAGATTCTCACGGCCGGCGCCTATGCCGCCTATGTCGTCAACGAGCATAGTTCCAATATCTATCTCGCGGCCCTGGCTGCGGTGGCAGCCGGCGGAGCCGTTGCCTTCGCAATGAATGCGCTCCTCCTGCAGCCGTTCGCGCGGCGCAGGCCCAAGCTGCTGATCCTGTTCATCCTCACGATCGCCGCCAGCCTCATTATCCAGAACATCATCCTGCTGTTCTTCACCGGCAACAGCCTGGCCTACCGACTGCCCGCCAGCGCCCCGCACCATATCGGGCCGTTCCTGCTCACCGGGATGAACCTGTTCACCATTGCGGCCGCGGTGGTGGTCATGCTGGCCGTGCACCTCCTGCTGAAGTACACGAAGTTCGGCAAGGCCCAGCGGGCCGTGGCCGACAGCCGGGAACTGGCCCGGGTCACCGGCATCAACAGCGAGCGGATCATCCGGCTCACCTGGCTCATGGACGGCCTCATCGCCGGCTTCGCGGGCTTCCTGCTGGGCATCAGCTCGGGGACGCTCACGCCCACGCTGGGGCAGGGCTACCTGCTGGTGATTTTCGCGGCCGCGATCCTCGGCGGGATCGGGCGGCCCTACGGGGCGATGGCCGGCGCCCTGGTCATCGGCCTGGCCATGGAGGTCAGCGCCCTGTACATCCCGGCTTCCTACAAGGAGGTCGTGGCCTTCGGCCTGCTCATCCTCACCCTGCTGCTGCGGCCCAACGGAATCTTCGCCGCCCCGCGGGCGGCCGGCGCGGCGGGAGCGACGGCATGAGCCAGTACCTCATCGGGCTCGCGACCACCGGGGTCATCTTCTCGATCGTGTCCCTCGCGCTGAACATCCGGTGGGGATGGGCGGGCGAGTTCGACATCGCGCTGTTCGCCTTCGTCGCGATCGGGGCCTATGTCTACTCGGTCCTCACCCTGCCGCCGAACACGTCTCCACCGCCCAGCGGCTACATCCTCGGCCTGAACGCGCCTTTCCTGGTCGGCGTGGTCGCCGCGATCGTGGTGTCCGGGGCGGCGTCGGCCGTGGTCGGCGCGGTGGCGCTGCGGAAGCTGCGCGACGACTACTTCGGCATCACCACGCTCGCCTTCGCGCTGATCCTGGCGCTCGTCATCGGGCAGTACACGCCGCTGTTCGATGGCTATGAGGGGCTCTTCGGGATGCCGCAGCCACTGTCCACCGTGGCCCCCTTCGGGCCGGATGGCGGTTACTTCCTGGCCATCTGCATCATCGCCCTGGTCATCACGTTCGTGGTGCACCAGTGGCTGTTCAAGGCGCCCTTCGGGCGGGCCGTCAAGTCGGTCCGCGAGGACGACACCGCGTCGGCCGCGTTCGGCCGGAACGTCTACCTGCTCAAGCTCAAGGCCTACGTGCTGGGCGGCTGCGTGGCGGGGCTGGGCGGCGCGCTGCTGGCCGCGTACATCACCGCCTTCAACCCCTACGGGTGGACGCCGCAGGAGACCTTCCTGATCTATGCCGCGCTGTTCATCGGCGGCACCGGCAATGCCGTCGGCGCCATCATCGGCACGTTCTTCGTCGAGGTCGGGGTGCAGGAGATCACCCGGTACGTGCCGCAGATCGGCAACAACGCCTCCAGCGGCGACGCGATCCGGCTGGTCCTGATCGGCCTGCTGATCATCGCGATCCTCTGGTGGCGGCCGCAGGGCGTGCTCCCCGAGCGGCGCGACCTGGACCTGCTGCCCGGTGAGGCGAGCGGGCGCCCGGGGCTGCGGGCCGTGCTGGCCACGACCGCATCCGACCTCCGCCTGCCGTGGCCGCGGCCGCGGCCGGCGGCCGCGGCGCCGGCTGCTGCCCCGGCGGCGCCGGCGGCCGGCCCCGGCCCGGTGACCGCCGGCACCCAGCAGGCACCCGGGCGCCCGGCCGAGGCGGACCCGGCGGCCGCGCCGGCCGCGGCGGCCGCCCCGCGGGCCGGCGCCCGGCTCACCGTCCGCACGCCGGCCTCCGCCGGCTACAAGGCCAGCCCGGCCGGGCTGGAAGTGAGCCACGTGACCAAGTCATACGGCGGGGTCAAGGCGGTGGATGATGCCACCCTCACGGTCGAGGCCGGCTCGCTGACCGGGCTCATCGGCCCGAACGGGGCCGGCAAGAGCACCATGATCAACCTGATCTCCGGCTTCGTGGCGCCCGACGCCGGAACCATCGTGTTCGACGGGCAGCGGATAGAGGGACGGTCCCCGCACGCCATCAGCCGGCTGGGACTGATGCGCAGCTTCCAGACCCCGCGCGAATGGCCGGGCCTGACGGTCATGGAGAACATGCTCCTGGCCATGCCGATCGAGGGCCGGGAAACAGTGTGGCGCGGCCTGCTGACCCCCCGGCGGCTCCGCGGGGCAGAAGAGCGGGACCGGGTGCAGGCCCGTGAACTGCTCGACGAGGTGGGCCTGCTGAAGCTGAAGAACGAGCCGGCCGGGAACCTGAGCGGCGGCCAGAAGCGGCTGCTCGAATTCGCCCGGCTCGCGGCGGCCGGCCCGCGGCTGGTGCTCCTGGACGAGCCGCAGGCGGGGGTCAACCCGGTGCTGCGCGAGCGGATGGCGGAACTCATCCGGGACATGGCGAGCAGCGGTGTCACGGTCTTGATGGTGGAGCACAACCTGCCATTCCTGGAAAGCCTCTGCGACCACGTCATAGTCATGGCCCTCGGCGCCAATATTGCCAGCGGGTCGATGTCGCAACTCCGCGCCGACGCGAGCGTGGTGGATGCCTACTTGGGGCAGGTGGATGTCGCCGATGTCTGACGAGCCTTATCTGGTCATCAATGACCTCACCGCGGGTTACGGCGGGCCGCCCATCATCGAGTCGATCGGCCTCGAGGCCCGGCCGGGTGCCATTACCGCCATCGTGGGCCCCAACGGGGCCGGCAAATCGACCCTGATGAAGGCCATCGCCGGGGTGATCCGCCCCACGGGCGGGGAGATCCGGGTGTGCGGCGAGGTCACCACCGGGCTGACCGCGGACAAGCTGGTCCGGCACGGGATGGCCTATGTCCCGCAGGTGGCCAACGTCTTCCCGTCGCTGACGGTCGTCGAGAACCTCGAGATGGGCGCCTACATCCGCAAATCCGGTGTGAGGGCCCGGATCGAGGAACTCTACGAGCTCTTCCCCGATCTGCGCGTCGCCGCCAAGAGGCCCGCCAGGACCCTCAGCGGCGGCCAGCGCAACATGCTCGCGATGGCCCGCGGGCTGATGTCCGATCCCAAGGTCCTGCTCGTCGACGAGCCCACCGCCGGAATGGCCCCCAAATTCGAGGCCGCCGTGTGGGAGCACATCGTGCAGATCCGGCGGACCGGCGTGGCTGTAGTGGTTGTGGAGCAGAACACCCGCCGTACCCTGACCCACGCTGACTGGGCCTACGTTCTCGTTCTCGGCAGGAACCGCCTTTCTGGCTCCCCCGCTCAGCTGCTCAACGACGAGGAGGTGGTGGCGCTTTATATCGGGGGCGGAGCCTGACTTCGCGCCGGTACTCCGCAGGAAAAACGGGACTGACCGAATAGGAGACCACATAACAATGACAACACGTGCCAAGAGACCACGGGCGTCGCGTGCGCTAGCCGGCGTGACGGTCACCGTGTCGCTCACCCTGCTGGCCGCGGCATGCTCGTCGGCATCCAGCGGTTCCGGCGGAGGGTCGCCGAGCTCGCCGATCACCTTCGGCGTCCTGCACCCGTTCACCGGCGCCTACGCCTCGGTGGGCGAGGCGTCCCTGCAGGGCGTGACGGTAGCCGCGACCGAGATCAACGCCAATGGCGGGATCCTCGGGCACAAGCTGCAGCTCGTGCACGCCGACACCCTGGGCGACCCGGTGGACGCCGTGCCCGCCGCCGAGCACATGATCGCCTCCAGCCACCCGGTGGGCATCATCGGGCCGGGCGGCCTGGAGATCGGCTCCATCCAGCGGATCCTGGACGGCGACAAGATCCCGTTCGAGTTCGAGGGCGGCGACACCGCCTTCGACAACACCACCGACCCCATGCTGTGGCGGGACAGCCCTTCTGACCTCCAGGAGGGCGTGGCCATGGCGCTCTACGCGCTGCAGCATGGCTACAAGCGGGCCGCGTTCATGATGTCGAGCATCACCACGGCGCAGGACTTCATCCCCTACATCGAAGGTGCGTACAAGGCGGGCGGCGGCACGATCGTGGCCAACGAGACCATGACCCCCGGCCTCACCTCCTACCGCACGGAGGCGCTCAAGGTCGCGCAGTCCAAGGCCCAGGTGATCTTCAGCCAGATCGAGCCGCCGACCGCGGCGGTGCTGACGCAGAACTTCAAGGAGATCGACAACCTGGCCATCCCCTTCATCGCCAGCGACACCAGCGCGGCGGCCGAGTGGATCAAGGCGGTCACGCCGGCGATCGCCAACAAGGCCGTCGTCTCCTGCGAGGGCGCCACGGCCACCTCCCCGGCGACCCCGGTGTTCATGAAGTACTTCAAGGAGGATTTCAAGGGCCAGCAGCCGCTGGCGAGCGCCACGTACTCCTACGACGCGACGATGGCCCTGGCCCTGGCCATCGACAAGGCCGGCAGCACCACGGGCACCGCCTACGCCAAGGACATCCCGCTGGTGACCAGCCCGCCCGGCATCACGGTGTACGACTACAAGACGGCCCTCGCGGACATCAAGGCCGGCAAGAAGATCAACTACGACGGCGCCAGCGGCAACATGGATTACAACCGCTACCACAACGTCTTCGGCCCGTATCAGCTGGTCAGGTCGAACTTGTCCGGCGTTGAGCAGGTCGTCGGGACGGTCAGCGCCGCTCAGCTGGAGAAGGGCACCCCCAAGGGGGCGTGAGGCCATCCGGCGGCGGCAGCCCGCCCGACGCCGCCCGGGAGGCACCTCCGCCAGGGTGATCGTCACGACGCAACCGTGACGATCACCCTGGGCGGAGGATCGAGACAGTGCCCCGCACCGGCTGAGCCGGCCGCACGCAGGCAAAAGGGCACCATCCAGCACCCAACACGATAGCGGCCTGGCGCCAGCCAGCGCCGATAGGCACCACGTGCTCCCCGGCCACCGCGTGTCGTGATCATGGGCTAGGTGCCATGGTCGTCGGCTTGCTGGCCAGGGCGGCGGCCGGACACCATCCGCCCGGCGTACTGGGGGTTGCTCAGGGGTGTCCGCAGGTAGGCGGGGAAACGTGTGCGCCGCAGCTCAAACGGGCAAACACGCACCAGCAGTCGGTGGACTACCGCTCCCCCCGTTGGCGTACGCTGGCCATCTGCGTCGCCCTTGCCTCTATGATCCCGCAGATGTCGGTCCACACCTGATCACGTTCGCCGGTCTCCTTAGCAAAGGTAATTACCGGCCTGGCATTCTGTGGTAGCGCTTGAAGATCGCTCAGCACCGGTTCGCTTTGCCACAAGCACGGCCGTACGATGATCGGCACAATGCGCAATCCTTGCTCTTTGCGTCGTTGCAGCAGGCGGGGCAGTTCGTTGTCCCGTATGAATCGCGAGGCCAAGAAGTCACTGCTGACCAGAACCAACGCCAGCTCGCATTCATTCATGGCGGTCTCGATTGACGCACGCCACTCATCGCCTTCTTCTATTCGTTGGTCCTCCCAGGCGTCAATAACGCCGCGACTCTGCAGCCCGGCAAGTGTCCTTACCAATGCATCTTTGAACTCTTCATCTTCGTGCGAATAGCTGATAAAAATGTTCAATGGATGGCGCGGAAGCACCTTGGAACCCTCATGCAACCACATTCTCTCTTTCCATTGCCGAGAAAGTGCTTGCCTCAGTGGCATAAATGCCGGGTTATCCAGGCGGATAGAATAGAGGCTTAGAACTAGGTCGAAAAGACTTACCGGATAATGTGTCTCATCTCGAAAATCACCAAGCGACCGCTGGCTCACATCGCCCGCTGTAACACTTTCCCTGTCGTCATCCAACAAGAGTTGCAGCGTCATCCCGCGTAGCGTGTCCTGTGCCCTGAGTCGGTTGCGGATCAGGTGAGCATCTGCCGCAATCGCCTGGTCGCCCCGATCCCAGGCTTGCTCATAGTTAGGCGTCGCCACGGCAATCAACGGGTCGGCGTCCTGGACTTGCGTCGGATCCGTCAGTACCATCACGCCAGCTTCGCGGAGGTCGCGGGTCAGTCTAGCGACCCACTGTGCCTGCTCCGGCATACTGCTTATATAGCAACGCGGAGCAGTCCGATCACGCCGGTAGCCCTTAATACGCACGAGGTATGTCTCATAGGTATTGCGCAGGAGTGCCAACGCCTCCTCCCGGTGAATCCAGCCTGCGCTCGTCCCGGCCAGCAGATCTGGGGTTCCAGCCTCTGGAAGGCTGACATTCGCACCACACTCGTCGCAGAAGATCGACTCTTTCTTCTCCCGCACGCGCCTGACAACCGTGGTGCGCTCCTGCCGGTGGCCGTTCGAGCAAATGACTGGGGGAAATGGTGCCACATCCACATCGCGCTGATACAGAAACTGTTCAAATAGCCCCTGGAAAATGGCTAGACCGAAATGCGGTACTGTAGGGCTATGGTACAATACTAGCTCAATTTCACCGGCGTGCTCTTCGATCAGCCGGAAACCGCAGATCTCACCCTTTCCCAATTCGTATTGTGCTTGGTTCTGCCACTGGTTGACGCGAGTGAAAGTCTGCGTATAGCCAAGCAGTACCACGAGCGCGGAATATACGTTTTCTACGCGCCCCCGCACGATATACGATATACTCTCGACGGTTTCAACCTCTTCCAGCAACGGACGCTTATGCTTGATCAACCCTGGGAATATCAGCAGCGTCTCTGTTCCAAGGGACTCGCGAAAGCAAATATTGTGGTTGATGAATCGCACAACGGCTGCATCGAGCAGGATCTGCCTCTCCGCTTGCTCGAGATTCACAAGTTCCGCAAGGACGTACTTGCCCTGCAGCAGATCGGTCTCACTGAGCGCCCCGAGTTCACGCGGGTGCTTGTCGGCCTGAAGCACAATCGACGAGGCGAGATCCACCAAGAGATCAGGCATAAGCAGGATGGATTCCGAACCAGATGAGCTGCGCAGGACGGTGACGTACCCATGGTTCTCGAGATGCTTCACAGCCGTCATCATCTCGGCATCGTCGAACTGCCACTTCGGGTCCATAGCTTGCAGCCGGGCACGAAGTTCCTGCGGCTGAACCAACACTGCCATCCGGTCGCGCTGTTCTTTAAGCGCCAATACATATTCTTTGATCCGCTTAAAGGTAACGGTTGTCACCGTTGTCGCCATACGGTCCCACGGAATCTGTTGCTTGAGAATCGCCAGCAGCTGGTCGAGTCCAGCACCGTCCTTCGCGCTGGTGCTGAGAAAGCCCCCCGTAACGCCGTATCTGCTGCAGAACTGCTCGAGGTCTTGCCGGGATAGCGTCAACGACCCGCGGTCAACTCGTGCACCCACAAGCACGGCGGGCGGGAGTTGCCCCCTGCCAGCCAACTGCTCTAGCCAGAACTGCACGCCTTTGAGCGGATCTTGCCGGTTTGTCGGGTCAAACAACACCAGAGCAGCGTCGACGTCGTCGAGGAAGATGGCGTGGATTGAGCGGTAGACATGCTGCCCAGCCAGGTCCCACAACACCACTTCGCATTCGGTACCATCATCTCGGGTCATACGTAGCGCATCAACTATCCAGAACTGCTGGCCATGCGTCGAGGAATGCTCCCGGAACTCGTTATGGGCCAAGCGCCAGCCCAATCCGGTCTTACCGACGCCCGAATCACCCACAAGCACGAGTTTCGCGGTCGTGTATCGCACAGATTCACTGTCGGCAGCCTTACGGAACAGCACATTTACATCCAGGTCCCAGACCCGGATGACTGTATCATCCAAACCGAACGTAGCTAGCACGCTATTCAGTCGCGGATGAAATGCTATCGTCGAGAAGAACACGGTTTGACCATTTACATTTTCGTCAAATTGGGCGACTGTGGCCCAGTCGCCGGAGCGCCAGATACGGACGGTACCATCATGCCCCTTGGAGGCTAATAGCTTGCCGTCTGAAGAGAAAGAAATGGAATCAACGCCCCGCGTATGGCCTTCCAATGTGGTTAGCCTCTCGCCGTTGGCTAGGGCCCAAATGCCGATAGTCTTGTCTTGGGACGCGGACGCTAGCAATTGCCCATCCGGCGAAAAGACGACGTTATCGACTGTTTTGGAGTGCCCTTTTAGCACCCGACTCTTGCCCATGGTTTCGACAGACCATAGTTCAACCGTGCCGTCGGTCTTAGCCCCTGCGAGAGTATGGCCGTCCGGCGACCAGCTTATGTCAAAGACACTGCTCGACGATACCTCTCTCGATTGCCAGGTCTCAGTATCCCAGACGTGAATGCCCGCTGAGCTTTGAGCTGACGCGAGTGAGTTTCCGCGGGGTGACCATGCCAGGCATAGGATTTCACGCCCTAGCGGAGCTCTTAGCGTAATCACGGTCTGATTGGTCGTAGGAGTCCAAATATGAATGACCCCTCCGCTTTCGGCTGAGGCAAGCAGTTGCCCGTCAGGTGACCACGTCACAGTACCGCGGTTCACATTATGCCGAAGCTCTTTAACACATTCTCCGTTCGTCAAATCCCATATCTGCACGGCTCCTTCAGCGGATGGTGACGCTAAGAAATGTCCATCCGGGGACCAAGCGATGCGATCGATCCGCCCGGTATGCCCGCGTAGAACTCGGCGCAAGGCAAGTCCGGCGGCCGGTGATTTACCGATATCGGTGAAGTCAGTTCCGCTTGGCTTATCAATAATTTCATCGAAGAGCTCGCCTGTATCGAGAGGCTCGTCTGGTGAAGGTGCCAATTGAGGGTCTCCATAATAGGGTCGATTTCAAATGTGTTATGTTCGTATGGTTGCGTCGTGCCCTCATGAGGGACCGCGCCAAGGAAGAGCTTGGCCCTTGATGAACGATACTCCCGACTGGGCACTCAGAGCCACTATTGCATCACCACAGACCGAGATATGCCCGTGGTGTCTGGAACTGGGAGCCTCCAGTCTCGTGGCTCAGGAGTAGGTTCTTGACGGGAAGTTTCTACGCGAAGCAACGCGCGGCCCTGCCGCGTAAGTTAGGGGACTGGCGCGGCTGTCGAGGATGCGGTGTCTGGTTGGGTAAACACGGCACGACAGGTGGTGCTGGTAGGCACAACTGCGCATCCGGAAGTGCGGCCTCGGGCCGGTCGTCCCCCTGGTCGGTCGGGCCGAGGTTTTCGGATTTATCACGCCACTCCCAACGGCGCCTAGCCCATGATCACAAGCACCGCCGGGGCGGGGCGTCGCCACCACCCGCGAACCTGATCTTCATGGCGGGGAGCCTGGCCCGGCGTTCAGGCATGCCGCCTGTCGGGCTCGCGCCGGACATCACGGGCCTACGGCCCGGCGGGTGCCTGGACCACGGGGTTGCTCAGCGTCTTCAGGCCGCTGATCTGGCACTCCACAACGTCGCCGGGAGACAGCACGACCGCGCCCGGGGTGCCGGTGCTGACGATGTCCCCGGGTTCCAGCGGCAGCACGCTGCTGATGAAGGCGAGCAGTTCCGCGGGGCCGAACCGCATGTTGGCGACGGTGTCCGAGCGGAGGCAGGTGCCGTTGAGATGCGTGCATACCCGGACCTCGCCGAGCGGGCCTAGTGCGCCGAGCGGTACCACCGCGGGGTCGTAGGAGAAGAAGCCGGGAAAGTTCTTCGACAGGGTCAGCATCCTGGAGTCCAGCTGCAGGATGTCCTCGGCCGTCTGGTCCAGGACGCAGCAGCCGCCCGCCACGTAGCCGAGCGCGTCCGCGGCGGCCACCTGGTACATCCGCTCGCCGATGACCAGGCCCAACTCCGCTTCGGCGGTCACCCGCTTGCTCATCGCCGGGAGCGGGATGGCGTCGCCCGGGCCGATGATCGTGTGGGCGCCCTTGTAGAACAGGGTCGGGTACTCGGTCGGCTTGGCCTGCAGGTCAGCCGCGTGCGGCAGGAAGTTCAGGCCGACGCCCAGGATCGCGGGGGGACGGGTGGCGGCCCGCATCACGCGGCCGCCTGCCGGCCGGCCCCGGTTCCCGCCAGGCGGCCGAACACGGCCCCCGACGTGAGCCCCGACCCTCCGGGGTAATTGAAGTAGAACAGCCCGCCGACCAGTTCCCCGCACGCGTACAGCCCCGGGATCTGGTGCCCCTCGTCGGCCAGCACGCCGCCGGTCCGCGGATCGACGGCCAGGCCGCCGAAGGTGAAGGTGATACCGCAGGTGATCATGTATGCCTCGAAGGGCGGGGTGTCGATGCGGTTGGCCCAGTTCGACTTGACCGGGAAGATCCCCTCGGTGCCCCGGCCGTCTTTGACGTTGGGGTTGAACGGGACCGACACCCGCACCGCGTCGTTGTACCGCTTGACCTCGCCCAGGAACGTATCGGCGTCCACCCCGTCCAGCTTGCGGGCGAGCTCCTCGAGGGTGTCCGCGGTCACCCGGGTGACCTGCTTGATGTGGTACTCGTCGCGGAGCAGCCCGGTGACCTTGGCGTCGAAGATCTGCCAGGCGAACTGGCGCGGCTGGGCCAGCACCTCACGGCCGTAGCGCGCGTAGGTGAGGTTGCGGAAGTCCGCGCCCTCGTCCACGAAGCGCTTTCCGTCCGCGTTGACCATGATCCCGAACGGGTAACTGTGCTTCTGGAACCCGTCGCCGACCCGCCGGTCGCCGAAGTCAGGCGCGTTCCGGTCCCAGCCGACGGCATGGCAGCCGGACCAGTTGCCGGTGGCCCGGGCCCCGATGTCCAGTGCCATCCGGATGCCGTCGCCGGTGTTGAACCGCGTTCCGCGCACCTTGGCCAGGTCCCAGCCGGGGCCGAGGTAGCGGGTGCGCCATTCGGCATTCGCCTGGAAGCCCCCGCTCGCGAGCACGACCGCGTCCGCGGGAATCACCTCCGTGCTCCCGTCCCGGCCCCGGACTTCCACGCCCGTCAGCGCCGGCCCGCTGCCGCAGCGCGACCGCGCGGGCCTGGTACATCAGGGTGATGCCGGCCCGCTCCGCGCTGGCCGACAGGGTGTCCACCAGCCCCAGGCCGCCACCGACCGCCTCCACGGTCAGCCCGCCCCAGAAGCGGAACCGGCCGTCGATCTTGAACGCCTGGCTGTGGTACATGGGGACGAACCGGACCCCCTTGGACCGCATCCACTCGGCGGTCGTCAGGCTCCGGGTGACCAGGACCTCGGTCAGGTCGGGGTCGCACCGGGATTCGGTCACCCGCGCCATGTCGTCGTAGAACGACGCCGTGGAATAGGCGCCGAAGTCGCTGGTCTTCCATTCCGCCTCGGTCAGCTCCGGCATCAGCCGGCGCAGGTCGGCCGCGCCGTCATAGGTGACCCGCAGCGCGCCGGCGGTGAAGGCGCTGTTCCCGCCGCGCTCTTCGCGCGGGGCCCGCTCCAGGACGATGACGTGCGCTCCCTGCTCGGCTGCGGCCAGGGCGGCACACAGGCCGGCGTTCCCGGCCCCGACGACCACTACGGTTGGCATGGCGATCCACTTCCGCGCTGAGGGTTCATGGGGTGAGCGGTTTGCGGTCGGGCTGCAGCCCGAGGGCGCCGAGCACCTCGTCGAGTTCGGCACGGAGCACACCGGGCAGGGCGGCGCCGATGCGGGTGGCCCCGCCGGCGATCACGCCACGGCGGCGCAGCAGTTCCTTGCGGATGCCGAGCCCGACCGTGGGCTGGCCCTCGAACGAGATGAGCGGCAGGTAGCGCGCGAACGTCTGGTAGGCCGCGGCCCGGTCGCCCGCCTCCAGGGTGACCCGCAGCTGGCGCAGCACCTCGGGATAGGAGAACCCGGTCATCGTGCCCACCGCGCCACGGCACAGCTCGAAGTAGCTGGCCACCCCGCCGAGGCCGCCGAACACCGACGCGCCCGGCAGGCGGTCCAGGACCGCGGAGATCTTGGCCGGGGTGGGCGGGTCCTCCAGCTTGATGGCGATGGCCCCGGCCGCCCGCTGGCATTCGGCCAGCACGCTCACCGGCACCAGTACCCCGGTGGCGGCCGGCTCATCCTGCACGATGACCGGCAGCCCGCCCTGCCCGGCCACGTCGGCGAAGAAGCCGGGCAGCGAGTTCGACCGCCCGCAGCAACGGCGGCGGCGCGACCATGACGGCATCGGCGCCGCACGCCCCGGCCTGCCGGGCCAGCGCGACCGAGGTGTGCCGGGCGCTGCTGGACACGCCCACGGCCACCGGCACCCCCGCGGCCGTCCCGGTCACCGCGCGGATGACCGCCGCCCGCTCCTCGGTGTCCAGCGCGGACGCCTCCCCCATCACCCCCAGGACGGTCAGCCCGTCCACGCCCCAGCTCAGCACCGCCTCGGTGAGCGAGCGCTGGCTGGCCAGGTCGAGCGAGCCATCGGCGGCGAACGTGGTCGGCATGACGTACCAGGTGCCTGAGCAGGGCGCCGCGCCGCTGCCCAGGCCGGGAGGCGGGCTTGCGGACGCCCCCGGCGGCGCCTCAGGCATCAGGCTCCTTCCGCCGGAGCCGCGCACACCAGCGCGGTGTCGATGCCGGGCAGTTCCTCGATCCGCTCCAGGCGCCCCAGGGCGGCGGCGGCCTGGTCGGCGGGGAGCACGTCCGCGGCCGCGGCCAGGAACTTGGCCTGGACGTCGGCCAGGGTCAGCGGATCCTGCTCGTCCCCGTGCGGCACGGCGCGCCGGTCGCTGCGCACCGTGCCGTCGGTCAGCTCGAGATCCACCACCGCACCGGTGCCCTGCACCGAGTCGTCCACCACGACCTCGACGTTCTCCCGCGCGTACCGGTCGAGCTCCGCGTCCTTGAGGCGTTCCGGCGTGAACTGGTCCAGCCCGCAGGCGGCGTCGGCCAGGATGACGGCGGTCACGAAGGGCGCGGACAGCAGCGCGTGGAAACGGTCATCCCAGGGCAGCGTGCCGTGCATGTCGTACACGGTCCGGCTCAGGCCGACCCGGGCCCGGGCCACCGTGGCCGCGCCGGCCCCGGCGGTGCCGACCAGGTGGAGCAGGGCGGTCGCCACCGACTGCAGCGAACTGGCCAGCGGCCAGGGCCGCAGGCTGAGGCGCTCGAGTTCCCACCGCTCACCCAGGCCGTCCAGCGCCAGGTCGGGCCGGCCGCCGTCCGAGTAGGCCCGGTAGAGCCCGCCGTCCTCCGCGGTCAGCACGTCGGCGCCCGCCTCGAACCCGGTCTCGGCCAGCGTGGCCGCCAGGTAGCCGGACAGCGCGCCCCGTGACTGGTGGAACTTGATGGTGGGCGTGCCCCACTGGGCGAACGTGCCGGCCGACTGGCTGCCGGCCAGGCCGAAGGCGTTCCGCATCCGGCGTGCGTCCAGGCCGAGCAGCTTGCCGGCCGCGGCGGCGCCGCCGAAGGGCCCCCACACGCCCGGCGAGTGCCAGCCCCGGCCGCGGAAGGCCGGGTAGTTCGAGCCCAGGCCGACCCGCGTGGTGATCTCCAGGCCGAGCGCGAACCCGAGCAGGAAATCCTGGCCGGACACCCCGTGCTCGGCCGCGACGGCCAGCGCGGGCGGGAACACCTCGGGGGTGACGTGACACAGCGTGGGCCGGTGCACGTCGCACACGGTGGTCGCCGTGACCAGGTATCCGTTGACCAGCACCGCGCCCGCGTTGGCCAGCGGCGCCGGCCCACCACCGGGGACGGCCCGCGGCCTGCCACCGCCGTGGCCAGCTGCTCGATCAGCGGCACCTCCGCGCTCCGGCTGCCCATCAGCGCGCTGGCCACCGTGTCGATCAGCACGATCCGGGCCCGGTCCCGGGCACTGGCGGGCAGATCATCGATCCGGGTGGCCGCGACGAAGTCGGCCAGCCGTTCGGTCAGGTTCTGCTGCACCATCACTGCCTTTCCTGCGGGATGATCGCGACCGGGCGGGTGGGCGAGCCGGTGGCCCCGACGAGCTTGAGCGGGAGGCTGACGAACAGGAATTCCGGCGTCCCCGCGGCGGCCAGGTCCTCCAGGACCAGGTTCTCGAAGATCAGGATCCCGGCCCGGGCCAGCAGCAGCGTGTGATTGGGCAGGCTGTGCCCGAGCACGTCGTCGACGTATCCGGGCAGGTCCCATGACATGTTGTCGGCACCGACGGCGTAGACGCCGCACTCGGCCGCCCACTCCCCGCAACTGCGCGCCATCCCGCCGCCGGTGATGTAGTCCGGGTCGTGCCAGGCGGTGCCCCACCCGGTGCGGACCAGCAGCACGTCACCCGGCCGGACGGTGGCGCCCTGGCGCTCCGCGGTCTCCTCCAGCTCGGCCCGTTCCACCAGGTACCGGGCCGGGAGGCGGCCGCCCCGCGCCGCGGCCAGGTCGATGAGGACGCCGCGGCGGATGATCGGGGGCAGGTCCTCGGCGGACAGGGTCCCGACGCCGCCCGGTCCCTGGTTGGCCGCGGTGACCGGAACCCCGCCGAACATCTGCATGTGCTCGGCCTGATGGCAGAGGGCGTCGACATGGGTCCCGGCGTGGTCCGCGGTCAGGATCATCCCGGCCGCGCTGGTCCGCGTCTCCAGGCCTTCCTCGTGCCGGCGGTGCAGCATGAACGTGTAGTTGGGCGCGTTGGCCGGGAACATCGGCATGCCCGCGAAGCGTGGCTGCTCCAGATCGATCACCTGGGCGCCCGTCAGCAGCCCGATGAAGTCGGCCGTGGCCATCGTGGCCTGCGGCGCGGACGGCCCGGCGGTCACCGGGCACCGTCCGCGGTCACCGGCGCGGGCGCGGCGGCGTGCAGCGCGATCTCCTCGTCGGCGATGCCGACCCCGGCCACCGCCCGGGCCACGCCGGCGTACACGGCCACGTGCTTCAGCACCGATGCGACCTGCTCCGGGGTGCAGCCGTTGCGCAGCGCCCCGCGGACGTGCAGCCGGACCTCGCTGAGCTGCCCGAGCACGGTCACCACCGCGATGGTCAGCAGGCTGCGGGTCTGCGGGTCGAGGGTGTCATCGAGCCACGCCTCGCCCCACGCCCAGCGGGTCACGAACTGCTGGAAGGGAGCCGTGAACGGCGTCGCCTTGGCCATGACCGCATCGACGTAGTCGTCACCGAGCACCGCGCGCCGCACCGACATGGCCCGTTCGAAGCTCTCATCCATGCTCTCCGCACCCTCCACGGGTCTGATGGCACTTACGTGGCCGAGTTGGTACACTGCTGTATACATCGCGCCGGGAGAACGTGTCAAGAAAGGTCAACGTGGGTGGATCTCCACTTGTCCGACCGGGTCTACGTAGTCACCGGCGGCACCCGCGGGCTCGGCTTCGCCGCAGCTCAGCAGCTCGTCGCCGAGGGAAGCCGGGTGGTGGTCTCCGGGCGTGACGCAGACACGGCCGCGTCGGCCAGCACCCGGCTCGGCGGCCCCGCCCGCGCCGTGGGAGTGGTCGCCGACAACGCCGACCCGGCCACGGGCAGCAGGCTGGCCGCGGCGGCCGCCGCGGCCTTCGGCCGCCTGGACGGCGTGCTCATCAGCACCGGCGGCCCCGCGCCCGGCGCGCTGCTGGACGTTCCCGACGAGCAGTGGGTCAGCGCCTTCGAGTCGGTGTTCCTGGGCGCCATCCGGATCGCCCGGGCGGCCGCCGCGGTCCTGCCCTCGGACGGTGTCATCGCGTTCATCCTGTCGTCCTCGGTGAAATCGCCGCTGAGCCAGCTGGCGGTGTCCAACGGGCTGCGGCCCGGCCTGGCCATGGCGGCCAAGACCCTCGCCGACGAGCTGGGGCCGGGCGGAATCCGGGTGCTGGGGCTGCTGCCCGGCCGGATCGCGACGTCCCGGACCGAGGAACTCGATGCCCGCGCCCCGGGCCGCCGCGCCGCCGCCGAGGCGACCATCCCGCTGCGCCGCTACGGCGATCCGGCCGAGTTCGGCCGGGTGGCCGCGTTCCTGCTGTCGCCGGCCGCCTCGTACCTGACCGGGCTGGTCGTCCCGGTCGATGGGGGCGCGCTGCGATGCCTGTGACCGCGCCCCGCGCCCATGCCCGCGGCCGCTGACCCCCCGCGCTCCCCTCGTCCGCTGCGCTTCGCCCGGGCCGTCACCCCCGCGGGAGCGCCGGCTGACGGGGTCGTCGACGCCGGCCGGTTCATCCCGCTCACCGCCTTCCCGTCGCCCGGCCCGGCCACCATCGCCGGGCTGCTGCCGGACTGGCCGGGCCACCTGGCCCGGCTCCGCGCGGCCTGGGACGGCGGGGCGCTCCCCGGCGATCACCCCGGCTCGTCCTGGCCGGCCGGCCGCTGCCGCCTGCTGCCGCCGGTGACCCCGCGGCAGGTGTTCCAGGTGGCCCTGAACTACGCCGATCACGCCGCCGAGATGGGCCTGCCCCTCCCGGGGCAGCCGTTCCTGTTCGCCGGGCTGCCCAGCGCGCTGTGCGGCGCGCTGGACGACATCGTCCTGCCGCCGGCCGGCCAGCACGACTGGGAACTGGAGCTGGCCGTGGTGATCCGCTGCCGCGCCTGGCAGGTCAGCCGGGAGGAGGCGGCCGGCTGCGTGGCCGGCTACACCATCGTGAACGACCTGACCACCCGGGACCGGCTGCGCGCGGTGGCCGGAAGGATGGACTACCTGGCGGCCAAGAACCCGCCCACCTTCCTCCCGGCCGGGCCGTTCCTGGTGCCGGCCGACGAGGTGGGCCCGGCCGCGCTGCCACTGACCCTGGCGGTCAACGGCCAGCTCATGCAGCACGGGTCCACGGCGGACATGATCTGCGACGTGCCCGGCCTGATCGCGGCCCTGTCCGCGCAGGTGGAACTGCTGCCCGGTGACCTGCTGCTGACCGGCACCCCGGCCGGGACCGGGCAGGCGCGCGGCCGGTTCCTGCGGCCGGGAGATCTCATCGAGGCCGCCATCGGCCCGCTGGGGCAGCAGCGCAACCGGTGCGTGGCCCGGCCGGCCGCCGTCACGAGCAGGGAGCAGGCGTCATGAGCAGGGTGCAGGCGTCATGAGCAGGGTGCAGGCGTCATGAGCAGGGACCAGCGGACCGTGTTCGGCACCGACCCGGACACCTACGACGAGGTCCGTCCCGGCTACCCGGAGGCGATGTTCGGCACGCTGGCCGCGGTGACCGGCATCCGGCCCGGCGGCCGCGTCCTCGAGGTGGGCGCGGGCACCGGGAAGGCCTCCCGGGCCATGGCGCAGCGGGGCTGGCTGCTCACCTGCCTGGAGCCGAGTGCCGAGATGCGCGAGGTGCTCACGCGGTGGTCCGCTGGCCGGCCCGGCATCACCGTGTCCGGCGATTTCCTGGAGTCCTACCCGGCCGGGGAGCGGTTCCGCCTGATCATCGCCGCGCAGTCGTGGCACTGGACCGACCCGGAGGTGCGTTACCCCCGCGTCCACGAGCTGCTCGCCCCCGGCGGCTGGCTGGCCCTGGCCTGGAACACGCCGCGGCGCGCCGGCCACGGTCTCGATGCCGGCCTGGATGCCATCTACCGGGCCTGCGCGCCGGGCCTCGCCGCCCGGGAGCCCGGCGCGGCCGGCCCGCACCGCGGCCGCTGGTCCATCGGGGACCTGACCGGGAGCCCGCTGTTCGGGACCGTGCTGCGCTGGCGGCAGGACTGGCCGGAGAGTTACGACGCGGACCGCTACGCCCGGCTCCTCACCACCCAGTCCGACCACCTCATGCTCGGTCCGGCTGCCCTCGCCACGCTGGCCGGCGAGGTGCGGCGGCTGGTGGAGCGGCACGGCAACCGGGTTACCCTCAGCTACTCCACCGACCTGTTCCTCGCCCAGCGGGCCCCGTGAGCTGGGCACCACATCCCAGCGGCCCGGTGAGCTGGGCACCACATCCCAGCGGCCCGGTGAGCCGGGCACCACGTCACCGAGTGCAGTGGAGGGCGCATGACACTGCCGTTGTCGGGATGCACGTTCGGCTGGCTGCACGTGAGCCCGCTCGCGGATGCGCTGCGCGCCCTGGCCCGGCTGGGCTTCCGCTCGGCGGAGCTGACCACAGCGCCACCGCACGCCTTTGCCCCGGCCATGGGGTGTTACGAGCGGCACGACCTGGGCCGGACGCTCGCCGGGCTCGGCCTGCGGATCGTGTCGGTCAACCCGAGCTTCGCCGACATCAACCTGATCAGCACCAACCCGGAGCTCCGCGAGGTCAGCATCCGGCAGCTCATCGCGAACATCGAGCTGGCCGCCGACCTGGGTGCGTCCTTCGTCGTCGTCATCCCGGGCCGCCGGCACGCCCTGGCGCCCGCGCCGGACGCCGCCGCCCAGGACGCGCTGGACCGGGCCCTGGACCGGCTGCTGCCCCGGGCCGACGCGCTCGGCATCACGCTCACCCTGGAGAACAGCCCCTACGGCTACCTCGGCCGGGCTGACGACCTGCTCGGGATCGTCACCCGGTGGCGCTCACCGCTGCTGCGCATCACCTATGACGTGGCCAACGCGCTGGCCATCGAGGATCCCGCCGACGCGGTGCGGCGGCTCGGTGAGCACCTCGCCCTGGCCCATGTCAGCGACACCTGGCGGGATCGCTGGGCGCACACCTCGGTCGGCCGGGGCGAGGTCGATTTCGCCGCCTTCGCCCAGGCTCTCGCGGACGCCGGCTTCAGCGGGCCGACCGTCTACGAGCTCGTGGACGGCGCAGACCCGGAACCGCGGCTGCCCGCCGACCTGGCGGCGCTCGCCACCGCCGGGTGGGCGCAGTGACGCCGGCGCTGCCCGCCGCGGCCGGCGTGGTGGTCGCCGGCAGCGGAGCGGCCGGGCTCACCGCGGCCCTGGCCGCGGCGGCCGCGGGCGCGGACGTCCTGCTCGTCGAGCGGGGCGCCCAGCTCGGTGGCACCACGGCCCTGTCCGGCGGGCGCGTCTGGATACCAGGCAATCACCTGGCTGGCGGCGACTCAGCCGACGCCGCCGCCAACTACCTGGAGGGCTTCTTCGATCCCCGGTACCGCCACATGACCCAGGCATTCCTGCGCACCGCACCTGACATGGCCCGCTTCGTCGAGCGCCACAGCGCGCACCGGTTCGCCGCCTGCCCGCACTACCCGGATTACGACCTGGCCCAGCCCGGGGCCACGCTGGGCGGCCGGTCACTCGACATGCGGCCGGTCGGCATCCGCGGGCTCACCCCGCTGGCGGCGGACATCCTGCGGCCGCCCGGGTACCTGCCGATGTCGTTCGCCGAATGGGAGAAATGGCGTTACCCGGACCGGTACGACTGGGCGCTGCTGGCCGAACGGGACCGGGCCGGCGTCGCGGCGAACGGCGTGGCGCTCGTCGCCGGGCTGCTGGACGGCGTGGCCCGGGCGGGTGCCCGGGTGGTGGCCGGGGCACGGCTGGCGGGCTTCACGCCCGGGTCGGCCACGGTGCAGGCCGGGGGCCAGGTGACGACGATCGGAGCGGGCGCGGTGATCCTCGCCACCGGCGGCTTCGACTGGGACCGGGACCTGCGGGCCCGGTTCCAGCCGCCGGCCCAGCGGGCCAGCGGGGCACCCCCGACCAACACCGGCGACGGGCTGCGGATCGCCCAGGACGCCGGGGCCATGATCGACAACATGGCCGAGGGCTGGTGGATGCCGATGCTGGCCATCCCGGGCGAGACCCTGCTCGGCCAGCAGTTCTACCGGTCGCTCATCCGCGAGCGCGGGCTGCCCCGGCAGATCATGGTGGACGGCGCGGGCCGCCGCTTCGTCAACGAGGCGCTGCCTTACAACGAGATCGGCAAGGCGCTGCACCGCGCCGGGGGGCCGGTGCACCTGATCTTCGATGAGGGGTACCGGGCGCGCTACCCGGTGCCGGGGGTCCCGGGGGACGGGCCGGTCCCCGGCTGGGTGGCATCCGCCCGCTCACCGGGCGAGCTGGGCGCCCGGATCGGGGCGGACCCCGCCACCCTGGCCGGCACCGTCAGCCGGTGGAACCAGGCCTGCGCCACCGCGGCCGACCCGGAATTCGGCCGCGGCGGCGATGCCTACCAGCGGTTCTGCGGCGACCCGGCCATCGCCCCGAACCCGAGCCTGGGGCCGCTCGACCAGCCGCCGTACTACGCGGTGGAGGTGCTGGCCGGGACGATCGGGACGAAGGGCGGCCCGGTCACCGACGTCGACGGCCGGGTGCTGGACCGGGCCTCCAGGCCGGTTCCCGGGTTGTACGCGGCCGGCAATGCCGCCGCATTCTGGACCGCTGACGGGTACCCGGGCCCCGGGGCAACCCTGGCCGTCGGGATGACGATGGGCTACCGCGCCGGCCGGCACGCCGCCCAGCACCTGCGCTGAACCCGCCGCCTAGCGGCGCCTGCCCTGGCCGGGTGGCCGGGCCCTGGTTCCGGGGGCGGCCCGTGGCCGATGACGTGCTGAGCCTCCCGTCAGGCCCGGTCCCCGGCGGGCCGCCCGGCCGCGCCGACCAGCCTGCGGCTGACCAGGGCCACGATGGCCGCCAGCAGGACCGCGAAGCCGAGCACCGCGTACCGGGGCGACAGCAGCTGGGTGGCCAGGCCGAGCGCGACCACCGGAACCGCCAGCCCGGTGTAGGCGGCCAGGAACAGCCCGGCCAGCGCCTCGCCCCTGGCCTCCGGCGGCGCGATGCCGACGACGGTGGTGACGCTGCCCTTGAACGCGGTCCCCGCGCCGCCGCCAGCCAGCATCCCGCCGGTGAGCAGCAGGGCCAGGCTGGCCAGCCACACCGCGGCGGTGATCAGCACCAGCCCGGCGGCCAGCACCGCGAGCCCGGCGGCCAGCTGCCGCCGCAGCGGCACCCGGCTGACCGCGATCTGGGCCAGGGCCGCCGTCCCGAACACGGCGAAGGCGGCCGCGCCCGCCAGCGCGTGCGAGTGATCGTGCAGGGTGCCCGCGATGAACCCGGGCGCCAGCGAGGTGAACAGGCCGAACAGCGCGAAGGCCGCCGCGGCGGCCGCCCCCGCCGCGTAGAACAGCGGGCGCTGCTCGGCGGGGACCGACACGTGCTGCGGCCGGTAGCGGGGGCGGCGCTCCGGGCGCCGCACCGTCTCCGGGACCAGCACCAGCCCGGCCAGCCCGGCCAGCATGAGCGCCTCGAACACCAGGTAGGGCACCTGCAGCGGGTCGCCGCCGTACTGGGCCAGCAGCCCGGCGACCAGCGGCCCCAGCCCCAGCCCGCCCAGGTTGGCGGCGGTGGCGGCCATCTCCGCGCGGCGCCGCGGCGGCCGGCCCGGACCGCCCGCGTCCAGCTCACTGAGGTAGGCGGTGGCCGTGGCGGTCAGCATGCCGATGCTGACGCCCGAGATGACCCGCCCGATCAGCAGCCCCGCCACCGTGGGCCAGAACAGGAACAGCAGGCCGGACGCCACGTTGACGACCACGGCGGCCGCCGCCATCCGCCGCCGCCCGGTCCAGTCGGACAGGTGCCCGGCCAGGAACAGGCTGGCCACCACCCCGACGGCGTAGGCGGCGAAGACCACGGTGACCATCAGCGGACCGAACCCGTCCCTCGCCTCGTAGAGCACGTACAGCGGGGCGGGTACCGCGGAGAAGGCCATGGTGACCAGGAAGACGAACGCGACCAGCCAGAACCGCCGGCTGCGCCGCCCCGCCGGGATACCGCCGGGCCGCCGGACAGCGGCCCGCCGGTCGCGCGGGCCGCTGTCCGGCCGGGCCAGCGGCGTCAGTGCGCTCATCAGGGGACTCCTTCACATGGTGCTGTCCCTACTAGCTTCCGCACCACCGGCCATCTATTCAAACGAAAACTATTGCTAATGAACATCTGGGAAACAGATAATTACTGCGGCCGCGTTGATCATCGGGCGGGCGGCCGGTTAGCCTCAGCCCGGATGGTCAGCCCGGGCAGGCCGAGCGGCACGGTAGGTGATGATGGCCCCCAAGGACGGCCGGAAACCCGGCTCCGGTGATGACGCCGGGCAACTGCCGACCCTGGACCAGCTCAGGAAATTCATCGTTGTCGCCGAGGAACTGTCGTTCACCCGGGCGTCGCGGCGGCTGCACATCGTCCAGTCCGGGGTGTCCAGCGCCATCCAGGCCCTGGAGCGGCAACTCGGCGCGGTGCTGTTCGACCGGGACCGGCACCGGGTGGCGCTGACCGACGCCGGGCAGGCCCTGCTGCCTGAGGCCCGCGCCACGGTGGCCGCGGCCCAGGCGGCCCAGGATGCGGTCGCCCAGGCCAGCGCGGGGCTGCGCGGCACCCTCACGGTCGGCACCATGAGCTCCACCGGCCCGGTCGACCTGCCCCGGCTGCTCGGCCGGTTCCACGCGTCACATCCCGACGTCGCCGTGCACCTGCGCCAGGCCGCCTCCGGGTCTGAAGGGCTGGCCCGCCAGGTCATCGCCGGGCAGCTCGACCTGGCTTTGCTGGCACTGCCCGGCCAGCCGCCCGGCGGGCTGCGGCTGCGCCCGGTGAGCGAGGAGCGCCTGGTGCTCATCTGCGCCCCGGGCCATCCGCTGGCCGGGGAGCCGGCCGTCGAACTGGCCCGGCTGGCCGGGGAGACCTTCGTGGACTTCCCGCCCGGCTGGGGGAACCGGACCGTGGCCGACCGCGCCTTCGCCGTGGCCGGGCTGGGCCGCAATGTCCCGTTCGAGGTGGCCGACTTCGCGTCCGCGGCCGCCCTGGTCCGGTACGACCTGGGCGTGGCGTTCATCCCGGTCACGGCGGCCACCGAGTTCCCCGGGGTGTGCGCCGTGGAGCTGGCCGGCCCGGCCCTGTCCTGGCGCATGTCGGTGGCCACCCCGACCTCGCGGCGGCTGTCGGCGGCAGCCCGCGCCTTCCTCGCCGAGCTGACCGGTGATCAGTAACCGCGATAACCGATGTACGTGATATCTATCACCAGCCGGGCATCTGGAGCCGGGCGGCGCGGTTGCGCCAGATGAACCCGAACCACGGCAGGCACCCAGCGGGCCCGGGCCACCGCCCGCCCCCGCGGGCACCGCCACAACTGAGGGAGTCTCAGCATGCGCACCAGGACAATCGGCAGCACGACGGTCAGCGCGATCGGCCTGGGCGGCATGCCGATGTCGATCGAGGGCCGGCCGGACGAGGAGCGGTCCATCGCCACCATCCACGCCGCGCTGGACGCCGGGGTGACCTTCATCGACACGGCCGACGCGTACCACCTGCAGCCCGGCGAGACCGGGCACAACGAGCGGCTCATCGCCAGGGCCCTGGCCAGCTACGGCGGGGACACCAGCGATGTCCTGGTCGCCACCAAGGGCGGTCACGTCCGGCCCGGCGACGGCTCGTGGACGCTGGACGGCTCGCCCGGGCACCTGCGCGATGCCGTGGAGGCGTCGCTGAAGGCGCTCGGCACCGACGCCATCGGCCTGTACCAGTTCCACCGGCCGGACCCGGCGGTCCCTTACGAGGAGTCGGTCGGCGTGCTCCGGGAACTGCTGGACGCCGGGAAGATCCGGATGGCCGGCATCTCCAACGCATCCGTCGAGCAGATCGACATCGCCCGCCGGGTGCTGGGCGAGGGCAACCTGGCCAGCGTGCAGAACCAGTTCTCCCCCGCGTTCCGCTCCAGCGAGGGCGAACTGCGGCACTGCGCCGGCCTGGGCATCGCGTTCCTGCCCTGGAGCCCGCTCGGCGGCATCGGCCGGGCCGGCCAGCTGGGCAGCGACCACGCGGCCTTCGCCGAGATCGCCGCGGCGCACGGCGTCTCCCCGCACCAGGTCACGCTGGCCTGGATGCTGGCCCTGGCCCCGGTAGTGGTCCCGATCCCGGGGGCCAGCCGCCCGGAGTCCATCACCGACTCCGCGAAGGCCGCGGACCTGGCGCTCACCCCCGGCGAGGTGCAGCGGCTCAGCGGCAACTGACGGACCGGATCCGGCGGGCCCCCCCGGGACTACCGGGGTGGCCCGCCGTATTCGCACAGGAAAAAACAAGCCTGGACATAACGCAACGCGAGTGCTAACCCTGATACACCCTGGTTCCCGCGCCAAGGAGTGCTCACCGATGAGGCAGCGTCCCGCCCGCCCAGCCAGCCCGCCCGCCACTGCCGCCGCCCCGCCCGGGCCGCCCGCCCTGTCCCGCCGCGCCCTGCTCGCCGGGACGGCGCTGGGGGCGGCCGGGCTCGCGGGCCGGCCGGCGTTAGCCCGGGCCGCGCTGGCCCCGGCCCGGGCCGCCGTCTCCCGCGCCGGCGCCGACCTGGGCGCCGGCGCGGGGCAGCACGCGATCACCTTTGACCCCTACTCGCTGATGATCGACGGGACCCGGCTGTTCGTCTGGTCCGGTGAGTTCCACCCGTTCCGGCTGCCCAGCCCGGCGCTGTGGCTGGACATCCTGCAGAAGATGAAGGCCAGCGGCTACAACGCGGTCTGCATGTACTTCAACTGGAGCTACCACTCCCCCGCCCCCGGCGACTACGACTTCTCCGGCGTCCGCGACATGGACCTGGTCCTCCGGATGGCCGCGGACACCGGGCTGTACGTGCTGGCCCGGCCGGGCCCCTACATCAACGGCGAACTCAACGGCGGCGGCTTCCCCGGCTGGCTGACCAGGACCGCGGCGGTGGCCCGCACCGACGACCCCACCTACCTGCGCTACGCCGACGAGTGGCTGACCGCGATCAACGCGATCCTGGCCCGGCACCAGCTCACCGGCGGCCGTGGCACGCTGCTGCTCTACCAGATCGAGAACGAGTACGCGTCCTACGTCACCAGCGCCACCGGCATCAACTACATGGCGCACCTGTACGCGAAAGTGCGCGCCGACGGCATCACGGTGCCGATCTACCACAACGACAAGGGCCGCAACGGCGACTGGGTGCCCGGCAGCTTCCCGGCCCCGGACAGCAACTACCTGTACGCGTTCGACGGATATCCGTCCGCCACCGGCACCCCGCCGGACTGGGGGTACTACGGCCCGGGCGGGGCCAAGGGGGGTGCCAGCGCCAGCCCGTCCACGCCCGGTTTCGAGGCGGAGTTCGGCGGCGGCTACTTCGACCCCTGGGGCGGCGCGCCCTGGCACGGCCAGGGCTACGGCTATGAGCGCGCCTTCGATGGGCCCGCCTACGAGCGCCGGTTCTACCTGACCAACGTGGCCAACGGGATCAAGCTGCACAACGTGTACATGACGTTCGGCGGCACCTCGTGGGGCTGGCTGCCCGCCCCGGTCGTCTACACCTCCTACGACTACGGGGCCGCGATCAGCGAGGCCCGCCAGCTCACGGACAAGATCCCGGCCATGAAGGAGATGGGCTTCCTGCTGCAGGCGGTGCCCGACATCACCAAGATCGACAAGGCCGCGCCGGTCAGCGCCTCCAGCCCGCTGGTAGTGACCTATCACCTGGCCAACACCGGCACCGGCACCCAGTTCTACTTCGTGCGCAACGACCACACCGCACCCCAGGCGTTCACCCTGCCGGTCACCGCCGGGGGCGGCTCCTACCCGGTGCCCCAGTCCGGCACCCTGCAGCTGGCCGCCCAGGACATGAAGGTGATCGTCGCTGATTACCGGCTGGGCTCCGCCCGGCTCGTCTACACCACCTCGCTGCTGATGGCCCAGGCCGCCATCGGCGCCCAGGACGTCGCCGTGCTGGCCAGCCGTCCCGGCGACGACGGCGAGACGGTGCTGCGCTACCCGGCCGCCGCCCAGGGCCCGGCCGTGTCCGTGCTGGCCGGCGGCGGCGTCACCAGCTCCTGGGATGCCAGCCCCGGGGACCTGCGGGTCAATTACTCTCACCAGGGCGTCACCCGGATCCTGATCACCCCGGCCAGCGGCCGGCCGCTGCTGCTGCTCACGGTGGACGACACCGCCGCCGCCACGATCTGGCCGGTCAGCACGGCCGACGGCCTGGTGCTGGTCAGCGGCCCGGCCCTGGTCCGCGGCGCCCGCCTGGACGGCCGGGTGCTGGCGCTGGCCGGCGACACCGCAGCCGCCACCACGCTGGAGGCCTGGGTACCCGGTCATCCGGGCCTGCTGACCTGGAACGGCCGCCCGGTGCCGGTCATGCCGACCGCGTCGGGCAGCCTGGCCACCCGGGCGCCGCTGCCCGGGCCGGCCGCCGTGCCGCTGCCCGCGCTGGACCGCTGGCGCTATGCGGCGGAGAACCCGGAGGCCGATCCCGGCTTCGACGACAGCGGCTGGATGGCGGCGGACAAGACCACGTCGGCCAGCACGACCCCGGTGCCGGCCGGGCAGCCGGTGCTGTTCGCCGACGACTACGGGTTCCACTACGGCGACGTCTGGTACCGCGGCAGCTGGTCGGGCACGGCCGGCGCCACCTCGGTGAGCATCAGCTACCAGACCGGGCAGGTGGGCATGTTCCTGGCCTGGCTGGACGGCGAGTTCCTCGGCTCCGGCATGATGCCGGTGCCGACCTCGGCCCAGGCCACCACCCAGGGCTGGGCGGCCACGGTGCCGCTGTCCATCCCGGCCGCCGCCCAGGGCGGCGGCCGCCACCTCCTGGCCGTACTGGTCCGGCCCATGTCCCACCAGGAGGACGGTGGCGCGAACAACGCGTTCAAGCAGGCGCTCGGCCTGACCGCGGTCACCTTCACCGGGGCTGCTCCCGCGGTGACCTGGCGCATGCAGGGCACGCGGGGCGGCGAGGCACCCCGCGACCGGCTGCGCGGCCCGCTGAACAACGGCGGCCTGTACGGCGAGCGGGCCGGCTGGTACCTGCCGGAGTTCGACGACCGCGGGTGGGGTGCCGTCTCGCTGCCGGGCAGCAGCACGCGGCCCGGCGTGGCCTGGTACCGGACCACGTTCCGGCTCGGCGTACCGCCCGGGCTGGACGCGTCCCTCGGCCTGACCATCACCGACGCGGCCGCCAAGTCCTACCGGGCGCAGATCTTCCTGAACGGCTGGAACGTCGGGCAGTACATCAGCAACGTCGGGCCGCAGTCCACGTTCGTGCTGCCGAACGGGCTGCTCCAGCCGCGCGGCGAGAACACCCTGGCCATCGCGGTCCTGGCGGACGGCAGCACGGACACCGGCCTGGGTACCGTGTCGCTGGCCAACCTGGGCACGGTGGCCGGAGGCGTCCCGGACGTGCCCTGACGGCCGGCCGCCGGGTCAGCCCGGTGCCAGCTCGCGGGCGACGGGCGCGAGCCACGGCCAGTCGGGCGACTGCTGCACGCACCGGGCGAACAGCCACAGCAGTACCCGCCCCGGGTCGAGGCCGAGCAGCCCGGCCATCCGGCGGGCCAGCCCGGACGGGTCGGCCCGCAGCCGGTGCCCGCAGTTCAGCATGTGCTGCAGCGGGTCGTAGGCCGGGTCGCCCAGGTACGGCTTGGGGTCGATGGCCAGCCACGGCTCCCGGCCCGCGGCCAGCACGTTGCCCGCGTGCAGGTCGGTGCACAGCAGCACCCGCCGCGCCGCGCTGGCCGGCAGCTCGCGGAGCAGCGCAACCCCCGCCCGGGCCAGGCCCGGGTCGATGCGCACCTGCCCGGCGGCCGCCTGCCGCTCGAACCGGTCCGCCCAGTCCTGGCACATCTGGTGCAGCGGCTGGAAGGGCTGCTCGCGCGACGGCTCGATCCACAGCCGGCGGAGCAGCCCGGCGATGACCGTGTCCTGCTCCTGCTGCGGCCGGCGGCGCAACGGCGTGCCCGGCCGGCAGCGCTCGATCAGCAGGGCGGTGGCCGCGCCGCCGCCGCAGGAACCGGACAGCCGCACGGCGCCGTTACCCGCCCAGGCCCGCAACGCGTCCGCCTCCTGGGCGGCTTCCGGATGCGGCCAGGTGACCTTGAGCACCAGCGGGGCCCCGGACGGGTCCGTGGCGGGCGCCACCCACGACGTCTGACCGCCGGGCTGGAACGGCCGGCCGAGCGTCAGTGACCACCGCTGCCGTGCGGCCTGGACCGCCGAGGGCAGCGTGCTGGCCAGCCATTCCGGCCATCCCGGCCGCCCGTCGGCCGGGATCAGGTTCCGCGGCAGCTCCAGCGGGCCCATGCCGTCATTCATGAATCGGGCCAGAGATCCTCCGGCTCACGCCCGCGGGTCTCGGGGAGCAGCCAGAACGCCGCCATGGCCAGCGCCGCAGGCGAGAAGGTAATCAACGCGGCCAGCCCGAACTGGTGGTCGGCTTCGGCTACCGCCCCGAAGGCGACCAGGCCGGACACCGCGCCCAGCACGCCTGCCGCAACCGACCAGCCTGTCACTGAGGCCCGGACCGACGTGGGAAACAGCTCGTTCAGCAGTGCCCCGGCCGCCGGGGCGAAGACCGAGGCGGCGAACACGCCGAGTATGTAGCCGGCCAGCAGCGCCGGGGCGGAACCGGTATAGGTCAGGGTGGCGAACAGGGCCACCGCCACCATGGCCAGTGCGCCGGTCAGGCGGCGGCCCACGCGGTCCGCCAGCCACCGTCCGGCTACGAGCCCGGCCAGCCCGGAGATACCGGCCCCGGCCACCATGCCCGCCGTCACGATGCCCCGCTGGTGCAGGAAGTTCTGCGCGAACAGGAAGACGAAACTGTTGGCCGGCCCGGTAATGACCGACACGGCGAAGGCCAGTAGCGCGATCACCGCCAGGCGGCGGCGGAACGGCCGGGCCACGGCATCGAGCACCGGGATCGGAGGCGCGGATCCGGCCGCGGCCACGGTGAACCGGTCAGGCTCCTCGATCCAGCGCCGGAGAAGAGGCAGCAGGGCCAACGGGATCAGCGCCAAGAGGAACACGCCACGGAACCCGAGACTGCGCGATGCCAGGCTGTGCGCGATGGCGATGACCCCGGCGCCGGCGCCGTACCCGGCGGCGATGAGGGCCACTGCCTTGGCCCGGTCAGCCGAGGCGGTCTGCTCTGCCGCGGCGACCTGCGCCAGCCCGTTCGTGGCGCTGAGCAGAGGGCGCCCGCAGGCGAAGATGGCCACGAACCACCAGTAGCTGGGGCTGGCCGCGGCCAGCACGGTCATGAAAAGCCCCGCCCCGACCGTGACGAGCAGCATCTTCCGGCGGCCGAAGTCGTCGGCCAGGCCCGTGATGGGAAGCGCGCCCAGCGACGCGAGGCGCATGATGGCCAGCCCGATCCCCAGGTCGGTGCCCGACAGCCCCGCCTGGTCGGCGAAGGTCGCGCCGTGGTTCACCTGGCCGAACCCCCGGGCCACGTCACCGAGGGCGGCTACCACGCCGAACTGCCCGAACCCCGAGGCGAAGGCGGCGACGGCCACACCGACAACGGCCCGGTCGTGCCAGCGATGCAGCCTCAGCCCCGGCGGCGGAGGAACAGGGGCCGTGCCCGGATGAGTGCTCACCCTCACCTGCCTTTGCCTATGACGTGTCCCCTGGGGCCCCAGGACGGTCCGTCTCAACACCTTCTACCTCAAGCGGATGCACGCCCGCGGTCTGGCCAGCTTCGCGGCCTGGCGCAGGCGCCGGGGACTCCGCTGACATCCGCCGAGCGAGTCAGGCCGCAAATGCGGCTAGGAGAGCGGGTCTTTCCGGTTTCCGTGGCTCTCCGCGTACTGTGAGCGGAGGTTGGTGGATGGTAAAGGCTCGGTGGATGACCGTTCCGGATGGTGACGGGCCCGGCGCCGGTGACGACGTGGTGGAGCTCGGTGGCCGGCGCAGGCCGCCCCCGCGGTGGTGGCCGCCGCCGGCCGCTGTGGTCGCCGGGGCCGTGGCGCTGCTGGCCGGCCTGGCCGCCGGGTATGCCGCCGGCGCCCGGCACGCCCCCGCCCCTGCCGCGCCGCCCTCCCCGTCCCGCACCGCCGCCCCGGCCAGTGCCGCGCCGGCCGCGCCGTTCTCGGCGGGCGGGTTCCCGCTGAGCCAGTCCGGCCCGCAGTGCTCCGTGCAGGCCGGCCGCGAGCTGCAAGTGGGCCTGCAGATCACCAACCTGTCGCCGGCGGCGATCCAGCTCCGCCGGGTCGAGGTCGGGCTCCCGCTGGGCGGCCTCACGGTGATCTCGCAGACCTGGGGACCCTGCGGGGAACTGCCCGCCGGCCAGGCGCCAGGCGGCATCCTGCCCCCGGTCCTGGGACGGGGGGCCAGCACCTGGATCACGGTCACCTTCCAGGTGCTGGTCAGATGCCCCCAGCCACTGCCGGTCCAATTCACCTTCGGCTACGACCAGAACGGCCGGGTGGCGGCAATCCGGCTGCCAGGCTTCCCCGACCTGTCCCAGGTTCCCTACTCCGGATGCCGGTAAGCCAGGCAGCCCGCCCGACTTGAAGCGCGGGATGGCAGGATATAGGCAGGCGGTATGTCAGATCTGGAACTGAGCCGTGCGGTAGTCACGTACTTCCGCGGTGCCGGGCGGCCATATCCGCATCAGAGCCTGGAGGCCGTCGGGGCGGCCCTCGGCCCTGCCGCCGCGAGACGGTTGCGACCTCAACTGGAGCACCTGACGCAGGAGGCCTTCACCTGGCCCATCGACTGGGATCAGCATGATCTGGTGTCGGCGGCCCGTGTTGTGCAGCAGGGCCTGGCCAAGCGGCATCCTGAGCTAGATGAGAAAGCCCTCGCCGCGCTCGGGTGGTTCTTCTCCTTCACCTTCAAGTAGGTGCGTCTCCCGTCTCAGGCCGTCATGAATAATCACGGGACCGGTCCACCGACCGCCCGATTCCCGCCTTCCGTTATTCGCCTTCCGTGACGCGGATGATCGTCTTGCCGGGCACCCGGCGGCCGGGCGTGAACGCGGATGGTGCCTCGGCCAGCGGCCGTACGGCCCCGATGATCGGCTGCAGCCGCCCGGACCGCACCCGCTCAGCGAGGTCCGCCAGCCGGAGCCGGTCCGGCTCGACGACAAAGAAGATCGCCCGGCCGTCGGCGGGCCGCGCCTTCGGCAGGCCGATGATCGTGACCAGCGTTCCGCCCGCGCGCACCAGCGGGGCCGAGCGTTCGAGGACCTCGCCCCCGATGACGTCGAACACCACGTCAACCTCGCCGACCTCCTCCAGCCGGCCGGCCTGGAGGTCTACGAATACGTCCGTGCCCAGCCCAAGTGCGGCCTCCCGGTCCGCGGCGCGGCCGGTGCCGATTACCCGGGCCCCCAGCTCGTGCGCGAGTTGCACCGCCATGGACCCGACGCCGCCCGCGGCGCCGTGGACCAGGACGGTCTGGCCGGTCTTTAGCCCTGCGTGGTCGAAGAGGCCCTGCCAGGCGGTCAGCCCGGAGATGGGCACGGCGGCGGCCACGGCGTAGTCGATGCCCGCCGGGAGCGGGGCGAGGTTGCGGGCCTCCACCGCCGTGTACTCAGCCAGCGCCCCGTCGCGGGTCCAGTCGGCCAGCCCGAACACCCGCTGGCCCACGGTCAGGCCGGTCGTGCCGTAACCCAGCTCGCTGACAACACCCGACAGCTCGTGTCCGGGCACGCTCGGGGTCCGGTCGCGGCCGGCGCGATCGGTCCACGTGCCCGGCCAGTCCAGCTCTCCCGGGGTGAACCCGGCCGCGTGGACCCGCACGATCACGTCGTTTTCGGCCGCATGGGGGTGCGGGATGTCGGATAGCGTGAGCCCGGCGGCGCCAGCGGCCCGGTCTCGCACGGTGATGGCTTGCACAACGCTTCCCTTCTGCGGCCGGTTCAGGTTCTGACGTGCCCTGAACTGCAGCAACGACCCCACCGTTACGAACTACAGCTGCCGTATAAGTGTTAGCCCCGGATGAGGCCGAGCGAGCGGGCCCGGCTGACCGCCTCGTCCCGGGTATGGACGCCGAGCCTCTTATACAGGCGTGCCGCTCGCTCCTTGGCTGCCGACCGGGAGATGCCCAGCTTGTCCGCGATGACGGAGAAGGGGAGCGGGGTGGGGAGATAGCGGAGAACCTGGGCCTCGGCCATGGTGATAGATGCCGCCTTGACCCGTTCCCCGGCCTCGCCGGCCGCTTCGACGGCTACCTCGTCGGCGGCGGCGATGGTGGCGAGGGATTCCGCCAGGGACGCGGCGGTCACCTCATCGGCTGCTTCCACGATGGCGGCGTCTTCGGCTACGGTGTCGGCGGCGGCCTGGTCAGCGGCGGCCACGATCAGCCCGGCCGCGGTCAGTGCGGCGACGGCCTCGTGGGCGGCGGCCTCCTCGACCAGCCCGGCAGTGATCAGCGCCCGGACGGCGGCAGCGGCAGCGGCCGACTGGACCTGCTCTGACTCCGCCACCGCCTCGGCCGCTTCGGCTCTGGCCGCCACCGCCGCCAGCAGGGCTTCGGCCTCATCGGCCTGGGCCTGGGCGATCACCTCCGACGCCTCCTCCATGGCGGCAATCTCGGCTCCCACCACCAGGCCGGTCTCGGCGGTCAGGAAGCCCTCGCCGATCAGCATCCCGCCGGCCTCGGCGATGGCGTCGAACAGGGGGGCGGCCCAGTGATGCTCGACGAGAAGGAAGGCCAGAGCGGTGCCCGGCTGGAGAGAATCGGCCAGCGCCCCCGCATCGGCCGGGTCAAAGCCTGCCGGGGCGCCATCTGGCGCCGGTCCGCCGTTCGGCACGGGAACGACCGCCGCTAGGAGCGATCCGAAGTCCTCGTCATTACCGACCGCCAGCCGTTCTATGGTGCCATCCTGGCTCTTGGCCACGAAGAGCATGTCGAGCAAGCGGAGAACTCCCCGCCCGCGCAGACGATCCACCTCAGCCAGGATCCGGTCCTCGGCACCGGCGTCGCGACTGAAGCTCAAGGCAATCACCTGGAGCGGTGCGGTCATCGTTGCCTCCTTGTCCCGGCCCGTAATGCCGCCGACGGTATCACCGCGGGGCCTCACCGCTGGCTGGTGCATCCGCGGTGCGTGTCCCGCAGGCACGCGTCCCGGCTGAACCCCTGTGCGTCGCGTCACGTGTTAGGTGCGATAGCACGGTGGCCGCCGTTCCATATGCTCATCAACTCACAAGGGATCAGAAATGCCTGTGACTTTCAACCGATCGGCGGTCGGGTTCGCACTGCTCGTAATTCTTGCCGCAGGCTGCGGCACCGCCGGGGCGGCGCATTCCCCGGGCCTGCCGGGACAGCCTGCTATCTCTGCCGGCCGCAGCAGTGCCGTGAGCCAACTGCGCTCACCTGCCCCGGGCACGGCATCGGCGGCCGCCCTTTCAGCGTGCTCTTTACTGACGCCGGCCGACGTCAGCGCGGTGGCCGCGGCCTTCCCCAGTGACACCGTCACCATCGATGGCAGCCAGCAGCACAACACGCCACCGGCGAGCGAATGCGGCTTCAACCAAAAGGGCGTCTATACCACCGACGGCATGACGAACACTTCATCCGGGGACCACTGGGCCCAGCTGACGGTCATCTCGGGCGGGGCGTCCTACGCGTTCAACCCGGCCGGCAACGACACGATCAGCGGCCTCGGCGACGGCGCCTACTGGGACGCCGGCACCCACACCGTCGTGATCCGCAAGGGCCAGAACGTCCTCCAAGTCATCGACGAAGTGCCGGTCAACCTCAGCGTTTCCCCCGACCTGGTGGCCGCCTACCGGCAAGCCGCACAAGCCCTCGCCACCAAGATCCTCAGCCATGGATAGCCTGGCCAGGAGCGCAGCCTGGCCGGTCGAACCCGTTACCGAGGAGGACTTCTGATGCGCAGCGTGACCTATTCGATGGGCGTCTCACTTGACGGCTATATCGTCGGGCCGGACGGCGGCTTCGGCTGGACGGCGCCCGACAAGGAGGTCTTTCGCTTCGTCACCGACGAGATACGAGAGGTCGGCGTCCACCTGCTGGGACGAGGGCTGTACGAGACGATGCTGTACTGGGAGACCGCCGACCAGGATCCATCACTCGACGACTCCATGCTCGAGTGGGCCGCGCTCTGGACGTCGCTCCCCAAGGTGGTGTTCTCCACCACGCTGTCGGCGGTGCAGGGCCATGCCCGCCTGGTCTCCGGCGGCCTGGCGGAGGAGATCGAGCGGTTGCGAGCCGAGCCGGCGGAGGGCGACATCGCGATCGGCGGCGCGGCTCTCGCCGCCGAGGCGGCCGCGCTGGGTCTCATCGACGAGTACCGGGCCAGGGTCTACCCGGTGCTGGTTGGCGGTGGCATTCCGTACTTTCCCCAGCGTGAGCGCCGGGTGGATCTCGAACTCGTCGAGACCCGCACCTTCAGCTCGAGAGTCGTCTACCTCCGCTACCGCGTGACGCGCTAGCCGGTACAGGCTGGGCGTGGCCGATGCCTCCCACATCCCGGGCCCGTGAGCACGGGTGGCCGCCCGGTGGGACGGCGGCTGGCCGTGCCGTCGGCGCCGGGTGCACAGTGGGCTGATGGAGATTCGTCATCGTGAGGGCACTCCGTCGGTCAACCGGGAGGCCTACGTGGCGCCGACGGCGGTGCTCAGCGGCCAGGTCCGGGTGGGGCCGGGCAGTTGCGTGCTGCATGGCGCGGTGCTGAGCGCCGATGGCGGCCCGGTGGAGATCGGCGCCAACTGCGTGATCATGGAGCAGGCTGTGCTGCGCGGAACACCCCGGCATCCGCTCACGATCGGCGATCACGTGCTGGCCGGCCCGCACTCCTACCTGACTGGCTGCACGGTCGGTGATGAGGTGTTCATCGCGACCGGCGCCATGGTCTTCAACGGGGCGCAGCTGGGCCGCGCCAGCAGCGTCGCCCTCGGCGGCGCCGTCCATATCGGCTGCGTGGTGCCGCCACAGACCCGGATCCCGATCGGCTGGGTAGCCGTAGGCGATCCCGCCCGCCTCTACCCGCCGGGTGAGGCCGCGGATATCCGGGCCGGGCTGGAAGAAGCCGGCGGGTTCCTGCCGCTCGTGTTCGGCACCGACCCGGGTGCCGGCCGCGGTCAGCAGATGCGCTCAGCCATGCGCCGTTACGCCGGTTTCCTGATCCGTTCCCACCACGGCGATGAGCCAATCCGCTAAAGCCCGGCTCAGCCGGTGGGGCAACCTGGTGATCGAGTCCGAGGAGCGGCGCGGCGGTGACGGCGGGAGAACGGGAGCGGCCGGACTTGACATTGGAAGCCCATGTTAAGGTCAGGCCAGTAGCCGCCAGACGGGGGCACTACTGACGGGGGACTTTAGCCATCTTCTTGGCTGACGGCTTCCTTCAGGACTGTATGGTGCATGCATTCTGGATGCGAGGGGGCGCCAGCATGACAACTTACGTGTCTTTGATCAACTGGACCGAACACGGCATAAAGAATTTCCGAGACACCACTCAGCGTGCTGAGGATTTTTCCAAGCTTGTCGAAAGCTCCGGTGGCCGGGTCCGGGAACTCGTGTGGACCGTCGGAGAGTATGACCTCGTCTGCATCGCAGATTTCCCGGACGAGGAGACGGGAGTCGCGGCCCTGCTTCAGGTGGGCGCAACAGGCAGCATCCGGACCAAGACGATGCGGGCTTTCAGCTCCAGTGAGATGGCCGGCATTATCAGTCGGACCGCCTGAACGATCCCGGAGACCACCGCCGGTCCAGGCAGCGGGCGGGCCGCAGGCCGAGGACCAGCCCCGCCGCGACCACGGCCAGGCCTGCCCACACGAGCGGCCGTGGCGCGGGGCCGCCCAGCGCGATCCCGGCCGCGGCGGCCGCCATCGGGGCCAGCCCGGTCAGCAGGCCCGCCCGGCTGGCTCCCAGCCGGCGGACGCTGGAGTACCACAGCAGGAACGCCACCGCGGTAACCGCCACCGCGAGATAGCCGTCGGCGAGCCAGTCGGCGGCCCGGAGCCGCAGCACGGCGGCCGGCCCCTCCCGGACCGCCCCGATCGCGGCAAACAGGATCGCGGCCAGCCAGGTGGCATGCACCGAGACGCCAGCCGCGCCGAGCCGGCCGAGTACCGGCACGGCCAGCAGGGTGAAGCAGGCCTCGCAGCCCAGCACGACCACGGCCCAGACCAGGCCTGCCGCGTCAGCGCGGCCCGCGCCCTGCACCAGGGCGGCGCCGCAGGTGACCATGACGGCCGCCGCCACGACGGCGGCCCGGGGCCGGCTCCCTTCCATGAGCGGGCCGCCCAGCGCCAGCAGCGCCGGGACACTCGCCACCGCCACGCCGAGCACGGCCGGCTCGGCGTGCCGGGCGCCCTGCACCAGGGCGACGTTGAACAGCACCAGGCCGGTCGCGGTCACCCCGAGCAGCCACAGCCATTCCACGCCGCGGGGCCGGGGCACCCGCTGCCCGGCCAGCCGCACGTAGCCGAGGAGCAGCACGCAGGCGGCGGCGTACCGGACGGCCTCGGCCGTGTACATCGGGGCCCCGGCCAGCACCCCGGACACCGCCACGCTGCCGCCCACGCAGACCTGGGCCGTGGCGCCCGCGGCCACCGCGGCCCAGGCCCGCGGATTCCTCGCCGCGGGCGGGGTCGCTGCGGGCGGCTTCACCGCTGAGGGGACGAGGGCATCGGGCACGAGAGCGACGCTAGCGGGCCGATGGTCCATCTAACAGGGCCATTCCCCCGACCTTATAGTGGGCCAATGACCGCGACCGGGACCCGTCCATGCCCACCTGGCACCGACTTCCTTCAGCTCACCCGGGCCGATGCGCCATCCCGTGGGCTGACCACGTGGCTGGCCGACGCCCTCCGGGCCGCCATCATGGACGGGCGGCTGACGGGTGGCTCTTCCCTGCCCGCGACCCGGGTGCTCGCCGGTGACCTGGGGGTCTCCCGTGGAGTGATCGTCGAGGCGTACCAGCGGCTGCATGACGAGGGACTGGTCCGGGCGGGCCGGGGC
>CAWIYD010000009.1:0-512167 GCA_963840195.1 uncultured Actinomycetes bacterium
TGAGGCCGAGCACCGCGACGGCGGCGACCGCGGCCAGGGCGATCTGCGCCCAGGCGATCGCGATGGCGGGCGCGGCGGTCCCCGCGAGGATCTCGCCGTCGGTGGCCTCGCCTGTGCGCAGCCGCTTGAGCACGAGCTCCTCGCGGCGTGCCACCATCGCCGTCACCAGGTTGTAGTACACGGCAATCAGCAGCGCGAACGCCGTCAGCCCCGTCAGGAGCATGGCGCCGAAGTCATGGGCCCCGCTGGCGCCAAGACCACCGAAGGACTTCAGCGCGCCGACCAGGGCGGCGGGCAGGATGACGGCGTTCAGCAGCGCGAGGCGATTGCGCCACAGCAGTATCCCCTCCGCCCTGGCCAGGGCTGCGACCCGGTGCGAGGACTGCCGCGAACTGCTCACTGTCACGGTCCCGGCGCTCATGCCGCCACGTCCTTTGCGTTGTCGTCTGCTGGGCTGCCGGCTGAGGCAGCCACCGCGTGGAAGGCCTCCGCCAGCGAGGCCGGGCGGGCGTCCAGGGCGCCCAGCACGAGGTCCCGGGAGTTCGCCCACCCCAGCAGCACGGTCAGCGTCGGCTGGAGGTCCGCTGTCTGTAGCAGCACGGTTCGCCCGGTTACGCTGGCCCGCGTCCCCGCTATGTCCGGAAGTGGCTCGCGGGAGTCCTCGGGCAGCTCGAAGGAAATGCGGGCCGGCTGCGATGCCGCGACCTCCGCAGGGGTGCCCGTGCGCACGATCCGGCCCTGATGCATGATCGCCAGGCGGTCCGCCAGTTCCTCAGCCTCTTCCAGGTAGTGGGTGGTCAGCACGACGGTGGTACCCGCCACCAGCAGCTCGCGGATCAGCAGCCACGTACGGCGGCGGCTCTCCGGGTCCAGCCCGGTGGTGGGCTCATCCAGGAACAAGACCTCCGGGCGGCCCAGGATCGCCATAGCCAGATCCAGGCGGCGCCGCTCACCGCCAGAAAGGGATCTCACCGCGACCCCCGCGCGGTGCCCGAGGCTGACCAGGCCCAGCGCCTCGGCAACCGGCCGGGGCGCACTGAGTGTCCCGGCCCACATCCGGCCGGTCTCCGCCACGGTCAGATCCGGCGGGAACCCGCCCTCCTGCAGCATGATCCCCATCCGGCGCCGGACCAGGGCCCGCTCCCGGCAGGGGTCACAGCCCAGCACCCGGACAGCGCCTTGACCAGGAGGGGCGAGTCCCTCCAGCACCTCCATCGTCGAGGTCTTCCCGGCCCCGTTGGTGCCCAGCAACGCGAAGAGCTCCCCGCGGCGCACCGAGAAGGTGACCCCCCGGACCGCCTCAAAGCCCCGGCCATCCGTACCGCCGTAGCGCCGCCGCAGGTCCCTGACCGTGATAACGCCGTTGTCGTCCATGCCACCCAGCCTCCCGCCGGACCAGCGCGCCCGCCGGTGCCCGCCATCACCAGTCCCGGTGACATCCGCCCAGGCCGCCCATGACAAACCTCACCGCCCGCCCGGACGCCAGACCACGCCGCTGTTCCCCGGCCCCCCGCATCACGACCGCACAAACGCCAGCGCCGCCGGCCGCGGCCAGCAGCGCAAGCACCCGCACGCCGAAATGGCGCGATCAGCGGGCACGGACGGGCAGGCGGAACCATCGCCGGACGCAGCGACCGCGACCACCGCGACCCCCGCCCCCGCGATCGCGATCGCGAGGGCTGGCCGCGGCCAGGCCAGCCGCAGGGCAGTCCCGTCAACGGGATCGTGACATCCGGGACCGCCGCTTCCCGGAGGCCACTGCGCCGACGACGGCGATGGTGATCAGGAACGGGCTCCACGTGGCATTCTGGCTAGCGGACGCGAACCACCCCGCCCACACGAACGCCCCGGCCAGGACAAGAACGTACGCCACCAAGAACAGGCGCACGCTGGGCTTCTCCTCGGTCCAGCGGCGCATCCGGGCAGTACCGGCGCGATCATCCTGAGATCCAGCGCGTTGCGAGTTCTTCATGGCAGACTCCGTTTGGTCACGTCCCGGGAGGAACCCGGGCTCATAGGTCAAGCATCGCGGCGAACCGGGATTCTCGCCCGTGCCGGCCATCACCAGTCCCGGTGACATCCGCACGGCCCGGCCATGACAAACCACACGTCCCGCGCCTGTTGAACGGGAGTCGCCGCCACGCCGATACGCCAACCCAGCAGGGGTCCACTCCGTGACGGCCGCTGTCCTTGACTGGCGTTCAACACCACGGTCACATGACGATCAAATGATCTTGGAAGCCACTTGGCTGTCCTCAGCAAGCGCCGCGGACCCGCACTTTTGGTCGGGATGGCGAGATTCGAACTCGCGGCCTCCTGCTCCCAAAGCAGGCGCGCTAACCAAGCTGCGCTACATCCCGATAAGCCGACCGTAGCCTACCCGTCCAGTGAATTCCGTGGCGACCGGCCAGGACCTCGGGGACGCCGCCGGGTCGCCGCAGCCGGTACGCTACGCATGTTGGCCTGGCCGGTAGCGAGCACTGTCCCGCCTCCTGGCCCGGCACGCGGGCGTAGCTCAATGGTAGAGCCCCAGCCTTCCAAGCTGGTCATGAGGGTTCGATTCCCTTCGCCCGCTCCAACCGCGAAGCCGCAGGCGCACCCGCGATCACCCATGCTCCTGATCACCCCAAATAGCCCCAGCCGGGATCGTGCTACCACGTCTCGCGAGTCCGCCACGCCACTGGCTGAACTGCCATGTACGGCTCCGGACAGACGTCTAGAGATCGTTCGGTCGTCCCTGGAGCCCGACTAGCTCAATGAACCCTTCCGAGCCATGAAAGTCATCCGGGTTGGCCGTATAGAGGGGCAGCGCATTACTCGCGGCGGTTGCCGCGATCATCAGGTCAGCAGCGCGCTTGCGCGGCTGACGACCGGCCGCACGAACCGCGGCGCAGATCTGACCGTACAACCGCGCCGCGTGATGGTCGTACGGGAGCGGCTCGAACGTCAACTCCACATGCTGGAGCACAGCCACGCGGGCTGCGCGCTTCAGGGGATCGTCGGTGGCATGCGGACCATAAGACAATTCCCCCAGCGTGATAGCCGTTATAAAGAAGGTCTCGGGCAGTTGCGCCGAGTCGTACAGCGCGAGAGCCGCAATAATGCTGGTGTCCAGCACGCCAGTCTCATGTGCGGTCACAGGCCGGTGCCCTCGTACGGGTCCCGGAGATCTTGAGCCACCGACGCGTCTAGGTCAGCGCGCAGCTCGTCCGTGTCGATCACCGGAGCGGTGGCGAAGATCGCAAGAACCTCATCCTTAGGAACGGCCTGGCGGCGCCTGATGGGGATCATCTTGGCCAGCGGCTCGCCGTTCAGGGTGAGCGTGTACGCATGCCCTTGCCGCAGGCCGCGCGTTACCGATCCGGAGTCGGCGACGAACTGGCGGACGCTGATGTCGGCTGGCTGGCCCTTGGGAGGTGTCATACCGTCAGTATATCCACTCGTACCACGCCGTACCACGGCACGTGGCAAGCACAGCGGGCGAACGCCCGGAGCCGAGGTGATGAGCCGGGCAGACAGGAGTGCCCACGTCAGGGCTGCTCTCGGGCAGGGCTGCGGGCCACACTCGTGCCACGCGCCAGGGTGATCAAGGGTCACTCACGGGCACTCACGGAGACTTCCGCCCGCCTGACTAGGCTAAGCAACCTCGCAGGTCACACTGATCCGTGTCACCGATCTTCCAAGCTGGTCATGAGGGTTCGATTCCCTTCGCCCGCACCTTCGCCCGCTCCAACCGCTCCGGCCCAGGTCAGGGTCACGATCATCAGGTTCTGAGTAATCTTCAGGAAACCCGTTCCGGCCTCGTCCGGCAGGCCAATGGCGGTGCGGGCCTCGGGTCCAGGTCCGGCGGAAGGTGGATCGCCGCGTCAAGCGCCGCGCCGCGCGCGCCGGGCCGGCGCCTGTCGAGGAAACGGTTCAGAGCAGGACCCTCAGGCCTGGGCCGCGCGCGGCGGCTTGAAGAACGCGCGGAGAGGCCGGCCGCCAGAGAAGCCACACGGCAGCAGCACCGTCCAGCCAGGCCGCGGTGAACAGGACGATGCTGGCGTAGTACAGCACCGTCACGCCGAACCCGGCATGGCTCCCTGGCTGGGTGAAAGCACCGCGCAGCTGCAGGGTCGCCAGGCCGAACAACACCGTGGACAGGATGCGCGCCCAGTTCTGGCCTTGGGCGTTCGCCCGCACCATCCACAGCCACAGGGCCATCACGACCAGGCCGAAGACTATCCACACCGTGATGACGAGCGGTCTGGTCTGGGGCGCGGTGAGGCTGTGACCCAGGAATCGCCCGCGGGCGGCGACCTGGATGTCAGCGATGATAAGAGCCAGTCCGATGATTAGCCCGGCGGCGCTCACTACCGCGCCCGCGTACATGAGCTTGACCGCGGTCCGCACCGGTGCGGGAACAGAGGGCCACGGTCCGGCTGGCTTGCCGCTCGATGGGGAGGGCTGGGACATGGTGGCCTCTTTCTAGGTGAGTGAGCCCGGTTGGCGTCCGGCAGGCTCCTGCGCTGTCATGGCTGAGCAGGTCGCCGGGCTGGCAGTCGAGCGCCTGGCAGAGCCGGGTCAGGGTGCTGAACCGGATCGCCCGGGCGTGGCCGTTCTTCAGGATGGACAGGTTGACCACGCTGACGCCGACCCGCTCGGACAGCTCGGTCAAGGTCATGCCCCGGTCGGCGAGGAGCTTGTCGAGGTGAATGGCGATAGCGTGGCCGTCGCCATCCGGGGGCGTGGGCGGCACTACACCGTCCCCTCAAGGTCGGCGCGCATGCCGACGCTGATCCGCATGACCCGGGCGAAGATGATCAGGCCCACCCCGATGAAGACGACCGGCCACGATACCGACCAGGACACGGGCCAATGGAGCCAGTCAACGTGCCAGGTGGACAGTTGGCCAAGCAGGTTCACCCGGGCGAGCCCTTCGGCAATGGTGGCCACCAGCTCACCGGCCAGCAGCCACCAGCCGAGGATCAGCAGCAGCCGGGCGAACTGCGCGATGTAGACGCCGTCGCGGGCGGCGGTGCGGGCCAGCCGCATTGCCAGGTAGAACGCGCCGAGGCGGAGCAGATCAAGGGGCAGCAGGGTGACCGCGAAGGCCAGGTACTGCCCGGCGGTGGGATGGGCGGTGCACACGCTCGCGGTATCCCAGGTAGCGCGCACGCCCGGGGACAAACCGGGAAGGCTGAGCCCGCTGCCGGCGTGCGGCAGCAGTGATGGCGCGGCGTTCAGGCAGACCTTCGCGAAGGGCTGGGAGTCCGGCACGGAGGTGAACACGGCTCCGCTGCGAGTCAGGGCAACGATCACCTGGAGCGCGGTGGCGAGAACGGCCAACCAGAACACCCAGGTGACCAGGGTGGCCAGTGTCTGCAGCCGGTTGCGCGGCCTGACCGGCTTGAGGGTAGGTGCGGACATCGGGCACCTCGCTTATCGACTACCGTTATTATCGAAAATCGTAACTAACGATAATCGTTAGGTCAAGCGCCTGGCCGTCCGAGCCCCGCTGCGTGCCCGGTGCGTTCCCGATGGCATTCCGTGCCCGCTCCCCCGGTCGTCCTCGGCGGATCGACGGTGCCGTGATGATCAGGCAGGCAGGTTGCGTGCTCGCGTTATCCCCGCCGGGTTATCCCGGTGACCACCCATGCCCGGCCAAGGGCGCTGCAATACAAGACCACTATGACGAGGACCAGTGCATGTTGCAGCGCGGCGGTCAGGCATGGATCGAGATCCGGTACCGCCAGGGGATGCTGGCGATCTGCGTCACCGACGACGGCCGGGGAGGCGCCGACCCAGGACGTGGCACTGGGCTGCGCGGCATCGAGCGCCAGCTGGCCGGCTTCGACGGAGTGCTGGCGCTGAGCAGCCCACCGGGCGGGCCGACGGTCGTCCAGCTGGAGATCCCGTGCGAATTGTCATAGCCGAAGACCTCTTCTTGCTGAGGGACGGCCTGACCCGCATGCTCGAGGCGCACGGCCTGGAGATCGGTGCGGCCGTCGACAACGGGGACGATCTGGTCGCCGCGGTGACGGCCGATCCGCCCGACCTCGCCATCGTCGATATCCGGCTCCCGCCTTCTTTCACCGACGAGGGCCTCCGGGCGGCCCTGGCGGCGCGGAAGCAGGTGCCGGGTCTCCCCATCTTGGTGTTGTCCCAGTACGTCGAGCAGCTCTACGCCCGCGAACTGCTGGCCGACGGCACGGGTGGCATCGGCTACCTCTTGAAGGACCGGGTGTTCGACAGCGCCCAGTTCGTCGGGGCGATCCGCCGGGTCGCCGGCGGCGGAACGGCCATGGACCCCGAAGTGGTCGCCCGCCTGCTGGCCCGGAACACCGGCAACGACGCCGTCAGCGCGCTCAGCCCACGCGAACGCGAGGTGCTTGGCCTCATGGCCGAGGGCCGGTCCAACGCTGCCATCGGCCAGCAGCTCGTGATCACCGAGCGCGCCGTGGCCAAGCACACCGCGTCGATCTTCCTCCGACTCGGCCTCCAACCGTCTGAAGACGACAACCGCCGCGTCCTGGCGGTGCTGGCGTACTTGGGCACCTGACGGGGCGGTCGATCGCGCCGGAGCAGGGCCGCTAACGCCACCGGTTACCCGCTGGTGGCGATGACGCAGAAGCGATTGCCCTCGGGGTCCTCGAGCACGACGAAGTCGGAGTCCTCCGTGTAGCCGTCCCAGTCCTCGACCTCGCGCGCCCCCAGGCCGACGAGCCGCCGACTTCGGCGGCCTGGTCGGCCGCGTACAGGTCGAGATGCACGCGCGGGCGGTCCTGGGCCGGCGTCTCGCTCGTCATGAGGGCCAGCTGGGCCCCCCGGCCGTCGGGCGGGATCAGGACAGAAAACGTGTCGTCAGGCTCATCCCGCAGCACGTAGCCGAGCGCCGCGGTCCAGAACTGCCGCGCCCGCGCCATATCTCCGGCACCCAGCACGGTCGAGCCGATCGTCAGTGGCCTGGCCTGGTTACCCATCGGGCCAGCCTGGCATGGCAGCCTGAGCCTCAGCCAGCGCGGGCTCGCCATTCTGGTGGGCAGGATCTGGGTGGGATACTTCCCCCCTGCCGCGGACCTGGTGCAGGGGGTAGCTGTCACCGATTCCGCCGGCTGCCGCCGACCCATCAGCCCCCGGAGGTCCGCGCACCATGCAGATCGAGCCCATGACCGAGGAGCACGCCGCCGCCGTGCTCGCGATCTACCAGGCCGGCATCGACGAGGGCAACGCCACCTTCGAGACCCGGGCCCCGGCATGGGATGAGTTCACCGCGGCCAGGCTGCCTGACCATCGCTACGTCGCGCGGGCAGGCCGGGACGTCCTGGGCTGGGTCGCGGCCTCCGCCGTGTCCAGCCGCTGCGCCTACGCCGGGGTGGTCGAGCACTCGGTCTACGTGCACCCGGGCGCCCGCGGGCAGGGCACCGGCCGCCGGCTCCTGGACACCCTGATCACGTCCACCGAGGCGGCCGGAATCTGGACCATCCAATCCGGGATCTTCCCCGAGAACACCGCCAGCGCCGCACTCCACCAGGCCATGGGGTTCCGCATCGTCGGCACCCGCGAGCGCATCGGCCAGCACCACGGCCGGTGGCGGGATGTCATCTTGCTCGAGCGCCGCAGCCCGGTCCTCTGACCCGGCCGCGGGTCACCGCGGCGCAGTGATCATGGGCGAGCCGGGCTTTCGGCGCCCGCGGCCGCCTCCCGGCCCGCGCCGGCCGGGATCCCGCCGGCATCGGCGGTGTCCTTCTGCCGGCCCCCGCGCAGCCCGAGGAGGCCGGCCACCGCGGCGACCGCCATGATGACGGCCATCGCGTAGAACACGGACTGTGAGGCGTGGGCGAAGTCGACCCGGATGAAGTGCGGGATGGCCGCCGCGGCGCCCGAGCCGCCGCCCTGGAACTGGGAGATCCCCACGGCTTCCTGGGCCGCCCGGGCCGCCGGCACGCCCTGGGCGGTCAGCGACGCGGTGACCTGCGAGCGCATCTGCGAGACGAGCAGGGTGCCGAGGATGGCCAGGCCCAGGGCGGCCGCGTAGTTCCGCACCGTCTGGGTGATGCCGGTGGCCTCGCCGTAGGAGAGCCGGGACGCCCGGTTGACCGCATCCGTGCTGGCCGGGCCGAGCATGAGGCCCATGCCGGCCCCGGCCATGATCACGTACCACTGCTGGGCGCCCAGGCTGAGATCGGTGGCCTTCCCGGCCCACAGCCAGAACCCGGCCGCGGCCAGGGCGCAGCCTAGCCACCACCGGGCGCTTGGCCCCGATCTGGTCCAGCATCCGGCCGCCGACCTGCGCCGCGATGACGAACCCGATGAAGAAGTACAGCAGGTACAGGCCGGCCTCGGACGACGACTGGCCCAGGGCCACCTGGGCGTACAGGCTGGCGAAGAAGAAGACCGGGACGAAGGCCAGCATGGCCACGCCGAGCACGATGTTCTCGACCGCGAACGCGCGGATGCGGAAGATGCTCAGCTGCATGAGCGGTGATGAGGTCCGCGTCTCCACGATGCCGAACGTCACCAGGAAGGCCACTCCCCCGGCGATGCACAGGGCCGTGCCCGGGTTCCTCCAGCCCCAGATCGAGGACTGCTGGAAGCCGAGCACGCTGAGCGCCACGCCCAGCGCGATGAGGACCGCGCCCCGGTAGTCCATCCGGGCCGGCTGGTGCACGGTGACCGGCTTGGACCAGGCGATGAGCGCGAGCGCGACCAGCGCCACCGGCACGTTGACCCAGAAGATGGCCCGCCAGGTCCACTCGGTGAGGTAGCCGCCGAGCAGCGGCCCGACCGCGGTCAGGCCGCCGGCGATGCCGAAGAACGCGGCCAGCGCCTTGCCGCGTTCCCGGAGCGGGAAAGTCTGCACCACGATGGCCAGGGCGGCCGGGAACATGATCGCCCCGCCGGCGCCCTGGATGACCCGGAACGTCACGATCCAGGCCTCGGCCAGGCTGCCCTTGGGAGTGAGCCCGCACATCGTGGAGGCCCCGGCGAAGACGATCACGCCGATGCGTCACCATCTTCCGGTGGCCGACCGTGTCCGCCAGCCGGCCGCCGAACGCGAACAGCGCGGCCAGGGCCAGCAGGTAAGCGTTGACCGCCCACTGCACGCCGGTGCTGGTCAGGCCAAGTTCCTTCTGGATCTCCGGGACGGCGATCGACACGATGGTCTGGTCGATGAAGGTCATCGAGACAGCGAAGATCATCGCGGTGAGAACCAGGTTCTTCGACCGGCCGCCCGTGGCCACGCCCTGTGTCATGCTCCCCCGAATCCCCGGCTGGCTGACCCCTGGCGGGCCGCGGAGCCGATTGAGCCGGTGATGTCACATCTAGCTATGTTCCGATTACTTTACGTTGAAGCTAGGGGCCGTGAACAGCCACCCCGGCCTGCCGGTCCTGGCCGCCGCCTCCTCAGGGGAGGGGGTGGGGCCGGGGCAGTGCGGCGGACGGGCCGTTGAGCAGGCGGGGGTGCCGTGCTGGGCCCCGCAGGCCCCGGCCGGGCGGGAATCAGGGCTGGAAGGCGGACTGGAACAGGTAAGCGCTGGCCAGGCTGCGGTAGGGCCGCCAGGGCTCGGCGATCCGCAGCACCTCCTGCTGGGAGGGCAACTGCCCGAGCCCGTACCAGCGCTGGATCGCCTTCCGGAGGGCCAGGTCGCCGGGAAGCACGACGTCGGGCCGGTTGAGCGCGATGATCAGGAAGCCGTGCACGGTCCAGGAGCCGATCCCGGGGATGGCCGTGAGCCGTGCCTCGATCTCGTCATCGGACAGCCGGGCCAGGTCCGCGTCGCTGAGGCGGCCCGAGGCGAACTGCCCGGCCAGCGACCGCAGGGTCGCCACCTTGCGCCCGGACAGGCCGGCCGCCCTGAGCTGGTCCGGCGGCAGGGCGAGGACCTCCTCCGGGCCCGGCAGGCGGCCGCCGGCCAGGTCCGCCAGCCGGGCGAGGATGCGGCGGGTGGCCTGGACGGACAGTTGCTGCCCGGCCACCTGGAAGACGAGCGCGCTGAACGCATCACGCACGGGCAGCCCGGACAGCCAGGCCCGGGGGTCGAAGTCCGGCTGGGCATCGATGAGCCTGGCCAGCACCGGGTCCGCGCGGCGCAGGTGGTCCCGGGCCTGCTGACCGTCCGCGCCGCCGGGGTCCAGGCCACCGGGACGGCGGGGGCCGCGGTCCGCTGGGGGCATCGCGCCCTCCCCTCCCCGGTCCACCTGCCGATCGTGACACACAGTCAGCGGCCCCGCGGAAGGCGGGGCACAGGGTAACTCAGAACCGGTAAAGACGCGTTCTTCCCGGGCTGCGGCGGGTACTTGACGGGCTCCGCCGCTGGCGGCCGCCACCGGGCGGCCGAGGAGGAGTCCAGATGCTGCTGTCCCCCCACTCACATCACCTCGTGGCGGCCCTTAACCCGCTCAGCTCGACCTCCCTGCTGGCCAGCCTGGGCGCGCTCGGCGTGTTCCTGGTCCTGTTCGCCGAGACCGGGCTGCTCATCGGGTTCTTCCTGCCCGGTGACTCACTGCTGTTCACCGCCGGGCTGCTGTGCACCGCGTCGGCATCCCATGCCGTCCACCTGTCGCTGCCGCTGGTCATCCTGGCCGCGATCGGCGGCGCGCTGCTCGGCGCCCAGACCGGGTTCCTGATCGGCCGCGCCGGCGGGCGCCCGCTGCTGCAGCGCAGCCACAACCGGTTCCTGCGCAACGGGGCGGAACGGGCTGACCATCTGCTCGGGCGGTACGGCTACGGCAAGGCCATCGTGCTGGGCCGGTTCATCCCCGTGGTCCGCACGGTCCTCAACCCGATGGCCGGCGCGCTGGCCGTGCCCACCCGGACGTTCACCGTGTGGCAGGTCATCGGCGGGGTGATCTGGTCGGCGGGCGTGACCCTGGCCGGCTACGGCCTGGGGTCGACCATCCCCAGCATCGACACCTACCTGCTGCCGATCATCGCGGTCATCGTGGTGGTCTCGCTGATCCCCATCGGGCTGGAGCTGTTCCGCACCCGCTCCGCCGGCCGGGGCGAGGCAGGGCCGGGCCGCGGTGCTGAGGGCCGGGCCACCGAGGTCAGCGGCCCAGACCACCGGGACCGCGCGGACCTCACGGGCGATGCGGACCGCGCGGGCGATGCGGACCGCGCGGACCGTGCCGGGGAGGCGGCCCGGAACGTACAGCCCTGACGGCCGGAGCGGCGGGGAAAGCCCAGGCAGCGTGCTGCCCGGGCCGGCTGGGCCGGCCCGGGCAGCAGTGGTGCGGAGTCGCCGGTTAGCGCGCCCAGACGCCGAAGGCGTCGAACGGGCGCACCGTGCCGTTGGCGGCCAGGCCGTCCGACCACAGCTGGGTCGGCGACACCCGGGTCGTGCCCTGCGGCGGCAGCAGGCCGTTGCTGGTGGCGATGACCCCAGTGGTCTGCCACGGGCCCACGAAGGAGCCGCGGGCACCGCTGTAGGTGGTCAGCGCACCCTGCAGGAACTGGTTGATCCGGAACGAGTGCAGGAAGAACGGCAGCGGGATCGGCGTCCCGGTGCTGTCGGTGAAGTCGTCCAGCGCCGCGGCGTGATCGAAGATCGGGCCGTACGCCTGCGTCTTGTACGACACCTGCGGGCCGGAGGTGGACGGCGGCGTGATCACGAAGTGAAGCTCGTTACCGCCCTGGTCGTAGTAGATGCTGAAGTTGATCCCGTCTCCCTGGGTCACTCCGGCCAGCTGTGCGTAGTGGTGGAAGTACGGGCCGCTCAGCGAGTTGTTGAACGCCTCCACGTACGCCACCCAGGTGCCCGGTCGTGCAGGTGTAGCCGAACGACTGGCGCCACGGTGCAGGACTCGATGCCCGCCCGCACATACTGGTCCCCGCTGGCCAGTGACCCGTTGGAGAGCTGGATGTACTCCTGCGGGTAGATCGCAGGTCAGGAACGACGTGTCCGGCACGGTCAGCGTCGAGGAGATGTAGCGGAAGTCCCGCCCGCTCGCCTCGTACGCCGGCCTGGCTGGTCGTGGCCATCACTGGCAATGTCGTCCCGTGTGCCCGGGCCGGCGCGGTGGTGGCCGCGCTGGCGGCACCCGCGGCCGCAAAGCCCAGGGTCGTGGCAGTGGCGCCCGCTGCCGCGGCGGCAGCGAGCCTGCTCATGATGCGGCTTCGCATCGGTAGGTCCCCTCCTCTAACGACCGGGAAGCACACCGCACTGCGTTGACCTGGGCGGTCATATCAGGACCGATTCGCGGTATGCCCCGTTGGTCCGTTTTCTGAGTTGGCCCTGTCCCGCCCTCCCGTAACACTTCCCTACTCTGCGTACTCTAATGATTACTCAATGAGATGGATTTCTGCCGGCTAAAACGAGCGCTGCCCGGGCCGCCGAAGCGGCCCGGGCAGCTCACTCAGCTTACCCCTTCTCACTGCCGGGCGACAGCGCCCTTCGGTGAGTCCGGCTTAGCGAGCCCAGACGCTGAATGCGTCCCACGGACGGGCCACGCCGTTGCTGGCGATACCGTCCGACCACAGGGCGGACGGCGACGTCCGCACGGTGCCGGACGGCCAGGGCAGGCCGTTGCTGGTGGCCTCGACCGGGCTGGTCGTCCACGGGCCCACGAAGGAGCCGCGGGCGCCGCTGTAGGTGGTCAGCGCACCCTGCAGGAACTGGTTGATCCGGAACGAGTGCAGGAAGAACGGCACCGGGATCGGCGTCCCGGTGCTGTCGGTGAAGTCGTCCAGCGCCGCGGCGTGATCGAAGAGCGGCCCGTACGCCTGGGTCTTGTAGAACTGCTCCGGGCCGGAGGTGGACGGCGGGGTGATGGTGAAGTGGAGCTCGTTGCCCGCCTGGTCGAAGTAGATGCTGAAGTTGACCCCGTCCCCCTGCGTCACGCCCGAGAGCTGGGCGTAGTGCGAGAAGTACGGGCCGTTCAGCGAGTTGTCGAAGGCCTCCACGTACGACACCCAGGTCCCTGTCGTACAGGTGTAGCCGAACGACTGGGCCACGGTGCAGGACTCGATGCCCGCCCGCACGTACTGGTCGCCGCTGCCGCCGTTGTTCAGCGACCCGTTGGAGAGCTGGATGTACTCCTGCGGGTAGATGTCCGGTCAGGAAACGGTGTCCGGCACGGTCAGCGTCGAGGAGATGTAGCGGAAGTCCCGCCCGCTCGCCTCGTAACCCGCCTGGCTGGTGGTGGCGACCGTGGTGCCGATCGTGGCGGCGTGCCGCGCATGGGACGTGGCCGCGCTCGCGGCACCAGCGGCGGCGAGGCCGAGGGTGCCCGCGGTGACGCCCGCCGCCGCTGCGGCGACGAACGTCCGGGTGATGCGTCTACGCATCGATTTCTTCCTTCCCTTGGTGATTGCCGGGCCGGAGGGGAATTGCTACTGGCTGAGGCGGTGATGCTTTGACCGGTCCCGGACTTGCCTCCGTAGTGGTCTGCGCTTCACGCTGAATTCCGCCCCGCCGAGTCCAGCAGAGACCTTACCACGGGTAGTTACTGACTTACCTTGTGCGACATGAAGCATGTCACAGGCATGCTCAGTCGGTGCTGAGAATCCACTTAAAGGATTCGGGAAAGCAATACGAAGAGCATTCCAATGTGCACGTGATGCCTTTTTCGCCCGCCTCGCGGTTAGTCGGAACGATTTATGATGAATGCAATCGGGCGGGTTAAGGATGATTTAGCCCGCTGCGTTCCGGGCGGGGCGCGATGGTGCGCCCCTTCCATTCGCCGCCGCGCCCGGCGTAGTGCCGCCGGGCAGAATCTGCGGTCATGGCGGCATATAGCACGGCGACGACCGGCAGCACGGGGCCGCGCCAGCCGCTCAGCCGGTACAGCCGCAGCACCGGCCGGTAGCTCACGGCCATCAGCAGCCAGCCGGCCGCGCCCGCGGCGGCGCACCAGCCCGCCGCTGCCCCGCCGCCGGTGGCGGCCAGGATGAGGCCGCCCACCGCCGCCACCGGGGGCAGCGCGTACAGCCACAGCAGCCCGGCCAGGGTGGCCACGAGCAGGGCAGGCGAGTAACGGAGCTGGGTGTAGGCGCTGCGGGCGACCATGTCCCAGAGCCCGGCCAGCCGCGGATAGGGCCGCTCGCTGCGGACCCGGGTGGTGAACCCGAGCCAGCACCGGGCCGCGGAGGGCGGCCGCTTGAGCAGCCGCCCCAGCGCGACATCGTCGATCCGGGCGCCGCGGATCCGGGCCAGCCCGCCGGCCGCGGCGAGGACGTCCCGGCGGACCAGCATGCAGCCGCCCGCGGCCGCGGCGGTCCGCCCGCCCGGCCGGTTGACCCGGCGGAACGGGTACAGCTGGGCGAAGAAGTAGACGAAGGCCGGGACGATGAGCCGCTCCCAGCGGGTATCGGTGCGCAGCAGCGCCATCTGGGACACCAGCGCGCGGTCATCGGCCCGGGCCGCGTGCACCAGGGCGGTCAGGGTGCCGGGGGCGTAGCTGATGTCGGCGTCGGTGAACAGCAGGTAGTCGCACTCCCCCGCGGCCCGCACGCCGGTGGCCATCGCGTTCACCTTGCCCGCCCAGCCGTCCGGGAGCCCGTCGGTGGACACGACGCGCGGCGCGCGGCGCGCGGCCGCCCCCAGGGCGGCCGCCGCGGCGCCGGTGCCGTCGGTGCTGGCGTCGTCCACGAGCACCACCGAGAACTCGCCCGGGTAGTCCTGGGCGAGCAGGCTGGGCAGGGTGGCCGGCAGGATGGCGGCCTCGTCCCGGGCCGGGATGACCGCCACCACGCTCGGCCACCCGCGATGCTCCCGGCCCGGGCCCGGCCCGGGCCGTCCGGGTCGCCCGGGCCGCTCCGGGTGGCCCGGGCTGTCCGGGTGGCCCGGGCTGTCCGCGGCCGCCGGGCAGGCGCTGGCCGGTGCGCCAGAACCCGCCGTGCGCGGCGAGCAGGTAGGCCCAGGCAAGGGCGGCGAGCACGGCGGCACCGGCCAAGATCGGCATCCGCCAAGCCTGGCATATGGCCGGCGATCCCGGGTCAGCCCAGAGGGTCGCCCGCGGGTCGGCACCGCGCCTGGCCGGGGGGCCGCCCCCGGGCCGTACGCTAGTTCAGGCTGCGGCCGTCTTGCGGGGCGTCCGGCAGGCGGACCACGTCCGCGGTCGCCTCCGGGCCGTTGGCCAGGTTCTTCTTGATCGAGTCCAGGATGGTCAGGCCCTGGCCGACCAGGCCGGCGGCGATCTCGCTGAGGCCGTCCGCGCCGTTGAGCACGTTGACGTTCGCCCCGGCCAGCCCGGCCGCCGCCTCCTTGACGATCTGCGGGAGCTGGTCGATGAGCATCCGGTCCAGCGCCACCCGGTCGTTCGAGGCCGCTGCCTCGGCCAGGATCCGCATCCGCTCCGCGTCGGCCCGGGCCAGGATGCGCACCTTCTCCGCTTCTGCCTCGGCGGGCTTGACCACCTCGGCCACCAGCTGGCGCTCGCGCAGCTCGGCCTGGCGCTGGGCCAGGTCGGCCTGGGCGTTGATGACGCCGATCTGTGCCTGCGCCTGCATCAGCGGGCCCGCCTGCGCCGCCTCGGCCTGGGCCTTGTCGATCTCCGCCTTGTACTGGGCCTGCACCACCGCCGTCTGCCGGGCGTACTCGGCCTGCTTGCGCTGCGACTCCTGCTGCGCCTGGGCCGAGGCCTGGTTGGCCTGAGCCTGGGCGATCTGCGCCTGGCGCTGGATCGCCGCGTTGTGCGGGGCGGCCATCGCGTCGATGTAGCCCGAGTTCATGTCGTCGATGGACTGGATCTGCAGCGAGTCCACGGTCAGGCCGATCTTGACCATCTCCGCCTTCGAGCCGTCGAGGACCTCGCTGGCCAGCTTCTGGCGCTCGGTGACGATCTCCTCCACCGTCATGGACCCGATGATGGAGCGCAGGTGGCCGGCGAAGATCCGGCCGGTCAGGGTGGACATCTGGTCCTGGTCGGACAGGAAGCGCTGGCCGGCGTTGACGATGCTCTCCTCGTCGTTGCCGACCTTGAACGCGATCACCGAGCGGACGTTCAGCGTGATGCCCTGCTTGGTCACGCACTGCTCGGCGACCTCCGCCTCGCTCATGGCCAGCGACAGGTAGCGGGCCTTGCGGAAGAACGGGAGGACGAACGCGCCGTGCCCGGTGACCACCCGGAACGGCGCGCCGTTGCGGCCACTCCTCCCGCCGGAGATGAGCATGGCCTCGTCGGGTGCGGGGACACGGTATCCAAGCATGATCGGGCTCCTTCAGACGATCCAGTCAGGTAAGGGTTCCGGGAAGGGGTTGAGCGGGTCGGTCCACTCGCTGACATCCACCGTCCGGGTGCCGCGCGATTCGATGACCAGCACGGTCCGGCCCCTGGGAATCGGCTCGGCGGACCAGGCGATGAAGGCCTCGGTGCCGCCGCGCACCTTGAGCAGGACCTCTCCGGGCCCGGCCGGGCCGCGGGTGGCGACGCACAGGACGCCTATGCACCCGATCAAGGATGCGTCCCCAGGCACCGCGCAACTCCTCATTTCACCCCGGTTAGTCCACCTCACACTAGTCCCCGCGGCCTTCCCGCGGGCTTGCCCGGCGGCCAGAACCACGTCGATCCGGTATCAGTTCCGCGCCGGGCCCCCGCCCCGGCGGGCAAAGATTTCTGGGCCGGCCGGAATAGCCGGGGTGGGGCACGCGTTACCAACCATCGCTGGTGTGTTCGTGTCCCCCGGGCCGCAACTCATCTGCCTTCGCGGAATACCGTCCGGCTGGAGCCGCGTCGTGCCACTCGCCGAGAGGCGACCGCACACCAGCGCTTAGCGGTGAGGCCCGCGGAGTTCGCTCCGCGGGCCTCCTCGCGTATCCGGGGCCCGCCGGGCGCCGCACCCACTCCGCACCCGCCGCGCCCGCGCCTGCGGCCGGCCCGGCCCTCAGCCCAGCGGCCACCGCACGCCGGTGGCGGCCAGCACGTCGGCGGCGCCGGGCATGCCGTCCTGCGCGCCCGCCCGGGTCACCGCCGTGGCCCCGACCGCGCAGGCGAGCCGGACCGCCTCGGCCGCCGGCACGCCGCCCGCCACCGCCACCGCCAGCGCGGCCACGAACGCATCCCCGGCCCCGACGCTGTCCACCGCCGTCACGCCGAACCCGGGCACGGCGCGGTCCCCGGCGGCCCCGCTGAGCACCGCCCCGTCCCGCCCCGCGGTGACCACCACGTGCCGCGCGCCCGCGGCGGCCAGCGCGGCGGCCGCGGACGCCGCCCCGGCTGGGCCGGCCACCGGCCGGCCCAGCAGCGCGCCCGCCTCCGGCGCGTTGACGACCAGCCAGTCCACCCCGGAGCGCCAGCAGCCGCCGCGCCTCCGCCGGGACCGGCGCGAGGTTGAGGATCGTGGTCACCCCGGCGGCCCGGGCCCGGGCCAGCGCCGCGGCCAGCACCGGCACCGGGATCTCGGCGGACAGCACCGCCGCGGCGGCGGGCGCCGCGAACGCCGCCGCCACCTCGGCCCCGGCGGCCAGGCCGTTGGCGCCCGGCGCGACCGTGATCGAGTTCTCGCCGGCCGCGTCCACCGTGATCAGGGCCAGCCCGGTCGCAGCCCCGCTGATCACCCGGACCCCGGCGACGTCGACCCCGGCGGCCTGCAGCGTGGCCCGGCAGGTCACGCCGAACTCGTCGGAGCCGCAGCAGCCGGCCATCCGCACCGAGGCGCCGAGCCGGGCGGCGGCCAGCGCCTGGTTGGCCCCCTTGCCGCCGGGCTGCAGCCGGGCCGCGCCGCCGAGCACGGTCTCCCCCGGCCGGCCAGCCGCGGCACGCTGACCGAAATGTCCATGTTCAGGCTGCCCAGCACCGTCACCTGCGGCCGCTGCATCGTCCCGATCCCCTCCCGATACCGCCTGCTGCCGTGATCATGTCCGAGGAGGCCAGGCCCGGCCCTCCGGGCCAGCCACGATTATGCGGCCGGAGCGGGCGCGCAGCAGCGCGCGACGGCGGCCCTGGCCGCCTGCTCCCGGGCCCGCGGATCGGGCTCGTCGGATGCCCAGGCCAGGTACCCGTCCGGGCGTACTAAGGCGGCGGCGGGGAGCCGGGCGCCGTCGCACCGGGCAAAGCGGACGGCCCTGACGTGCCCGGGCGGGACGCCCGGCCCCGCCGCACCGGCATCCAGGCCGGGTTCCGCCCGGGCCCCGGCCACGGCGCGGCCGGCCGGCCCGGCACGGCCCGCCGCGCCGTCCCGTTCCAGCAGCACGAACCGGCCGTCGTGGAAGAACTCCGGCAGCCGCGCACTGCCCCCGCCGGGCAGCAGCAGCCGCCCGCGCGGCAGCCGGGTCCCGGTCAGCGGGTGGCGGTGCGTCCCGTCCGGCGGGTACCGCACGGCCAGTCCCGTATAACTGCGGGCCAGCCAATTCTGAACGAAGGGCAGTGGCACAATCACTCGCTCCGTGGTCCAGCGCAGTGCGCGGCGCGGCCGGTTCCGGGCCGTGTTCAGCCGGAACTGGCGGCCCGTGAGGGTAAGGACGGCAGTGCCGACCGGGTGCCGTTCGGAATGGTAGGTGTCGAGCAGCCAGCCCGGCGCCCAGCCGGCCAGCGCGGCCCCGAGCTTCCAGCCCAGGTTGACCGCGTCCTGCAAGCCGGTGTTCATGCCCTGGGCGCCGGCCGGGGAATGGGTGTGCGCGGCGTCGCCGGCCAGGAAGATCCGGCCATTCCGGTAGGACACCGCCTGGCGGCTCTCACTGCGGTAACGGCCCGACCAGTACATGTCCCGGGGGCCGAAATCCCGGCCCGCGACCCGGGCCAGGCCCGCCCGGACCTCGGTCATCGTCACCGGCTCGGTCACCGGCGCCCCGGCCCGGGCGAAGTCGTACAGCACCAGGCGGCACGAGCCGTCGCGGAACGGGAAGACGAGCAGCATGCCATGCTCGGACAGGTCGCCGTAGGCGTCCGTCATCGGCAGGCCGTCCAGGTACAGGTCGGCCAGGATCACCGAGCCCGGGTTGGCGGCGCCGGGGAACGGCAGGCCGGCCGCCTCCCGGACGAAGCTGCGCACCCCGTCGCAGCCCACCACGTAGTCGGCGCGCTCGGTGCGGCCATCGTCCAGGGTGACGGTCACCCCGGCGGCGTCCTGCGCCAGGCCGGTCACCCGGGAGGACCAGCGGATGTCGGCGCCGAGTTCGGCCGCCCGGCCGGCCAGCAGCCACTCGATCTGGCTCTGCGGGATGTCCAGCAGGTAGGGGAAGTCCGAGTCGAGCCGGCTGAACCGGATGGCGGATCCGCGCAGCCCGAGCGGGAAGCTGGGCACGGCCAGCCCGGCGTCGGTGAACCGGCCCGCCTGCCCGCGCAGGTCAAGCAGTTCCAGGGTGCGCGCGTGCAGGCAGATCGCCCGCGACTCGGCGCGCGGGCCGGCCCGCCGCTCCAGCACCAGGCAGGCCACGCCGGCCAGCGCCAGCTCGGCGGCGAGCAGGAGCCCCGTCGGCCCGGCTCCGATCACGATTACCCGGCCCGGCCTGGGGTCTGCCACCTGCCCTCCTCGCCCGCGGAGAAAGCCCGCCGCCGACGTGCCGGCAAAAAGGTGGTCGGCACGGCTCCGATGGGGCATAACTTAAGCGAATACCGGATGGAACGGAACGACCACGCCAGTCAGGACACTCATCCCGATATCAGGTACGGTGGGGAAGATCACTGCGCTTCTGTCCAACATGTCCGTGCGGACGCTCATCCTCGGCATTGATGAGACCGGACGGATTGTTCAGCATGACCGTAATTCGCCGGAGGTCCTGATCCTCGACGCGGCCACGCTGGTCGGCGCGCACCTCGGTGACGTGCTGGCCGGGCAGGCGGCGGCGGAGCCCGCGCTGGCCACGCTGCTGGACGCCGTCCGGGCCGGCCGGGAGGCGACCGCCGTGCTGGCCATCAAGACCCGGGAAGGGCGCCGGGTGGAGGCGGTGGTCAGCGTCCAGCCGATGCACGGGGAGAGCCCCGGCCTGGCCGCGCTGGCCGTGCTGCGGATGCCGCCCACCCGGGCCGAGCGGTTCGTCGACCCGGCCCTGATGCGGCACTCGCTGCTGGACGACACGTTCCGCCAGATCGGCGCCACGCTCGACCTGGACCAGGTGGCCCGCGGGCTGATCAACCTGCTGGTCCCGCACTTCACCAACTCGGCCGGGCTGCTGGTGCTGGAGAGCGTGGCCGCCGGGGACGAGTTCCCGGTGAACCCGCCGGACGGCTCGCAGCTGCTGCGCCGGCTGGCGGTGGCCTCGGACGACGGGTCGCCGGGCTGGGACGCCGCCTTCCCCACCGGGGAGGTGCTGCTGTACCCGCCGGACACGCCCTACGTCGAGTGCATGGAGACGGGCAAGCCGGTCCGGATCGTCACCCTGGACACCGACGGCGCGGTCAGCATCGCCGAGTCGTGGCTGCGCCGGCCCGTTGCCGGGCTGCTGGCCGACACCTCGATGCTGCTGCTCCCGCTGGCCACCAAGGACAGCACGCTGGGATTCTTCGTCTGCAGCCGCAAGACCGGGTACCGGCCGTTCGACGACTACGACTCCGAGATCGGCATGGAGTTCGCCTCCCGCGCCGCCATCTTCATCGACAACGCCCGGCAGTACAACCGGGAGCGGACCACCGCGCTCACCCTGCAGCGCAGCCTGCTGCCGACCGGGCTGTCCGCGCCCTCGTCGGTCGAGGTGAAGCACCGCTACCTGCCCGGCAGCAAGCTGATCGAGGTGGGCGGGGACTGGTACGAGTCGATCGCGCTGCCCGGGGCCCGGGCCGCGCTGGTGGTCGGCGACGTGGCCGGGCACGGCGTCCGCGCCGCGGTGACCATGGGCCGGCTGCGCACCGCCATCCACACGCTGGCGCTGCTGGAACTGCCGCCGGATGAGTCGCTGCAGCAGCTCAACGAGCTGATGACCTCGCTGGGCGAACGCGAGCCGCACTTCGCCACCTGCGCCTACGCGATCTACGACGCGGTGACCGGGAGCTGCGAGATGGCCTCGGCCGGCCATCTCCCCCCGCTGCTGGTCAAGCCGGACGGGACCAGCGAGTACCTGGACACCGCCCCGGCCCCGCCGCTCGGGGTGGGCGAGATCCCGATCGAGAGCCGCACCTTCCAGATCGAGGACGGCAGCCTGCTGGTGCTGTACACCGACGGGCTGGTGGAGGACCGGCAGCGGGACATCGACGAGGGCCTCGGCTTCCTGCGCGGCGTCTTCGACGCCGAGGCCCCGAAACGGTCGCTGGATGACCTGTGCCGGGCCGCGCTGGCCGGCGTGTACGCGCACCAGCAGCGGGACGACATCGCCATCCTCATCGCCCGGCTCAGCCGGATCCCGGCCGACCATCACGTCACCTGGCAGCTGCCGGCCGAGCTGACCGCGGTGAAGAAGGCCCGCCACCTGATCCGCGAGCCGCTGGAGCGCTGGGAGCTGGCCGACCTGGTGCCCACCACCGAGCTGCTGGTGTCCGAGCTGGTCACCAACGCGATCCGGTACGCGATCGGCGAGGTGACCCTGCGGCTGGTGCTGGAGGGCTCGCTGGTCTGCGAGGTGATGGACCACTCGGCCGCGCTGCCCCGGCTGCGCCACGCGGGCCGGGACGAGGAGTGCGGCCGGGGCCTGGAAGTGGTCAGCCAGTTCGCGCAGCGCTGGGGCGCCCGCCGCACGCCCGCGGGCAAGGTCGTCTGGTGCGAGCAGCCCCTGCCCGGCGCGGGCGCCGGCCGTGCGCGGCGGGCTGGCCTGGCCGCCGGCCAGCTGAGCCGGGGGCGGCCAGGCCGCCGCGGTCAGGTGGCGGCGCGCCGGGTGTCCTGCCGGATGGACAGCTTCCCGTTCTGCATGATGCCGATCCGCTGGGCGCGGCGGGCCACCGCGCTGTCGTGGGTGACCAGGACGAGGGTGAGGCCCGCGTGTCCCGCCACAGCTTTTCCAGCAGCCCCATGATGTCGTCCCTGGTGCCCTCGTCCAGGTTCCCGGTCGGCTCGTCGGCCAGCAGCACCTTGGGCTCCTTGACCAGGGCGCGGGCGATGGCCACCCGCTGCTGCTGGCCGCCGGACAGCTCCGACGGCAGGTGCCGCAGCCGCTCCCCCAGCCCGAGGTTCTCCAGCGCGGTGGTGGCCCGGGCGGCCCGCTCGTCCGGCCCGATGCCCAGCGGGACCAGCGCCACCTCCACGTTCTCCCGCGCGCTCAGCGTGGGGATGAGATTGAAGGTCTGGAAGATGAACCCGATCGAGGCGGCCCGGACCCGGGTCACCTCGGCCTCGCGCAGGGCCGCCAGGTCCTGGCCGTCGAAGTCGACCACCCCCGAGGTGGGCCGGTCCAGCCCGCCCAGCATCTGCAGCAGGGTGGTCTTGCCGTGCCCGGTGGGGCCCTGGATGGCGAGCCACTCACCGTCCTCGATGACCAGGTCCACCCCGGCCAGCGCATCGACGGTGGCCCGGCCCTTCTGGTAGCGCTTGGTGACGCCCGTCAGCTTGTACATGTCGTCCTCTCCCTCGCGATCCTGCGGTGCCGCTGCTCGTTGACCGGACCGGTCATGATGGCGGTCACTCGACCCGGGACAGCGCCGCGGCCGGGCGCAGCCGCGCTGCCCGCCAGCCGCCGAACGTGCCGGCGATCAGGCCGCCCGCGATGGCCAGCACCACCGCCAGCAGCACCGCACCGATGGTCACCGGAGCGGTCAGGTGCACGGCCACGGTGTGCGCGGCCGACGCGGCCGCCCGGCCGAAGCCCCCGCCCCCCGGGGCAGCGCCGCCCCCGGGCGGCGCGAAACCGCCGCCACCGAACGTGCGGGCCCCTCCCGGGGTGGCCGACCCGGTGGTCTGGCCCACCGAGGCGGTCAGCGGCCCCGACAGCTTGGTGACCAGGGCCGCGCCGGCGAAGCCGAGCGCCACCCCGGCCACCCCGCCGACGATGCCGATCACGATGGATTCGCCCATCACCTGGCCGATGATCCGGCGGCTCGGCCAGCCCAGCGCCTTGAGCGTGCCGAACTCCCGGACCCGGCGGGCCACGGCCGACATGGTCAGCAGGCTGGCCAGCAGGAACGCGGCCACCAGGACCGCGATGGCCAGCCACTTGCCCAGGTTGTTGGCCAGGCTGGACGCGCTGGCCAGCGAGCCGGTGACCTCGCTGGCCAGGCTGGACGAGGTGGTCACGGTGGCCTTGGGCAGCAGCGAGGAGATCTCCTTGGACACCGCGCTGATGCTGGCCGCGCTGGTGGCCGCCACGTAGATGGTGTTCACCTTGCCGGTCAGGCCGGCCAGCTTCTGCGCCCGGGCCAGCGGGATGTAGACGTCAGGCGGGCTGCTGCCTTGCGGGACGCTGACGAGCCCGATCACCTTGAAGCTGGTGCCGGCCACCGAGACCGTCGAGCCGACCGACAGCTTCTGCTGGGCCGCGTAGTTGGCGTCCACCACGGCCACGTTGGCGTTGGTCGACGCGGTAGTGAAGGTGCGGCCCGACTTGATCTTGCCGGAGGACAGCGGGCCGACCTCGCCATGGCCCACGTCCACCCCGCTGACCGTGAACGAGCTGGTGTTGAAGTTGGCGCGGAAGCTGCCACCGCCACCGGGCGGGAAGCCCCCGCCGCCACCGCCGCCGGAGTTGTTGATCGCGGGAATCTTGCCGCTGATCTTGGTGTCGGTCAGGGTCAGGCTGCCGGCCGCGGCCGCCACGTGCGACAGCCTGGCGATCGAGGTGACCGAGGAGCTCGACAGGGTGCCCATGCCGAAACTGACCAGCCGGTTCACGTTGATTTTGGTGCCGCTCGCGGGACGTTGCCCGCTGCCGATCCGGCCGGTGGCCCCAAAGCCGAACCCACCGCCGCCGGAGCTGGCCGTGGGCGTCTGGGTGACGGTGACGTCGGTGCCCACGCCGTACAGCGCGTGCAGCACCTGGCCCTGCGCGTTCTTCACCCCGGAGGACGCGGCGGTGACCGTGATGACGAGCCCGATGCCCAGCGCCAGGCCCAGGGCTATGAAGATCGCTTGCCGCATCCGCCGGCGCAACTCGCGCCGGAGATAGGTCAGGAACATATGCGGAACTCCTCTGGGAACGCCCGCCTCAGCCCAGGGGCAGACATGGACCGGTGTCCAGGGCAGGGAACACTCGCCCGGCACGCCGCAGATCCTGGCGGCCGATCCTTAGGTGAGCGCTGTAGGGGCCCTGCAAGCTCGCTGCAACCTCAGCCCGGGAACGGGCCGGGGGAACGGGCGCCCCATGCCCGGGAACGCCGGAAGCCACCGGCCGGGCGGCTCGATGGCTTCCAGGTGGGCACCGGCCGGGGCTGGCCCGGCCGGCGGCCTCAGACGTTGCGCATGGCCCGCAGCGACTCGCGCAGCGACGACGTGGTGGCCAGCACCGCGGACGGCTCGTACCCGCAGTGCGCCATGCAGTTGGCGCACCGCGGGTCCTTGCCCCGGCCGTAGGAGTCCCAGTCCGTGGTCTCGATCAGTTCCTGGTAGGTCTTCACGTACCCGTCGGACATCAGGTAGCAGGGCTTCTGCCAGCCGAGCAGCGAGTAGGACGGGATGCCCCACGCGGTGCAGCCGAATTCGGCCTTGCCCTCCAGGAAGTCCAGGAACAGCGGGGTGTGGTTCAGCCGCCACCGCTTCCGGTTGCCGTTGTCGAACGCCTTGCGGAACAGTTCCCGGGTCTCGGTCACGCCGAGGAAGTGGTCCTGGTCCGGGGCCTTCTCGTAGGCGTAGGCCGGGGAGATCTGCATCTCGTCGATGCCCAGGTCATCGTTGAGGTAGCTGAGCACGTCGATGACGGTCTGCGGGGTGTCGGTGTTGAACACCGTGGTGTTCGTGTTGACCTTGAACCCGCGCTCCTTGGCCATCTTGATCGCCGCGACGGCCTCGTCGAACACGCCTTCCTTGCAGACCGACTCGTCGTGCCGCTCGCGCAGCCCGTCGATGTGCACCACCCAGGCGAAGTAGGGCGACGGCTTGAACTTGTCGATCTTCTTGGGCAGGAGCAGCGCGTTGGTGCACAGGAAGACGAACTTCTTCCGCTTGATCAGCTCGGCGACCAGCACGTCGATCTGCGGGTGCATCAGCGGCTCGCCGCCGGCGATGGACACCATGGGGGCGCCGCACTCGTCGATCGCGGCCAGCGCCTGCTCGACCGGCATCCGCTGCTTCAGCACGGTGTGCGGCTGCTGGATCTTGCCGCAGCCGGCGCACTTCAGGTTGCAGGCGAACAGCGGCTCCAGTTCCACCAGCAGCGGGAACTTCTTCTTCCCGGTCACCTTCTGGCGCATCAGGTACGAGCCAATGCGCATGCTCTGCCGTAGGGACACGCTCATAACTGCCTAACCTCCTTGGGCAGGCTGAATCGGATGTTCTCAGTGGTGATCACCCGCTCGCTGACCTCCACGCTGCCGAGGCCGCCGAGGGCGGTGACGATGTCCTGCACGACGGCCGGGGGCGCGGACGCGCCCGCGGTCAGGCCGATCGTGGACACCCCGGCCAGCCAGCCCAGCTCGATGTCGGACGGGCCGTCGATCAGGTAGGCGGGGCTGCCCGCCCGCTGCGCGGTTTCCACCAGCCGCACAGAGTTCGAGGAGTTCGCCGAGCCGGCCACCAGGACCAGGTCGGCATCGGCGGCGACGGCGCGGGCCGCGTGCTGCCGGTTGGTGGTGGCGTAGCAGATGTCGTCGCTGCCCGGTCCGCGGGCATCGGGGAACCGGTCCCGCAGCGCCCCGGCGATGCCCGCCGCCTCGTCCGCGGCCAGCGTGGTCTGCATCAGGTAGGCGACCTTGGCCGGGTCCGGCGGCTGCAGGCGGCCGACGTCGGCGGCCGTCTCGACCAGCGCCACGGATTCCGGGGCCTCGCCGAGGGTGCCCTCCACCTCTTCGTGCCCGGCGTGCCCGATCAGCGCGACCAGGTAGCCGTCGGCGGCGAACCGGCGCGCCTCCGCGTGCACCTTGGCCACCAGCGGGCAGGTCGCGTCCACCGTGGTCAGGCCGCGCCGGTCCGCTTCGGTGCGGACCGCGGGGGCCACGCCGTGCGCGGAGAACACCACGCGGGCACCGTCCGGCACCTCGCTCAGCTCGTCGACGAAGATCGCGCCCCGCTGCTCCAGGCCGGCCACCACGTGCGAGTTGTGCACGATCTGCTTGCGCACGTAGACCGGCGCGCCGTGCTGCTCCAGGACCCGCTCCACGATCTGGATGGCCCGCTCCACGCCCGCGCAGAACGAGCGCGGCCCGGCCAGCAGCACCTGCCGCGGGGCCACGGCCCCGGCCCAGCGGGCCAGCACCGGGCCGGCCGCGCGCAGCGACCGCAGCGCCGCGAGCCCGCCGCCCAGCGCCCCCGGGCGGAGCAACGGCCGGTCCGGGGTGTCTGACACGGCCCGGATCACGGCCAGTGGCCGGCCGGCCGCGGCCCGGGCCAGGACGGCTGACTCCAGGTCCGCGACGAGCGCGCCGGTGGCGGCCAGCCGGTCCCGCTCCGCGCCGTGGACCAGGTGGCCCACGGAGACGACCGGCCCGACCCGGACCCGCAGCCCGGCCCGGCGCAGTTCCCCGGCCAGCAGCGGGGCCGACGGGCACGGGATGACCGTCTCGCCGTCGCGGACCTCGCTGGCCACCACCAGGTCACCGGGGCGCAGGTCGCGGGCGAGGCCCCCGCCGGTGCCGGCGATGGCCAGCGCGCCGAACGGGACCTCGCGCAGCGCGGCCGCCCGGCCGGCCGCCCGGCGCGGCCCGTACCCGGTGGCCACCACGTGCCCGGCGGCCCCCAGGCCGCGCCGCACGGCCCGGGCCTCGAGCCGCAGCGGCGCGCAGACCAGCAGGCCGGCCTGCGTGACCGCCAGCTGCCGGGCGCCCGGGCTGGCGGCCATCACCCGGCTCATGCCCGGCCTGCCACGTAGCGGCCGAGCGCGCTCAGCGGGAAGACCAGCCGGTAGAGGTGGTAGTTGATGTAGAAGTCGCCGGGGAAGCCGGTCCCGGTGTACTGCGGCTCATCCCAGCCGCCGTCGCTGCGCTGGCGGGCGGCCAGCCAGCGGATGCCCGCCTCGGCCGCCGGGCCGGGTGGACCCGCGGCCAGCAGCGCCAGCAGCGCCCACGCCGTCTGCGAGGCGGTCGAGGTGCCCTGCCCGGCCAGCGACGGGTCGTCGTAGGAGCGCAGGTCCTCGCCCCAGCCGCCGTCGGGGTTCTGGCTGGCTTCCAGCCAGGCCACGGCCCGCCGGATGGCCGGCTTGGAGGCCGGCACGCCCGCCGCGATGAGCGCGGGCACCACGGCGCCGGTGCCGTACACGTAGTTGGCGCCCCACCGGCCGAACCAGGACCCGTCCGGCTCCTGGGCGCGGAGCAGCCAGACCACGCCGCGGCGGGCGGCCCGGCTGCCGGCCAGGCCCTCGGCGGCGAGCGCCTCGACCACGTGCGCGGTGACGTCCGCGGACGGCGGGTCGATGACCGCGCCGAAGTCACAGAACGGCAGCTTGGTCACCAGCCGGGAGGTGTTGTCGGCGTCGAACGCGCCCCAGCCGCCGTCCTTGGACTGCATGCCGGTGATCCAGCGCAGCCCGCGGCCGATGGCGGGGTGACGGCCGCCCGGGCCGGCCGTGCCGGGGACGGTCCGGCGCAGCGCCAGCACGGCCTCCGCCGTGTCGTCGATGTCGGGATAGCCGTCGTTGTCGAACTCGAAGGCCCAGCCGCCCGGGGCCAGGGCGGGACGGCGCACCTGCCAGTCGCCGGGCCCGGGGATCTCCTCTGCGAGCAGCCAGTCCGCCGCCCGGGTCATGCGCGGGATGATCCGGCGGCAGCCCCGCGTCGGCCAGGGCGACGACGGCCAGCACCGTGTCCCAGACCGGGGACTGGCACGCCTCCAGCCGGCGGACCCGGCCGCCGGGCGTGTCCTCCCAGATGGTGAAGCGGTCCAGGCCGGCCAGGCCGCGCTGCATCACCGGGTGGCTCAGCTCGTAGCCGAGCAGGTGCAGGGCCATCAGCGAGTAGACCCAGGGCGGCTGGATGCCGCCCCAGCAGCCATCCCGCTCCTGCCGGGCGATGATCCAGTCGGCGCAGCGGCGCAGGGCCGCGCGGCGCATGGCCCGGACCGGCCGCAGCCCGTGCCCGTGGCGCTCAGCCACGTGCAGCACCCGGTCCAGGCGGCCGAACGCCAGCTCCCAGCCGGTCCGGTCCGCGGCCTGAGCCGACTTGCGGGCCGGGCGGCCGGACGGCGTGTCAGCCACCCGGATCTCGTCCAGGCCGAAGGGGAGGGACCGGACCGGCCGGAGCGAGCCCACCACGGTCAGCGGCACGATCGTCTGCCGCGCCCAGCAGGCCCAGTCATACACATTAAGCGGCATCCAGGTGGGCAGGTACACCATTTCCGGCGGCATCACCGGCAGGTCGTCCCAGGACCACTGGCCGAACAGGGCCAGCCAGATGCGGGTGAACACGCGCGTCGCCGCGATGCCGCCCCGGCCGCGGATCCACTCGGCCGCCGCTGTTCATGTGCGGCGCGCCGGGGAGGTGGCCGGCCAGGCGCAGCGCGACGTAGGCCTCGACGGTGGTGGACAGGTCGCCGGGGCCGCCGAAGAAGTTCGCCCAGGTGCCGTCGGCCCGCTGCTGGGACGCGATCCACCGGCCCGCCGCCGCGGTCTCCTCCTCGGTACGGATGCCCAGGAACTCGCGGAGCAGCAGGTCCTCCGCGTCCATCGTGACGTTGGTCTCCAGCTCGCCCTGCCACCAGCCCTGCTCGTGCTGCAGGCTCAGCAGGTAGTCACGCGCCCTGGCCAGTGCCCGGTCAGCCCCGGATAGCTCCGCCGATTCACCGGGCCGCGTGTGCGTCACTGTCACCGTCTCGCCTCACCTTCATCACAAGGCCCCGCACCACAACCAGGCCGCAACCGTCACGCGCTGCCCCGCTACCGCCGCGTCCAGGCCGCGGGTGCGGTGGCCAGACCGCCGCTCACCACCGGGCTCTCACCACCGGGCTCCTCACCACCGGGCTCCTCACCACCGGGCTCCTCACCACTGGCGGGCCGTGATGAACTCGGCGATGCCCGCGAACTCGGCCCGCACGTCCTGCGGCATGTCGGTCTCGGTCAGGCACTTCTCCGCCGCGGCCAGCTGCGCCGCGGCCTCGCCCTCGGTCCAGCTCTTCCCGCCGGCCGTCTTCGACCAGCCGGGCCGCGAGCACCAGGTCCTCCTCGCTCAGCTGGCCCGGACGGGCCAGCAGCGCGGCCAGTTCGGCCCCGGCCGGCGTGCCACTGGACAGTGCCGCCACCACCGGCAGCGACTTCTTCCTGGCCCGCAGGTCGGCGCGTACCGGCTTGCCGGTCACCTCGGGAGCACCCCAGATGCCCAGCAGGTCGTCGGTGAGCTGGAAGGCCTGCCCGGCGTGGGCGCCGAAGCCGGCCAGCCCCATGGCCAGCTCGGCAGGCGCGCCGACGTGGATGGCGCCAATGCTGCAGGCGCAGGCCATCAGCGCCGCGGTCTTGTCGCCCGCCATGGTCTGGCACTCGGCCAGGGTCACGTCGTCACGCTGCTCGAACGCCAGGTCCGCGCCCTGCCCGGCGATCAGCCGGAGCACCGCGGCGGACAGGCAGCGGGCGGCCCACATCCCCTGCGCGGCCGTGTCCTCCAGCAGGATGTCCTGGGCCAGCGCCAGCAGCGCGTCACCGGCCAGGATCGCGGCGCCGACCCCGTGCACCGTCCACGCGGTCGGGCGGTGCCGGCGCTCGGTGTCGCCGTCCATGATGTCGTCGTGCAGCAGCGAGAAGTTGTGCACCAGCTCGACCGCGACGGCCGCCGGGACGCCGCGTTCCGGCGCCGCGCCCGCCGCCCGCGCCGACAGCAGCGCCAGCGCGGGACGCAGCGCCTTGCCGGCCCCGCTGCCGTCCAGGCCCAGGTGGTAGGCGGCGACCGTGCGCACCTCCGGGCTGAGCCGGTCCACGGCCGCGGCGATCGCGGGGCCGACCAGGTCGCGGGCGGTCTCGACGCCCGCGGGCATGACGGCGGTCACGACGACGCCCCGGCCACGGCGGCGGCCCGGCCTGCTGCGCGGATGCCACCGCCTGTCCCTGCCACCTGGCGCCGCAGCTCTCGCGCTGCCATAAGTCCGCTTCGCACGGCTCCCTCCATCGTGTCCGGCCAGCCGGTATCGGTCCACGCGCCCGCGAGTACCAGGCCGGCCATCCCGGTCCTGGCTCCAGGCCTCTTCTCGCCACACCCCGGGACCTGCCGGAAGGTGGCCCGGCGTTCCCTGGTGACGAAAAAGTCAATGATCCGCGCCTCGCGGGCCGCGGGAAAGAGCTCCTGCAGCGCGGGCACGAAACGCTCCCGCAGCGTCGCGGCGGGGGTGTCCACCATGTCATCGGCGGCCGACACCGAGACCGCCAGGTACTGCCCGGCGCCCAGCCCGGACGGCCGGGTCCGGTCGAAGACCCACTGCACCGGCGAGTCCACCGCCGCCGCGAACGGCAGCCGGGTGACCTGCCGGTCGTAGATCACGTGCACGTTGACGATCGGCGAGGCGCCCAGCTCGCGTCCAGCGCGCCCGGGCCCGGCCGTGCCCCATGGCCGCGTCGGCGGGCAGCAGCCGGGCCGCCGGGCCCGGCGGCACGGCCAGCACGACCCCGGACGCGGGCAGGATCTCCGCGGGTTCCGGGCCGCCCCGGTCGGCCAGTTCCACGCCGAAGCCGCCGCCGGGCAGCGGGCGCACCGCGGTCACCTTGGCCCCCAGCCGCACGGTGGCGCCCAGCCGGGCCAGCAGCCGCCCGCCCGCCTCGCCGTGCAGCTCGCCGAGCGGTACCGCGGGCACGCCGATGTCGGCGGCGTCCCGGGCCCCGAGCAGGGCGGTCCGCACCACCGTCGCGGCCAGCGAGAGGCTGGCGTCATCGCCGCCGATGTTCAGCGCCGAGACGGTGAACAGGTCCCACAGCCGCCGCCGGGCCCGCTCGCCCTGCCCGCGGGCGGCCAGCCAGTCACCCAGCCGCTGGCGCGTCCAGCCTCGGGCCGGGCCGGGTCCACGAACCGCATGGCCAGGGCGGCCTGGGCGACCCGCAGCCGCTCGGCGGGCGACAGCAGCGAGTAGCGGGCCAGCGCGCCGCCCATGTGCAGCGGGCCGGGCAGCCGGTTGCGCCGCAGCCGGGCCCGGCCGTCCCGGGCTGAGCACGGTGACGTCGAAGCGGTCCTGCAGCGACACCGACCCGGACATGCCCAGCCGGCCGATCAGCCCCTGGTAGGCCGTGCAGCAGCGGAGGAACACGTGCTGGCCGTTGTCCACGATCAGGCCGTCCCGGCTGAACGAGGTGGTGGCGCCGCCCAGCCGCGGCCTGGCCTCCAGGACGGTCACCGGCAGGCCGGCCTCGCGCAGCGCGATGGCCGCGGTGAGGCCGGCCAGCCCGCCGCCCACCACCACCACGCCCGGGCCCGGCTCGGCCGGGCCCGGGCCGGGCCGGGCCGGGGGCAGCTCATCGCGGATCATTGCGGCGCTCCTGCCGTCGGGGCCGCCTGGGACGGCGCGGGACGGCCCGCCCGCAGCGCCGCGCCCGCCAGCGACCGGGCGGCCACCATGGCCTTCTGGCCGGGCGACAGGGAGACGCGCCGCTGCAGCACCGCTTCCGGGGTGGCCGCGATGTCCTGCAGCAGCCGGAAGTAGATCCCGGCCATGGCCCCGGTGCAGGCCGCGCTCCGGCGGTCCAGCATCGGCATCAGCCGCAGCCCGCGCGAGTACCAGTCGCGGGCCCGCTCGGCCTCGAACAGCACCAGGTCGGCCAGCTTGGGGTCGGCGGCCGGCCAGCCGGAGCCGTTCGGCCGCAGCGCGGCGCCGAACCGGTCGAAGTCCTCGGCCGGCAGGTAGACCCGGCCGGACCGGTAGTCCTCGCGGATGTCCCGGAGGATGTTGGTGAGCTGGAGCGCCACGCCGAGCGCGTCGGCGAGCGGCTCGGCGGTGCTCACGTCCGGGGTGCCGAACACGCCGAGCGAGAGCCGCCCGATGGACCCGGCCACGCAGCGGCAGTAGTGCCGCAGGTCCTCGAAGGTCGCGTAGCTGGTGCCGCGCACGTCGGCCTCGCACCCGTCGATCAGCTCGCCGAAGGCCTGCAGCGGGATGGGGAACCGGCGGCCGGCGTCGGCCAGCGCCACCAGCACCGGGTCGGCGCGCAGCGCCGGGTCATCCGGGCCCACGCGGGTGCTCCCCCCGCCGGTGAGCCGGTCCACGCTGGCCCGGGCCTGCTCCAGGGCGGCCAGCTTCTGGGCCGCGGGCAGGTCCCCGTCGCCGATGTCGTCGATGCGCCGCGCGAACGCGTACACGGCCGACAGCGCCCGCCGCTTCGGCGGGGGCAGCAGCCGGATGCCGTAGGAGAAGTTGCGCGCCTGTGACGTGGTGATCTCCTCGCAGTGCCGGTAGGCGGCCAGCACGTCCATCACGTCACCTCCCGACCGCATAGGCCCTCAGCACTTCCCGCACCAGCCGGCCGCGGCGCGGCCGTGGGGTCGCGCGCAGCACATCATGTCCAGCCCCGGAGATGGCCGCCAGGGCGGCCCGCCCCCCGGCGACGTAACCGGCCACGGCAACCCGGGCCGCGCCGCGCAAATTCCCGACCAGCGGGGCGCCGTCATCCAGCAGCCGCCGGGCCCGCTGCACCTCGAACGCCATCAGCGCCCGGACCTGCGGCGCCGCGGTGGACGCCGCCAGGTCCGCCTCGGTGCAGCCGAATCGTGCCATGTCCTCGGCGGGCAGGTAAATCCGCCCCGCCCGGAGATCCTCCGCCACGTCCTGCCAGTGCTCGGCCAGCTGCAGGGCGGTGCAGACCCGGTCGGACAGGATGGCCCGCTCCGGGGTGAAGGCGCCGAACACGTGCAGCACGATCCGGCCGACCGGGTTGGCGGACAGCTCGCAGTAACCGAGAAGGTCCGCGGCCGTGGCGTACCGGGTGACCACCTGGTCCTGGCGGTTGGCCCGGATCAGGTCGGTGAACGGCTGCTCCGGCACGCCGCACTCGGTGACGACCGGGGCCAGGTCACGGACCACGCCGATCCGGGGCCGCTGCTCGCCGTCCGCCCGTCCCGGCTGGTCCGCCGCATCGGGCGGGGCCGCGAGGACCGGGGCGGCCGGGGCCCCGCCGTCCGGGGGCGGCGCCGCGGCGCCGAGCCCGCGGTACAGCCGGCCCAGGTCGGCCTCCAGCTCGTCGAGCAGCCGCAGCCGGTCCTCCGGCGGCGCCTCATCGCCCATGTCATCGACGGCCCGGGCGAACCCGTAGACCGCCTGGAGGTGCCGCCGGTACCGGGCGGGCAGCACCCGCAGCGCGACCGGGAAGTTCTCTCCCGGGGCCTGCGCGGCGGCGGCCGACCCGATCGCCTCCGCGGCCAGGTAAGCAGCGGCAGGCCCGCGACCCTCGCCCAAACGGGTAACCCCCTGGCTCACGATCACTATCTCCGCACAGTCGCCAAACAAATGCAAACAATGACGCCAGCGTCACCTGACACGGGTGTCGCAGAAGAGCCGCACACCCACGGGCGGGTTCCTCCCCGCGTTCAGCGGGAACAACACCTACTCATTATGCCCGGCCTCGTTACCGGCGCTCCGGAGGGGCCGGCCGAGGACACTCATAGCACATTGGGCAGGCCATTAGCAACGGCCCGGCCAGCCTGGCTTTCCGGTTTTGCGGAACCAGCGCCCATGGTCACCAGCACCGGCATCACCCCTGTTCAGAGCGTTATTCCCAGTAATTGCCACCCGCCCTGCATATGTTTCGGGTTGGTTACGAGCAGGATTCATATTGGCGATATTCCGTTCTCCCGGGCCACGGGCCGGCCCGGCCCGTGGCCGGCGGTTACCGAACGCAATGCCACCGCCACGGCCCAGCGAGGACGGGGCCAGTTGCCGGATGTGACCAGGGGGCAGGGTGGCCCGCATTCACTGACGTTAATGTCATATTCGGGCCAGCACGGCGCTGCGGGCAGCGGCCTAGTCAAGCCCCGGTTACCGCAGTCGTTTGCCGGCCGCCGATAAGGCCCGGCCGGCTTAGTCCCGGGCTGGCGCCGGGGCGGCCGGCGCCGGGCCGGGGCACGCCCGGGCCTGGGCACGCCCGGGACTGGCACCGGGCGGCCGGCGCCGGTAAACGACCGCGCGGGAGTGACTGGCGGTAACTGAGCGGGCCAGGAATGCGGCCGCGGAATACGGGTCAGGAGTTAACCAGCTGGCCGCGCCGCGCGGGCCGCCGGCCCGGGACCACGGACCGGCGGGCGGCCGTCCCGGAGCGGGCCATGGCACCGCTCCGGCCCAGCTCAGACCGGCTCCGGGGGCCCAGGATGGTAACAAGCCCCACAATTACCCGCAAAGGTGGCAAATCGTATTAGGACGACTCTTGATTTGCGTATTTCGCCGGTATGCCAACGTATCGCCTGCTACGCTCCGTTGCCGCGGGGGGGCCTCCGAATCTCCTTCGTAGCTACACGGTCACAATTCCGTATTTCTCCCACACCTTGGGGCCAGGGCTATGGGTTTGCATCTCCGGTCGATACGCCAGAAGATCCTCCTCCTCGTCCTCGTCCCCGTGCTGTCCCTCATCGGGCTGTACATCTTCGCCACCAGCCTGACCGCACGGGCGACCATCAACCTGTCCCGGACGGACACGCTGCGCAACGCCACCGGCCTCCCCACCGGCGACTTCCTGGCCGCCGTCGACCAGGAGCGCCCCCTGGCGCTGGTGTACCTCTCCCGGCCCACCGGCGCCAACCTGGCCGCGCTGGAGTACGCCGAGTCCAAGACCAGCGCCGCGGCCGTGACGATGGGTGCCGCGCTGAACTCCAGCGACACGATGAGCAACGCATCCGCCGGGGAGAAGGGCGCGATCGCCGCGCTGGTCAAGGACGTCGCCGGGCTGCCCGCGCTGCGCTCCCAGGTCCGCGCCCAGATCATCACCCGGCCGGCGGCGTTCACCGAGTACAACAACATCGTGCTGGCCGGCTACGCGGTGCTGAACCAGGTGATCCTGCAGGAGACCAACGCCAAGGTCGTCGCCCAGTCGCTGGCCTTCGTGCGGATGGGCAAGTCCGAGGAGATGCTGCTCCGCGAGGACGCCCTGGTGCTGGCGGACTTCGCGGCCGGGTCGTTCCCGGCCGCCGACCGCCAGCAGTTCACCGAGCTGGTCGGCGCCCGCCGGATCCTGTACGCGCAGACCCTGGCCGACCTCACCGCGCCGTACTACGGCTTCTACGCCCGCAACGTCAGCCCGGCGGCCATGTCCGCGCTGACGGCCCTGGAGGACCGGCTGGCCAGTGACACGGCCGCGAACCGGCCGCCCGCCGTGTCACCCGGCCACCTGGCAGCAGGCCGTCGGCGGCGTGGCGGCCGGGCTGTCCAAGGCCGGCACCCAGGCTTCCGCCGAGATCAGCACCCAGGCCAGCGCCGACGCCAGGTCCACCTATGTGGACCTGGCCCTGGCCGGCGGGCTCGGCCTGCTGGCCGTGGTGGTGTCCATCGTGGTGTCGGTCCGGGTCGGCCGCAGCATGGTCCGCGAGCTGCGCGACCTGCGCGACTCGGCGCTGGACCTGGCCAACGAGCGGCTGCCGTCCGTGGTCAGCCGGCTGGCCGCCGGCGAGGACGTGGACGTCGCCGCCGAGGCCCCCGAGCTGCCCGCCAGCTCCGACGAGATCGGCCAGGTCAGGCAGGCGTTCGCCGCGGTGCAGCAGACCGCCGTCGAGGCGGCCGTGGGCCAGGCCAGGCTGCGGCAGGGAATCAGCGACATCTTCCGCAACCTGGCCCGGCGCAGCCAGTCGCTGCTGCACCGCCAGCTCACGCTGCTGGACGCGATGGAGCGCCGGGCCAGGGAGCCGCACGAGCTGGAAGACCTGTTCCGCATCGACCACCTGACCACCCGGATGCGGCGGCACGCGGAGAGCCTGATCATCCTGTCCGGCGAGGCGCCCGCCCGCGGCTGGCGCCGCCCGGTGCCGTTCGTGGACGTGCTCCGCGCCGCGGTCGCCGAGGTGGAGGACTACACCCGGATCAAGGTGACCGCCACTACCCGGGCGGCCATCAGCGGCCCGGCGGTGGCCGACGTCATCCACCTGATCGCCGAGCTGGCCGAGAACGCCGTCATCTTCTCCCCGCCGAACACGCCCGTGCTCATCACCGGGGACGTGGTCGGCCGCGGCTTCGCGGTGGAGATCGAGGACCGCGGGCTGGGGCTGAGTGAGGAGCGCCGCGCCGAGCTCAACGCGCTGCTGGAGAACCCGCCGCCGTTCGACGCCTCCGGCAGCGACCGGCTCGGCCTGTTCGTCGCCAGCCAGCTGGCCCGCAAGCACAACATCCGGGTCTCGCTGCGCTCGTCGCCCTACGGCGGCACGACCGCGATCGTGCTCATCCCGCTCAACCTGGTGGTGCCCGAGGACGGCTACGACGGGGACGAGGCGGCCAGCACCGTGGCCCAGCGTGGCGTCCAGCTGACCGGCCGGCACGCGGCCCGGGACGACGCCGCCACCTTCGGCGACAGCGAGCCGGGGCCCGCCCGGTCCGCGGCGGAGCTCGCCGCCGAGATCTGGCGGTCCGCCGACACGCCGGACCCGTGGACGGTCAGCGCGGCCGAGCCCGGGCCCGAGCTGCCCGGCACCGACATCCCCGGTGCGGAGCCGCCCGCCGCCGAACCAGTCCTGGCGCGCAGCCGGCCAGCCCGGCGCCGCCCGCGGCTGACCCAGCAACCGCGGCACCCGGGCAACGGGCACACCGGGCAACGGGCACCCGGGCAACGGGCACGCGGGCAACGGGCAACCGGAACCGGCGCGGCCGTTCGTGCAGGCCACGAACGGGCACGACACCGGCGCGGAGCAGGACGAGGCCGATTCCCTGCCCCGGCGGGTGCGCCAGGCCAGCCTGGTCCCCCAGCTCCGCGCGGCCGCCGACCGCGCGCCGTCCGCGCCCGCCGCCGGACCGGCCGCGGACCAGGGCGGGGAGCGGTCACCGGAGGAGGCCAGGAGCACGATCACCGCCATCCAGCGCGGCTGGGAGCGCGGGCGCTCGCTGTTCGAGGCGCCGGCCCGCGTTCCCGACCGGGCGCTGGCGGACCAGGCCGCCGGGGCAGACCAGAGCGCACCGGCCGACGGCGACACGGGGGATGCCGGCCCGGAGCCGGATCCTGGCGCCGAATAACCACAGGATGGCCAGATACCAGATATGAGTGCGACAGAGCAGGAGAAGGGTGTGGCCACGAGTGCAGCCAACGACATGGACTGGCTACTCGATGACCTGGTGTCCCGGGTGCCCGACGTGGACAAGGCGGTCATCCTGTCCCGGGACGGGCTGGCGATCGCCGCCTCCAGCGGACTGACCCGGGAGGACGCCGAGCACCTGGCCGCCGTGGCGTCCGGGTTCCAGAGCCTGGCCCGGGGCGCAGGCCGGCACTTCGGCGGCGGTCATGTGCGCCAGACCATCGTTGAGATGGATACGGCTTTTCTGTTCGTGACCGCGGCCGGCGAGGGCAGCTGCATGGCCGTGCTCAGCCCGGCCAGCGCGGATGCCGGGCTGGTCGCCTACGAGATGGCGGTCCTGGTCAAGCGAGTCGGCCAGCATCTTGCGGTCAATCCCCGGCCGGCCACGGCCGGGGAGATCGCGGACTGAGCCGGCATGCCCTCGCCCGAGGATCAGTATCTGGACGAGGCGGCGGGCCCGGTGGTCCGGCCGTATGCGCTCACCCGCGGCCGCACCCGGGCCACCGGGGAATGGCTCGACCTGATCGCGATCATCACGGCGGTCCGGGGCGTCCGGCCGGACCCCTCGGAGCTGGGCCCGGAGCACCTCGCCGTGCTGCGGATGTGCCGGCTGCCGACGTCGGTGGCCGATATCGCGGCCGACCTGGACCTGCCCCTGGGCGTGGTCCGGATCCTGCTGGGTGACCTCCAGGAGCAGCGCCTCATCTCCATTCATCACCCGATCCCGCCCGCGCGGCTGCCGGACGCGCACGTCCTCAGGGAGGTCGTCGATGGCCTACGCCGGCTCTGACCAGGCCGGTGGCCCGGGACGAGTACCAGTCACCATCAAGATCCTCATCGCGGGCGGGTTCGGGGTCGGCAAGACCACCCTCGTCGGGTCGCTGACCGAGATCCGCCCGCTGCGCACCGAGGAGCCGCTCAGCGAGCCGGGCGCCGCGGTGGACCGGCTCGACGGCGTGGAACGCAAGACCACCACCACCGTCGCGCTGGACTTCGGCCGGATCACCATCCGGGACAACCTGGTCATCTACCTGTTCGGCACGCCGGGCCAGGAGCGGTTCTGGTTCATGTGGGACGAGCTGGCCCGCGGCGCGCTCGGCGCGATCGTGATGGCCGACACGCGGCGGCTGGCCGACTGCTTCCCCTCGGTGGACTACTTCGAGCGGCGCGGCATCCCGTTCGTGGTCGGGGTGAACTGTTTCGACGGGGCCCGCCGGTACCGTCCCGACTCGGTGCGTTCCGCGCTCGACCTGGACCCGGACGTGCCCATCGTGTTGTGCGACGCCCGGCAGCGGCCGTCCTGCCGGGATGCCCTGATCGCGCTGGTCGAGCACGCCCTGGAGGTGCTGCGCGACCGTCCCGAGTACGCGGCCGGGGCGCGGACCCCGGAGCCGGCTCCCTAGGTACGCCAGATCAGGACCAGGGCACAGTCGTCGGAGCCGCCGCCCGCCCGGAGCACCCGGACCAGCTCCCCGGCGTTGCCGAACCCGGCCGCGACCAGGCGGTTCGCCTCGCCCAGCAGCCGGTCGGTGCCGGCATCGAGGTCCCGTCCCGGCGCCTCCACCAGCCCGTCGGTGTACAGCATCAGCGCGTCGCCGGGCCGCAGCGCGCCGTGCACCGGCACGCAGCGCGGATCCGGCACGACACCCAGCACGATCCCCCGGGCCTGGGTGATCTTCCACGTCCCGCTGCCCGCGTCGAACTGGGCCGGCGGCGGGTGCCCGGCCGAGGCGAGCATGTACTCGCCGGTGGCCAGGTCCAGGGCGAGGTGGACCGCGGTGACGAAACCCTCGGCCGCCCGGCCGCGGTGCAGGTAGGCGTTGCAGGCGTTGAGGAACTCAGTGCGCGGCACCGAGCCGAGCAGGCCGCCGAAGGCGCCGGACAGCAGCAGGGCCCGGGTGCCGGCGTCCACGCCCTTGCCGGACACGTCGACCAGCGCCAGTTCCAGGGTCTTCCCGTCGCACGCGGACACCAGGAAGTCCCCGCCGAACGAGGAGCCCCCGGCCGCCCGCAGGATCGAGGCGGACCCCCAGCCCGCGGGCAGCTCGGGCAGCCTGGCCTGGGCCCGGATCCGGTCCCGCAGCTCGATCAGCATCTGGTCGCCGCGCAGTCCCTGCACGCCCAGCTTCCACCGGGTCCGGGCCAGCACGTCCGCGAACAGCGCGGTGACCACCACGGTGGCGATGATCCCCGGGCCGGCCCGCCGGTACAGCGCGTCGTAGGCCAGCATGAGCGCGACCAGGCCGAACAGGATGCGCAGCGCCCGCGGCCAGAGCAGCAGGCCGCCGGCCAGGACCGGCAGGATCATCAGCCCGGGCGAGAACCACCAGACCGACGCGTGCACCGCGGCCACGCCGATCCCCAGCGTGGCCAGGGTCAGCACCGCGGCCATCCGGCGGTTCCGGGTGATGAACTGGCGCCTGACCTGACCCCACGCCCGGGCCGCCACGGAGCGGGCCCGGCGCACCGGGGGGTTCAGCGGCCGGGAAACCATGATGGCGGCACTGTATACCGCCGCGCTGGCTGCTAGCCCGGCGCAAACTCATTCGCGTCCGGCGCCGCCGCCGAGGTAGGAATGCGGCATGGCAGAGCACTACCCGATCCGGCCCATCCGCGTGGCGGAGTTCGACGCCCTCCATGCCGTGGGCGAGCACGCCTTCCACGACGCCGCGCCCACCCCGCAGCGGCGGGCCGAGATGCTGGACCGTTTCGAGCTGGACCGCAGCCTGGCCGCGTTCGACGGCCCGGTGCCGGTGGGCAGCGCCGGAGCCTGGAGCTTCGAGCTGTGCGTACCCGGCGCGCTGACCGCCGCGGCCGGGGTCACCTGGGTTTCCGTGCTGCCCACCTACCGCCGCCGCGGCATCCTGGGCAGCCTGATGCGCCGCCAGCTGGACGACATCCACGACCGCGGTGAGCCCATCGCCGTGCTGTGGGCGTCCGAGGCGGGGATCTACTCCCGGTACGGCTACGGCCGCGCGTCCTGGCACGCGACCTTCACCCTGGGCCACGGCGAGGGCGCGCTCATGCCGGGCGCGCCCCGTGACCCCCGGCTGCGGCTGCGGATCGCCGAGCCGGAGGCGGCCCTGGCCGAGCTGGCCAAGGTGTACGACTCCGTGCTGCCCGGGCAGCCGGGGCTGTTCGCCAGGACCGGGTCGTGGTGGACGCGGGTCATCGACGACCCGGAGGAGGAGCGGCACGGCGCCAGCCCGCTGCGCTGCGTGCTGGCCGAGGACGACGCGGGCCCGCGCGGGTACGCGCTCTACGCCGGCCAGAGCCGGTGGGACGGGGAGACCTTCCTGCCCGACTCGCGGCTGGAGGTGCGCGAACTGGTGGCGGCCGATCCGGCCGCCACCACCGCGCTGTGGTCCGACCTGCTCAGCCGGGACCTGGTCAGTGAGGTGACCGCGCGGCTGCGGCCGGCCGACGATCCGCTGCTCCAGCTGCTCGCCGACCCGCGCCGGGCCCGGCCCCAGGTGAGCGACGGGCTGTGGGTCCGGGTCATCGACGTCCCCGCGGCGCTGAGCCTGCGCCGCTACTCCTGCCCCGTCAACGTGGTCATCGAGGTCACCGACGACACCTGCCCGTGGAACCAGGGCCGCTGGCGGCTGGCCACCTCCGGCGCGGCGCCGTGGGCGGGTCACTGCCAGCGGACCGAGGACCCCGCGGATGTCGTCCTGCCCGCCGCGTCCCTGGGCGCCGCGTACCTGGGCGGCACCCGGCTCGGCTCACTGGCCCGTGCCGGGCTGGCCGCCGAGGTCCGGCCGGGCGCCCTGGCGGTCCTGTCGGCCGCCCTGTCCTGGGAGCCGGCCCCGTGGTGCCCGGTGATCTTCTGAACGCCGCCCGTCCGGATGACTGGCCGGGCGCCGCCGGGGCAGACTCCCGTGGAGGGTCGCCATGGCAGGAATGAAGATCACGCTGGATTCGGCCATGCGGGCCCGGGACGTGTCCCGGCCGCGGGCCGACCATGAAACCGCCGCCCTGGACGGTACCCGGCCCGGGACGGGCGCGGCCGGGACGGAGCGGCCCGGAGGGGGCGGCCCGCCGGAGCGGGGCAGCCCGGGGCGGGCACCCCGGCCGGAGGGCCCAGAACGGGCTGGGCCGCCCGGTGAGGCGGCTGGCGGGGCGGCTGGCCGGGCGGCTGCGGACGGCGGGCGCCCGGCCGCGCGGCCGCGCGCGGTGCCTCCCGCGACGGTGATCCCGGCGGTGCCGCCCGCCGCGGCGGCCGCAACGCCGCCCGCCCCGCCGCGAGGCGGCGCCAGGAGGCACCGGTCCCGGCGGCGCAAGGGCCGCTGACCGGCCAGGCCGGCGGCGGGACTAGCGGCCGCCGGGCACGGGCGGCAGCTCGCCGGTCCGCTCGTAGTCCGCGATCATCTCCAGCCGCCGGGCGTGCCGGGCCTCCCCGGAGAACGCGGTCTCCAGGAACACCTGCGCGAACCCGACCGCGTCCGGCACCGGGTGCATCCGCGCCCCGAGGCTGATCACGTTGGCGTCGTTATGCAGCCGGGCCAGCCGCGCGGTCTCCGCCGACCAGGCCAGCGCGGCCCGGATCCCGGCGATCTTGTTGGCCGCGATCTGCTCCCCGTTGCCCGATCCGCCGATCACGATGCCGAGGCTCTCGGGATCCGCGGCGACCGCGCTGGCTGCGCGCATCACGTAGACGGGGTAATCGTCCTGCGGGTCGTACGTGGCCGGACCGCAGTCCACCGCCTGGTGCCCGGCCTTGTCGAGCCACTCGACGAGGGCCGCCTTCAGCTCATACCCAGCGTGGTCAGATCCCAGGTAGACGCGCACCCGGTCAGTCTGCCAGACCCGGCCCCGGCGCGCCTCCCCCGGGTGAGGGCCCCCGGCAAGGCCCGGGGGGGCGCCCCCCGGGCCAGCACAGGCTTATCCGCTGGCGAGGCGGGGCGCGGCGGAGCCGTGTCCCCGCCGAGCCGGCGGATGCGCGGGGGGTTCCGGGGGGTCGCCCCCCGGGCCAGCACCGCTCTAGTCGAAGATGGGGTCGCGGGTGCGGCTCCGCTTGAGCTCGAAGAAGCCGTCGGTCTGGGTCACCAGCAGCACGCCGTCCCAGAGCCTGGCGGCCGCCTCACCGCGCGGGATCGGGGACACCACCGGCCCGAAGATCGACGTGCCGTTCACCGAGATGACGGGCGTGCCCACCTCATAGCCGACCCGCTCGATGCCGTCGCGGTGCGAGGCGCGCAGCGCGTCGTCGTACTCGGTGGAGTCCATCGCGTCGGCCAGGTCAGCCGGCAGCCCGGCCTCAGCCAGTGCCGCCTCGATGGTGGCCCGGTCCTTGGGTGCCTTCTCCAGGTGGAACCGGTTGCCGAGGGCCGTGTACAGCGGCTCGACCACGCCGGGGCCGAACTTCTGCTCGGCGGCGATGACCACCCGCATCGGGCCCCACGCCTGGGCCATCAGCTCCTGATACCGCTCGGACATGTCGGCCTTGCCCTCGTTCAGCACGGCCAGGCTCATCGCGTGCCAGGTCACCTCGACCGGCCGCACCTGCTGTACCTCAAGCATCCAGCGGGAAGTGATCCACGCCCAGGGGCACAGGGCATCGAACCAGAAATCAACGGGGGTAAGCTCCTGCTCGGTCATGAAGCTCCTTCATCGTCGGCTGGGGAGTCGGGGCTGCCTGGGGAACGCCGTGCTCGGCGGGCCCGGGGGCGGCAGCCGGACGTGAAGGCACGAGGGGTACCTCCTGCCCGCAGTAACCGGGATGCCGCAAGCGGCATTCCGGCTCCGGGGCAGAGCATGGAAATAGTGCCCCGGCGCTGCACCCAGCGCCGGGGCATGGGTCATCGCGGCGTCCGGTCCCAGCGGGCCGGGCCGCCGCACGCGGAACCTGACACAGAAAGGTGCCAGCGAGGTGACGAATAACCTCACCCGGGACGAGGCACGGGAACGACGGCGGCTGCTGGAGGTGGATTCCTACCGGGTAGAGCTCGATCTCACCGGCGGCCCGGAGACGTTCCGGTCCGCCAGCACGGTCCGGTTCCGCTGCACCAGCCCCGGGGCCAGCAGCTTCATCGAGCTCACCGCCCCGGCCATCCGCGAGATCGTGCTCAACGGCACCCCCGTCCCGGCCACGGCCTTCGACGGCGACCGGATCGTGCTGGACGGCCTGGCGGCCGAGAACGAGCTGCGGGTGACCGCCGACTGCGCCTACTCGCGCAGCGGCGAGGGACTGCACCGGTTCACCGACCCGGCCGACGGCGGCACGTACCTCTACTCCGACCTGGAGACCTACGACGCACACCGGATCTACGCGTGCTTCGACCAGCCCGACCTGAAGGCGGCCTTCGAGTTCTCGGTGCTCGCGCCGGAGGGCTGGCGGGTGCTGTCGAACATGGCCCCGGACGTCGCGGGCGAGCCGGGCCCGGGGGCGGCGCGGCGGTGGCACTTCCCGCCCACCCCGGTCATGTCCAGCTACATCACCGCGATCGTGGCCGGCCCGTACCACGAGGTCACCAGCGAGCATGACGGCATCCCGCTCGGGATCTACTGCCGCCAGTCACTGGCCGAGTACCTGGACCCGGATGAGATCTTCGAGGTGACCCGGCAGGGCTTCGACTTCTACCACGCCGCGTTCGGGGTGCGGTACGCGTTCGGCAAGTACGACCAGGTCTTCGTGCCGGAGTTCAAGGCCGGCGCGATGGAGAACGCCGGATGCGTGACGTTCCTGGAGGACTACGTGTTCCGCTCCCGGGTCACCGACTTCGCCCGGGAGGTGCGCGGCCAGCACGATCCTGCACGAGATGGCGCACATGTGGTTCGGCGACCTGGTCACCATGCGCTGGTGGGACGACCTGTGGCTGAACGAGTCGTTCGCCACCTGGGCGTCCGCGGTGGCCCAGGCCGAGGCGACCCGCTGGACGGACGCCTGGACCACCTTCTGCCATATGGACAAGGCCTGGGCCTACCAGCAGGACCAGCTGCCGTCCACGCACCCGATCGCCGCCGACATCCCGGACATCGCCGCCGTCGAGGTGAACTTCGACGGCATCACCTACGCCAAGGGCGCGTCGGTGCTCAAGCAGCTGGTCGCCTACGTCGGCCGGGACGCCTTCCTCAGCGCGGTGCGCAGCTACTTCGCCGCCCACGCGCACGGCAACGCCACGCTGGCCGACCTGCTGGCCGCGCTGGAGCAGGCGTCCGGCCGCGACCTGGGGCCGTGGTCCAAGGCGTGGCTGGAGACGGCCGGGGTCAACACGCTGCGGCCCGAGTTCAGCGTGGACGGCGACGGCCGGTTCACCTCCTTCGCCGTGCTGCAGGAGGCCCCGGCCAGCCACCCGGTGCTGCGCCCGCACCGCATCGCGGTCGGCCTGTATCGATCTCAAGGAGGGGGCCGGCCTGGTCCGCCGGCACCGCGCCGAGGTGGACATCGCCGGGGAGCGCACCGAGCTGCCCGAGCTGGCCGGCCAGCAGCAGCCCGACCTGGTGCTGCTGAACGACGACGACCTGACCTACGCCAAGATCCGGCTGGATGACCGCTCGATGCGGACCATGGTGGGCAGCGTCGGCGACTTCACCGATTCGCTGGCCGCGGCGCTGTGCTGGGCGGCGGCCTGGGACATGTGCCGGGACGCCGAGCTGCCCGCCCGCTACTACATCACCCAGGTCATCGAGGGCGCCGAGTCCGTCGCCGCGATCTCGGTGCTGCAGACCCTGCTGCGCCAGGCCGGCTCGGCAGCCCGGCGGTTCACCGACCCGGCCTGGCGGGAGGACGGCCTGCGGTCCATGGCGGCCGGGCTGCGCATCCTGGCCGAGCGGGCCGCGCCGGGCTCCGACCGGCAGCTCGCCTTCCTGCAGGCGTTTGCCGGGGTGGCGGTCACGCCCGGGGATCTCGCCTTGCTGGCCGGCCTGCTGGACGGGTCGGCGACGCTGGACGGCCTGGAGGTGGACACCGAGCTGCGCTGGCGGCTGCTGCACCGGCTGGTCGCCCGCGGCGCGGCCGGGCCCGCCGACATCGACGCGGAGCTGGCCCGGGACCCGACCGACGCGGGTGAGCGGCGCGCCGCCACCTGCCGCGCCGCGATCGGCGACCCGGCGGCCAAGGAGGCGGCCTGGGCGGCGATCACCAGCGGCAGCCTGCCGAACGCGGTGTTCCGCGCGACGCTGTCCGGCTTCGCCGACCCGGACCGGCCGGACCTGCTGGCGCCGTACGCGGAGCGCTACTTCGAGGTGGTCGGCACGCTCTGGGCGACCTGGGGCAGCGACATGGCCCAGTGGTTCGCCAGCAACGCCTTCCCGCTGACCCAGGTCAACGAGAAGACGCTGCGGCTGGCCGACGAGTACCTGGCCCGGGCTGACCCGCCTGCCCCGCTGCGCCGGCTGATCCTGGAGGGCAAGGACAGCGTGCAGCGGGCCCTGCGCTGCCAGGAACGGGACCGCCAGGCGGGCTGACGGCGCTCACCTCAGGTCGGCGACGACCCGGGCCACCTCACGGACACCGCGGCAGTCGGCCAGCTCGTCCAGGGACACCGCGCGGCCCTCGCCGTCGCACAGCGGGATCCGCCAGTTCGGGTACTCGTCGGTCGTCCCCGGCATGTTCTGCGGGCGCCGGTCCCCGACCGCGTCGGCCAGCGACACGCCGATCAGCAGGGCCGGGGTGCGGGCCAGGTAGGCGTAGCAGGCCACGGTGAACTCGGCCGGGCTGGGCCGCTGGCCCGCGCCCAGCAGCCCCTCGGCCGCGAGCGCGCCGGCGAAGGCGGCCACGGCGGCCTCCGCGTCCCGGCGCTCGGCCTGGTAGGGCCGGGTCAGCAGGCCGAGCCGGGAGCGGAGTTCCACCTGCTCGCCGGTGAAGAACGCGGCGACCGGCGGTACGTCATGGGTGCCGACCATGGCCAGGCAGTGGCGCCGCCACTTGCCCGGCGGCAGCGGGACGCCGTCCGTCCCGCGCTCGAACCAGAGCATCGACGTGCCGAGCACGCCCCGGCTGGCCAGGTGCTCCTGGATCCACGGCTCCACCGTGCCGAGGTCCTCGCCGACGGCCACCGCGCCCGCCGCCGCGGCCTGGCCGGCCAGCACCCCCACCATGGCCTCGTGGTCGTAGCTCACGTAGGTGCCCTGATCGGGCCGCATCCCGGCCGGCACCCACCACAGCCGGAACAGGCCCATCACGTGGTCCACCCGCAGGCCGCCGGCGTGCCGCAGGGCCGCCCCCATCAGGCCCGCCAGCGGGGCGTAGTCCTGGGCGGCGAGCCGCTGCGGATGCCACGGCGGCTGGTTCCAGTCCTGGCCACGCTGATTGAACTCATCCGGCGGCGCGCCGACGCTCATCCCGGGGACCAGCACGTCCCGCCAGGCCCAGGCGTCGGCCCCGCCGGGGTGAGCGCCGACCGCCAGGTCAGTGATGATCCCGGTGCGCATCCCGGCGGCCCGCGCGGCCTCCTGGGCGGCGGCCAGCTGGCCGTCGGCCAGCCACTGCAGCCAGGCATGGAACTCGGCTTGCCCGGCCAGCCTGACCCGCTCCGCGGCTACCTGCGCCGAACGAACCTCGTGCAGCGACTGTGGCCACGCCCGCCAGTCGGGTCCGTGCTCCTGCGCCAGGGCGCACCACAGGGCCCAGTCGGCCAGCGGCTGCCCCTGGGCCTCCAGGTACGCGTCGAACTGGGCGCGGCGCGGCGCGCTCAGCGGCCGCGCGTAGATGATCTCCAGGGCGGCCCGCTTGGCCCGCCACACCTCGTCCCGGTCGATCAGCTCGCTGCTGGTGTTGCGGGCGCGCAGCGGCGCGGCCAGCGAGTCGATGCGGACCCGGTCCCCCGCGCTGAGCGTGGCGTACTCCGGGATGTCCTCGACCCGCAGGTAGAGCGGGGACAGGAAGCGGCGGCTCATCGGCAGGTACGGTGAGGCGCTCACCGGAGGCAGCGGCTCCGCCGCGTGCAGCGGGTTGACCAGGATGAACCCGGCGCCCAGGTCGCTGGCGCTCCAGGCGGCCAGGTCGGCCAGGTCGGCCAGGTCGCCGTGGCCCCAGGACTGCCGGGACCGTACCGAGTAGAGCTGCACGGCGAAGCCCCAGGCCCGGCTGCCGGGCGCGGCCGCCGCCGCGGGCGGCGGGCCGTCCCCGGCGGGGCGGGCCGGCGGGGGTTCGCCGAGCGCGTCGAGGATCGCGGTCAGCGTCGCCTCCGGGACCTCGACCTGCTCCCCATGCCAGTCCCGGTAGCTGGTGGCCACGCCTCGCCCGGCAGCACGCCGCCTCGTCTCGTCGCTCGTCACCCTTCAATGATCGGGCAAGCCGGCCATGCCGGATACGGGCTAGACGACAAGACGGCCGTCCCACTGCGCGACAGTGCCGACACCTGCCGCGGGCCCCGCCCCGCTCGCGGTGGCCGGACAAGCCGCGCCGCACGCCGGGCCGGGCGGCATGGCTGAAAGATCGCTGCAGTTTGAACTGCATGGCTGAAACATCCATGCAGTGAGGCGCCCCGTCCGGCGTCAGGCCGGGTCGCGCCGGCCGGCCGGGCCGGGGCATCAGGGACCAGCCGAGCCACAGGCCGGCCAGGGCCTGGAGGACCGCGACCAGCAGGGTGACGGCGATCGCCACCGCCGCGTGCGCAGGCAGCCCGGCCAGGGCGGCCACCACCCGCGCGGTGGCGCCGACCGGGCGGCCCTGCCAGTCCAGCCAGGCCAGCGGGACCGCCCATCCGGCCGCGGCCACGACCACGGCGGCCGGGACCGCCACCCGCTTCCGCCAGCGGCCGGACCGGGCCGCCGCGCCGCCCGCCAGGCCGGCCAGGAACGGGACGAACCACCAGCCGATCGCGGCCGCCCCCGCGATCACCGCGACCGCGGCCAGGCAGCCGAGCAGCCACAGCCAGGCGGGCCCGCGGTGCCCGGGAACCCAGGACGGGTAGTGCGGGGCCGGCGGCCGCGGCGGGTCCGGGGCGGGAGCGCCGAGGCGGCCCAGCCGGTAGCCGCCGCGGCGGCCCAGCCTGCGCAGTTCAGCCACGCCGCCACCCCGCTCCGCGGCGGGATCCGCGTGGTACCGCACGGCGGGTCACGGAAGCCCGAGGCGGACCGAGGGGGCGCCCGGGCCGGGAGGCCTGGGGGACGCCGGGCCGGGGCGCCCGGCCGGGCGGGCGGGCGGCGGCGCTCATGAGCGCAGCCGCCACTCGACCGGCCCGCGGGCGGACCCGCCCGCGGGCGGCATCGGCAGGTAACGCCCGTCCCACCAGTCGGCCACCTGATCTTCGTACCACGGGGAGACCGGGTTCTCACTCTGCCCGCCGGGGTAGATGCCCTCCGCGCGGGGCTGGCCGGCCCCGGGCCACCACACGATCATCCGCCAGCTGGGCCCCTGCCGGGACACCGGGTAGCCGTCGGCGGCGTCCACGGTCCACGAGTCGCCGCCCGCCGCGCGCGGCCCGTACCCCAGGGCGGCCGCCTGGGTGAGCGAGGGGAACTGCCGGCTGTGCAGCCGCCCCCACGCCCAGCTCGACGGCGCGCCGCCCAGCCGGGCCGCCAGGTGCGCCACCGCCCGGTCGAAGGCCAGCCGCATCACCTGCGGCGCGGTGCGCCGGCGGCCGCCGGGCGCGGTGAACGCGCGGTTGCCCGGGTCGGCCAGGGTCCACTGCTCCAGCACCTCGTCCAGGCTGAACTGCCCGGGGGCGACCCGCAGCCCGGCCCGGTCCCTCGGTACCGGCACGGCGGCCCGGTCCCACCACGGCTGGAACACCGCGGTCAGGTAGTCGGTCCAGAACGTCCACCACAGGGCGGCCCCGGCCGAGGTGGGGGTCATCGCGCCGGACCAGCCGTTGAGCACGGAGGCGGCCTGTTGCTGCGCGGCGGTGAGCGGGCCGGCGTGCAGCACCGCCAGCAGCCGGGGCACGATCCGCTGCGCCAGCGGATCGGTGAGGCTGGCCTGCACCGCCGCGAAGCTGGCCGCCGTCATCCCGCGGCGGCCCAGCAGCGACGCGTAGATCTCACCGGCCCGGTAGCCGGGGTCGAAGAAGTTCGCGGTGGTCCCGATGTAGTACGGGTAGGAGCTGCCGACCGGGCGCTGGTTGGCGGTGGCGATCACGTGCGAGGCCGGGTCGTAGGCCTGCGGCACGGCCTGGTAGGGGATGACCCCGGCCACGTCGTCGGCGCCGGTGCCGGGCATCGGCAGCCACGGGTCGCCCTGGCGGACCAGCGGGTAGTAGCCGGCCGAGATGGCGCCGATGTTCCCCCGGTCATCGGCGTAGACGAAGTTCTGCGTCGGGGCCCGCCAGCCCGCCAGGGCGGCGTGGAACTGCGCCCAGTCGCTGGCCTGGTTGACCGCCAGCATCACCGCCAGGTCGGGCGAGGGCACGTTCCCCATCCAGTCCACCGAGGTGGTCTGGCCGGCCTGGGTCATGACCGGGCCGTGCACGGTCAGGTCCACGGTGAGCGGCACCGCCGCGCCGCCGCGGACCGGGATGGTGTACCGCACCTGGCGCATCCGCCGCCAGGCGCCGTCCCAGAAGTACTGGCCGGGGCGGGCCCGGCTGGTCTGCTCGGTGTAGAACAGCGTGGCCTGGTTCTGGGTGTCCGTGAGCGACCAGGCGATGTGCTGGTTGTGCCCGAGCAGGATGCCGGGCAGGCCGGGCACGCTGACCCCGCTCACCGACAGCCCCGGGGCATCCAGCGCGACCTGGTACCAGACCGACGGGATGGTCTGCGGCAGGTGCGGGTCACCGGCCAGCATGGCCCGGCCGCCCTGCACCGCGGGGCCGTTGGCGGCCCAGGCGTTGCTGTCCGGGTAGCCGTGCACCTGGCCCGCAGGCAGCGCGCTCACCTGGGCCAGCAGCGTGGCCGCGGCCTTCGCCTCGGCCGCCGGGACGGGCGCCGCGGCGGCGCGGCGCGGCGGCGGCTGGCGCGGCGGGCGTCCCGAGGGGCCGGGCCCGCGGCCGGGCGGCGGCCAGGTCGGCCGCCGCCGCGCCCGGGCCCTGGCCGGCCAGCGTGGCGGCCAGCGGGGCGATGCCCGCGTTGCGGTAGGGCCCCGGGTCGTAGGGATGCTGCTGCGGGCCCGGCGGCAGGATGGGGAACCAGGACATCGTCCGGTCCGGGCCCAGGGTCTTCTCCAGCAGCGCGTAGTCGAGGGGGGTGGTGGTGAAGTCCAGTTCCTGGGTCAGGTCCCCCTGGACGACCAGGCTGTCCACCGGGGTCCAGTCGGCCGGGTACACCCCGGCCAGCGAGTAGAGGGCCGGCCACTGGCCGTCCCGCCGGAGCTGGGCCAGGTAGTCGTTCACGCCCCGGGAATAGGCGAGCAGCGCCTGGGCCACCGGGCCGGACCGGGGCATCTCCGCCCATTCCCGCTGCGCGGTGCGCAGCAGGCCGAGCCGGAGCTCGAACTTGTCCGAGCCCAGTGCCGACGGGCCGGCCAGCTGGGCCAGCCGCCCCTCGCCGAGGCGCCGTTCGGCGTCCATCTCGGTGAGCCGGAACCGGGCGTGCAGGTAGCCGAGGGCGAGGAACAGGTCATGGTCGTCCGGGGCCTGCACCGAGGGCACGCCGTGGCTGGTGAACGACACCCGCACCGGGCGGGCCAGCCCGGGCAGGGCCAGCACCTGGGAGTGCGGCAGCCCGGCGGCGTCGGCGGACGTCCACACGCCGTGACCCGGGTCGAGGGCGGGCCCGAGGGCCGGCGCCGGCCCGTAGCCGGACGCCAGCACGTAGAGCAGGATGGCCGCCACGACCAGCGGGGCCGCCACCCGGATCACCCGGCCGGCCCACCGGGCCCGGCCGGGACGGCGCTCCCCCGGCGTCATCGCCGCCGCGCCGTCATGCCCACCGCGGGGTCACCACAGGGCCGGGTGCCGGTCCCGCCACGGGCGGGCCGCCTCCAGCTGGGCGGACAGCGAGATGAGCGTGCCCTCTTCGCCCATCCGCCCGGCCAGCATGACGCCGATGGGCAGGCCGTCGGCGTTCCAGTGCAGCGGGACGCTCACGGCCGGCTGGCCGGACACGTTGAACAACGCCGTGTACGGGGTGAACCGCTTCTGCCGCTCGAAGTTCTCCGCGCGGCGCCACCTCCTCGAAGTACCCCACCGGGACCGGCGGGCTGGCCAGGGTGGGGGTCAGGATGGCGTCGTAGCCGTTCAGCACGGCCAGCGCGCCGCGCACCACGAGCTGCAGGTAGGCCTGGGCCAGCACCAGGTCCCCGGCGCGGACCTCCTGGCCGCGGCCGCGCAGGTACCGGGTCAGCGGCAGCAGCCGGTCCTCCCGGGCCGGGTCCACCGGGGCCAGGGTGGCCATGGCGTACCAGAGGGTCTCGAAGGCCGGCACCGCATCCGGCCCGAACGGCATCTGGATGTCCTCGACGTCGTGGCCCAGGCTGTCCAGCAGCCGGCTGGCGTCCTCGTAGGCGGTCACGCAGTCGGCGTGCACCGCCCCGTCCCCGATCGGGTGCTGCAGCGTCCGGCCGATCCGCAGCCGGCCCGGCGGGCGGGACGCGTACCCGCCGAACGTCTCGCCCTCCGGCAGCGGGGGCTGGGTGTACATGTCGCCCGGCTGGTTCCCGGTCATCACGTCGAGCAGCAGCGCCGCGTCGGCGACGGTCCGGGTGAGCGGGCCGTCGGTACCCAGCCCGAACAGGTCCGGCATCAGCGGGGCGCTGGAGATGCGGCCGCGGGACGGCTTGAGGCCGAACAGCCCGCACACGCTGGACGGGATCCGGATCGACCCGCCGCCGTCGCTGCCCTGGGCGGCGGGGGCCAGCCCGGCGGCGACCGCGGCGGCCGCGCCGCCGCTGGACCCGCCGGCCGACCGGCCCAGGTCCCACGGGGTGCGCGCGGGCGGGCCGACGGCCGTCTCGGTATAGCAGGGCAGCCCGAACTCGGGCGTGGCCGTCTTCCCGGTCAGCACCGCCCCGGCCGCCCGGAGCGCGGCGGTGACGTAGTCGTCGGTGTCCGGCACGTTGTCGGTGAACGCGGCCGAGCCGAGCGTCTGGCGCACCCCGGCCACCATGTTCAGGTCCTTGATCGGGATGGGCACCCCGGTCAGCGGCGGCAGTGCCTGCGGGTCCGCCGCGCGGGCCACCATCTTCTCGGCCGCGGCGGCCTGCTCGGCCGCCAGTTCCGCGGTGATCGTGAAGAACGCCCCCACCGCCGCGTTCAGCCGCTCGGTGCGTTCCAGGTAGTGCGCGGTCACCTGGACCGGGGACAGCTCGCCGCGGCGGATCGCGGCGGCGAGCTCGGTTACCGGGAGATCGTGGATCTCAGTCACGTTTCCGCACCGTAGCCGGGTTAGCTCCGGTGGTCCAGAAAGGACCGATGATCGCGCGTCCGCTGGGCCCGGGCTACCCCAGGTAACTACAGAGTGTCACGTGTTGCTCCCGGAAAGCGATCCCCGCATCCGTTACCCTCGGACCGTGGATCCGACCACCCGGCCGGCCAGCGGCCCGGGGAGCGCGGCGCAGGCCCCGGCCGCGGGTGCCAGCCGCGCCGCGGAGGCGGGGCCGGGCGCCCGCGCCGCGCTGCGGCGGCTCACGGCCGACCCGCGGATGCCGGCCTGGGTGCGCCGGGCCGTCCTGGCCGTCACGGCCGGCGTCGCGCTGGGCATCCTGCTGGACTGGCGGGCCGGCCTGACCGCCGCCGCGGCCGTGGCCATCGTCGATACCGTGCACCGGTCCCGGACCACCGCGGTCATCCCGGCCGCGGTCCGGGTCACCTCCGCGCAGCGGCGCACCCGGCGCCGGCTCCGGCGGCTGCGCCGGGCCGGCTACCGCACCCTGCATGCCCGGTCCCTGCCCGGCACCAGCTGCGTCATCGACCACCTGGTCATCGGCCCGCCGGGCGTGTTCGCGGTGGACTCCGAGCGGTGGGACCGGCGGCTGCCGCTGCGGGCCACCCAGGGCGGGCACCTCTACCACGGCCCGTACAGCCAGACGAGCCGGCTCAAGCACGCGCACGTCGAGGCGGGCCAGGCGGCCCGGCTGATCGGCGCGGAACTCGGCCGCGAGCTGCGGGTCCGCCCGGCCATGGTGATCTACGGGCCCACCGTGCCGTGGACGGTGGCCCGGATCAGCGGCGTCGATGTGTTCAGCGGCCGCCGGCTGCGCCGGTACCTGCGGGCCCAGGCCCGGGCCAGCCGGGCCCACCGGCTGAGCGACGCGGACATCGCGCGGATCTGCGAGGCGGCGGCGCTGGCGCTGCCCGAGGCCGGCCACTGAGGCTGGCGGTGCCGCCGGCGCCGGTAGGCTAAGGGGCCTTGAACCCTCGAGGGGAGCAGGTCATGCCACCGCTTCGGTCCCGCACGGTCACCCACGGCAGGAACATGGTCGGGGCGCGCGCGCTGATGCGCGCGAGCGGGGTAGCCGGCGAGGACATCGGCAAGCCGATCGTGGCCGTGGCCAACAGCTTCACCGAGTTCGTCCCGGGCCACGTGCACCTGCGCGAGGTCGGCCAGGTGGTCTCCGACGCGGTGAAGGCGGCCGGCGCGGTCCCCCGCGAGTTCAACACGATCGCGGTGGACGACGGCATCGCCATGGGCCACGGCGGGATGCTCTACTCGCTGCCCAGCCGGGAGCTCATCGCCGACTCCGTCGAGTACATGGCCAACGCGCACTGCGCGGACGCCCTGGTCTGCATCTCCAACTGCGACAAGATCACGCCCGGCATGCTGATGGCCGCGCTGCGGCTGAACATCCCCACCGTGTTCGTGTCCGGCGGCCCGATGGAGGCCGGGCGGGCGCGGCCGGGCGAGGTGACCGCCTCCGGCGATCCGCGCAAGCTGGACCTGATCAACCCCATGATCGCCGCGGCCGACCCGAGCGTGTCCGACGAGCAGCTGGCCGAGATGGAAGAGGCCGCCTGCCCGACCTGCGGCTCCTGCTCCGGCATGTTCACCGCGAACTCGATGAACTGCCTGACCGAGGCGATCGGCCTGGCCCTGCCGGGCAACGGCACCACGCTGGCCACGCACGCCGCGCGGCGCGCGCTGTTCGAGCGGGCCGGCGCGCTGGTGGTCGGCCTGGTCAACCGGTACTACACCGAGGACGACGAGTCGGTGCTGCCGCGGTCGATCGCCACCCGGGACGCGTTCGAGAACGCGATGGCCCTGGACGTGGCCATGGGCGGGTCGACGAACACGATCCTGCACCTGCTGGCGGCGGCGCACGAGGCGCGGGTCGGCTTCGGGCTCAAGGAGATCGACGAGCTGTCCCGCCGGGTGCCGTGCCTGTGCAAGGTCGCGCCCAGCAGCGAGCGCTATCACGTCGAGGACGTGCACCGGGCCGGCGGCATCCCGGCCATCCTGGGTGAGCTGAACCGGGCCGGCCTGCTGAACTCGCAGGTCCACACGGTGCACGGCTCCTCGCTCGGGGAGTTCCTCGACGCGTGGGACCTGCGCTCGCCGTCGGTCACCGACGAGGCGGTCGAGCTGTTCCACGCGGCGCCCGGCGGCGTCCGCACGATCAAGCCGTTCTCCCAGGAGGCCCGCTGGACCAGCCTGGATTCCGACCGCGAGAGCGGCTGCATCCGGGACCTGGCGCACGCCTACACCCGGGACGGCGGCCTGGCCGTGCTGTACGGGAACCTGGCCCCCGAGGGCGCGATCGTGAAGACCGCGGGCGTCCCCGAGGAACTATGGCGCTTCTCCGGCCCGGCCAAGGTGTTCGAGAGCCAGGAGGCCGCGGTCGAGGGCATCCTGGGCGGCAAGGTCGAGGCCGGCGACGTGGTGCTCATCCGGTACGAGGGCCCCAGCGGCGGCCCGGGCATGCAGGAGATGCTGTACCCGACCAGCTTCCTCAAGGGGAAGGGCCTGGGCCGGGCCTGCGCCCTGGTCACCGACGGGCGGTTCTCCGGCGGCACCTCCGGGCTGTCCATCTGCCACGCCGCGCCGGAGGCCGCGGCGGGCGGGGTGATCGCGCTGGCCGAGGACGGCGACGTCGTGGAGATCGACATCCCGGCCCGGTCGCTGGAGCTGGCCGTCCCCGAGGCGGACCTGGCCGCGCGCCGGGAGCGGATCCTCGGTGCGCTGGGCGGCTACCGGCCCGCCAACCGGGACCGGACGGTGAGCGAGGCGCTGCGGGTCTACGCGGCGCTGGCCACCTCGGCGTCCACCGGCGCGGTGCGCGACATCAGCCGGCTCGGCGGGGCGGCCCAGTGATGGAACAGCAGGACCGGCCCTAGTGGCCGCAGCACGGGACTGGGTCGGCGGCGCGCGGCCGCGCACCCTGCCGGCCGCGGTGGTCCCGGTGGTGGTCGGCTCGGGCGTCGCCTTCGGCTACGGGCATTTCTCCCTGTGGCGGGGCGTCCTGGCGCTGATCGTGGCGCTGGCCCTCCAGGTCGGGGTCAACTACGCCAACGACTACAGCGACGGGATCCGGGGCACGGACGAGGCCCGGGTCGGCCCGGTCCGCCTGGTCGCGACCGGGATCGCCGCCCCGCGCCAGGTGCGGGCGGCGGCGTTCGGCTGCTTCGCGGTGGCCTGCCTGGCGGGCCTGGTGCTGGCCGCGGTCACCTCCTGGTGGCTCATCCTGCTGGGCGCCGCGGCCGTGGCGGCCGCCTGGACCTACACCGGCGGCCGGCACCCGTACGGCTACCACGGGTTCGGCGAGATCGCGGTGTTCGCCTTCTTCGGGCTGGCCGCGGTGGCCGGCACGGCCTACGTGGAGATGGGCTCGCTGCCCTGGCTGGCGGTGGCCGCGGCGCTGCCGGTGGGCCTGCTGGCCTGCGCCCTGCTGGTCATCAACAACCTGCGCGACATCCCGTCGGACACCGTGTCCGGCAAGCGGACGCTCGCGGTCATGCTGGGAGACTCCCGCACCCGCTCGCTGTACGCCGGCGTGCCTGCTCATCCCGTTCGCGGTGGCGGTGGCCCTGGCCCCGGCGCGGCCACTGGCCCTGCTCACCCTGGCCGCGCTGCCGCTGGCGGTGGCGCCGGTCCGGGCGGTGCGCCGCGGCGCGGCCGGGCCGGCCCTGATCGGCGCGCTGGGCATGACCGGCCGCCTGCAGCTCGCGTTCGGCGCCCTGCTGACGATCGGGCTGGCCGTCCGGTTCTGACCCCGGCGCGGCGGCGCCCTGGCCCCGGGCCAGCGCCCGCCCGGCCCGCGGCCAGGGCCCAGCTCGGGACCTCTGGCCCTAATCGCGCACCGCACCCGCGGTCACGGTGAAAGGTGAGGCCGCAGGGCCCGGGACCGCCGAAAGCGGCCTGGAGCCTGCCCGCGGGATGGGCCCCCGGACCCCTCCCGCGGAACCGGCCGACGGAGCCGGCCGACGGAACCAGGCACCTCACCGGCCGCCACTACCCGCCGGTGTCGGTGGAATCCTGCGGGTTGACGCCGACTGCCGCCGGGAACTTGGCCAGGCAGGTCTGCAGCTCGGCCACGTTCGCGTCGCTGGCCCTGGTCGTGTTGAAGCGCATCGAATGAACGATGTCGAGGGCTGGGAGGTCGCGGGGGATCGGGTCGGCCGTCACGTTCGGCACATGTGAGCAGGCCGCCCGGATACGCAGCACCTGCGCCACCGATGTGCCCGGCTTGAAGCTGACGTCCACCCACTGCTGGGCCAGCGCAGCGTCCATCTTCGCGCAGCCAGCCAGCGTCAGCAGGGCCAGCCCCGCCGTGGCGGACACCCGGACCAGGACCGCCAGCGCTGGCACAGGCGGCCGTGCTACCGGGCGCAGCCTGGCGTGGACTCGCGTGAGCAGGCGACGTCGCCGGCGGTGCGAAGCGGGAGGGGACGGGAGCACGGCTTCACCTTACGGCGCGTCGCCGGCCCGCGATGCTGCCAGGGCCGCCGCGGGGGATCTAGTGGCTAATGATCTTCCACCACGCCGTTCGGGGTTGGCGGCACGGCCAGCGTCGCGGGCACCGGCTTCTCGCCCGGTGAGTCCGCATCGGCGGGCGGGACGAGCGGCTCGGCCGGCGACGGCCCGACGGCCAGGGGCCCGCCCGGCAGCGACCCCGCCGGCACCGGGGGCCCGGCCACCGGGGACGCGGCCCCCTCCCCGCCGCCGCTGAACGCGCCGCTGAGCGTCTTGAGCGCCGTGGTCACCTCACTCGGGATAACCCAGAACGTGTTCCCCTGCGCCTGCGCCAGCTGCGGGAGCGTCTGCAGGTACTGGTAGGCGAGCACCTTGGGGTCGGCGTCACCCTCGTGCACGGCCTGGAACACGGTGCCGATCGCCTGGGCCTGGCCCTCGGCCCGGAGGATCTGGCCCTGCCGTTCCCCCTCGGCGCGCAGGATGCTGCTCTGCTTCTCGCCTTCGGCGGTGAGGATCTTGGCCTGGCGGACGCCCTCGGCGGTGAGCACGGCGGCCCGCTTCTCCCGCTCGGCCCGCATCTGCTTCTCCATCGCGTCGATCACGCTCTTGGGCGGGTCGATGGCCTTGATCTCCACCCGGGTGACCCGGAGCCCCCATTTGCCGGACGCGTCGTCGAGCACCCCGCGCAGCCGCATGTTGATCTGGTCGCGCGACGTGAGCGTCTGCTCCAGGTCCATGTTCCCGATCACGCTGCGCAGCATGGTCGCGGTGATCTGCTCGATGGCCTGGATGTAGTTGACGATCTCGTAGTCGGCCGCCCGCGGGTCGGTGACCTGGAAGAACAGCACCGTATCGATGCTGACCACCAGGTTGTCCTCGGTGATCACCGGCTGCCCCCGGAACGCGACCACCTGCTCGCGCAGGTCGATGAGCGGCTTGACCCGGTCCACGAACGGGACGATGAAGTTCATCCCGGGTTCCAGGGTCTTGCGGTACCGGCCGAACCGCTCGACGTTCCGGGCCCGCGCCTGCGGCACGATCCGGACGGTCCTGCTCACCGCGAGCAGGACGAGGATGACGGCGATCAGGGCGGCAACGAGCCCGGCAATTTCCATGTCTACTCCCGCGGATGGACAAGTGCGGTGGCGCCCTCGATCGCGAAGACGTCAACGGTCGAGCCCACGGGGATGACCTGGGACTCGTCATAGGGGCGGGCGGACCACAGTTCGCCGCCGATGCGGACCTGCCCGCCGTCGTCGGTCACTTCCGCGACGACCTTGGCGGAACGCCCGACCAGGGCCGAGGTCCCGGTGCGCAGCAGCGGGCGGCTGCTTGATGTGCCGCATCGCGATGGGCCGGACCACGCCGAGCCCGGCCGCGGCGGCCACGGCGAACGCGCCCAGCTGGAAGGGCAGCCCCGCGCCGGCGGCGCCGACCACGGCGGCGACCACGGCGCCGGCCGCGATCAGGCCGAAGGCCAGCGTGGTCGTCATGACCTCGGCGACCCCCAGCACCGCGGCGAGGACCAGCCAGACAATCCACGATCCCATGGCTACTCCCGGGAGCGGGAGCGGCGTGCGCGGCGTGCGCACGGGCCAGGCACCCGGCCCTCTAACCCGACAGTAACCCCGCCGCGCCGCGACCGCGAGCGGCCGGGCTCATTCCATATCCCGCTCTGATTCACGCGCCTGGCGGACTTAGCATGACGCGCTGGCCTGGGCGCACAGCAGCCTGTCCGGGCTGCTTCCCGGGGTGATCGTTCCCATCGGGGGCCGGGACCGGGAATTATGGTGCCATCCAACGTCGGAGGATGTCATGAGCAGTCCAGCCCCGCTGTCCTACAGTCACGGAACCTCGCCGCTGCCGCTGCTCGGCGAGACCATCGGCGCGAACCTGAGGCGCATCGCGGCCGCGCACGGCGGCCGGGAAGCGCTGGTCGATGTGCCGTCCGGACGGCGCTGGACGTACGCGGAGTTCGACGCGGACACCGACACGCTGGCCCGGGGCCTGATCGCGGCCGGGATGCAGGCCGGTGACCGGGTGGGCATCTGGGCGCCGAACTGCCCGGAGTGGGTGCTGCTGCAGTACGCCACGGCCAAGGCGGGCGTGATCCTGGTCAACATCAACCCGGCCTACCGCAGCCATGAGCTGGGCTACGTGCTGCGCCAGTCCGGGGTACGGCTGCTGATCAGCGCGGAATCGTTCAAGACCAGCAACTACCGGGCCATGGTCGAGGACGTCCGCGGGGATCTCCCCGGCCTGAACCGGGTGATCTACCTGGGCTCGGCGGACTGGGACGAGCTCTTCGTGGCCGGCGCCATGCCGGTCGCCGGCGGCGGGGACCAGCTGGCCGAGCGGGAGGCCGGGCTGGGCTTCGACGACCCGATCAACATCCAGTACACCAGCGGCACCACCGGGTTCCCGAAGGGCGCCACGCTGTCCCACCACAACATCCTGAACAACGGGTTCTTCATCGGGGAGGGCTGCCGGTACACCGAGGCGGACCGGGTCTGCATCCCGGTGCCGTTCTACCACTGCTTCGGCATGGTGCTGGGCAACCTGGCCTGCACGACGCACGGGTCGGCGATCATCATTCCCGCCCCCGGGTTCGATCCGGCCGCGAGCCTGCGGGCCGTGGCGGACGGAACGGTGCACGTCGCTGTACGGCGTGCCGACCATGTTCATCGCCGAGCTGGCGCTGCCCGATTTCGCCGGCTATGACCTGTCCACCCTCCGGACCGGGATCATGGCCGGGTCGCCGTGCCCGGTCGAGGTGATGAAGCGGGTGGTCAGCGAGATGCACATGACCGAGGTGACCATCTGCTACGGGATGACCGAGACGTCGCCGGTGTCCGCGCAGACCACGGCCGATGACGACATGGAGCGGCGGGTGTCCACGGTGGGCCGGGTCCATCCGCACGTCGAGGTGAAGATCGTGGACCCGGAGACCGGGCTGGCCGTGTCCCGGGGGGTCACCGGGGAGATGTGCACCCGGGGCTACTCGGTGATGCTGGGCTACTGGGACGACCCGGAGCAGACCGCGGCCGTGATCGACCAGGCGCGCTGGATGCACACCGGCGACCTGGCCGTGATGGACGAGGCCGGGTACCTGAACATCGTCGGCCGGATCAAGGACATGATCATCCGGGGCGGCGAGAACGTGTACCCCCGGGAGATCGAGGAGTTCCTGTACGGCCACCCGGCCATCGAGGACGTCCAGGTGATCGGGGTGCCCGACCTCCGGTACGGCGAGGAGATCTGCGCCTGGGTCAAGCTGCGGCCCGGTGCGTCGCTGACCGAGGAGGAGCTGCGAGAGTACTGCCGGGGCCAGATCGCGCACTACAAGATCCCCCGGTACCTGCGGATCACCGGCGAGTTCCCGATGACCGTGACCGGCAAGGTGCAGAAGTTCAAGATGCGCGAGTCCTCGGTCTCCGAGCTGGGCCTGGAGGACGCGGCCCGCACCGAGACGGCCTAGCCGCCGGGGTCAGGCCCCGGAAGTCACCCGGGCCAGCTCCTCGGGCACGGCAGGCTCCCTCAGCGTCTCCGGGCCGCGGCACCGGCTGCCGGGCCGCCGCCACCAAGTCCAGCCCGGCCGCGCCGCGCTGTAAATGACCCCGGATGACTACTCTCACGTCACCCCGGCGCGGGCGCCGCCAGCCCGGCCGGCCGATCCAGTGATTACTTTGCGCCGATCGGGCACACACTATGCGCAATAAGTGCGAGGCTGGAAGCCCCCAGGCCGCCGCCGGGAACCTGGCCCGGCGCCGAGGCAGCCGCCGCTCCGATCCGGGCTGGCCGCCATGTTCGCCGGGCGTCCCCGGGGGCAGGAGAGTGCGGGACTCAGCAGCGGGTAACCCGGGACCAGGAGGATGATGCCGTGTCGGCGGGACACTCGCTCCGCGCCAGCCAGGGCCGGCTGGCCGCGATCGCGGTGGCCGCCAGCCTGAGCGTCCTGGCCGCGGCGTGCTCCGCCGCCGGGCCCGCCGGGCCCGTGGCCGGGCCGTCGCGCCGGGCGCCGGGCGCGGCGTCCCCGGCGGCCGCCCCGCCCAGCCTGGCCATCTCCCCCGCCCCGTACCAGCTGCCGGCCGGGCTTTCCCGGGAAGTCGTGCTGGCGCACGGGCCCGACCTGCTGATCGCGGGCGGGCTCACCGCGCAGTCCACGTCCAGCACCGCGGTGCGCCTGCTGGACCCGGTGACCGGCAGCACCGTCCCCGCGGGGCGGCTGGCCGCGCCGACGCACGACGCCGCGGGCGCCACCCTGGGCGGCCGGGATTACATCTTCGGTGGCGGGGACCAGGCCAGCGTGGCGACCGTGCAGGCGCTGGCCGGCAACCGCCCGGCCACCGTGGCGGGGCGGCTGCCCGGCCCGCGCAGCGACCTGACCGCGGTGACCGTGGGCGGCACCGCCTACCTGCTGGGCGGGTACGACGGCTCCAGGTACGACGCGTCGGTCCTGGCCACCACCGATGGCCGGCACTTCCGGACGGTGGCCCGGCTGCCGGTCCCGGTCCGGTACCCGGCGGTGGCGGCGCTAGGCCGCCAGATCTGGGTGTTCGGCGGCCAGACCCCGGCCGGGCTGACCAGCGACATCCAGCGGATCAGCCTGCCCGCCGCCGGGGCGGCCCGCGCCGCCGTGGCCGGGCACCTGCCACGGCCGGCTGCGGCCGGCACCGCCTTCTCGCTCGGCGGGGCCCTGTACGTCGCCGGCGGGCAGGTGACGCGGGGCGCCCGCGGCCGGGCAGGCCACCGCCCCGGCCGCCGGTGCCGTCACCACCGGCCTGGTGCTCCGGTACCGCCCGGGCCAGCGCACCGCCGCCGCCGCGGGGATGCTGCCGGTGCCGGTGTCGAACGCGGCGGTCACCGTGCTGTCCGGCACCGCGCTCGTGATCGGCGGGGACGACGGGACGCACGCCGTTCCCTCCGTCACCAGGCTCCGGCTGGTGCCGGCGGCGGCCGCGGGCCGCCGGGCCGCCCCGGCGGCGGGGACGCCGGACGCCGCGGCGAACGGCCCGCTGGCCGGCGGCCCGGCCAGCAGCGCGGCCGGGACCGCGCCGGGCCGGCGTGACCGGCCCGGTGCTGGCCAGCGAGCCGTGGCTCGGGCCCCCGCACGGCCCCGGCCACCTGGCCCCGCACTCCGACCCGGCCGCGCTCCCCGGCGACGTCCTGATCGCCGACCACCGCAACAACCGGCTGCTCATCGTGGACCCGCAGGGCCGCGTCCGCTGGCAGTTCCCGGCCCCCGGTGACCTGGCCCGCGGCCAGACGTTCCTGGTGCCGGACGACGCGTTCTTCTCCCCCGACGGCCAGGACATCGTCGCCACCGAAGAAGACGACTCGGTCATCAGCATCATCAACATCGCCACGCACCGGATCACCTACCGCTACGGCACCCCCGGCGTCCCCGGGTCCACGGCGAACCACGTGTCCAACCCGGACGACGCCATGCTGCTGCCCGGCGGCGCGCTGCTCACGGCGGACATCAAGAACTGCCGGGTCCTCCTGGTCCGGCCGCCCGCGCACCAGCCGCTCCGGGTCATCGGCCAGACCACCGGCTTCTGCTGGCACAACCCGCCGCACCACTTCGGCAGCCCCAACGGCGCGTTCCCGATGACCAACGGCCAGTACCTGGTGACCGAGATCAACGGGGACTGGGTGAACGCGATGAGCCTGTCCGGGCACGTCGCCTGGTCGGCCAACCCGCCCGGCGTCGCCTACCCGTCGGACACCAACGAGGTCTACCCGGGCCGGTACCTGACCGCCGACTACTCCACCCCGGGGCAGGTGGTGGAGTTCACCGCCACCGGGCGGCTGCTCTGGCGCTTCGGCGGGCTCAACCACCCCTCGCTCGCGCTGCCGCTGCCCAACGGCGACATCCTGGTCAATGACGACTACAACGACCGGGTCATCGTGATCGACCCCGTCACCAACCGGATCGTCTGGCAGTACGGGCACACGGGCCGCCCCGGAACTGCCCCTGGATTTCTTAACGACCCCGACGGGGTTGATCTCGCCCCGCCAGACTCCCTGCTGATGGTGCATGCCGCGACCACGGGCCTGCCCTGACTGACCCGGCCGCGGAGCGCGGCGGCGTGAGTGCGCCGGACGGGCCGTTCAGCCTGATGCGGGACCGGCGGGGGCCCGGGCCTCCAGCTGGGCGAGCAGGTCGCGGGTCACGCTGGCGATCGCGTCAACGGCCCGGTCGAACAATTCCGCGTCTCCAGGCACCGGGCGGCGGAACCCGCTCACGGTCTGCACGTACTGGATCGCCGCGGCCTGCACGTCCTGGTTCGTCACGCCGCCGGCGTAGGGGGCGCGCAGGATCTTGATATCGCGACACATGGTCCGAAGCTACGCCACCGCCCATGGCCAGCGGTAGGCCCGTGAATCAGCGGTATCCGGGATCGAGCTGCCCGGTCTGGCACCACCCCAGACTTTCCCTACCGTATCTCAAGCTCCCCGAGCAGGGCCCGGGTGGCGCTGGTCACCGCCTCCACGGCCTGCTCGAACGCGGCCTCGTTATGCCGGGCCGGGCGGCGGAAGCCGCTGATCTTGCGGACGTACTGGAGCGCGGCGGCCCGCATGTCATCCTCGGTCACCGGCTCGGTGTAGGGCGGGCGGAGGGTCTTGATGCTGCGGCACATGAGCCGACCATACCGCGGTCGACAGCGCCGGCGCTAGCCGAGGCCGAGCAGGGGCTCCAGGCCGACGGTCAGGCCCGGCGGCAGCGAGCCGATGCCGCGCACCGCGAGCAGCACGCCGGGCATGAACGAGGCCCGGTCCAGCGAATCGTGCCGGATGGTCAGCGTCTCGCCGTTCCCGCCCAGCAGCACTTCCTGGTGGGCGACCAGGCCGGCCAGCCGGACCGAGTGCACGTGCACCCCGTCCACGACGGAGCCCCGGGCGCCGTCCAGCGCGGTGGCCGTGGCGTCCGGGGACGGGCCCCGGCCCGCCGCCGCGCGGGCCGCCGCGATCAGGGACGCGGTCCGCGACGCGGTGCCCGACGGGGCGTCCAGCTTGCCCGCGTGGTGCAGTTCGATGATCTCGGCCGACTCGAAGAACCGCGCCGCCTGGGCCGCGAACCGCATCATCAGCACGGCGCCCACCGAGAAGTTCGGCACGATGAGCACCCGGGCCGACGGCGCCCCGGCCAGCCAGTCCCGGACCTCCGCCAGCCGCGCCTCATCGAACCCGGAGGTGCCGACCACCGTGTCCAGCCCGGCCTCGATGCACCAGCGCAGGTTGCCGCGGACCACGCCGGGGTGGGTGAAATCCACGGCCACGCTGCAGGCGGCCAGCGGCTCCCGCGGGTCCCCCTCGTCCACCTCGGCCGCGACCTCGAGATCGTCGGCGGCCGCCATGGCCTGGCGCACGGCCGTGCCCATCCGGCCCCGCGCCCCGAGCACCCCAACCTTGATCATCGCGTTCCGTCCCGGCGGCTAGGCGATGGCGTCGGCGAACGGCGCGTCGTCGTCGTACGGTCCGACCACGGCCAGCACCGGCGGCCGGGTCAGCACCTCGTCGGCCACGGCCATGACATCGTCGTGGCTGACCGCCTCGATGGACGCGAGGATCTCGTCCACCGGCTCCAGCCGCGGGTACACCAGCTCCGACTTGCCCAGCCTGCTCATCCGCGACGAGGGGTCCTCCAGGCCCAGCACCATCGACCCGCGCAGCTGGCCCTTGCCCCGGTCCAGCTCGGCGTCGCTGAGCCCGCCGGACACCAGCTTGGCCACCTCCTCGCGGCAGATGGCCAGCACCTCGTCGGCCTTGGACGGCAGGCAGCCGACGTAGATGCCCCACGTCCCGGTGTCCGCGTGCTGCTCGCTGAAGCTGTACACCGAGTAAGCCAGCCCGCGCTTCTCCCGGACCTCCTGGAACAGCCGCGACGACATGCCGCCGCCGAGCGCCGCGTTGAGCACGCCGAGCGCGAACCGGCGCTCGTCGGTGCGGCGCAGCCCCTCGCACCCCAGCACCAGGTTGGCCTGCTCGATGCTGCGGGACACCAGGCGCACGCCGCGGCCCGCCGCACTGCCCAGTTCCCCGGGGCCGGCCAGCCGGGGCGGGGCCGGGGCCCGGCCGCCGTCGAGCGCAGGCCCGAAGGCCCGGCGCACGTGCTCGGTCACGGTCTCGTGGTCGAGGCTGCCCGCCGCGGCCACCACCAGGGTGTCCGGGGTGTACCGGGCCCGGTAGTGCTCGGCGATCTGGTCCCGGGTGATCGCGTTGATCGAGGCGGTCGTGCCCAGGACGGGCCGCCCCAGGGGAGTGTCACCGAACAGCTGCCAGGTGAACGCCTCGTGCACGGTGTCCGACGGCTCGTCCTCGTTCATCGCGATCTCTTCGAGGATGACGCCGCGCTCGGCGTCCACGTCCTTCGGCTCGATCAGCGAGTTGGTCACCATGTCCGACAGCACGTCGATGGCCAGCGGCAGGTCAGCGTCGAGCACCCGGGCGAAGTAGCAGGTGTACTCCTTGTCGGTGAACGCGTTCAGCTCGCCGCCGACCGCGTCCATGGCCGCCGAGATCTCCAGCGCCGTGCGGGACGGGGTGCCCTTGAAGAGCAGATGCTCCAGGTAGTGGGTGGCCCCGGCGTGGGCGGGGCCCTCGTCCCGGGACCCCACCCCCGCCCAGATGCCGAACGCCGCGGACCGGACGGCGGGCAGTGTCTCGGTGATGACCCGGAGGCCGCCGGGCAGCACGGTGTACCGCACGGCTCCGCCGCCACTGCCCAGGTGCTCGGTCTGCGTTGCCGCTGTGCTCACGAGTCGCGGTGCCTGCGCTCGCGGTGCCGGGTGCGGTGGCTGTCGGCGCCCTGGCCCGCGCCGGACCGCGCCTCCCGGTCGCCGGAGCGCTCGCGGGGCGGCCCGTCACCGTCGTCGTCCTCCCCCGCCGGGGCGCCGCCGTTCGCGGCGGCCACGGCTTCCCGCTCCACCACCTCGACCGGGACCAGGGACAGCTTGCCGCGGTCGTCGATCTCCCGGATCTCCACCTGGATCTTGTCGCCGACCTTCACGACGTCATCCACGTTGTCGATCCGCGCCCCGCCGTGCAGCTTGCGCAGCTGGGTGATGTGCAGCAGGCCGTCCTTGCCGGGCAGCAGCGAGATGAACGCGCCGAACGTGGTGGTCTTCACCACGGTGCCCAGGAAGCGCTCGCCCACCTCGGGCATGTGCGGGTTGGCGATCGCGTTGATCGTGGTCCGTGCGGCCTCGGCGGACGGCCCGTCGGTGGCCCCGATGTAGATCGTGCCATCGTCCTCGATGGTGATCTCCGCGCCGGTGTCGTCCTGGATCGAGTTGATCATCTTGCCCTTGGGGCCGATGACCTCGCCGATCTTGTCCACCGGCACCTTGATCGTGATGATCCGCGGCGCGAACGGGCTCATCTCGGCCGGCTCGTCGATCGCCTCGCGCATGACCTCCAGGATGGTCAGCCGGGCCCCGCGCGCCTGGCGCAGCGCCGCGCCGAGCACGGCGGCCGGGATCCCGTCCAGCTTGGTGTCCAGCTGGAGCGCGGTGATGATGTCCGTGGTGCCGGCCACCTTGAAGTCCATGTCGCCGAACGCGTCCTCGGCACCGAGGATGTCGGTGAGCGTGACGTACTGGCCGCCCTCGTGGATCAGCCCCATCGCGATGCCGGAGACCATGTCCCGGAGCGGCACGCCCGCGCTGAGCAGCGACATGGTGGAGGCGCAGACCGAGCCCATCGAGGTGGACCCGTTGGAGCCGACCGCCTCGGATACCTGGCGGATCGCGTACGGGAACTCCTCCCGGCTGGGCAGCACCGGCAGCACGGCCCGCTCGGCCAGCGCGCCATGGCCGATCTCGCGGCGCTTCGGCGAGCCGACCCGGCCGGTCTCCCCGGTGGAGTACGGCGGCATGTTGTAGTTGTGCATGTACCGCTTGGTGCGGTCGGGGTTGAGCGTGTCCAGCATCTGCTCCATGCGCAGCATGTTCAGCGTGGTGACGCCCAGGATCTGGGTCTCCCCGCGCTCGAACAGGGCCGAGCCGTGCACCCGGGGCAGCACGTGCGCCTCGGCGGACAGCCGCCGGATGTCGGTGAGGCCGCGGCCGTCGATCCGCACCCCGTCCCGGATGATCCGCTCCCGGACCAGCTTCTTGGTCAGCGCCCGGAACGCGGCGCTGATCTCCTTCTCCCGGCCCTCGAACTGGCCGGCCAGCTTCTCGATGGCGATCGCCTTGACCCGGTCGGTCTCGGTCTCCCGCTCCTGCTTGCCCGCGATGGTGAGCACCCGGGCCAGGTCACCGGAGACCGCCTCGGCCACGGCGTCGTAGACATCCGGCTGGTAGTCCGCGAACACCGGGAACTCCACCCGCTCCTTGGCGGCCTGGTCAGCGAGCCGCTGCTGGGCCTCGCACAGCAGCTTGAGGAACGGCTTGGCCGCCTCCAGGCCCTCCGGCACGGTGTCCTCGGTGGGCGCGACCGCGCCGCTGGACGGGTCGGCCAGCAGGCCGATGGTGCCCGTGGTGGACTCGGCCTCGACCATCATGATCGCGACGTCGCCGTCCGGGAGGACCCGCCCGGCCACCACCATGTCGAAGGTGGCCTCGGTGAGCTGCTCGTGGGTCGGGAACGCCACCCACTGGCCCTTGATCAGGGCGACCCGCACGCCGCCGATCGGCCCGGAGAAGGGCAGCCCGGACAGCAGGGTGGACAGCGAGGCCGCGTTGATCGCGACCACGTCGTACAGGTGCTCGGGGTTGAGCGACAGGATCGTCTCGACGATCTGGACCTCGTTGCGCAGGCCCTTGACGAACGAGGGCCGCAGCGGCCGGTCGATCAGCCGGCAGGTGAGGATGGCGTCCTCGGAGGGGCGGCCTTCGCGGCGGAAGAACGAGCCGGGGATCCGGCCCAGGGCGTACATCCGCTCCTCGACATCCACGGTGAGCGGGAAGAAGTCCAGCCCCTCCTTGGGATGCTTGCCCGCCGTCGTGGCGGACAGGATGACGGTGTCCTCATCCAGGTACGCCACGGCCGAGCCTGCGGCCAGCCGGGCCAGCCGGCCGGTTTCGAACTTGATGGTATGGGTTCCGAAGGCGCCGTTATCGATAACGGCCTCGGTGGTGTACACACCCTCCACGGGTGAGACCTCCTTGACTGAGGTCCCGCATTGCCCGCCACCGGTGCTGCGCCGGCTGCCGCCGGGGGTCCGGTGCTACCTGGTAGGTCGTCTCGCCCTGCCAGCTAGCCCGGGCCGCCTGGCCGAGCCAGCGGCCGGCCCGGTCTTCGATCGAAGTCCTCGGCCCGTGTGCCCGCCTTAGCGTGCGCACGCGACCCGAGAACCACTACCGAGGACCGGTCCTGGCGCCGTGAGCGCCCCGGTATCGGGCCGCGGGATGGCTATTCTGGGGTTTCCGGGTCCTACCTGCGCAGGCCCAGCTTGCTGATGAGCGCACGGTAGCGCTCGATGTCGGTGCGCGACAGGTACTGCAGCAGGCGCCGACGGCGTCCCACCAGCAGCAGCAGGCCGCGACGGCTGTGGTGATCGTGCTTATGCACCTTGAGGTGCTCGGTCAGGTCGTTGATCCGGCGGGTCAGCAGTGCGACCTGGACTTCCGGCGAACCGGTGTCACCCTCATTGGTCGCGTTGTCCGCGATGATCTCCTTCTTGACGGTTGTGTCCAGCGGCACGTGGCATCCCTGTTCTTCGTGTCATGTGATCGGGAGGGGGCCAGCCCGGCCCGGCGAAGCGGGTAGTGCTGGACGCCCCGGTCAGCCGCTTGAGGGTGCAGCTAACCCTGGCCGGAACGCGCCGACCATCGCCTAAAGATATCACGGTGACCGGTAGGTCAGGCGCAGCGTCGCCAGCACGCCGCGCAGGGCCGCGCGCACGCCGCGATGGTCAAGGACGTTCCTTCTGACCTTGGTCCCTACGCACCGCTGCTCCCCGGGACGACAGTGATCAGTGGGTGTACCCACATGACCGGATACAGGCAGATTCACCGGGTCACCGCGACCCCCGCGGCGCGGCAGGCCATCGCCGGCCTGCGCACCCGCGGCGGGCCGCTCATGTTCGTCCAGTCGGCCGGCTGCCGCGGTGGCAGCGCCCCGCTGTGCTTCCGCCGCGGTGGGTTCCTCCTGGGCGCGGCCGATGTGCTGCTCGGCGAGGTGGAGGGGTGCCCCTTCTACCTCGACCGGCAACTGGACTCCGCCTGGGGCCGGCCAGGACTGGTGCTGGACGTGGAGCCAGGCTTCGCAGACGGTTCCTCATTGCCGGCCGGGGCCGGTAAGCACTTCGTGGCCCGGCCGGTGTCCGGGCCGGGTGGTCACGCCGCCGGGCGCGGCGGCAGCCGGTCCAGTATCTCGTGAAGCAGCACGGTGTGCTGGTTGAGCGTCTCCGTGTGCTGGGCAGCAACCGCTTTGAGTTCGGCTACCGCGTGATTCAGCCGGACGATTTCACGCTCTAGGGCGATCTCGGCTCGCTCATGAGCCGCCTCCGACCTGCTCGCGCGCCTGGTCGACATCGTGGCGCATCTGCTCGATGAGCGCTTCCGCCGAGTCGAAGCGGACCATGCCGCGCAGCCGGGCGGCGAAGTCCACGGCCATGTGCCGGCCGTACAGGTCGAGGTCGTCCCGGTCGAGCGCGTACGCCTCCACCGTCCGGTCGCGGCCGTCGAAGGTCGGGTTGCTGCCGACCGAGACCGCGGCCGGCCAGCGCTCCTCCTCCCGGCCGTCGTCGTCCAGGGCGATCAGCCAGCCGGCGTACACCCCGTCCGAGGGAACGGCGGTGAGCGGAATCGTCTCCAGGTTGGCGGTGGGGAAGCCGAGTGCGCGGCCGCGCTGGTGGCCGCGCACCACCACGCCCTCCACCCGGTGCGGACGGCCCAGGTCGCGGGCGGCACCGGCCACGTCACCGGCGTTAAGCATGGATCTGATCTCGCTGGAGGAGATCGTGGTGCCGTGCTCGGCGAGCAGTGGCACGCCCTCGGCGCCGAAATCGTACTTCTCGCCCAGCTCGGCCAGCAGCGCGACGTCACCGGCCGCGCGGTGGCCGAAGCGGAAGTTCTCCCCGACCACCACCCAGCGGGCGTGCAGCCGGTCGGCCAGCACGGCCCGGACGAACTCGTCCGGGCCGAGCCGGGAGAACTCCAGGGTGAACGGCAGCACGCACACCGCGCCCGCGCCCTGGCCGGCCAGCAGCTGCACCCGGCGCCGCACGGTGCACAGCAGCGGCGGATGCGACCCGGGCCGGACCACCTCGGCCGGGTGCGGGTCGAACGTGATCACCACGGCCGGCAGCCCCAGCCGTGCCGCGGCCTCGGTAGCCCGGGCCACGATGCGCTGGTGCCCGCGGTGCACGCCGTCGAATACCCCGACGGTCACCACCGAGGAGCCCCAGTCCCCCGGCACCTCGTCCAGGCCCTGCCAGCGCTGCACGGTGCTGCTCCTTCGGTCCCTCGTCACCCGGTCCAGCGGCCTCGCCGCTAGGTCAAGCCTGCCATGCCTGGGCCGCCGCCGGGCGCGGTGGCGAGTCCGCGCGGCGCCGCCGGACCGCGGCGGCCAGGTCGGCCAGCACCTCGGCGGTGGTGTCGATGTCCATGCACGCGTCGGTGACGCTCTGCCCGTACACCAGCCCGGCCGGGTCACCCGGCTCCTGCCGCCCGGCGTGCAGGAAGCTCTCCAGCATGAGCCCGATGATGCCCGGCTCGCCGCCGATCTGGGCCGCCAGCGCGTCGGCCACCGCGGGCTGGCGGCGGTGGTCCTTGCCGCTGTTCCCGTGGCTGGCGTCCACCATCACCCGCCGGGCCAGCCCGGCCGCGCCGATGAGGTCCAGCGCGGCGGCGACCTGCCCGGCCTGGTAGTTCGGTCCGGGCCGGCCGCCGCGCAGGATCACGTGGCAGTCCGGGTTGCCGGCCGTGGTGACCACCGCCGCCGCCCCGGCCCGGGTGACCCCGAAGAAGGTGTGCCCGGCGGCGGCCGCCCGGCACGCGTCCACCGCCACCCCGACGTCCCCGTCGGTGCCGTTCTTGAACCCGACCGGCATGGACAGGCCCGAGGCGAGCTGCCGGTGGACCTGGCTCTCCGTGGTCCTGGCCCCGATCGCCCCCCAGGCGACGGCGTCCGCGATGTACTGCGGGGTGATCGGGTCCAGCCACTCGCAGCCCACCGGCAGGCCCAGGCCGGTCACGTCGAGCAGGAACCGCCGGGCCAGCCGCAGGCCCCGGTGCACGTCGTGGGTGCCGTCCATGCCGGGGTCGTTGATCAGGCCCTTCCAGCCGGTGACGGTCCTCGGTTTCTCGAAATAGACCCGCATCACGATCAGCAGGTCACCGGCGAGCGAATCGCGCAGCGCGGCCAGCCGGCGGGCGTAGTCCAGCCCGGCGGCGGGGTCGTGCACGGAGCATGGCCCGGCCACCACCAGCAGCCGGTCGTCCTCGCCGTCGAGCACCGCCCGGACCTCGGCCCGGGACCGCGCCACGTCATCCGCCGCGGCGGCGGCCAGCGGCAGCTCCTCCAGCAACGCCGCGGGCGAGAGCAACGGCTCGTAGCCCAGGATGCGGGTATCGCTGGTGTGCGGCATCAGGTGCCTCCTCCTGGCGGGCGCCGCCCGCGGCCGGCGGCCGCGGAATCCCTGCTGCCATTCTGCCGGAACACGCTCAGTGACCAGCCCGCCCGGAAGCGGCTGCCGCCGGCCTCCTTACGGAGGTTGTGGCCAGTCACCGCCGGGCACGGGGACGGGTCAGGACACGAAAACGGCCAGCGGCCGGACCTGGCCGGCCCGCTCTTCCACCAGCGCGATCAGGGTGCCGTCCGGGCCGAACGCCGCGACCGGGCCGGCCGGCTCGCCCCCGGCCGGGTCCTCCTCCGCCGGCTCCCCGGTGATGGCGAGCCGCCCGCCGTGTGACAGCGCACGCGCCTCGTCCGCGGTCAGCAGGCGGCTCGGGAACGCGGCCGCCGCGGCCTGCGCCAGCGGCAGCACGGGCAGCGCCGCCCGGCCGCCCGCGTCGGCCGCCGCGGACAGGTCGTCGAGGCGGTGCGCCGCGGACAGGTCGTAGGGGCCCACCCGGGAGCGGCGCAGCGTGATGAGGTGCCCGCCGACGCCGAGCGCGGCACCCATGTCCCGGGCCAGTGCCCGGATGTAGGTCCCGCTGGAGCAGCGCACCTCGGCGTCCACGTCGAGCAGGTCACCGGCGGGCCGCAGGTCGCCGACGGTGAACGACCAGACGGTCACCGGGCGCGGCTTGTGCACCGGCGGGGCGCCCTCACGGGCCAGCTGATAGGACCGGCGGCCCGCCACCTTGATCGCGCTGACCGCCGGCGGCACCTGCTCGATCGGGCCGGTCAGCGCCGCGGCCGCGGCACGCACGGCGGCGGGCGGCAGCCCGCTGGCGGGCGCTCCCCCGGTCACCGTGCCCTCGGCGTCACCGGTGTCCGTGGCCTGGCCCAGCCGGATCGTGGCCTGGTATTCCTTGTCGGTGAGGGTGAGGTGGCCGAGCAGCCGGGTCGCCTTGTCCAGCCCGATCACGAGCACCCCGGTGGCCATCGGGTCGAGGGTCCCGGCGTGCCCGACCCGGCGGGTGCCGGCCAGGCGGCGGATGCGGGCCACCACGTCGTGGGAGGTCATGCCCGCCGGCTTGTCCACGATGAGCAGCCCCCCTGGGCCGCTGCCCGGATCGGCCGCGCTCACCGGCCGCTCCGCCGCGCCACCGGCTCAGCCCTCCGCCAGCAGCCCGCGCAGCCGCGCCATGGTCTCCTCGGCCGACGTCGAGCCGGTGAACCCGGCCGCGCTGCGGTGCCCGCCGCCGCCCAGCCGGGCACACGCGCGGCCCACGTCCACCGTCCCCCTGGACCGGGCGGAGACCTGCCACAGCCCGTCGTCGGACTGCTTGAGCACCACCGCGACGTCCGCTTCCTCGGTGCGCCGCACCACGTCGATGACCGGTTCCACGGCGTCCAGGCTGAGCCCGTGCGCCGCCCGGTCGGCCGCGCTCACCGCCGTCCAGACCAGGCCGTGCCCGCCCGCAGCATCCGTCTCCAGCACGGCGCGCGCCAGCACGTCGGAAAGGAGACCCAGATAACCAAACGGAGCCCGGTCCCACAACTGCCTCGCCACCGCGCCCGGTTCGATCCCGGTGCTCAGCAACCGGGCCGCCACCTGATGGACCAGCGGGGTGGTCGTGGAGAACTTGAACGAGCCGGTGTCGGTGACCAGCCCGGCATACAGGCCCAGCGCGACGTCCTGGGTCAGCTCGCCGCCGAGCGCGCCGATCAGGTCCAGCACGAGGACCGCGGTCGCCGCCGCCCCCGGGTCGACCAGGTTGACGCGGCCGAACCGGGTGTTGGAGGCGTGGTGGTCCACGACGATCAGGTGGCCGGCCTGGACGGCCGGGCCGGCCAGCAGCCCGAGCCGGTCGATGCTGCCCGCATCGAAGGTGATCATGATCTCCGGGCGGGCCGGGTAGCTGCCGGGCGGGCTGAGCAGGCCCAGGCCGGGCAGGAAGCGGAGGATCTCCGGCACCTCGAACGGCTCGTCGCCGAAGGAGGCGGTGATCCGCTGCGGGCGGCGCCCCGGGGCGCGCAGGGCGTGCGCCAGCGCGAGCATGGACCCGAGCGCATCCGCGTCCGGGCGGACGTGGCAGGCGAGGCAGATCTCGTCGGCCTCGTTGATCAGCGCGACGGCGCGGGCCTGCTCGGCGGCGAGGTCGGGGGCCCGATGGTCACCCGTGGGCTGGCCGGCCGGGGGTGGCGCGGGCACGGGCGGGATGGGCGCGGGCAACACCGGGGCGGCCGGGCTGGCCCCGGCGGCGCTGGAGGCAGCAGTCACGGAGGCGAGTATCCCGCGTCGTGATCATCGTTGCCGGACGTTCCGCCGGACGGCTCCCGGTACGGGTCCGGGTCGCCGGCCGGCACCGCTCCCTCGCGCACGCTGGCCAGCCGGGCATCGGCCTCGCGGGCCTGGGCCACCAGTTCTTCCATGTGCCGGGCACCTTCGGGCAGCGTGTCGGGAATGAACGCGATCGACGGGGTGTGCTTGAGGCCGGTGAGCCGGCCGACCTCGGACCGGATGACCCCGGTCGCGCTGGCCAGCGCGGCCGCGCTGGCCGCGCGCTCCTCGGCCGACCCGTAGACGGTGTAGAAGACGGTCGCCTCCCGCAGGTCTCCGGTGAGCCTGGCCTCGGTCACCGTGACGAAGCCGAGCCGGGGATCCTTGATCCGCCGTTCCAGCATCTCCGCCACGATCTGGGCGATCCGGTCGGCGAGCTTCCGCGCCCGTGCATGGTCCATGGGTCGCTCACTCCTCCTCGGTCAGCAGCCGCTGCCGCGCGGACAGCAATTCGATATCGGGCCGCGCCGCCACCAGGCGCTCGCACGCGTCGAGCACCTCGGTGGCGTGGGCGGCGGTCGAGGACACGATGGCCACGCCGATCTCCGCCCGGCGGTGCAGGTCCATCTGCCCGGTCTCGGCGACCGAAACACCGGGCTGGCGGCGGCGGACCTCGGCGATCACCGAGGCCACCGCCGACCGCTTCTGCTTCAGCGACCGGACGTCGCCGAGCAGCACATCCAGGGTCAGTGCCCCCACGTACATGAGGGCCTCCCCGGCTGCGGCGGGTGCTTGCCTCCGAAGCATGGGCCGCCGCAGCACGGGGATATCCGGCGTGATCCGCGCACTAGGCCCGCGGCTTCTCCCGCATCTCGAACGTCTCGATCGTGTCACCGACCCGGACGTCGCTGTAGCCGATGCCGATGCCGCACTCGTAGCCCTCGCGGACCTCGGTGGCATCGTCCTTGAACCGGCGCAGCGAATCCACCGTGAGGTTGTCGGAGATCACCACGCCGTCGCGGATCAGCCGTGCCTTGCTGCCCCGGGTGATGGTGCCGGAGCGGACCAGGGAGCCGGCCACGTTGCCGACCCGCGGGACCCGGAACACCTCCCGGATCTCGGCGGTGCCGAGCTGGGCCTCCTCGAACTCGGGCTTGAGCATGCCCTTGAGGGCCGCCTCGATCTCCTCGATCGCCTGGTAGATGACCGAGTAGTAGCGGATGTCCACGCCCTCGCGCTGGGCCAGCTCACCGGCCCGCCCGGCCGGACGGACGTTGAACCCGACGATCACCGCCTCGGAGGCGATGGCCAGGTTCACGTCGTCCTGCGTGATGGCGCCGACGCCGCGGCCGATGACCCGCAGGAGCACCTCTTCGCCCACATCGATCTTGAGCAGCGCGTCCTCCAGGGCCTCGACCGAGCCGGACACGTCGCCCTTGATGATGAGCAGCAGTTCTTCCCGCTCGCCCGACTTGAGCGCGGACTCCAGGTCCTCCAGGGTGACCCGCGGCCGCCGCTGGGCGAACATGGCGTTGCGCTCGCGCGCCTCGCGGCGCTCGGCGATCTGCCGGGCTACCCGGTCGTCGCTGACGACCAGGAAGCTGTCCCCGGCGTCGGGGACGGCGGTGAGGCCGAGCACCTGCACCGGCCGCGAGGGTGGCGCGTCCGGCACCGGGGAGCCGTTCTCGTCGAGCAGCGCCCGGACCCGGCCGAACGCATCGCCGGCCACGATGGAGTCGCCGACGTGCAGCGTGCCGCGCTGGACCAGGACGGTCGCCACCGGGCCGCGGCCACGGTCCAGGTGGGCCTCGATGGCCACGCCCTGGCCCTGCTGCTCCGGGTTGGCCCGCAGGTCCAGCTCGGCATCCGCGGTCAGCACGACGGCCTCGAGCAGGTTCTCGATGCCGGTGCCCTGCCTGGCAGACACGTCCACGAACAGGGTCGTGCCGCCGAACTCCTCCGCGACCAGGCCGTACTCGGTGAGCTGGGAACGCACCCGGGCCGGGTCCGCCCCCTCCTTGTCGATCTTGTTGACCGCCACCACGATGGGCACCCCGGCCGCCTGGGCATGGTTCAGCGCCTCAGTGGTCTGTGGCTTCACACCGTCGTCCGCGGCGACGACCAGGACCACCAGGTCGGTGGTCTCGGCCCCACGGGCCCGCATCGCGGTGAAGGCCTCGTGGCCAGGGGTGTCGATGAAGGTGATCTTCCGCTCCTGGCCGTCCACCTCGGTGGTGACCTGGTAGGCGCCGATGTGCTGGGTGATGCCGCCGGCTTCGCGGGCCGCCACGTTGGTGTGCCGGATGGCGTCCAGCAGCTTGGTCTTGCCGTGGTCAACGTGACCCATGACGGTGACCACCGGCGGCCGGGCGACGAGCGCTTCCTCACCGCCCTCGTCCTCACCGAACTCGATGTCGAACTCCTCCAGGAGCTCCCGGTCTTCTTCCTCCGGGGAGACCACCTGGACGTTGTAGTTGAGCTCGGCGCCGAGCAGTTGCAGCGTCTCGTCGTTCACCGACTGGGTGGCGGTGACCATCTCGCCCAGGTGGAACAGCACCTGGACCAGCGAGGCCGGGTTGACCCCGATCTTGTCCGCGAAGTCGCTCAGCGAAGCGCCCCGGGACAGCCGGATGACCTGCCCGTTACCGCGCGGGATGGACACCCCGCCGATCGACGGGGCCTGCATGTTGTCGAACTCCTGGCGACGCGCCTTGCGCGACTTCCTGGCCCGCGACGGGCGGCCACCGGGACGCCCGAACGCGCCCTGGGTACCGCTGCGGCCCCGTCCGCCGCCACCGCCGGGACGGCCACCGCCGCCGGCCATGCCGGGACGTGGCCCGGCACCACCACCGCCACCGCCGCCGCCGGGGCGCGGGGCACCCATGCCGGGGCCACGGCCGCCGCCGCCACCGCCGGGACGTCCCGCACCGCCACCCGGGCGGCCGGGGCCGCCAGGGCCGCCACCCGGCCCGCGGGCCGGCCGGGGCGGCATGTTGCTCGGGCTGGGCCTCGGGCCACCGGGCCGGGCCATGTCAGCCGGGCTGGGCCGCCCCCCGGGACCGCCGGGACCGCGCGGGCCGCCCGGGCGCGGGCCGGCCGGGCGGGGACCGCCCTGGCCAGGCGAGGCCGGGCCGGCGGATCCGCCGGGAGCCGGCTGGCCGGGCCGCGGCGGGGCCCCGCGCGGGGCGGATCCCATGCCGGAGGCGACCGGAGCATAAGGGTTGTTGCCCGGACGCGGGCCGGGCCGCGGGCCACCGCGGCCAGCCGGCCTGGGGGCACCGGGCCGCGCGCCGGACTGGCCGGCCCCGCCCGTCCCGGCACCACCCGTCCCGGCACCACCGGACGCAGGCCGCGGGGCGGCCGGCCGGGGGCCGGGCACCGGACCGCTGCGCGAGGGCGCGGACGGAGACGGCGCGGGCGCGCCGTCGGTGGGAACCGGAGGCACCGGGGGCCGCGATGGGGCCGCCGCGCCGGGCGCGGCACTGGCCGCCGCGGGCCGGGCACTGTCACCGTCGGCCGGGGCGGCCGGACGGGGCACCGCACCGCCGGGCGCCGGGACCTGCGGCTGGCTGGCCGCCAGCGGCCCGGCACCCTCCGGGCCGTCTGGAGCGGCCGCGGCGGGAGCCTGCGGCCGCGCCGGGCCAGGCCGAGGTACCGGCCGCCCGCCGTTGCCGTCTGCGCCCCGGCCAGGCGCGGACGCCCCCGGCTGGCCTTGCGGCCGCCTGCCTTGCGTCTTGGGGCCCTGCGAGGCGAATGCCTCCTTGAGCCTGCGAACCACTGGCGCCTCAATCGTGGAGGACGCCGAACGGACGAACTCGCCCATTTCGTTGAGCTTGGCCATGACGGCCTTGCTCTCTACCCCGAACTCTTTCGCGAGCTCGTAAACCCGGACCTTCGCCACTGCGCTCCCTCTGTCGGCCCGGCTCCGCCCGGGCCAATCGTGGCCGGTCCGTTGCAGCGCGCTCCGGCCGACCTCAGTTCTTGGTTCTCATCGCCGCGTTCTCATCGCGCGCTCATCACAACTGATCCCGCTTTCCCGGCACTGCTGCCGTTCCGCTTCGACCCGCCCGCCCGGGCGAGCCCGGGTGGGCCCGCCGCGCCTGGCCGGTCCGGACTGCACTCAGCCCGTCACGACCCAGCTTCGCCCTGTCCAGCCAGGTAGCCAGTGAGCTGGCCGGTCCCCAGTGGTCCCGGTTCGCGCAGCGCCCGCGGCAGAGCCCGGCGCCGCTGTGCCAGCTCGAAGCATTCCTGGCTGGGATGCAGGTACGCGCCCCGGCCGGGCAGCCGCGCCTGAGGGTCAGGAACGATATCGTTCCCTGCCGCCACCAGGCGCAGCAAGTCAGACTTGACTGCACGAGCCCTGCAGCCTACACAGGTACGGACCGCGGGTGCGGACCGCGCCGGCCGCTGGGACCGTGCCGCCATTGCCACCGTTAGCTTACCTCGCCGGCGCGTCGGCGACACCGCGCCCGGTTCCGGGCGCCCCGCCGCCTGCCCCTGGAGCGGTCCCGCCGGCTTCCGGCCCGCCCGGTTCCGTGCCGCCGCCGTCCGTGCCGCCTGCTTCCGGGCCGCTGGCTTCCGGGCCGCCTGCTTCCGGGCCGCTGGCTTCCGGGCCGCTGGCTTCCGGGCCGCTGGCTTCCGGGCCGCCGGGTTCCGGGCCGCTGGCTTCCGGGCCGCCCGGGCGGAGGTCGCCCCGGGCCTCCTGGGCGCGCGGCCCCGCCGCGGCCGGACCTGATCCAGTGACGGGCCCGGGGGCCCGCGCCGCGGCCGGGTTGTCCGGCTGGATGTCGATCTTCCAGCCGGTGAGCCGGGCCGCCAGCCGCGCGTTCTGCCCCTCTTTGCCGATCGCCAGCGACAACTGGTAGTCCGGCACGATCACCTGCGCGATCCTGGCCTGGGCGTCCACCACGTGGACCCGCACCACCCGGGCCGGTGACAGCGCATTCCCGACGAACTGCGCCGAGTCCTCGGAGTAGTCGACGATGTCGATCTTCTCGCCGTGCAGTTCGGTCATCACGTTGCGCACCCGGCTGCCCATCGGGCCGATGCAGGCGCCCTTGGCGTTCACGCCGGGCTGGTGCGAGGTGACCGCGATCTTGGTCCGGTGCCCGGCCTCGCGGGCGATCGCCACGATCTCCACCGCGCCCGAGGCGATCTCCGGGACCTCCAGGGCGAACAGCTTCTTGACCAGGTTCGGGTGGGTACGGGACAAGGTGATGGACGGCCCCCGGTAGCCCTTGCGGACGTGCAGCACATAGCAGCGGATCCGCTCGCCATGGGCGTAACGCTCGCCGGGCACCTGCTCGGTCGGCGGCAGGATGGCCTCGATCTTGCCCAGGTCGACCAGCACCGCCCGCGGGTCCCTGCCCTGCTGGATCACGCCCGCGACGATGTCACCCTCCCGGCCCGCGTACTCGCCGAAAGTGAGCTCGTCCTCGGCGTCGCGCAGCCGTTGCAGGATTACCTGGCGGGCCGTCGTGGCCGCGATGCGGCCGAAACCGGCCGGGGTGTCGTCGTACTCGCGGGCCACTCCGCCCTCTTCGGCGGACTCCCGGGCCCACACCGTGACGTGGCCGGTCCGCCGGTCGACCTCGACGCGGGCGGACGGAGCCGCCCCGTCGGTCTTGTGGTAGGCGACCAGCAGCGCGTCCTCGATGGCCTTGATGGCCAGGTCCATCGAGATGTCCTTCTCGCTCTCCAGGCTGCGCAGGGCGCTCAAGTCAATGTCCATCTGGCTCCCCCTCGTCCCCGGGCGGCCCGGCCGCGCCCGCTCCGGCGCCGCCGAACTCGACCTGCACCTGCCCAGGGCCCAGTTCCTGGTAGCCGAAATCACGCTGCTGGCCGTCGACGTCCAGGCTCACCCCGGCCGGCCCGGCGGCGAGCACCCGGCCGAGCACGGTGCCCGGGTAGCCGGGCGCGGCCTCGGTCAGCGGGACGCGGACCAGCCGCCCCCGGGCCCGGCGCCAGTGGCGCTCCGCGGTAAGCGGCCGGTCCACCCCGGGTGAGCTCACCTCGAGCGTGTAGGCCGTCTCGCCCATCACCCCCGAGCTGTCCAGCTCGGCCGACAGCGAGCGGCTCAGCTCGGCGATGTCATCGAGGCCCGGACCGCCGTCGGCGTCCACCACCACGCGGAGCAGGCGGCGGCGGCCCGCGGCCACCACCCGCAGCGACTCCAGGTCCAGCCCGGCCGCAGTGACCACCGGCTCCAGGACCCGGGACAGCCGCCCGGTGTCCGCCGGACGCCGCCCGCTGTCCTGCCGGACGCCGCCCGCTGTCCGCCGGACGTGACGGTACGTGACGGGAAGTACCACGCATCACGACCTCCTCGTCCGCCACCTGTGCTGTTGTCTGGCCTGACCTAGCCTAACCGTCCCGCGCGCCCGGCTCGGCCGCTGCCGCGCCCGGCGCGCCGGGCGGAGTGCCCGGCCAACGGGCACCGGGGTGGCGTGGGCCAGGTGGCCCGGCACTGCCCCTACGCTCTCGGCTAGCACCAGGGACCGGGGACTGGAGGAGCGGTGCGGGCAGATCTGAGACGGCGCAGCGTGCTGGCCGCGGGCGCCGCGGCGGCGCCGCTGCTGGCGGCCGGGTGCAAGGGCGTGGGAGCGCTGGGCACCCCGCCGAAACCATCCCGCGAGGTGGGTGTGCTCCGTGAGGCGATCAGCGCGGAGAAGGTGATGATCGCCAGGTACCGCTCGGCGGTAGCGGCCTCGCCGGCCCTCGCGGGCACCCTCACGCCGCTGCTCGGCCAGCATCAGGCCCACCTGGCCGCGCTGCGGGCCCGCCTCATCGTGCCGGCCGGCGCGCCCGCCACCCCGGAACCAGCCATCCCGGCGGCGGGACCGCAGCCGTCTGGCGGGGGGACCCCGGCCCAGCGGGCCGCCCCGGCCACCACGCTGGCCGCGCTGGCCGCCGCCGAGGATGCCGCCGCCACCATGCTGACCGGGCTCCTGCCCGCGGTGAGCTCCTCGCTCGCCCAGCTGCTGGCCAGCGTGGCCGCGTCGGAAGCCAGCCACGCGGTGGTGCTGCGCACCCGCCGGGCCTCCCGGTGAGCGACGAGCAGCAGGTGGCTGCCCTGCAGGCGGCGCTCCGGGCGGTGAACGCGGCCATCTACGGGTACGGCGTGGCCGGTGCCCAGCTTCCGGCCGCGCACCTGGCCGCCGCACAGCAGGACTGGACCAGGCTGCAGGAGACCCGGGACACCCTGGAGTCCCTGCTGACCAGCCGGGGTGCCCAGCCGGGCGCCGCGGCCGCCGCGTACCGGCTGCCGTTCCCGGTGCACACCGTGAACGCTGCGCTGTCGCTGGCCGGGTACCTGGAGGAACAGCTGGCCGGGGCCTACCTGGGCCTGGTCGCACTGCCGGACCCGCAGCTGCGGGCCTGGGGAGCCCGGCAGGCGCAGGGCTGCGCGATCCGGGCGGCAGGGTGGCTGGGCCGCACCTCCGCCTTCCCCGGCCTCAGCACCCCAGGCAGCGCGGCCGTGCCGTTCCCGGCCGGGACGTCAACCTCGTCCGCGGCCCGGTCACCGTCCCCGGGGCACTGACCGCGGGCCGGCCGGGGCTTTCCGGGCCGGGGCTGCCCCGGCCGGGGCTTTCAGTTGGCGTGCGGCGCGGCCAGCACGTGCGCGATCCGGGCCGCGGCGGCGTCCAGGTCCGTGGCGGCCGCGATCCGCTCCGCCCAGGACCACCAGAACCACCAGCTGCCGTCCTCGCAGCACCCCGCATACACGTCCTCGGCCAGCGCCGGTGCCGCCTCATTCACGACCCGCAGGCTGGGCACCCGGCCCGGCGGGGCCATCAGGTGGGTGGTCATGCCGTGCCTGGCCAGGGCGGCCGCAAGCCGGTCCAGCTGGTCGGTGTAGGCCTGATCCGGCGGAGACAGGGCGCTCGCCCGGTCAGCACCCATGACCATATAAATCACCTCTAGTAATCAGACGATAGCTAAGAGTTCTCAGGTCAGGATGACGCCTGAGATTGCTCTTTGCAATATGCATTCGGTATTTCGCTTACCCTCGCAGGTGCCACACTGGAGGCATCGTCACACCGGGACGGAGGAATCCCGACGGCCACCCAGCAAAGCCCCACCGTCCGGCGCCGCAGGCTGGCCCTGGAACTGCGGAGGTTCCGCGAGGCAGCCCGGCTGACCTGCGAGGAAGTCGCCGAGCACCTGGAGTGCTCCACATCCAAGATCAGCCGGATCGAGACCGGCCGGGTGTCGGTGTCCCCCAGGGACGTCCGCGACATGCTCGAACTTTACGGCGTGCCCGCCCCGCAGCGGGACAACCTGGTGCAACTGGCCCGGGAATCTCGGCAGAAGGGCTGGTGGCACGCGTACAGCGACGCGATCGAGCCGCGCTTCGCGACCTACATCGGGCTGGAGAGCGCCGCCTCGGAAATCCGGATCTACGAGGTGACTCTCATCCCGGGGTTGCTGCAGTCCGAGGACTACGCGCGCGCGGTCATCGCGGCCGGGACCGTGGACGGCGGCCCCCCGGGCGCGGTGGAGCGCATCGTGGCCTTCCGGATGGCCCGGCAGCCCACCCTGACCAGCGATGACCCCCCGCAGCTGTGGGCGGTGCTGGACGAGGCCGCGCTGCGCCGCCGGGTCGGCGGGTCCGGGCTGATGCGGCTGCAACTGGAGCACCTGCTGGACCTGAGCCGCCTGCCGAACGTGGCCATCCAGGTGCTGCCGTTCGGCGCGGGCGCGCACCCGGCCATGGGCCGCCCGTTCGTGATCCTGGCCTTCCCCGAGCGGGCCGACCCGGACGTGGTCTACCTGGAGGACCTGACCAGCGCCCTCTACGTGGAGGACGTGAACGAGGTGGACCGCTACAACATGTTCTTCAACCACCTGCGCGCCACCGCGCTGTCCTTCGAGGACTCGGCCGCCCTGATCACCTCGGTGATCAAGGACCTGTAGCCGCCCGCTCAGCCAGCGGTGCGGGCAGCGGCTCGGCATGCAGCACGGTGAGCCGGGACACGGCACGGGTGAGGGCTACGTAGAGCCGGTGCAGGCCACGCTCCTCGGCCGCGGCGATGCGGGCCGGCTCCACCACGATGACGTGATCGAACTCCAGGCCCTTGGCCAGGGTGACCGGGACCACCAGGAGCCCGCCGCTGTCCAGTCCCGCTGCCGCGCCGTCCAGCACGCTGTGCTCCAGCCGGGCCGCGCCGAGCAGCCGGGACAGCGCCGGCACCTGGTCATCGGCGGCGATCACCGCGGTGGAGCCGGGCGAGGCCATGGCGTCCGCGCAGGCATCGGCCAGGGCGGCGGGCAGCGCCGGGCCAGTCACCGGCCGGACAGCCAGCGAGCCGGGATCGGCGCGCAGCGAGCGGACCGGCGCCAGCCCCGGTACCAGGGCATCGAGCAGCCGGTTCGCGAAGTCGAGGATCTGCCTGGGCACCCGGTAGCCGGTCTGCAGCACCCGCAGTTGCGTGTCCTCCTTGCCCAGGTGCTCCAGCAGCCCGGGCCAGCTGCCGACCGCACCGGGCGAGGTGCCCTGGGCCAGGTCACCGAGAACCGTGGCGGAACCGGTCGCGCAGCGCCGGCCAACCGCGCGGCATTCCATCGGCGACAGGTCCTGTGCCTCGTCCAGCACCACGTGGGACAGGCTGGGGATCCGCGCGATGAGGCCGGCGGCCTCGTCGATCAGCACCGCATCAGCCGCGGTCCAGCGCGCGGAGGCCGGGCCCCGCGGTGCCGGATCCCAGCGGATGGCCTGCTGCTCGGCCTCGTCCAGCACGCCGTCCGCCGCCGCGGCCAGCAGTCCCGGGTCGGACAGCAGCCGCAGCACCAGCCGGACCGGGTCCGCCTTCGGCCAGATGGCATCCACCGCCGCGCGCACCGGCCTGCTCCGCCGCACCGACTCGTGCGTGCGGTCATCGCAGCTCTCCCCGGCCGCCTCCATCTGGGTGAGGATCACATGCGCGATGCGATGGCCGAGCATCTCCCGGCCGGCGTCGTAGCGGACCCCGCGCTCGCGCAGGCCAGCGACCAGGTCGGCCAGCTCGCCGCCGGACAGCCGCCAGCGGCGCACTCCGCGGGCCAGCACGAGCGGCCCGGCGGGTTCCGCCAGCCCGGCCCACAGCGCCCGTCGCAGCACCTCGGCCATCCGCGCGTCGCCCTTGATCCGCGCGGTCAGCGCCGTGTCGGCCGCCCGTACCGGGACCCGGGACAGCAGGTCAGTCAGTGTCGTCTGGGTGACGTTCAGCTCGCCGAGTGCGGGCAGGACGTTGCGGATGTAGGACAGGAAGGCCCGGTTCGGCCCGATGACGAGCACCCCGCCGCGGCTCATCCGGCCCGCGTAGGCGTACAGCAGGTAGGCCACCCGGTGCAGGCCCACCGCGGTCTTGCCGGTTCCCGGCGCGCCCTGCACGCAGAGCGTCTGCTCGGCGTCCGCGCGGACGATGTCGTCCTGGTCCGGCGCGATGGTGGCGACGATGTCGCGCATCGGCCCCGACCGGGGCCGCTCGATCTCGTCGATGAGGATCCGGCTGACGGCCGGGCCCGGGCCGGGCTGAGCGCCCGGGCCGGTGAACACCTCGTCCTCATGCGCGGTCAGCTGGCCGCCGGAGAAGCCGAACCGGCGGCGCAGCGACAGCCCCATCGGGTCCGGCGGGCTGGCCCGGTAGAACGGCCGGGATACCGGTGCCCGCCAGTCCACCACCACCGGCCGCCCGGCCGGGTCATGCACGTGCCGGCGGCCCACGTGAAACCGTTCCCCGCTGAAATCCCCGGCCGCGTAGTCCAGCCGGCCGAAGAACAGCGGGGTGTCCGGCAGGTCGCTGAGCGCCTCCACGCGGCGGTACAGGTCGGCCTTGAGGTATTCCTCGGACACCGGGTCGCCGCCGAGCGCGCGGAGCGACAGCACGTCCTCGCGCATCAGCCGGAGAAACTCGCGTGACCGTTCCAGGTGGTCCCGCTCGGCGGCGAGGACCGGGTCCCCGCCGGCCCCGGCCGGGGCTGCAGAAGGGGCTGGAGTAGCAGGTGTGGTGGGCGTGGGCTGCGGGTCGCGCTGCGTCCCGCTGGCCGGGGGCATGGGTCATCACCTCGCAGGCATGGGGATTGGGCACAAGGGCCAAGAGCCTAGCAACGCACCGCCGTCCCGGTCACCCGGGTTTCTCCCGGCCCGCCGCGTGCCCGGCCCGCCCCGCGCCCGGCCCGCCCCGGCCCCGCGCCCGGCCCGCGCCCGGCCCGCCCCGGCCCCGCGCCCGCCCCGGCCCCGCGCCCGGCCCGGCCCCGCGCCCGGCCCACCCCGCGCCCGGCCCGCGCCCGGCCGCGCCCGGCCAGCACCGCCAGCACCGGGAACACCACCAGCCCCAACCCGGTCCCGTCCGCGATCCAGGGCCAACTACATGATGGGGACAGCCATGTAGTTGGGTGTGATGCAAACTTTCATTCATGCGGTGCGGGGGGAGGCGGGTGCGGGCGCCGCCGTGGCCGGTGGGGCTGACGAGGCCTACGTGGCCGCTGTGGCACCGGCCGGCGGATGGTTACTTGTCGCGCGGAGGCAGCGGTGCCCCTTGGCGCCGGGTCCCTCGCCGAAGGGGCGGCCGGCGGATGGTTACTTGCCGCGCGGAGGCAGCGGTGCCCCTTGGGCCGGGTCCCCCGCCGAAGGGGCGGCCGGCGGATGGTTACTTGCCGGGGGCGGAGGTAGCGGTGCCCCCTGGGGCCGTGCCCCCGGCCGAAGGGGCGCCGGCGGAGGGAGTGCGGCCGGAGGCGGTGCCGGCGGAGGCGGCGCCGGCGGAGGGGGTGCGGCCGGGGGCGGTGCCGGCGGGGCGGTGCTGCCGGGGGCGGTGTCGAAGCGCCGGGGCATCAGCAGCAGAACGCCGGCGATGGTCAGCCCGGCCACCACGGTCAGCGCGACGTACACGTGGCTGGTCGCGGTGGCGATGGCCGCCTTCAGGTAGTCCTCCGCGGCCTGGCCCCGATCGTGGTGTCCATGGCGGCCAGCGCCATCGCGGTCATCAGCGCGATCAGCACCGGGCGGCGATGCTCGGGGCGGGCGGCGGGCTGGGCGGCGGGCTGGGCGGGGGCGGTCATCGAGCGGCAGCCTACGACAAAACGGACGCCCGCTCCGGTCCAGTCCGGTCCCGCGGCCGGGCCGGATCAGCGGCTGGCCCGGCGCCGGGCCCGGCGGGCCAGCGCGTCCGCGCTCACCGCGGCCAGCAGCACCAGGGCGAAGATCAGGTCCTGCGCGGCCGCGCTCATCCCGAGCAGGTAGATGCCGTTGTAGATGGCGGCGATGACCAGGCCGCCCAGCACTCCGTCCAGCGGCTTGCCCCGGCCGCCGAACAGGCTGGTTCCGCCGATCACCGCGGCGGCCACCGCATACAGCACGAGGGTCGCACCGTCCGTGCCCGACGATACCGAACGCAATTCCGACGCGTAAATGATCCCGGCCACGCCGGCGGTGAGCCCGGCCAGTGCAAAGGCCGCCGTCCGGACCCGGGCCAGGCTGACGCCCGCCCGGCGGGCCGCCTCGGCGTTGCTGCCGATCGCGTGCACGTCCCGGCCGAACCGGGTCCGGTTGAGCAGGAAGGACCAGGTGACCAGGACGCCCAGGACGATCAGGACCACCCACGGCACGCCGCGGACCGGGCTGAGCACGCCGCGGTTGAGGTTGCACACGATGACCACGGCCAGGCCGGCCAGCACCGCGGTGCCGATCTTGGCGACGGTGAGGCTGACCGGCGGGCCGGCCAGGCCGCCGGCCCGCCGCTCCGCGTCCCGGCGGGCGGTCAGCACCGCGAACACGCCTGCGCACACCGCCATGACCAGCCAGCCCGCCGCCGGGGCGAGGTAGCCGTTGGCCAGGTCGTTGACGACGTTGCTCGGGATCGGCAGGGTGCCGCGGGAGCCGACGATCCAGATCAGCGCGCCCTCGCAGGCGAGCAGGCCGGCCAGGGTGACCACGAAGGACGGCAGCCGGAGCCGGGCGATGAGGGTGCCCTGCAGGGCACCGATGGCCGTGGTCGCGCCGACGGCCGCCGCGACCGCGGCCCACCAGGGCCAGTCCCGGGATCCGGTGACCAGTTCCGCGGTGATCACGCCGCCGAGCCCGGAGACGAAGCCGACCGACAGGTCGATGTCGCCGAGCAGCAGCGCGAACACCTCGGCCATGCCCAGCAGCATGAACACGGCCCCCTGGACGAGCAGGTCGGTGAGGTTCACCGGGGACAGGAAGTGGCTGTTCAGCGACTGGAAGATCGCGCCGATCACGACCAGCCCGATGATCACCGAGAGCGCCCCGCTCTCACCGGGGACGAGGTAGGCACGGAAGTCGCGGCGGGGGGTGACCGCCGCGGCCGCCGCCCGGCGGACGGGCGGGACGGCGCCGGTGCTGGCGTGACTCGTGCGGGCCATCAGGTCAGTCCCTGATCCCGGCCTGCCGGCAGGCGGCCCGCAGGGCGCCGGCGCAGAGCTGAGCCACCGGGACGAAGCCGTCCCTGATCACCGTGGCCGCCATGGTCCGCGCCGTCACCCAGACCGGCTTGAGCAGCACGGACGGCACCTGGGACCGGGTGACGGGATCGTAGGTCCGCGCGTTCACCAGGGTGCGCGGCGGGGTGAGCCCGGCCCGCAGGTACAGGATGAGCGCCGCGGCCGCCTGGGCCTCCTCGTAGATCGGCTTGTACACGGTGCCGCACTGGTAGCCGGCCAGGATGTTCTGCAGCCCGGCCGGGGTGGCGTCCTGGCCGGTCGCCGGGAAGGTGCGCGGCGGGGTGTCCAGGGTCTTGAGGTAGGAGATGACCGCGCTGGCTACCTCGTCGTTCGGGGTCAGCACCGCAGTGATCTTGCTGTCCGCCGTGTACTGCTCCTCGAAGGTGGCCTGGGCCGTGGTCGGGTCCCAGGTGCCCGGCGGCTGGCCCGCGAACGCGTACCGGGCGGAGCGGAACCAGGGCATCAGCACGCTGTCGTAGCCGCGGGCGAACAAGGTGGCGTTGTTGTCGGTCGGCGCGCCCCGCATGACCAGCACGTCGGGCTTGCGGACGTGCCAGGCCCGGATGCAGCTGATCAGGCCGCGGGCCATCAGCGCGCCGACGGCCACGTTGTCGAAGCTGACGTAATAGGCGCGGGCGCCGCCCAGCGTCATCCGGTCGTAGTCGACCACCTTGACGCCCGCGGCGGCGGCCGCGGATTCGATGGAGGCACCGACGCCCGAGTCGATCGGGTCCAGCAGCAGGACCGTCGCGCCCTGGGTCATGTCCGACTCGGCCTGGGCCTGCTCGGTGGCGTCACTGCCCTGGGCATTGGTGATGATGAACTGGCTGCGGTCCAGCCCGGCCAGTTGCAGCGCCCGGGCCAGGTACGGCGCGTCGAATTCGGTGTACCGGGGCGAGGTGGTGGTGTCCGGCAGCAGCACGCCGATCTTGCCGCTGCCCAGGGCGGCCAGGCCGCGCAGCCGGCGCAGCGCCGAGAAGCTGGTGCCGAAATCACCCGCCGCGACGGCCGGGATGACCGTGCCCACGCTCGCCGCGGGGCCGGCCGGGGCAGCCTGGCCGCACCCGGCGGCCAGCCCGGCGGCGGCCACCGTGGCCAGCAGCGCGCGGGCCGCGCGCCAGGGGCGGCCGGGACGCGGCGGGCCGGACCGCAGGGGGCCGGGACGCGGGGGGCCGGGGACGCGGGCCGGGGCACGGCGGGCCGGCGCGGAGGCCGGGGCACGGCGGCGGGATCCGGGTGGCGGTCACGTGGTGGCGAAGCGGTAGCCGGACCGCGGTTCGGTGATGAACAGCGGCGCGTCACCGGCCCGCTCCAGCTTGGCGCGCAGCCGTCCCACGTAGACCCGGGTGTACTCGGTCTGCGTCTCATACCCCGGGCCCCACACCCGGCGCAGCAGCGTGGCGTGGGTGAGCAGCTCACCGGGGCTGATGGCGAACTGGCGGAGCAGCGCGAACTCGGTTGGCGTGAGGTGGACCAGCGTGCCGTCCTTGGTGACCCGGCGGCGTTCCAGGTCGATCTCCACGTCACCGATGCGGACCACGCCCGGCTCGGCCCGGCCGTCGGCCGACGGCTTGCTGCGCCGGAGCGTGGCGTTGATCCGGGCCAGCAGTTCCTCGATGCCGAACGGCTTGGTCATGTAGTCGTCGGCGCCGAGGTTGAGCGCGCGGACCTTGTCGGTCTCGGCACGCCGGGCGGACAGCACGATGATGCCGACACCGGACTCCTGGCGGATCTCGCGGCACAGCTCGAACCCGTCCCGGCCGGGCAGCATCAGGTCGAGCAGGACCACGTCGAGCGGGCGCTCGGCCAGCACCTCGCCGACCCCGGTCCCGTCCTTGGACACGATGACGTCGTAGCCGCGGGCGGAGAGGTTCGACCGGACCAGGTCGACGATGTTCTGGTCGTCCTCCACGATGAGGACGACCGTCTTGTCAGCCACCACGTATCTCCTCCGGTTCCTCCACCACGTTCCAGGATGCCCCGGCCGGGCCGGCCGCGGGGGCCGGTGGCTCAGCCGGAAGCGAGACCAGGAAGGAGGCCCCGGGCCCGCCTGGGCGCACGGTGAGCGTGCCGCCGTGCGCCTCGACGATGCCCCGGGCGATGGACAGTCCCAGGCCGGTCCCCGCGACCTCGGTCGTGCCGCGGACCCGCGGCACGAAGATCCTCTCGGTGAGCCCCGCCGGGATGCCCGGCCCGTAGTCGGTGACCTCCACTTCGGCCCAGCCCGGGGCGGCCGCCGGGCGGACGGTGACGTCGGTGCCCCGGTCGGACGCGCCATGGCTCGCGGCGTTCTCCAGCAGGTTCACGAACACCTGCTCCAGCCGGTCGTGGTCGGCCCAGACCGGCTCCACCCCCGGTTCCCCCTCGATGCGCGGCCCGGGCCCGGGCCGGCCGGACAGGCAGTGCGCGGCGGCGCCGACCACCAGGGACAGGTCACACCAGTCCCGCTGCAGCCGGAGCACGCCGGACTCGATCGCGGTCGAGTCCAGCAGGTCACCGACCAGGCGTTCCATCCGGGCCGACTCCGCGGCGATGGACCCGAGGAAGCGCCGGGTCGACTCGGGGTTCCAGGTCAGGTCGGGCTGGCACAGGGTGGAGGCATATCCGTGGATGGCGGTCAGCGGGGTGCGCAGTTCATGGCTGAGCGAGGACAGCATGTCCCGCTGGATGCTCTGCGACCGGCGCAGCGCCGCGGCCTCCTGCCGGGCCGCCTCCAGCGCCTGGCGCTCGATGGCCAGGGCGAGCGACCGGCTGGCGTCATCGAGCAGTTCCAGCGCGTCCGCGGTGACGGCGGTGCCCGGATCCCAGCGGGCGGCGAGCGCCCCCCGCTGGCCGGGCAGCCGCAGCGACACGGCGGCCAGCCCGGGGCCGGCCAGCCGGGCGGGCACCGGGTCCTGGCCGGCCAGCACCGCCCCGGCCGCGGCGCGAAGGTGCGCCCGCACCTCGGGTGACCCGGCGCCGAGGGACCGGTGCGCGACCGAGCGGAACTCCCCCGCGCCGCCATCCCCGGCGATCACCGCGGCCGCGTCGGCGCCGAGCCCGTCCAGCAGCGCGAGCAGGGCGATCTCCAGGCCACCGTGCAGCCGTTCCGGCCCGGCCAGCGTCTCCAGCAGCCCGCGCAGCGACTCAAGCACCCGGTTGCGCCGGGACACCTCGGTCAGCAGCCGCTCCCGCTCGATCGCGGACGCCGCGTAGCGCAGGTAGATGGTGGCCAGCTCCAGCCGCTCGGGTGCCGGATTGCCCGGGGACGACGCGTAGCCGGACACGGTGCCCAGCACGCCGCCGCTGCCCACGATCGGGGCGGCCCAGGCGCTGCGGACGCCGGACGCGGCGGCCGCCGCCGTGCCCGCCTGCCAGGCCGGGCTGGTCAGCAGGTCATCGACCACGACCACCGCCCCGTCCGCGGCGGCCAGCCCGGCCGGGCCGCCGTCCGCGCCGACCGGCAGCGCGGCGTTGACCGTGAGCAGTTCGGCGGGCAGCCCGGTGGCGGCCAGCCGGCGCAGCACCGGCTCGTCCCCGCTGGTCTCCAGCAGGTGGACGCACAGCATGTCCTGGTCCAGGGCACCCGCCATGGCCGAGACGATCAGCGGCAGCGACGCGGCCGGCTCGGCCTCGGACAGCTGGTCGGCCAGGCTCTGCAGCCGCCGGATCTGGCGGCTGGCGATGGAGTCGACCTCCACCCCGGACATGAGCGCCACGATGTCGCTGCGCTGCACCTCCACCGGGGTGACATCGGCCACCACCGCGCCGTCCCGCAGCACCACGATCCGGTCGGCCAGCGCGAAGACCTGTTCCAGGTCGTGCGAGGCGAGCAGCACGCTGGCGCCCGCCTCCCTGGTCTCCCGCAGGATGGACTCCACCCGGGCCGTCTCCGCTACGCCGAGGGATGCGGTCGGCTCGTCCAGCATCAGCAGCCGCGGCGGCGTGAGCAGCGCGCGGGCCAGCGCCACCAGCTGCCGCTGCCCCCGGGAGAGCACCCGGAGCGGCACGTCCAGGTGCAGTCCCGCGGCGCCGGCCCGGCGCAGCACGGCGGCCGCCTCCTCGCGCATGGCCGACTCCGACAGCACCCACCGGCCGGGGCGGCCGAGGAAGATGTTGGCCACCGCATCCAGGTCATCGCACAGCCCGTGCTCCTGCCAGACCGTCTCCACCCCGGCCCGGCGGACCGCCGCCGGGCGGGACGGCATCGGCCGCCCGGCGAACAGCACCTCCCCGCCGTCGGCGTCCAGGACACCGGCGATGGTGCCGATCAGGGTGGACTTGCCGGCCCCGTTGCCGCCGGCCACGGCCACGATCTCCCCCGGCCGGACCTGGAGGCTGACGCCGCGGAGCACGGTGAGCGGCCCGAAGCACTTGGTGAGGCCGCGGACCTCCAGCAGCGCGGTCCGCTCCCCGGGCGGCACAGGCCGGCGAACCCAGCTCACCTGTGACTCGCTCAGCGGGGGGTGACGACGTACTGCCGGAGGCACAGGTCGGTGAACGTGACCGGGCCGCGCGGGCCGGGCACGTGGTCCACGTTGATGCCCGTCTCCGGCACCCCGCGGAGCCTGAAGCCGTCGAGCAGCCGGGTGCTGGCGTTCCAGAACGCGCCCGTCCCCCGGTAGGCGGCCAGGAACTCGCGGGCCGCGGCCGGGTCGGCGGTCACGATGCTGGCGGCCAGGCCGGAGGTGGCGGCGTTGGCCAGCTGCGCCGCGGCCGCCGGGCCGTCCGCCGGGGCCACGGTCACCGTGGCCTCGTGACCGGTGTCCAGCGCCCACTCGTGCCCTAGCGGCTGCGCGTGCGGCGGCAGCGCGGCCGCCACCCCGCGCTCCCGCAGCGCGGGCATGGCCGCCTCCAGCAGCTCGTCCCAGGCGTCGGCGCTGATGAGCAGCAGGTTCAGCCGGTTGCAGACGCCCAGCCGGTCCAGGCTCGCGGTGATGATCTCCCTGGCCAGCGCCGGGTCCGCGGCCCGGTCCAGGTACAGCACGCCGCCACCGTCCGCGTGCGCCAGCGTGCGCACCCCGCACCGGGCGGCCTCGGCGGCCAGGGCCCGGGTGGTCTCCCCGCTGCCGCGCAGGATCACCAGCGGGATCAGGCCCGGCTGGCGGACCAGCTCCACCGCCGCCTCCCGGTCGGCCGACCGGACCAGCTGGAGCGCGCCCGGGTCCAGCCCGGCCGCCTCCGCGGCCGGGGCGATCACCTCGTCGGCGAGCGCCGACGCGGACCGCAGCGCGGCGCCCCCGGTGCGCAGCACGCCCGCGTTCCGCGACTTGAGCAGCTGCGAGGCGATGTCGATGGTGACGTTGGGCCGCGCCTCGAAGTTGGCCCCGATGACGCCCACGGGCACCCGGCGCTCGGCCAGCCGCAGGCCGCCAGGGAGATCGCCGGCCGGGGTCAGCTCGGGCGGGAACGGGGCCGCGGCGAGCAGGCCGATCTGCCGGGCCATGTCGGCGAGCCGGGCGTCGTCCAGGCGCAGCCGGTCGAGCAGGCCGCGGCCCAGCCCGGCCTGCTCGCCCTCGGCCACGTCCGCGGCGTTGGCCGCCAGGATGGCCGGCGCCCGCTCGGTGAGCAGCGCCGCCATGCCGTCGCAGCGCGGCGTTGATGACCTCGCCCGGGGCCTGGGCCAGGCTGGCCGCGCCGGCCTGGGCCGCCTCGCCGCAGGCGATGACTGCTTTCTGTGCGTCAGACACGCTGCCGAGCCTAAACGAAACACCGGCGCGCCCAGCAGTATCCGCGGCGCCAGCCCGCCTTGCGGCCCTCGGCGGGCTGCCGCCGGGGCGGCCCGGCCCCGCGCGGGCTCAGCCGGCCTGCCCCGGCCAGCACCAGTGGAAGCCGACCACCGACCGTTCCATGGACCTGAGGTAGCGGTGCACCGAATGCTGCGGGTCCGGGCTCACCTCCTCCTGCTCCAGGATTCTCCCCTCGATGCCGTCCCAGACGGCCCACCAGATGACGGCGGGCAGCGCCCCGGGATCGAACTCGATCCGCATGTCGAAGTTCTCCAGCGAGCCCATGACCGCGCGCCGGTACTCACGTTCCCCCGGCTCGTCGGGGCTCCCGTCGTAGTGGTAGGACGTCTGGTACTCGAGGGTGTGCGTCTCGCCGAGGCCGAGGCTCCGGGTGAGCGGGATGTCCGTCGCATAGACCAGGTCACCGATCTGGCGGAACGGGCCGGGCGCCCCGGCGCAGCCCTGGCCGAGCTCGAGGGTGACCGCGTTCGTGTCGTAGATGTACGGAACCCGGTCCAGGCCGTCCGCGATGGCCTCGACGACCTGCAGCGTGCGGGTCCGGGAAGGCTTGCGGTCCGCGCCGATGTACACGTGGTCGTGCAGCGAGACGGTCTGGTGCCGGCGCGGCCCGAGCACGCCGGCCACCGCGGCCGCGTGCCCCGAGCGCATCGCCCGCGGCCCGGCCAGCACCGTGATCCGCCCGCTGCCGCGCCACAGCCGCCACAGCCGGTCCGCCTCCTGCGGGGCGAAGCCGAAGGCGGCCACGAACGTCTCGAGCGTCGAACGGCTGAGCACCCGCCCGGAGAGCGCGCGGCCCACGGTGTCCTTGAGCTGCCGGGCCAGCACATCGGAGCTTCCCCCGGCCCGCGGCGCGTTCCACAGATGGTGCGCGAGCACGCTGGCCACGGCGAGGTGATTGATGGCACCGGGCCGGGTCCGTTCCGCGTGCAATTCCCACAACTGCCGGTAGCGGCCCGGGCGCATCAGTAATTCGCGCAGGTAGCGTCCTGCGGCCTGGCGGCCCGCGGCAAGCTGGGGTTCGGTCACGCGACGGCTCTATCCGCTCTATGCGCACTTACTGCGAATTACGCGGTCTAGCGTACGACGCAGATCTCGCCGGAGGGGATGTATGGGCTAGGGCGGGAGGCGACAGGGGGACCGGGGGGGCGGATCGCGGAAGCAGGTCCGCCCCTTCCCGGGCTCTATCCCCGGTCGGCCCAGGCCCGTCCCGGGACGCTCGGCCACGCCTGTTTCCCCTGGCCAGCCAGCCCTTTTCCCGTTACTCGGGTCGGCCATTCCTGCTCCGGCCGGCCATTTTCCGCGCTCAGAACAGCACCGAGGTCAGCGTCGCTACCTCGGTGAAGCCCACTTTGCGGTAGACCGCCCGGGCCGGCGTGTTGAAGTCGTTGACGTAGAGGGATACCACGGGCGCCAGGGACCGCAGCGCCTCGGTCACCACGGCCGCCATCCCGGCCACGGCCAGCCCGCGGCCGCGCAGTTCGGGCCGGACCCAGACGCCCTGCACCTGGCAGGCGTACGGGGTGACCGCGCCGATCTCGGCCTTGAACATCACCCGGCCGTCCTCGATCCGGGCGAAGGCGCGGCCCAGGGAGATCAGCTCGGCGACCCGGGCCCGGTAGGCGGCGCCGCCGTCCGGTCCCAGCGGGGAGACACCGACCTCCTCGGTGAACATCGCCACCGACGCGGGCAGCAGCACGTCGAGCTCATGCTGCCGGACCCGGCGCACCAGCGGATCGGCCGGGACGAGGGGCGGCCCGGAGATGGCCATCACCGGCTGCCGGTCGCGGATCTCGCGGGGCTGCCCCCAGTACGGGCGGAGCAGGTCCCAGAACGGGCCCACGGCCTCGGCCGGGCCCACGATGGAGGAGCACCGCCTGCCCTGCAGCCGGGCCCGGCCGGCGAACGCGGTCACCGCGGCCGGGCTGGCCGACACCGGGACCAGGTTCGCCCCGGCGTAGCAGGCGGAGACCAGCTTCCCGCCCGGCACGTAGCCCCACATCTGGCCGCCCAGCCGGACCGGATCGAGCCCGGCCTCATGGACCCGGGAACTCACGAAGACGTTCACCACCGGGTCGCGGTCGCACAGGTCGAGCACGTCATCGCGATCGCGGTCGTTCAGCAGGCGCAGCGACGTCTGCCTCAGCGCCTTGGTGCGCAGCACCCTTCCAGGGTAGCGGGCCGTCATCGGCTGCGCGCCGGTCAGCCGGCCGGGCCGGGCGGGGGCAGCGCGGGGCAGGTGGCGTTGACCAGGCCGGGGCCGCCGGGCAGCGCGCCGGTGGCCAGGTACCGGTTCAGGTAGCCGTCCACGCACGTGTTCGGCGGCTGGGCCAGCGACTGCCCGTGGTTGCCGCCGCCCTGCACCACCACCATCCGCGCCGTGGGCAGCAGCCGGCGCGCGACCTGGGCGCCGGCGTACGGGGTGGCCGCGTCCAGGGTGCCCTGGATCATCAGGATGCCGGGCAGGCCCGCGCCCCGGATCTGCAGCGGCCGGGCCGGGCCGCGGACCGGCCAGAACGCGCAGGCGGCGTTGAACCAGGCGTTGTCCCAGGCCTGGAAGGGCGCGATGGCGTATACCCGCCTGGTGTCCGCGTTCCACCGGGCCCAGTTCCGCGGCCAGTTCACGTCGGCGCACTCCACGGCGTTGTAGACGGCGAACTCGTTCTCGCTCTGCACGCCCTCCTGCCGGTACTGGGCGACGATCTGGCTGGCCGAGCCGCTGTGCAGGTAACTGGCGAGCGCCGCGGCCAGGCCGGGCCACAGCGCGTCGCTGTAGCCGCCCTGCAGGAAGGTGTCGTCGAAGTCGTCGGCGCCGATCACCCCGTGCACCGGATGGGCCTGCAGCGCGGCCCGGGCCCGGTGCCAGGCCTGGTTCACCGCGGCCGCGGTGCCGCCCAGCCGGTAGGTGGCGTTGTGCGCCGCCACCCAGGCGAAGAAGGCTTCCATCCGGCCCTGGAACGCGTAGTCCTGGGCGATGTTGTCCGCGTACCAGGCGCCAGCCGGGTTGACCACGGAGTCCAGCACCATCCGGCGCAGCCGGTGCGGGAACAGGGTGGCGTACACCTGGCCCAGGTAGGTCCCGTAGGAGTAGCCGAAGTAACTGATCGTCGGCACGCCCAGCGCGGCCCGGATCGCATCCATGTCCCGGGCGGCGTTTACCGAGGTCAGGTAGGGCAGCAGCCAGCCGTAGCGCCGCTCGCAGTCGGCCGCGTAGCGGCTGGCCCGGCCGATGAGCACGTTCTCGGCGGCCGCGGTGGCCGGGATGTAGTCCGGCCGCAGGCCGGAGAAGAAGGACGGCTCACAGCTGAGCGCGGGCACGCTGGCCCCCACCCCGCGCGGGTCGAAGCCGACGATCGTGTAGTCGGCGGCCACCTGCGGGCTCAGCCCCTGCGCGACGTAGGCGGCCAGCGACCGCCCCGGGCCGCCCGGCCCGCCCGGGTTGACCAGCAGCACCCCCTGCTGCTGGCTGGCCGGCGCGGTGGCCGCCACCCGGGACAGCGCCAGGGTGATCTTCCGGCCGCCCGGGTGGGCGTAGTCGAGCGGCACCGGGAGGCTGGCGCACTGCATGCTGGCGCCCTGCAGCGAGCAGGAGTGCCAGCGCACCGCGGACCGGGCCGCGGCCGGCCGGCCGCCGCCGAGGAGGCCGGGTCCGCGCCGCCGCCGGAGGCGGTGCAGCCCGCGATCGCGACGGCGGCCGCGCCGATGGCGGCCAGGACGGCGGGCCAGCGGGCGCGGCCGCCCGGGCGGTGGGAACTCAGCATGCTAGACATCCTGGCCGGCCCGCTGGCGTGCCCGGGCCACGACGGGTGGCCCGGGGCCCGCCGGGCTCAGGCCGACTGCTGGCGCTCCTTCAGCGCCCGCCGGTACTCCTCGATGACGATGTCGTTCAGTTCCTGGACCGAGGTGTCCTTGACCAGCTTGTCGAAGGTGATCTCGCCATGCTGCAGCAGGTTGATCCGGTCGCAGACCTCCAGGGCCTGGCCGTAGTTGTGCATGATCATGATGATCGAGACCTGGCCCTGGCGCTTGAGGTCCTTGACCAGCTCCAGGATCATGGCCCCTTCCTTGGCGCCCATGGCCGCCAGCGGCTCGTCGAGCAGCAGCACCTTGGCGTTCGAGGTCACCGCCCGGGCCACCGCAATGGCCTGCCGCTGGCCGCCGGACAGCTTGGCCACCTCGGAGTCCACCGACTGGAGGTTGATCCCGATCCGGTCCAGTTGCTCCCGGGCGGATTTCCGCATGCTCCGGTTGCTCAGCAGCCCCAGCCGGGTCCGCTCCCGGTTCAGGAACATGTTGTGGTAGACGGTGAGCTCGTTGATCAGCGCCAGGTCCTGGTACACGGTGTCGATGCCGAGCGAGCGGGCGTGGTCCACCGACTTGAGCGTGACCTCCTGGCCCTCCAGGAGGATCCGGCCCGAGCGTCGGGGGCTGGAAGCCGCAGATGATCTTGATCAGGGTGGACTTGCCCGCGCCGTTGTCGCCCAGCAGGCCGAGCACCTCTCCCTGGCCCAGGTGCAGGTTCACGTCGTGCAGCGCGCGCACCGCGCCGAACCGCTTGCTGATGTGCTCGACCCGGAGCACATCGCCGCTGCCGTCGGCCGCCGACGGTGGGCGTGGGCTCTGCGGTCATCAGTTCCTCCCTGCGGCCCGCAGCCGGGCCAGCCGGACGTTGACGATCATGGCGAGCAGGATCGCGGCACCCAGGATGATGTCCAGCGGGTTGGCGCTGATCCCGGCGACGTTGAGCCCGTTGAGCAGCGTGGCCAGCACGATGGCGCCGAGGAACGCGCCGAGGATGGTGCCCTGGCCGCCGAGCATCGCGGTGCCGCCGATGACCGCGGCGGTCACCGCGTAGAACATCGGCTGGAAGCCGCCAGCGCTCGGGTCGATGGTGTGGGTGTAGAAGGCGTTCTGCAGGCCGACCAGCGCGCCCAGGGTGGCGCAGAGCATGAAGTTGCCGTACTTGATCCGGCCGGTCTTGATGCCGGCCTCCCGGGCACCGAGCTGGTTCCCGCCGGTCGCGACCGTGTACAGGCCCCACTTGGTCCGGTTCAGCACCACGTAGAAGATGGCGGTGAGCGCGATGGCCCAGACGAACTGGGACCACGGCATCCTCGCCGATCCAGCGCCCCAGGCTGGCCGAGGAGGCGGGGACGTTGGCCGGGTAGGCGTGTGAGGTGGTCAGCGTGAGGCCGAGCAGGATGAAGCCGGTGCCCAGCGTGGTGATGAACGAGGGCAGGCCCATGGTGACGGTGAGGAACCCGTTGGCGCTGCCGACGACCAGCCCGAACAGCAGCGCGATGATGATCGCCGCCAAGGACGGCACGTGGTAGAAGTCGATCAGGTAGTGCATCAGGAACGGCGCGAACGTGTAGACGAAGCCGACCGACAGGTCGATCTCGCCGCAGATCAGCAGGAACACCTCACCGATGGCGATGATGATGATCGGTGACGCGGTCTCCGACAGCAGGTTGGCCAGGTTCGTCGAGCTGACGAACGTCGAGTTGTACTTGATGCCGAAGTAGAGCAGCAGCACCACCGCCACCACGAAGACCGTCGCCTCGCGCTGCCGGGCCAGCATGTTCAGCACGCTGCGCATCGGCCCCGGCGCACGCTTCGCGGGCTGGCCCCCGGGCGGCGATACGGCCTGCGGGCTGCGCTCGGTGATCTCGCTCATATCGACTCCCGTTCCCTCAGCTCACCACGTCAACCGGCGGCAGGACAGGCTGGCCTCTACGAGCCAGTCTGCCCCGCCGCCGGTCATGCCTGCCAGTCCCCCCGGGTCAGGGATCAGGTGCTGGTGGTGGCCATCGGGTTGCTGATCGCGCCGGACGGGCGCGCGATGTACTTCTGCGCGCTGGTCGAGCCCTGGAACCGGCTGCTCTTCGTGTACGGCGCCGCGTTCGACTTGGTGATGAACGTCAGGCCGGTGTCGGTGTCGGGCGGGCTGATCGTGCCGCCGGAGATGTTGTACAGGTAGAAGTACAGCGTCGGCAGGAAGCCCTGCAGGTAGGGGTCCTGGTAGATGGTGAAGTCGGTCTTCCCGGCCTGGATGTTGGACAGCGTGGTCGGCGTGGTGTCGAACCCGCCGTTCGGGATGGTCAGGCCGGACTCGCGGCCAGCGCCTGGCCGAGGAGCTCGGTCGAGCCCGCGTCCACCGCGAACGCGCCCTTGAGGGTCTTGTGCCCGGCCAGGAACGCCTTCTCAGCCGGACAGTTCGCCGGCCGTCGCCGCCCCGGTGGCCACCTCGTGCACGGTGTAGCTCGTGCCGAGCACGGACACCGCGCCGTCGTAGCGGGGCTGGATGTTGCCGGAGCCGGGCGTGGCGATGAAGATGGCGATGTCCCCGCCACCGGGGATCAGCGACTTGATCCGCTGGCCCAGCTGCTGGCCGGAGATGTACAGCGCCTGGCCGACGTAGGCCAGCCGGTTGGTGCCGATGTCCGGGACGCCCTTCTTGACCAGGCCGTCGGCGTTATAGCTGAGCACCGGGATGCCCGCGTTCATCGCGTTCGTCACCGGGGTGGTGAACGAGGTGGCGTCAATCCCCGCGTAGGCGATCCCGGACGCCTTGGCCGAGATCGCGGTGTTGAAGTAGCTCACCATCTCCGAGGTCAGCGAGGTCTGCGAGCCGCCCCACTTCGGGGTGGGCAGGCCGAGCAGCGCGGCCGCGTCCTGGAAGCCGTACTGGGTGGGCACGAAGAACGGGTTCGTGGTGACGTGGTTCACGTACCAGAACTCCCAGGCCGGGGTCTTCGGGAAGTTCCCGGCGGCGCCCGTGGCCGCATTGCTGGCCGGGGTGGACTCGACGAGCAGGCGGCGAGCAGGCCGGCCGCGGCCGCGGAGGCACTGACCATCCCCGCCCCGCTGAGCAGCCGGCGGCGGCTCGGCCCGTCCTTCATGTTCAAGGTCTCGATGGCCTCGTCAACCTTGGGGTCGATCTTCATCTATCTACCTCCAGGAGAATGACCTCGGTACTCGGCGTGACACCACGGCGCGGCGCGCCAGGAAACTCGTGAGGGGCCCGGCCCCCCGGGCCGGGCCGCCCATGCTGCGCGCTCACGGATCATCCCGCGAGCACCGCCGGGGCGGCGAGGCCACCTCGGGCCGCGCATGGAGTAGCAGGATCGCCGCCGCCCCGCGGGCCGTGCCGGAGAATGCGGCACCGTACCGGACGCCGGCCGCACTCGCTGCATCGCCCTTCCTCGAATCCGTGTCGTGTTCCGAGGCTGGGCGGCCGCAGAGCTCCGGTGCTCAGCCACAGTCGGGGCGGGTGGCCGGCCGGGCCGACCACCTGTTAGCGCTCTCAACCCAGTCTGAACCGGAAGATCCAGCCCGAATCGGAAACCGTGCGCCCCTTGTTGGAGCCTTAAGCTAAATCACACAGACCCGATCGTCAACGAACAAGATATAAAGATCCGGTTCCGGCGTTATCACAGGTCGGCCGCGCGGCGTGCAGGCCCGCCCGCGGGGCAGGGCTCACGGGGTAAGGAAGGTCAGCATGCTCGCCAGACACCGGCAGTCCCTGATCCTGGAAGATATCCGGCGGGCCGGCAGCGCCCGGGTCAGTGATCTCACCCAGCGCCTCGGCGTGTCGGACATGACGATCCGCCGCGACCTGGAGGCACTGGCCCGCGCGGGCCTGATCGAGAAGGTGCACGGCGGCGCCGTGCTGCCCGGCGCGCCCAGCAGCCACGAGCCGGGCTTCGAGGCCAAATCGGTGCTGGAGCAGCCGCAGAAGGAGGCCATCGCCCGGGCCGCCGCGGCGCTGGTGGCCCCGGGCACCGCCATCGCGCTGTCCGCCGGGACCACGACCTTCGCCCTGGCCCAGCTGCTGGTGGACGTGGCCGGCCTGACAATCGTGACCAATTCGGTACGCGTGGCGAGCATTTTCGGCGCCGGGCGGCCGGCCAGCCAGATCGGCGGCACGGTCCAGGTCGTGCTGACCGGCGGCGTCCGCACCCCCTCGGATGCCCTGGTCGGCCCGATCGCGGACATCGCGATCCGGTCGCTGCACGTGGACCAGTTGTTCCTGGGCTGCCACGGCATCGACCCCGCCGCCGGGCTGACCACGCCCAACCTGGCCGAGGCCGAGACCAACCGGGCCTTCGTGCAGGCGGCGCGGCGGGTCACCGTGGTGGCCGACCACACCAAGTGGGGCATCGTCGGCCTGAGCTCCTTCGCCCGGCTGGACGAGGTGGACACCCTGATCACCGACGGGCTGCTGCACCCCGAGGCCCGGACCCTGCTGGCCGAGCATGTCGGCGAGCTGATCATCGCGGACGAGCAGCCGGACGGCGCCCGCTCCGCCAGCCCGGGGGGCGGCCCCCGGGCTAGCAGAGCCGGGGCCTCCTGTCCGGGAGAGCCAGGAGTCAGGCCACCGTGACCTGAGGGCCGTCCGGGGACGCGGCGGCCGGCATGGACTCGGCCAGCTTCATCGCCTCCTCGATCAGGGTCTCGACGATCTGTGACTCGGGCACCGTCTTGATGACCTCGCCCTTGACGAAGATCTGGCCCTTGCCGTTGCCGGAGGCAACGCCCAGGTCGGCCTCACGCGCCTCCCCGGGGCCGTTGACCACGCAGCCCATCACCGCCACCCGCAGCGGCACCTCGAGGCCCTCCAGGCCCGCCGTGACCTGGTCCGCGAGGGTGTAGACGTCCACCTGGGCCCGGCCGCAGGACGGGCAGGACACGATCTCCAGGCCGCGGTCGCGCAGGCCCAGCGACTCCAGGATCGCGGCGCCGACCTTGACCTCCTCCACCGGGGGCGCGGACAGCGACACCCGGATCGTGTCGCCGATGCCCTCGGCGAGCAGCGCGCCGAAGGCGGCCGCGGACTTGACCGTGCCCTGGAACGCCGGGCCGGCCTCGGTGACCCCGAGGTGCAGCGGGTAGTCACAGGCCTGCGCCAGCTGGCGGTACGCGGCGATCATGACCACCGGGTCGTGGTGCTTCACCGAGATCTTGATGTCGGTGAACCCGTGCTCCTCGAACAGCGAGCACTCCCACAGCGCGGACTCGACCAGCGCGGCCGCGGTGGCCCGGCCGTGCTTGGCCAGCAGCCGCTTGTCCAGCGACCCCGCGTTCACGCCGATCCGGATCGGGATCCCGGCGGCCGAGGCGGCCCGGGCGATCTCGGCGACCTTGTCATCGAACTGCTTGATGTTGCCGGGGTTGACCCGGACCGCGCCGCACCCCGCGTCGATGGCGGCGAACACGTACTTGGGCTGGAAGTGAATGTCGGCGATGACCGGGATCTGCGACTTGCGCGCTATCTCGGGCAGCGCGTCCGCGTCGTCCTGGGAGGGCACGGCCACCCGGACGATCTGGCAGCCCGCCGCGGTCAGCTCGGCGATCTGCTGCAGGGTGGCGTTGACGTCCGCGGTGACCGTCGTGGTCATCGACTGCACCGACACCGGCGCGCCCCCGCCGACCGGCACCGCGTGCTTGCCCTGGCCCACGATGATCTGGCGGGACTTCCGCCGCGGTGCCAGCGGCTCGGCAGCAGGCACCGGCATACCAAGATCAACCGTCATTATCTGCAAACCTCACTGTGTTTCGTGTTGTCCGCGTGCGCGCCTAGCGCTCTGGGCCCAGCGCTCACTGGGGTATGTGTACCGGGTTGATGATGTCCGCCATGATCAGCAGCAAACCGAACCCGACCAGCAGCGCGAACACGCCGACGCTGAGCGGGAGCAGCTTGCGCATGTCCACCAGCCCCGGGTCCGGCCGGTGCCGGATCCGGGCGAACCAGGACCGGATGCTCTCGTAGATGACCACGGCCAGGTGGCCGCCATCCAACGGGAGCAGGGGCAGCAGGTTAAACAGTCCGACGAAGATGTTCAGCGAGATGACGATGAGCAGCACCACCGAGACCTTCGTCTGCCAGCCCACCTTGGCGGCGAACGCCTGACCGGTGTACTCCCCCGCGCCGACCACGCTGGTCACGTTGCCGCCCGCGGTGCTGCTCCGGTTCCTGGCGAACAGGTCCGGGATGGCCTTCGGGATGCTGCCCAGCGCCTTCACCGAGCCGACCACGATCTGGCCGAACTCCGAGCCCGCGTAGCGGACCGCGCTGACCGGGCCCACGGTCTGGAACAGCTGCGCCGGGGAGATGCCCAGGTAGGAGCCCTTGCGGCCGTGGATCACGGCCAGCGAGGGATGCAGGGTGAGGGTCCGCCCGTCCCGGATCACGGTCACCGTCACCGGGGTGCCCGCGTGGCTGGGCCCGGATGGCGTCGCCCAGCTGAGTCCAGGTGCGGACCTTGGTGCCCGCCGAGCGCGACGATCTTGTCGCCGGGCCGCAGGCCGGCCTTGGCCGCGGGGGACGCCGGATTGCCTGGCCACGCAGCTCGCGGCCTTGGCGCTGGATGGCACGCACGGGTCGATGGCCCCGACCGTGGCCGGTACTGGAGTTGGCCACGCCGATCCCGGCGGCCAGGATGAACAGCAGCACGAAGGCCAGCGCGAAGTGCATGAAGGACCCGGCGAACAGGACGATCGCCCGCTGCCAGCCCGGCTGCCGCCGGAAGGACCTGGCCTCATCGGCCGGGTCCACGTCTTCCAGCGCGGTCATCCCGACGATCTTGACGTACCCGCCGGCCGGCAGGGCCTTGATGCCGTACTCCGTCTCGCCCTTGGTCCGGGACCAGAGGGTCTGGCCGAACCCGACGAAGAACTGGGTCACCTTCATGCGGAACTTCTTGGCCGTCACGAAGTGCCCGGCCTCGTGCAGCATGATCGAGAAGAGCAGCGCGAAGATGAAGATGATCCAGCCGAGCAGGGTCATCCGGCCGACTCTCCCTCCCTGTGCGCCCCGGCGAGGGCGTCACGCACGACCGGAACCCGCGCCGGTCAGTTCCAGGGCACGGGCCCGGGCCCAGCTGTCCGCGGCGAGAACGCCCTCCAGCGTCACCGCGTCCCGGGCCGTGCTCTCATGCTCAGAGACTACCTTCGCCACCGTGTCCACGATTCGCAGGAAGGCGATCCGGCCGGCCCGGAATGCCTCGACGCAGATCTCGTTGGCCGCGTTGTAGACCGCGGGGGCGGTGCCCCCGGTCTGGCCCGCCTCGCGGGCCAGCGCCACGGCCGGGAACGCCTCGTCATCCAGCGGCTGGAACGTCCAGGCCTGCGGCCGTGGTCCAGTCGAGGGCCGGGCCGGCCTGCGGCACCCGCTCCGGCCAGGCCAGCCCGAGCGCGATCGGGATCCGCATGTCCGGCGGGCTGGCCTGGGCGATCGTCGCCCCGTCGGTGAACTCCACCATCGAGTGGATCACCGACTGCGGGTGCACCACCACCTCGATCCGGTCGAAGCCGATGCCGAACAGCAGGTGCGCCTCGATCACCTCCAGGCCCTTGTTCACCAGGGTGGCGGAGTTGATCGTGACGACCGGGCCCATGCTCCAGTTGGGGTGGGCCAGGGCCTGTTCCGGGGTGACCTGCTCCAGGTCGGCCCGGCGGCGGCCGAGGAACGGGCCGCCGCTGGCGGTCAGCACCAGCCGGCCGACCTCGTCCGCGCGGCCGCCGCGCAGGCACTGCGCGATCGCCGAGTGCTCGGAGTCGACCGGCACGATCTGGCCGGGCGCGGCCTTCCCGGCGACCAGCGGGCCGCCGACGATCAGTGACTCCTTGTTGGCCAGGGCGAGGGTGGTGCCGGCCTCCAGCGCGGCCAGCGTGGCGGCCAGGCCCACCGACCCGGTCACCGCGTTCAGCACCACGTCACAGGGCCAGGAGGCCACCTCGGCGACCGCGGCCGGGCCGGCCAGGACCTTGGGCAGCGGGCGCGGGTGGCCCTGGGCGGCGGCCCGGGCCCGCAGCGCGTCCTGCACGCCGGGCACGGCGGCCTCGCTGGCCACGGCGACCACCTCGGCGCCGAACTCGATGGCCTGGTCGGCCAGCAGGCCCGGGTGGCCGCCGCCGGCCGCCAGGCCGGCCAGCCGGAACTTCCCCGGGTTACGCCGGACGATGTCGGCCGCCTGGGTGCCGATCGACCCGGTCGAGCCGAGCAGGACGATGTCGCGGGCGGGCCGGCCGGCGCCGGGCTGGGCAGCTTCCATGGCCACATTCTCTGTCATCGGCGGTCCCGGGCGTTATCGAGGACCGGTCACCGGGCGGGCGCCCGGGTGACCGGCCCGGATTGGGTAGTGAGTGCGGCCGTGCCGCCCTCCGGCCGGAACCGGCCCGCCAGCCCGCTCCCGCCGGCCATGGCGGCGGGAGCGCCCCGGACCCGGCGTTAAGAATATGTTTCCGGCTATACGGGACAATGTCCGGTGCGGGCCACGCACCGGGCCCGGGGCGCGTACCGTGATCACGTGATTGATGCATGCCCCTTTGTCCAGGTGGTCCGGCCATGACGGCCGTCACCGCGCCGCTGCCGGGCCGGGACGGCTGGCGCGGCCGCCCGGTCGCGCAGGAGGCGATCTGGCCGGACCGGGCCAAGCTCGAGACGGTCACGGCGGAGCTGGCCGGGCTGGCCCCGCTGGTGTCCCCGGCCGAATGCGACCTGCTCAGGGACCGGCTGGCCGCGGTAGCCCGCGGCGAGGCCTTCGTGCTCCAGGGCGGGGACTGCGCGGAGACGTTCGCCGGGGCCAACCCGCATGATGTCCGGGCCAAGCTGCAGACGCTGCTGCAGATGGCGGTGGTGCTCACCTACGGCGCCAGCATCCCGGTGGTGAAGATCGGCCGGATGGCGGGCCAGTTCGCCAAGCCGCGGTCGCGGCCCACCGAGGTACGCGACGGCGTGGAACTGCCCGCCTACCGCGGTGACGCGGTGAACGGCCTGGAGTTCAGCCGGGAGGCCAGGACCCCCGACCCGGCCCGGCTGCTGCACGCCTACCACTGTTCCGCGGTCACGCTGAACATCTGCCGGGGCTTCACCAGCGGCGGGTACGCCGACCTGCACCAGATGCACGCCTGGAACCAGGACTTCGTCCGGGACAGCCCGTCCGGGCAGCGTTATGAGCAGCTGGCCCAGGGCATAGACCGGGCGCTGGCCTTCATGCGGGCCTGGGGCTCGGATGCCGACGAGCTGCGCACGGTGGAGCTGTTCGCCAGCCACGAGGCGCTGATCCTCGACTACGAGCAGGCGCTGACCCGGGACGACAGCCGCACCGGGCTGCCGTATGACCTGTCCGGCCACTTCCTGTGGATCGGCGAGCGGACCCGTGACGCCGCCGGCGCGCACCTGGAGTTCGCGGCGGCCATCAGGAACCCGATCGGCGTCAAGGTCGGGCCCACCGCCAGCCCCGCGGACGTGCTCACGCTGATCGAGAAGCTCAACCCGGACAACGAGCCCGGGCGGCTCAGCCTGATCACCCGGATGGGCGCCGGCCGGATCCGGGAGGCGCTGCCCCCGCTGGTCCGCGCGGTGACCGGGCACGGCGCCACGGTGAGCTGGATCTGCGACCCGATGCACGGCAACACGTTCGAGGCGCCGAGCGGCCACAAGACCCGCCGGTTCAGCGACGTGCTCGACGAGGTGGGCGGGTTCTTCGAGGTGCACCGCAGCCTGGGCACCCACCCGGGCGGCGTGCACATCGAGTTCACCGGGGACAACGTCACCGAGTGCGTGGGCGGCAGCTACAACGTCATCGAGGACGACCTGTACCGCCGTTACGAGACCGCGTGTGACCCGCGGCTGAACCGCAGCCAGTCACTGGACCTGGCCTTCACGGTGGCGGAGTACTACCGGCCGTCCTGACGCCCGCGGGCCTGGCGTCAGGCCATGGCCGGGTCAGCGGCCGAGGATTCCCAGTCCGGCCGCAGCGGCATGCCCGAGCGGCCGCCGTCGCCCAGCTTCACCCCGAGGATCTGGTGCAGCTGCACCACGTTGCGCTCGAAACCGAGCCGGGAGCCCGCCATGTACAGCCGCCACACCCGGGCCGTGCCCTCGCCCACCTCGGCGACGGCCTCGTCCCAGTGGGCGTCCAGGTTGGCGCACCAGCCGGCCAGGGTCATCGCGTAGTGCTCGCGCAGGTTCTCCTCGTGGCGGACCTCGAAGCCGGTGTCGTTCATCAGCGACAGCAGGTAGCCCGGCCCCTCCAGCTCGCCGTCCGGGAACACGTAGCGGTTGATGAACCCGCCGTCACCCGGGCCGGGCCCTGGTTGTCCGGCCTGGTGATGCAGTGGTTGAGCATCCGGCCCTCGGGCCGCAGCTTGCCCTGCAGGAAGGAGAAGTAGCCGGGCAGCTGGCCCTTGCCGATGTGCTCGGTCAGCCCGATCGAGCTGACCGCGTCGAATTCCCCTTCCGTGACGTCGCGGTAGTCGAGGTGGCGCACCTCGGCCAGGCCGGACAGGCCCTGCTCCTCGATGGCCCGCTGCGCCCAGGCGGCCTGCTGCGCGGACAGGGTGACGCCGAGGGCCTTCACCCCGTACTCCCGGGCCGCGTGCCGGACCATGCCGCCCCAGCCGCAGCCGACGTCGAGCAGCCGCATCCCGGGCCGCAGGCCGAGCTTGCGGGCGACGAGATCATGCTTGTAGGCCTGGGCCTCCTCGAGGGTGGCGTCCGGGGCCGGGTAACAGGCGCAGGTATAGGCCATGGACGGCCCGAGCACCCACTCGTAGAAGGTGTTGGACACGTCGTAGTGGTGCGAGATGGCGCTCGCGTCACGCTGCTTGGAATGCCGCCTGCCGCTGAGCCAGCGGCGGTTCACCCGCACCTCCTGCGGGGGCGGCGGGATCCGGGGGAACAGCAGCTTCGGCCCGCCGAGCTCGCGCAGCAGCCGGAGCCGCTCCGCGCCGGTCATGCTGACCTCCTGGGCCTGCAGCATCCGGGCCAGGGCGGTGTACATGTCGCCCTCGACGTCCAGGTGGCCGGACACGTAGGCCCGGGCCAGCCCCAGCGTCCCCGGTGCCTGGGCCACGTAGGACACGGCGACCGGTGATCGCACGGTGATCCGGATCGGGGCGTCGCCGGCCCCGGCCACGCTCCCGTCGAAGGCCCGGAACTCCACCGGCGCATCGGGTCCCGCGATCCGCTCGAAGACGTCGGCCAGCGCCATGTCTGCCATCCTTCCTGCGCTACTGCCCGCGCACGCACTTCTCGTACAGCCCGGCCAGCCGGCCGTCAGCGTCATAGCGCTGCTTGAGCGCGGCGTAGGCCGGCCCGTTGTAGCTGGCCCAGAACTGCTCCTCGGTATAGAACGAGGTCGAGTACAGGCCCTTGTGCCCGCCAAGCTCCGCCACCTGGTCCTCGACGAGCCGGTTGTGGTAGCCGTCGGACCGCCCGGGCGGCAGCGGGACGGTGCCCCAGAAGCCGAAGTTCACGTAGACCTCGCCCGGGGCCAGCGGGTACAGCGGCCACGCCTGCCCGCTGCGCAGCCGCAGCGGGCAGAGCCAGACCGGGCTCATGCCCACCTCGGCGGCGAAGAAGCGGAGGAACTCCGCGCCCCGGCCGACCGGGATCTCCACGTCCTGGATCACGTCCTCGCGGGGCGGCTGCCCGCGCCGCGCGGCGATCGCCCCGGACAGCCCGTGCCGCCGGTCGAAGGCGACCAGCGCACGGTACACATCCGACCGGCGGTAGCGCCGCGGCCACAGGCCGCGGATCACCGGGTTCTGCACGCCGAAGGGCCGGGAGCACCAGAACCAGTCGGTGTCCCAGCGCCACAGGTAGTCGCGGATGGTGAGGAAGTCCTCGCGGGGGCCGCGCAGCGACTGGTAGTAGATCTGGCGGCCGGTGTAGTCGCTGTGCCACGGGGCCACGTCACTGTACGCGCCCACCGTCAGGTACATCTCGTCCAGGCTGAACATGGTGCCGTCGATGAAGTCGGCCCGGTGCCCGGAGTAGCTGCCCTCCGCGGCGACCTGGGCGATGGCCTCCATGCACGCTTCCGGGCTGCGGAACGGGAAGTGCCGCAGGTGAACGAACGGCGCGACCGGCTCCAGCTCGATGGTGAGCGACAGGGCGTAGCCCAGGGTGCCGTAGGAGTTGGGGAACCCGCGGAACAGGTCGGCGTGGTCGTTGCCCGCGGTCGCGGTCACCACCTCGCCGTCCCCGGTGAGGATCTCCATGGCCAGGACCGACTCGTGCGGCATCCCGAGCCGCAGCGAGGTGGACTCGATGCCCAGGCCGGTCACCGCGCCACCCAGGGTGATCGTCTTGAGCTGCGGCACCACGAACGGCATCAGGCCGTGCCGCAGGGTGGCGTCAGCCAGGTCCTCGTAGGTGGTCATGCCGCCGACGACCGCGGTCCTGGCCGCCGGGTCCACGTGCAGCACCCGGCTGAAGGCCGCGACGTCCAGCGGGGCGACGGCCGGGCGGCCGTTCGCGGGGGCGGGGAACCGGAACAGGTTGGAGGTGCGCTTGGCCAGCCTGACCTTGCTGCCTGGGGGTGCCGCCGCGTAAGCCGCGCGGATGGCCGCCACCGCCGCCGCGTGCTCCGCGCGGACCCCGGCAGGCAGCGTTCCGGCCCCGGCCGGCCCGCCGGTCCCCGCCAGGCCCGCCGGTCACGTCCGGCTCGCCGGCCAGCGCCGGGCGCCTCTGGTCGCTCACTCCGCCTTCCCTTCGCTCCGTGCCGGTTGGCCGCTGCGCGCGAACGCAGCAGGCCCAGCTGGGCATGTTCCGAGCCGAACGGACGAACGGCGCAGGAAGTTTACCTTGCGGTAGGTTTCACGCCCGCACGCCTGCCCCTGGGTATCCCGTTGTGCCGCCCGCGCGGGCGTCACCCAGCGGCCGTCACCGGCGGGTGGGCCTGCGCTTCCGCCCGGTGCCCCGTCCGCGCCGCGCCGCCCCGCGGGCCGCGGCCGGGGCCGCCTCGTACCCGGCCGCCGCATACCCGGCCGCCACCTGCTCGGGAGTCATCGGCAGCCGCGCCGCGGACGGGGGCACCCCGGCCTCCACGATGTCGCGCAGCAGCAGCGCCAGGCTGTACCCGGGATCCGCCTCCAGCGCCAGGTCGAGGGCGATGTTAGCCAGCGCGCCGTCGCCGGACTGCCAGGCGGTGAAGGCGAGCAGCGAGGCGGGCGCCGGCCGGTAGGCCCGGCACGAGCGGCGGACCAGGTCCGCCCACAACCGTAAGTGCGCCTCCCGGAGCGCCGTCGCAGGCTCCATCCGGGCCCAGGCGTCGTCCCGGACCGGCAGCAGGGCAAGCACCACCGAGAGCCAGGCCACCTCGTCGTCCCCGGTGACCCGGCCGCCGCCGCGGTAGGTGGCGATGGCCTCCTGGACCGCGTGCCGCCCGGCGTCCAGCAGCCGTGCCGCCGGGTGGCCGGCCGTCCACGCCGTCCTGCGCGGCCAGCCCGGCGGCCCGGTCACGGGCCCGGCGGGTGGCCCGCTCCATGGCCTGGGCCGCCGGGCCGGTGACCGGGGCCACGGTGCCGGCCAGCGCCGCGCGGTCCGGTAAGGCGACCAGGCCGGCCACGGTCATCGCGGCGGCGGCCGGGTTGGCCTGCACGTCGAACGGCACGCCCTCCGCCGGGCAGCAGCCGGGGTTGGCGCACAGGTAGGACCAGTACCGGCCGTCCTGGACCCGGAGCAGTTCCTGCAGCCGCAGCCCGTCCCGGCGCACCGCCGCCGCGAGCGCATCAGCGACCGGGGTGACCAGGGACCCGGGACCGTAGCCGACCGCGATCACGGTGCCCAGCCGGCGGTGCCGCAGCACGCTGACCGCATGCGCGGCGATCTCGCCGGCTGGCCGGGGATCGGGCGGGTCGGGGAGGTCGTAGCGGAACGCCAGCTCGATCCGCTCGCGGGGCGGCCCGGCGCCGATCACGACCAGGCTGGCGGCGGGATGGAAGCCGAGCAGGCGGGGCACGACGGCCAGGAGATCGGCAGGCGAGCTGACCCTGACCCGGGGCGGCCCGGAGAATGCGCCGGGGCCGGCGGCGGATGGCGTGTTAGTCATAGTGCCAAGCTGGCCAGGAAGCCAGAAGGCAGCCACTCCAGAATTACGTTCTGTGGATAAGCAGGCACTTTAAGCCGATCACCCGGCCCAATCCCCGGGAAATGCCACGAGTCATGCACAGCGGGAAAGTGGGCCTTGACACGCCAGCCCGGGAGGTACCTCAGGCGGCGCCGCGGCAGGCCGGCCCGTGATGGGTGAGCGGGGTGACAGGATGGCACCATAACCGGATAAGCTGACCCGCACCCAGTACTGGCTGGCGCATGGGGCGCCGCGGCGGGGATCGCTCACCGGAGGTAACATGCGCCTGGGTTCGGCCATTCTGGTTATCTGGCTGGTTATCGGCGCCATCGCCGGAGCCCAGCGGCATTACTACAGCGGGTCAATCTCCAGCTGCACCAAGGCGAGCACGATTATCGTCACGATTCTGGCCGGGCCGCTGAACTATGTCGGGGTGAACCCGAAGGTGGTCTGCCACGTGCCGCAGCCGAGCCAGTGACGCCGGCCCCAGGCCGCGGAAGTAACTGGCCCGAAGTACTAGCCCGGGCGCCAGTACCTAGGCCGGGAAGTACTTGTCCAGGAACCCGTTGCGGAACTTGCCGCCCGGGTCGTACTGCCGCAGCAACGCCTGGAAGTCGGCGCACCGCGGGTAGAGCGCCCGCAGCGCGTGCGGCGGGGTGCCGAACAGCTTCCCCCAGTGCGGCCGGGCCCCCAGCGGGTTGAGCAGCTGCTCGATCGTGGCGATCACCGGGGTCACGGCCGCGGTGTCCTGGACCCAGGTGAAGTGCAGCGCCACGGTGTCCCGCTGGTAGCTGGGGGACAGCCACAGGTCGTCGGGGGCCACGGTGCGGATCTCGCACACCTGGAGCACGGGCTTGAGCACGCTGGCCAGGCTGGCCATCACGTCGAGCGCGCCCGCCGCCAGCTGCCGCGGCAGCAGGTACTCCGACTGCAGTTCCTGCCCCACGCTGGGCGTGGCGCCGGCCCGGAAGTGCGGCAGCCGCTCGTGCCAGGGCCCGGGCTCGCCCAGCTGGGGGGTGGCGTCCCCGGGCGGCTGCCCGGCGATCGGGTGCACCGGCCGGCTGGCGGGTGTCGTATCCATCCAGCGGGCCGGCGGCATCGGCTGCCCGTCCCGCAGCTTGACCCAGAGCTGCTGGTGCCGCCCGCCCTGCCAGTCGGTGAACACGCTCACGCTGTAGCCGCTGCTGAAGATCTCGTCGAAGTGGCTGCTCAGCATCGTGGCGGGCAGCCCTTCGTAGACGTACTGGCGGACCTCGAACGCGGGCACGAGGTCCAGCGTCAGGCGGGTGACCACGCCCAGCGCGCCCAGCGAGACGACGGCCCCGCGGAACTGGTCGCCGTGGGTGTCCCGGCGCAGGGTGACCAGCTCGCCCGCGGCGGTGAGCAGCTCCATCTCGGAGACGGCGGTGGCCAGGTTGCCGTGGCCGTCCCCGGAGCCGTGGCTCGCGGTGGCACACGCCCCGGCTACCGACAGGTGCGGCAGCGACGCCAGGCTGGGCAGGGCGAAACCGGCCCGGGACAGCTCCGGGGCCAGGGCGTCATAGGTGACCCCGCCGCCGACGCTGACCACGCCCCGGCCCGGGTCGATGTCGATGACCGGCGGCAGGCCGGCCAGCGACACCAGCAGGCCCGGGGTGTCGGCGATCCGGTTGAAGGAGTGCCCGGTGCCGAGCACCCGGGCCTGGCTGCTGGCCCGCAGTGCTTCCCGCAGCCCGGCCAGGCTGGACGGCCGGCTCACCTCGTGCGCCCGGTAGACGACGTTGCCTGCCCAGTTGGTCTGCCGCCCGGCCATGATCACCTGCTCTCCGCGCCGCCCCGCCGCCGGCCGCGGGGACCGGCGCATCGGCCAGCCACGGTGGCTGCCGGCCCTCGTCTCCGGCCGGCCCGGCCCACCCAGCCTGCCAGGCCGCCCCGCTGCTCGGCTACGGTGCCCGATGTGGATGAACGCACTCCCGGGGCAGCGCCCCCGGTCCCGCCGCCCGGCCCGGCCGCCCCGGGCCGTCCCGGCACCCAGCACCGGCCGGCCACGCTGGACGGCCCGGCCGCCAGCTCCCTGCCCGGCTCCGTCCTCGCCGCACTGGACGAGCTGGTCACGGAATTCCACCGGGCCGGGGGGCCGCCGGGCGTGGCCTACGGCGTGGTGGCCGCCGGGTCGCTGGCGCACGCCGGCGGGGCCGGCCAGCGCTGGCTGGGCGGCCCGGCGCCGGACGCGGGCACCGTCTTCCGGATCGCGTCGATGACCAAGAGCTTCACCGCCGCGGCCGTGCTCGCGCTGCGGGACGACGGCGTGCTGCGGCTGGACGACGCGGCCGCCGACTACGTCCCGGAACTGCGTGGCATGCGCCAGGCCAGCCCCGATTCGCCGCCCCTCACGATCCGGCAGCTGCTCACCATGACGGCCGGCTTCCCCACCGACGACCCGTGGGGAGACCGGCAGCAGGCGCTGCCGCTGGCCGAGTTCGACGACCTGGTCCGCGGCGGGCTCCGCCAGGCGTGGGCGCCAGGGACCAGGTTCGAGTACGCCAACCTGGGCTACGCGCTGCTCGGCCGGGTCATCGCGGCGGCGGCCGGGACCGGGTACCGGGAGTTCGTCACCGGCCGGCTGCTGGCGCCGCTCGGCATGACCCGGACCGGCTTCGAGGCCGGCCCGGTGGACGGCGCCCAGCTGGCCCGCGGCTACCAGCATGACGGGGCCGGCTGGGCCGAGCTGGTCCCCGATGGTTACGGCGCGTTCGCCCCCATGGGCGGGATCTTCAGCTGCGTCAGCGACCTGGCGCGCTGGGTGAGCGGGTTCGCCGCCGCGTTCCCGCCCGGGGCGGAGCCGGACGGCGGCGGGCACCCGCTGCGCCGGTCGACCCGCCGGGAGATGCAGCTGGCCCAGGTGCTGCTGCCGCCGGCCGGACCGCCGCTGCCGGGTGGCGAGGTGGCGGACGGCCCGCGTGGCTACGGATTCGGCCTGTTCGTGACGGAGACCGCCGCCTGGGGCCGGCTCGTCTTCCACAGCGGCGGCTACCCGGGCTTCGGCAGCCACATGCGCTGGCACCCCGCCACCGGCCTGGGCGTGATCGTGCTGGCCAACAGCACCTACGCCGCGGCGCACCCGCTGGCGGCCCAGCTGATGGAGGTGCTGCTGCGCGGCGTGGCGGCCGGGCGGCCCGGCGGCCCGGTGGCGGCCGGGCCCGGCGCCGGCGCCGGGCGGGCCGTGGCCGGAGACACGGCAGGCTCAGCGCGCGGCGGACCAGCTGCTCCGGTCCTGGGACGACCAGGCCGCCGACCAGCTCTTCGCGCCGAACGTGGCCCTGGACGAGCCCTACTCCCGGCGCCGGGAGCAGGCCGAGCGGTGCTGGCAGCGGATCGGCCCGCTGCGCTCCGGTGCGCCCCGGCCAGCCGAGTTCGACTCCCCCGCGCACTGCCGCTGGTGGCTGGCGGGCGAGCACGGCACCGCCTGCGCCGAGATCAAGCTGACCGCCGAGCGGCCGCCCCGGGTGCAGCTGCTCTCGCTCGCCGTTCCGCCCGCTCCCGGCGGGTTGCTCAGCCAGCGCCTGCTCGCCCTGGTCAACCTGATCAATTCCCTGCCCAACGACCCGTCCGCCGCACTGGCCCGCCGGCCTCCCGGTCGCCGGGCAGGCCGACACGGGCGTGCTGCTGCGCCGGCTGCGGATGGCGGCGGCATGGGCCGGGGCGTGCCGCCCCGGGGCCTGGTGCGGCGGGAACGGCGAGACCCGCACCGTGGTGGAACTGGACGGAGAGCACGCCCGGCTCATCCTGGCCGTCGAGGCCGATCCGGCGGGCCAGCTCCGCCGGGTAGAGGTCACCCTCCCCGCCTGACCGCCCGGCAGTGGGCGACCCGCGCCGGGCTCAGGCGGGGCCGGGTTGCTGGGAGTCGAGGAACCGGTCCACCAGGCCGCGGATCACGGTGGCCATCGAGAAGCCGTGCTCGGTGCACCAGGCCCGCAGCCGGGCGTGCTGCTCGGCGGAGAACCGCACCGGCACCATCTGCTGGGCGGACGACCCCGGGCTGCGGAACAGGTTGCGCACCAGGTCCGCCCCGGACTCCGCGAAATCCTGCTGCTGCGCGCGCGGGGCCTCGGCCTGCACGGCCCAGGCGATGCGGCGCCTGAGCGGGCCGGTGATCCCCGCCTCCGAGGGAAGGCTGGTGCTCAGCAGCCAGGTGTAGACCCGGTCCCGGTCGGCGTCCGGCAACTGGGCCAGGGCCCGGACCAGCAGCCGCGCGGCGTCAGTGGCCGTCCCGGCGGTCACTCCGGGCTGGTCCGCGGTGGGCGGCGGGCTGGTCTCGGGGGGATCCCCGGACGGCTGGTCTGCGGCGGGCTGCGGCGGAGTGCCGCGCGGCGGCTCGGTCATCGTCGGCTCCGAGGGCATGACATGCCTCTGTGCGATATCGCCTGATACCGCGAACGATATCGCGTACAGATATCGCTTACAAGGAGCGGCCCTTACCTTACAAGGAGAGACCTTCACCAGGAGCGGCTGCTTACAAGGCGATGCCGAGCAGGGCGTCCACGGTGTCCCGGACCAGCGCGGCGCCGGGGTGCGCGGGCGCCCCCGGCGGCCGGGACTCCGCGGCGAGCACGGCGTCGGCCCACCGGTCCACGGCCGCGAGGGCGCCCGGGGCGTCCAGGTCGTCGGCGAGCCGCTCGCGCACCGCGGCCAGCACGGCCTCCGCCGCGGGCCCGGGCAGCGGGGCCGGGCCGGGGCCGCGGCCAGCCGCACCGCTTCCCGCCAGCGGGCCAGCCGCGCGGTCGCGGCGGCCAGGCCGTCCGGTGGTCCAGTCCCAGTCGCTCCCGGTAGTGGTGCGCGAGCACCGCGAGCCGCACCGCCATGGGGTCGGCGCCGCCGGCCAGCAGCCGGGAGACGAACACCAGGTTGCCCAGGGACTTGGACATCTTCTGGCCGTCCAGCCGGACCATGCCGGCGTGCGCGTAACTTCGCGCGAACGCACCGGGCCCGAGCGCCACCCGGGCGTGCGAAGCGCTCATCTCGTGGTGCGGGAAGATCAGGTCGCTGCCGCCCGCCTGGACGTCGAACACGGTGCCCAGGTACTCGGTGGCGATCGCCGCGCACTCCACGTGCCAGCCGGGCCGCCCCGGGCCGAAGCGGGCCGGCCAGGACGGCTCGCCGGGCCGGGCGGCCAGCCAGACCAGCGGGTCGAGCGGGTCCTTCTTGCCGGGCCGCCCCGGATCCCCGCCGCGCTCGGCGAACAGGTCCGTCATGACCGCCGGGCCCAGCCGGGACACCGACCCGAACGCCTCGTCGCAGGCCCGCGAGAAGTACTGGTCACCCTCCACGTCGTACAGGGCGCCGCGGGCCGCGAGGCGGCCGGCGAAGCCCTCGATCAGGCCGAGCGCCTCGACCGCGCCGACCAGCCGGTCCGGCGGCAGCAGCCGCAGCGCCGTCATGTCGGCCCGGTACCGGTCGATTTCCCGGTCGGCCAGGGCGCGCCAGTCCTCGCCGTCCCGGTCCGCGCGCTCCAGCAGCGGGTCGTCCACGTCGGTCACGTTCTGCACGTAGGTCACCTGGTGGCCGGCGTCATGCCAGGCCCGCACCAGCAGGTCCCAGGCCAGGAAGGTGGCCGCATGCCCCAGGTGCGTGGCGTCGTAGGGGGTGATCCCGCAGGCGTACAACGTCGCGGCCCGGCCGGCCGCGGCCACGGTCAGCTCGCCGGTCGCGGTGTTGGTGATCATGGTCTCGGGGCCGCGCCCCGGCAGCTCAGGAACGGATGCGCCACGCCAGGATTCCATGAGCGCAGGCTATCGCTGCGGCACCGGGGCACTGTCCGCGCCGTCGGGCGGCCCGGCGGGCCAGCGCAGCGCGGGTACCGCCTGCTCGAAGGCGTAGCCGAACGCGATCAGCCGCGGCTCGCTCCACGCCGGGCCGAGGAAGGACACCCCCACCGGCAGCCCGGCCACCTGGCCGGCGGGCACGGTGACGGCCGGGTACCCGGCCACCGCCGACGGCCCGGACGTGTGGAACACGTCGTGGTCGCCGAGCACGTAGTCGGTCAGCCAGGCCGGGCTGGCGGTGAGCGTCACGATGGCGTCGAGCCGGCCGCCGGCCAGCGCCCCGTCCAGGGCCTGCCGGGCCCGCGCGGTGGCCTCGCCCCGGGCGGCCCGGGCGGCCGGGTCGGCCGGATCCCCGCTGGTCGCCTCGGCCAGCTCGAAGATTTCCTGGCCGAAGTGAGTGAGCACGCGCCCGGCGTTATGGCGGTTGAACTCGATGAGCTCGGCCAGGGACCGCGGATGCTCGCCGGGCAGCCCGCCGAGGTAGGCGTTCAGGTCCCGCTTGAACTCGTGCAGCAGCGCGGTGAACTCGTGATCGCTGATGCCGTCGGCGCCGGGCAGTTCCACCGGGTCCACCAGGGTGGCGCCCAGCCCGCGCAGCGCCGCCACCGCCCCGTCCAGCACCGCGCTGGTGGCCGGGCCGGCCTCGCGGCAGCCGTCCCGCCACACGCCGATCCGGGCGCCGCGCAGCGCCGCGGGGTCGCAGGAACGCGGTGTAGTCGGCCGGCTGGCCGGCCGCGGCGGCGCGCAGGCCGGGTCGCCCGGGTCCGCCGCGGCGAGCACGGTGAGCAGTTCCGCGGCGTCCGCCACGGTCCGGGCCATCGGGCCCGCGGTGTCCTGGGCGGCGGAGATGGGCACGATCCCGTGCCGGCTGACCAGGCCCAGGGTGGGCTTGATGCCGGCGATCCCGCACGCGCTGGCCGGGCAGACGATGGAGCCGTCGGTCTCGGTGCCGACCGCGAGCGGCGCCAGCCCGGCCGCCACCGCCACGGCCGAGCCGGAACTCGACCCGGACGGGTTGCGGCCCGGCCCGTGCGGGTTCACCACCTGGCCGCCCAGCGTGCTCCAGCCGCTGGTGGAGACGGTGGAGCGGAAGTTGGCCCACTCGGACAGGTTCGCCTTGCCGAGGATCACCGCGCCGGCCTGGCGCAGACGGCCGACGCAGAAGGCGTCCCCCGACTCCGCGCCGGACAGGGCGGGCGACCCGGCGGTGGCGGGCATCCCGCGGACCGCGATGTTGTCCTTGACCAGCACCGGGATCCCGGCCAGCGGGCCGGCCGGCGCGCCCTGGCGGCGGGCCCGGTCACTGTCCGCCGCCTCGTCGGCGGCCCGCGGGTTGACCGAGATGACCGCCCGCAGCCGCGGGTTCAGCCGGGCGATCCGGTCCAGGCAGCCCGCGGTGAGCCCGGCGGAGCTGAGCGTGCCGTCCGCCAGGGCCCGCCGCAGCGCGGCCACCGGCTGGCCGGCCGGCGGCCCGCCGCGGTCAGCGGTCATCCCGGCGGGCTCGGCCATGGTGGCAGGATAGCCAGGTGCAGATGACCATGGGAAAGCTGGCCGCGGTGCCCGCGCTCAGCCGCCCGGACCTGCTGGCCCCGGCGGTGGCCGCCGCCCTGGCCACGCTGGGCACTGAGCTGGCCCCCGGCGGGGCCGGGGTGGCCGAGATCGACCCGGGGCTGGCCGACACCGCGGCGTTCTGCGAGCGGTACGGCGTGGCCGCGGCCGAGTCGGCCAACTGCGTGGTGATCAGCGGGCGGCGCGGCGGGGAGACCAGGTTCGCGGCCTGCGTGGTGCTGGCCACCACCCGCGCCGACGTGAACGGCGCCGCGCGGCGGGAACTGGACGTCCGCAAGGCCTCGTTCGCGCCGCGGGACGTCGCGGTGGCCGAGACCGGCATGGAGTACGGCGGCATCACCCCGGTCGGCCTGCCCGCGGGCTGGCCCATCCTGGTGGACGCCGCGGTGGCGGCGGCCCCGCAGGTCGTGATCGGCAGCGGGGTACGCCGGTCCAAGCTGCTGCTGCCCGGCGCCGCGCTCGGCCGCCTGCCCGGCGCGTCCGTCATCGACGGCCTGGCCCGCCGCCGCGCCTGACGGCCGCCAGCTGATCGGCGGCCGGGCCGCCCGGCTCAGGGCAGCCAGGAGACGTGGCCGTGCAGCGCCGCGTAGCCGACGAAGGCGCCGGTGTCGATCAGCGTATGGGCGATGATCATCGGCGTCACCCGGCGCCAGCGGAGGTACAGCACGGCGAAGATCACGCCCATGATCGCGTTGCCGAGGAAGCCGCCGAAGCCCTGGTACAGGTGGTACGAGCCGCGGAGCACGGCACTGAGCGCGATGGCCCGGGCCGGGGTCCAGCCGAGCTGGTCAAGCCGGCGCAGCAGGTAGCCGAGGACCAGGACCTCTTCCACGATCCCGTTGTGCGCGGCATCCAGCACCAGCACCGGGATGCGCCACCAGACCGCGGGCAGGCTCTCGGGTACCACGTTCAGGGCCAGGCCGAGCTTGTACGCGGCCAGGTACAGGGCCAGCCCGGAACCGCCGATCAGCGCGGCCAGGGCGGCGCCCTTGGCCAGGTCCGGGCCCGGCTGGCGGGCGTCGAGGCCCATGGCCGAGGACGGCGTCGCGCCCTCCCGGAAGAGCAGGTAGAACACGAGGGCTACCGGGGCGAGGGCGATCAGCAGGTTGGCCAGTTGCAGGGTGAGATCCAGCCAGGGACGGCCCGGCGCGTACGACCCGACGATGAGCGCTTGCTGCTTGCCCAGGGCCTGGGTCGCGGTCAGCGAGCCGATCAGGTTGATGACCGCGAACAGCGCGCTGCCGCCCAGCGACAGCGCGAACACGATGACGATCTCCCAGCCGAGCAATCGCCTGGTCAGCGGGGTCAGGCTGGTTTCCTGCAGCTGAGTCACGTCAGGACTCTAGCCGCGATGCCTGCGGGGGCAGCCCCGCAGAGACCCCGTGCGGCCAACCCGCAGCAAGCCCGCAGCCGGCGTCCAGCCGGCGTTCAGCCGTGCTGCGGGTCCCGGAGGCGGGCTGGCCGCTCAGGCGGCGATCCCCAGGGGGCGCCGCTCAGGCGCCGGCCGCGGTCACGATGGCGTCGGTGGCGAAGCCGAGCACGATGCCGAGGAATATCGCCCAGGTGATGATGACCTTGAAGCCGCTGCTGCGGGCCACCGCGAGCAGCTCGATCACCACGTACAGGATGGACCCGGCCGCCAGCGCGAGGAACGCGACCCCGAGGATCGTGCTGGTGACCTGCTCCCCGACCAGGGTGCCGAGAAAGGTCGGGCCGCCGCCGATGAGGCCGAGCAGGGCCAGCCGCCCCCAGGACGGCCGCTCTCCGGCCGCCGCCAGCGGGGCCACGATGCCGAACCCCTCGGTCGCGTTGTGCGCGCCGAAGCCGATCACCAGCAGGATGGCCAGGCTGAGCCGCCCGGCCGCGGCCGAGGTCCCGATGGCCAGGCCCTCACCGAAGTTGTGCATGCCGATGCCGACGGCGATCAGCATGGACAGCTGGGCGGCCCGGGCGGCGGCCGACTGCGGAGCGGCCGGGACGGGCACCGACCGGGCCGGCGCCGCGCCCGGCCCCTCGGGCGCCGCCCGGCGGGCCCGCCGGGCGATCCAGCGGTCGAAGTAGACCAGGCCGAGCAGGCCGGCCCGGCGCAGCCCAGCATGACGGCCGCATTGCCCACCGCGCTGCCGTAGTGATGCGCGGTGAGCGCCTCATCGGCAGGCTGCCAGGCGTTGGTGAGCACGTCCCAGAGCAGGAAGACCAGGATCCCGATGGCGGTGCCGTTCAGGAACGCCTTCACTTTCGGCGTGACCGCGTTCATCCGGCCGATCGGCAGCCCGAGGACGATGGTCAGCCCCGCGATGGCTCCCAGCAGCGCGATCTGGCTCGATGACACGTGGGCCCTCCTGGTCGGGAGACATGATCAGTGCCGCCAGCATAGGGTAGGTTAGGCTTACCTAACAAGGTGCGGCGGCTGAGACCTTCTCCACTTCCCGAGCTTAGGTCCGGTCGCCTGCCCGGCGCAGGCGGCGGGCCGCGGCCCGGGGCTGGCGCGGGCGGCCCGCGGGCAGGCGCCCGGCATGGCACTGGCCGCCGCGTCGCGCAGGGACACGGCGGCCAGTGGCTGGAACCGCGGGGAGACGACGGGCGCTTACACCAGCAGGTCGTCGAATTCCCCGCGCTTGACACCCTCGATCAGCGCGGCGATCTCAGCCCGGGTGTAGATCAGGGCCGGGCCCTCGGGGTTCCGTGAGTTGCGCATCGCGTACTGCCCCTCGTCCAGCCGGGCCAGTTCCACGCAGGTTCCCTGGGAGTTGCTGATGCTGCTCTTGCGCCAGCGGGCATCGATCAGGTCGGTGGCCGGCATCCCGTTGTATGTGTTCATCTATTCCACTTCCTTAAGCATCCTGCTCAGGATTTCTGTGGTGTGTTCCGGCGACTCGCTCTCGACACTGAGGCGTTCCATCACCTCGGTGTATCGCTCCACGTCGTCGCGTTTATCCAGGTAAAGCGAGCTGGTCAGCTGCTCGACGTAAACCACGTCGGGAAGATCCACCTCGGGGAACCGGAGAATCGTGAATGCCCCGCCTTCGGCCGCGTGGCCCCCAGAGCTGAACGGCACTACCTGGAGTGTGATGTTGGGCTCCCTCGTCACCTCGATCAGTCGTTCGAGCTGCGCCTGCATCACCTCCCTGCCTCCGATGGGGCGGCGCAGAGCCGCCTCATCCACCACTGCCCACAGCCGGGGCGCGCCCGGCTTGCTGAGCAATTCCTGCCTGGCTACTCGCAGGCTGACCCGGCGCTCCACTTCCTCGGCGGAAGCGCCCGGCTGGCCGAGTGCCACCACGGCCCGCGCGTAGTCCGCGGTCTGCAGCAGCCCGGGCACGAACTGGACCTCGTAAAGCCTGATGAGCGAGGCGGCCTCTTCCAGGCCCACGTACACCTGGAACCAGTCCGGGAGCACGTCCCCGTACTTGTGCCACCAGCCCGGCGAGTTCGCCTCGTGGGCCAGGTCCACCAGGGCTTTACGCTCGGTGTCGTCGGTGACCCCGTACATCTCCAGCAAGTCAACGACGTCGCGTTCCTTGAACCCGACCCGGCCGAGCTCCATGCGGCTGATCTTGGAGCCGGATGCGCGTATCGCGTAGCCGGCTTCATCGCGCGTGATGCCGTTGGCTTCACGCAGCCTCCGCAGCTGGGAACCCAGCAGGATGCGAAGAACCGTAGGGCCGCTTCCTGGCTGTACCGAGATCACTGAACCCCCCTTGTCCCCCGCATCAGGAATTCGTCAGCAGCTCCTCCCGTTGAGGCCTCCTCACGATCCGCACGTGCCTGACGCACTTACATCTGCACGTGCATCCGCCCTTGCGCTTGCAAGGTACGTAGGCGATGATAGCGCTTGCGCGCCGCACGCACGATGAGTGCTTTGCAGACAGACGGGAACCCGATGACCGCACACCGGGCGGCCTCGCCAGTCACGACGGAGGTCACGAGCGTGGGCCATGAGTGGCTCCTCTCCCCGGGGGAGCCTGCGACGGTGAGCTACGCGAGCCCGCTGCGGCCCCCGGTACCCGCCCTGGATGAGGCCGCGGCCAGCCAGCCGTCAGCGACCTGCGGCCTGCGTGCGATCCCCGAGGCGGTGCGCACCGGCCGCGACTTCGCCCGCACGGTGCTGCTGGACTGGGGGCTGCCCGACCTGGTGGACCTGGCCGGCCTGGTGGTCTCGGAACTGGTGACCAACGCGCTGCGGCACGGCCTGCCGGCCGGGCACCCGGCCCGGGACGACTGCCCCATCCGGCTGCGGCTGCTGGGCCAGGCTCCGTACGTCATGTGCATGGTGGCCGACCCGGGCAACGGGATCCCGGTGCTGCGTGAGGCGGACCCCTGCGCGGAGAACGGCCGCGGGCTCACCGTGGTGGAAACGTGCTCCGTGCGCTGGGGATGGCACCTGCTCGACGGCGGCGGCAAGGTGGTCTGGTCGCTGCTGCATCCGGGCGGCTGAAAGCGCGCACAGTTCCGGCCAGGGACACCCCGCCGAGGCGGTGGATCGGCCTAGGCAAGGGTGACCCGCGCCGCTAAGCTCGGTGCGCCGCCGGCCCGGCAGGCGCCCGCCGGGCGGCCCGGCACGCCATCGGGAATCCAGCCAGGGAGCCTCCATGTATCAGCCATATCCCACGGGCGGCGCGGAGCCGGAGCCGCAGCGCGCGCAGCCGCCGTCCTCGATCCAGAACGCGGTGAAGCTCATGTACGCGGGCGCCGCCGTCAGCGCCATCGTCATCATCGTGGCCCTGCTGACCATCGGGAGCGCCAAGACCGCGGTGCACAACGCGTTCCCGAGCTACTCGGCCACCCGGGTACGCCGGGCGGCGATCGGCCTGGTGGCCTACGAGGTGATCGTCCAGCTCATCACGATCGGGCTGTGGCTGTGGATGGCCCGGGCGAACCAGGGCGGGAAGATCCTGGGCCCGCATCGTGTCCACGGTCCTGTTCGGGCTGAACACGCTGATCCTGCTGGCCAGCGTGGCCCGGCCGCACGCGACTCTCGGCATCGTGCTGCTCCTGGTGGTCTGGCTGATCGGCCTGGGCGCGATCTTCTTCCTGTGGCGCAGGGACTCCAGCGGCTACTACGCCGCGTCCAAGGCCCCCTGGCGCCGCTCGGGCACCCCTGGCAGCATGGGCAGCACCGGGGCGGTCCGCTGGAGGGCCTGGATCTGCGGTTTCTCATCCACGCTGAACACCGCCGCGTTCGCGGGCGGGGCCAGGTAAAGGCCAACCACGTCCCGGATCTTGTCGATGAGCAGCGGGCCGGGAGAGATCTTGAAGGTCTCGGTCCGCCAGGGCTGCAGCCCGAACGCCCGCCAGATCCGCAGCACGCTGGACGGCGAGATGCCGGCCTGCCGGGCCAGTTCCCGCTTCGACCAGTGCGTGGCCCCTTCGGGGACCTCCTCCAAGGTGCGCACTATCACCTCCTCCACCTGGGCGTCGCTGATGGTCCGCGGCACCCCCGGACGCGGGTCATCGGTTAACCCGTCCAGCCGGCGCCAGGAAACGCGCCCGCCACCTGCTGACCGTCTTGCGGTCGACACCCAGCCGCGCCGCGACGGCGAGGTTGCTGCCACCCTGCGCGCAGGCCAGCACAATCCGCGCCCGCAGCGCCAGGCCCTGCGCGGTGCTACGGCGCTTAACCCAGTTCTCTAACGTGCGCCGCTCATCCTCAGACAACACGAGCGGCTCCAGCCTGGTATCTGCCATTCCCCCAGCAGACTGCATCCGCCAGCCCGCCGGTACCCCCCAGCAAGGACTGGGACACAAGACGCCTCAGTGAGAGAAACTAAGAGGCTCACTAGCCAGAGGCGTCCTCCGGCGCCGGGGCGGGCAGCAGCGCGGTGAGCTGCTGCCAGGCCAGTTCCGCGCCCGCGGCCAGGCAGCCGTGCACGACGGCATCGCTGCCCAGCGCGCTGACCCGGACCTCGGGCATGACCGGCGCGATCTGCCCGAGTTCCCGGGTCACCGCCGCGGCGAAGCCCGGGGGCCTGGCCGACGCCGCCGCCGAGCACGATGAGCGCCGGGTCCACGATCGTGACGATGCAGCACAGCACCCGGGCCACCAGTTCCGCTTCCTCGGCCACCACGGCCGCGGCCCGGGGGTCACCGGCCGCCGCGGCCTCGAACACCCGGCGCGCGGAGACCTGGCCGCGCATCCCGGCCCGCCGCGCCGCCCGCACCACGGCCGGCGCCGAGGCCGCGGCTTCCAGCGGGCCACGGCGGCGGGCGTCGCCCGGGTCGGCGCCCTGGCCGCCGGACATGGGCAGGTAGGCGATCTCGCCGGCCACGCCGTGCCGTCCCCGGTGCAGCCGGCCCCCGACCACCAGGCCCATGCCGATCCCGCTGCCCACCGAGACGAACGCGAAGCTGTCCGCCGCCTGGCCGTGCCCGTGGCTGCGCTCGGCCAGCGCCGCCGCGTCCACGTCGTTCTCCACCACCAGGGACTGGCCGAACGCGGCGCGCAGGTCGGCCAGCACCGCGGGCCGGTCCCAGCCCGGCAGCCCGCCGGTCAGGGCCATCGAGTTGCGCCGCGGGTCATACACGCCCGGGCTGCCGATCACCGTCTGGGTGACCGCGGACCGCGCGATCCCGGCCTCGGCGCACAGGTCGTCGGCCAGCCGGATCAGCTCGCCCACCCGGCCGCGCACGCTGGACGCCCGGGACCGGTTGGCCGCCCGGGCCAGGATGCCGCCGGCCAGGTCGGCCAGCGCGCCCCGCACGTACTTATGCCCGATGTCCAGGCCCAGGACGTAGCCGGCGTCCGGCCGGACCTCGTACAGCCGGGCGGAGCGGCCCGGCACCCCGGTCCGCTGCCCGGCCTCCCGGATCAGCCCGGCCCGTTCCACCGCGGCCAGCGCCAGCGAGACGGTGGGCTTGGACAGCCCGGACAGCCGGGCCAGCTCGGCCCGGGAACACTGGCCCAGCGCCCGGATGTGGCCGAGCAGCAACTGCTCGTTCATGGCCCGGATCAGCTGGGGCCGGGCCGCGGCCAGCGGGCCGCCCGGCTGGCGCGGAAGGGGCACCACGCCGTCCGGCACGACGCCCTCGGGCACCCCGGGCGAGGTCACTGTCACTGGTACCTCCCGCCTCATCCTCCCGCACCGCATCCACCGCCGGAAGCCATCGGCCGGGCACTCCCGGGGCCCGGCTGCGCCGCCGGATAAAGCTCACATAACAGCTCTTGTGACCCCTAGTTAGTTAGGATACTGTCCTAACAATCTCGCGCAAGGATGCGACCGCCGTTTTCTCAGGCAGGTGCCCGTGACCAGCTCCCCGGTGATCCTCGGGATCGACTTCGGCGGCACCAAGATCGCCGTAGCGGTCTGCGGGCTGGCCGGGAACCGGCTGGGTTCGGCCACCGTGAGCAGCGGCGGGGAACTCGGCGCCCGGGCCAGTTTCGACCGCGGCATCGAGGCCGCCCGCGGCCTGCTGGCCTCGGCGGCCCCGGGCGCCCGGCTGGCCGCGGTGGGCGTCTCGACGTTCGGCATCCCGTTCGAGGACCGGGTGGACCTCGCGCCCGCCATCAGCGGCTGGGACGCGCTGCCGCTCGGGCGGGAACTGCGGGCCGCGTTCCCGGGGAGCGAGATCCGGATGGCCACCGACGCCAAGGCGGCCGCCCAGGCGGAGGCGCGCTGGGGCGCGCTGGCCGGGGCCGACCCCGGGGTGTACCTGAACCTCGGGACCGGGCTGTCCGCCGCGCTGGTGCTGGGCGGCCGGGTGGTCGCCGGGGCGGACGGCGCGGCCGGGGAGATCGGCTACAACCTCCGGGCGGTGGCCGACGCCGGCCTGGCGCTCGGCGCCCGGGTCCCGCTGGAGGACATGGTGAGCGGGCAGGCACTGGCCCGGCGGGACGGCCGCGCTGCCCGGGCCGCCGATGTCGGCGGCGCAGGTCTTCGAGGCCAGCCCCGATGATCCGCGGCTGGACGCGCTGCTCAGCGAGTTCGTGGCCGAACTCGCCTTCCACGTGGTCAACCTGGCCATCTGCATCAACCCGGCCCGGATCGCGGTCGGCGGCGGCATGGTCCGCTCCTGGGACCGGCTGCGGCCCGGCCTGGAACGGGCCCTCAAGGCGGGCACCCCGTTCCCGCCCGAACTGACACTGGCCCGCTTCCCCGCGGAGGCACCGCTCATCGGCGCGGTAGCCCTGGCCGCGGACGCCGCCGGGGCGGCCGCCGTCGTCGACGGCGCCCCGGTATCCCATGCTCTCCGCACTCTTCATGACACTCTCGATGAAAGGCATCAGCCATGAGACGCCTCACAGCGCTCGGGGCCCTCGTCGCAGCCAGCCTGCTCGCGGCTTCCTGCAGTGCCGGCTCCGGTTCGGGCAGCACCACAGGCGACCAATACGGTCACCATCTCCAACGAGAACGGTGCCCTCTGGACGTGTAACTTCAGCCCGTTCAACGGCTCCGACACGCTGCTGTCGGTCGGCTTCGTCTACGAGCCGCTGGTCTTCGTGAACGCCCTGCAGAACGGCAAGACCACGCCGATGCTGGCCACCTCCTGGACCTGGGGGGCGGGCAACAAGTCGCTGACGTTCACCATCCGCAAGAACGTCAAGTTCAGCGACGGCACCACGATGACGCCCGCCGACGTGGTCTACACCTTCAACCTGCTCAAGAAGTACCCCGCCCTGGACCTGACCGGGGACTGGGCGGTGCTGTCCAGCGTCGCCCAGACCGGATCCGACCAGGTGACGATGAACTTCAAGCAGCCGGCCGTGCCGGCCTTCTGACTACATCGCCGGCCAGACGCCCATCGTGCCCGAGCACATCTGGTCGAAGATCAGCAACCCGGTAGCGTTCGCGGACGCCAGCCCGGTGGGCACCGGCCCGTACAAGGTGAACCCGTGCACCAAGCAGAACATCACCTACACCGCTAACCCGCACTACTGGCAGCCCGGCCTGCCGAAGGTCACCAAGGTGCAGTACCCGGCCTTCACCAGCAACAACACGGCCAACGACCAGCTGGCCAACGGCCAGGCGCAGTGGGGCTCGCAGTACATCCCGTCCATCGAGTCGTTCTACGTCGCGAAGAGCCCCAACCATCACTACTGGTTCCCGCCCACGGTGAACGTCTCACTGGTGCCGAACCTGACCAACAGCCTGCTGAGCAACGTGAAGGTGCGCCAGGCCATGGCGTACGCGATCGACCGCTCGAAGGTCTCCTCGATCGGTGAGTCCGGCTATGAGCCGCCCGCGAACCAGGCCGGCATCGTCACGCCGACGTTCTCCAGCTGGCTCGACTCCTCGCTGGCCGGCAAGTACAACTACGGCTACGACCCGGCCAAGGCGAAGCAGCTGCTGGCCTCGGCCGGCTTCAAGATGGGCTCGGACGGCATCATGGCCAACGCGAAGGGCCAGAAGCTCTCGTTCACCGTCATCAACATCGGCGACTACTCCGACTGGGTCGCCTCGATGCAGGTGGTCGCCCAGGACCTCAAGGCGGTCGGCATCCAGGTGACGCCGGACAACCTGACCAACACCGACTTCACCGCCGCCATCTACACCGGCAAGTTCCAGCTCGCCTACTACGACCAGCAGACCTTCGGCCCGAGCCCGTACTACGAGCTGCGGAACTGGCTGGACTCGGCGGGCACCGCGCCGATCGGCCAGCAGGCGTCGACCAACTACGAGCGGTACATCAACCCGGCCACGGACAAGCTGTTCAACCAGTACGCGGCGTCCACGTCGGTGGCGCAGCAGCACTCGATCATCAACCAGGTGGAGCAGGTCATGCTGTCCGACCTGCCCATCATCCCGGTGGTGCAGGCGGTGGACTGGTACCAGTGGAACGACTCCTCGCTCAGCGGCTGGCCCACGCCCGGCAACCCCTACGCCCAGCCGGCCGCGTACTCCTACCCGGACGCGGAGCAGGTGCTGCTCCATCTCAAGTCGAAGTGACCGCAGAGACGTCACCGCGTGACACCGCGCAGGTGACCCGTGCGTGCCCGGGGCCGGCCCCGGGCACGCACCGCCCCCGCCAGACCGCCCTGGATGAGGAGCTGACCATGATGACGCGGAGACGAGCATGAGATTCGCGCTGCGCCGCCTCGGCTTCTTCGTGCTCACCTTGTGGGCGGCGCTGACCCTCAACTTCCTGCTCCCCCGGCTCATGCCGGGGAACCCCGCGCTGGCCATGCTGGCCAAGTTCCACGGGCAGCTCGGCCCGGGCACGCTGCACGCCCTGGAGGTGCTGTTCGGGGTCAACACCAACAAGAGCCTGGTCGCGCAGTACTTCAGCTACCTGCACCAGGTCTTCACCGGCAATTTCGGGCCCTCGCTGGACTTCTACCCGGAGCCGGTCACCTCGGTCATCGGCAGCGCGATCTGGTGGACCCTCGGCCTGGTGGGCATCGTGACCATCCTGGCCTTCCTGCTCGGCACCGGCCTGGGCATCGTGTCCGCCTGGCGGCGCGGCGGGCGGCTGGACAGCGTGCTGCCCCCGGTGTTCGTGATCACCTCCGCGATCCCGTACTTCTGGATGGGCATGGTGCTGGTGCTGATCTTCGGGATCACCCTGCACTGGCTGCCCACCGAGGGCGGCTACTACGTGTCCACCGACAGCCCGGGCCTCAACCTCACCTTCTTCCAGGACGTGCTGTCGCACGCCGCGCTGCCCGCCATCGCGCTGCTGATCACCACGATCGGCACCTGGATCCTGACCATGCGCAACACGATGATCACCACGCTGGCCGAGGACTACGTGCGGATGGCCCGGGCCAAGGGGCTGCCCGGCCGGCGCATCATGGTGGACTACGCGGCGCGCAACGCGATCCTGCCCAACCTGACCGGTTTCGCCATGTCCCTCGGCTTCGTCGTCAGCGGCGCCATCCTGATCGAGTACGTGTTCAACTACCCCGGCGTCGGCTTCATGCTGCTGCAGGCCGTGCAGGGCGAGGACTACCCGCTGGAACAGGCGCTGTTCCTGCTGATCACGGTGGCGGTGCTGTTCGCCATCCTGCTCGCCGACATCGCCACCGCGCTGCTCGACCCGCGGACCAGGACGGCGGGTTAGCCATGTCCATGCCCATCTCCGGGGTGCCCGCCACCCTCGAGCCCGCGGGCCAGCCCGGCCCGGCCGGGCGCCGGGCAGGCCGCGCTGCCCCGCACTCACGCCCTGGCCCGGATGGCCCGCGCGATCCGGTCCAACCGCAAGGCCACCGCGGGCACCGTGCTGCTGGCCATCTTCGTGTTCGTGGCCGCGTTCCCCGGCCTGATCGCGAAGGACAACCCCAGCGCGGACGCCTACCCGCCCAAGCTGGGCGTGTCCACCGCCCACCTGCTCGGCACCACCGCCTACGGCCAGGACATGTGGGCCCAGCTGGTCTGGGGCACCCGGAACGTGATGATCATCGCGTTCATCGTCGGGCTGGCCGCGACCGGGATAGCGGTCCTGATCGGGGTGGCGGCCGCCTACCTCGGCGGCCTGTGGGACGGCTCGCTCAGCCTGCTCACCGACGTGCTGCTGGTCATCCCGCTGTTCCCGCTGCTGATCATCATCGCCGGGTACGCGCACGGCGGGGGCACCCTGGTGCTGATCCTGGTGATCACCCTGACCAGCTGGTCCTACACCGCGCGGCAGCTGCGGGCCCAGGCCCTGTCGCTGCGCAACCGGGACTTCCTGGAGGCGGCCCGGGTCCGCGGCGAGCGCCGCCTGTACATCATCGTGGTCGAGGTCATCCCCACCATGACCTCGCTGATCGTGGCCAGCTTCCTGACCAACGCGCTGTACGCGGTGCTGTTCGCGTCCAGCCTGCAGTTCATCGGCCTGGGCGACCCGAACACGCAGAGCTGGGGCACGATGCTGTACTGGGCGCAGAACAACGCGGCGCTGCAGACCGGCCAGCCCATGTGGGCCCTCGCGCCGGGGGCCTGCATCGCCGCCCTCGGCGCGGCGTTCGCCCTGCTCAACTACGCGTTCGACGAGATCGGCAACCCGGCGCTGCGGCCGGCCCGGCGGCCGCGGAAGCAGGTGACGAATGCCTGACCCGATCCTCACCGTCCGCGGGCTGACCGTGGAGTACGCGATGGACCGCGGCCCGGTCCGCGCGGTCGAGGACGTCAGCTTCGACCTGGCGCCCGGGGAGTTCCTCGGCATCGTCGGCGAGTCCGGCTGCGGCAAGTCCACGCTGCTGTTCGCCATCGCCCAGCTGCTCGCCCCGCCCGCCGCCATCACCGGCGGCAGCGTGACCTTCCAAGGCCGCAGCATGGTCGGGCTGACCGACGCCCAGCTGGCCGCGGTGCGCTGGAAGGACCTGTCCGTGGTCATGCAGAGCGCGATGAACGCGCTCAACCCGGTCAAGTCGATCGGCGCGCAGTTCCGGGACGCGATGCGGGCGCACGGCGTGACGTCCAAGGCCGAGATCGCCGACCGGTCCGCCGAGGTGCTCCGCATGGTCAGCATCGACCCGGTGCACCTCAAGAGCTACCCGCACCAGCTGTCCGGCGGGATGCGCCAGCGCTCCATGATCGCGATGGCCATGCTGTTCACCCCGGAACTCGTGATCATGGACGAGCCGACCTCGGCGCTGGACGTGGTCGCCCAGCGGTCGCTGATGGCCCAGATCAAGGACCTGCAGCGGCGGCTCGGTTTCGCGATCATCTTCGTCACCCACGACATGTCGCTGGTCAGCCACTTCTCCGACCGGCTCATGGTGATGTACGCCGGCCAGGTGGCCGAGCTGGGCCCGACCAGGCAGGTGTTCGACACGCCGCGGCACCCCTACAGCACCGGGCTGCTGGACGCGTTCCCGTCCATCCGGGGCGCCCGCCAGCCGCTGACCGGCATCCCGGGCAGCCCGCCCGACCTGGCCCGGCCGCCGGCCGGCTGCCGGTTCGCGCCGCGCTGCCCGCAGGTCATGGACGGCCTGCGCTGGCACGCCCCCCGGCGCTGTACCAGGTCGGCGAGGTCCAGGTCCGCTGCCTGCTGCACGCCCCGCGCGGCGGCCGCGCGGCGGCGGAAACCGCGCGGGACCACGACGAGCGGAGGCGGCCATGAGTGACCCGGCGGCTCCGCCCGATGGCCCGGATAGCCCCGATAGCACCGTGCCGCTGCTGCGCACCGAGGGCCTGGCCAAGCACTTCAAGATCGGCAGCGCGCTGTCCCGGCGCACCCTGCACGCGGTGGACGACGTCAGCCTGGCCATCGGGGAGCGGGAGATCGTCGCGCTGGCCGGGGAGAGCGGCAGCGGCAAGAGCACCATCGCCCGGCTGCTGGCCAAGCTGTACAAGCCGACCAGCGGCGAGATCTACTTCCAGGGGCGGCCGGTCTCGGCGATGCGCTCCCGGAAGGACACGCTGCACTACACCGGCCTGGTGCCGATGGTGTTCCAGGACCCGTTCAGCTCGATCAACCCGGTGCTGCGGATCTCGCACGGCATCCTGCGCGGCCTCAAGCTGCACCGGCCCGGAACTGTCGGCCGCGCAGCGCCAGGCCGAGGCGGAGCGGGTGTTCGAGATCGTCGGGCTCACCCCGGCCGCCGAGGTGCTGGCGCGGTTCCCGCACGAGCTGAGCGGCGGCCAGCGGCAGCGGGTCGGCTTCGCCCAGGCCCTGGCGCTGCGCCCCAAGCTGATCCTGGCCGACGAGCCGGTGTCCATGCTCGACGTGTCGATCCGGATCGGGCTGCTCAACCTGATGCGCTCGCTGCGCGACGACCAGGGGGTCTCGATCCTCTACATCACCCACGACATCGCCAGCGCGCGGTACGTCGCGGACCGGCTGCTGGTCATGTACGCCGGCCAGCTCGCCGAATCCGGCCCGGTGGAGGACGTGCTGGCCAGCCCGCGGCACCCGTACACCCAGCTGCTGCTGTCGGCCGTGCCGGACCCGCGCGCGCCGCTGGACGTCTCGGCCGAGACCGACCTGGGCGAGCCGCCGAAGGTGATCGACCCCTCCCCGGGCTGCCGGTTCCGCTGGCGCTGCCCGCTGGCCATCGACGAGTGCCACCAGGTCACCCCCGGCCTGGCCGAGCTGGGTCCCGGGCACGCCGCCGCCTGCCACGTCGCGGCGGCCGGAGCGGAAGTGAGGGCGTTCGGGTGAAGATCGCGGTCGTCGGCGGGGGTTCCACCTACACCCCGGAACTGGTCGACGGGGTGGCCCGGCTGACCGGCGCCCTCAAGGTCACCGAACTCGTCCTGGCCGACCCGGACGAGGGCCGGCTGGCCGTGGTCGGCCCGGTCTCGGCCCGGATCATGAGCCGCTACGGGCACCCGGCCCGGGTCCGCTGGACGACCAGCCTGGACGAGGCGGTGGACGGCGCGGGCGCGGTCCTGCTCCAGCTGCGGGTCGGCGGCCAGGCCGCCCGTCAGCGGGACGAGACCTGGCCGCTGGAGTGCGGCTGCATCGGCCAGGAGACCACCGGGGCCGGCGGCCTCGCGAAAGCACTGCGGACCGTGCCGATCGTCCTTGATATTGCCGAACGCACCCGGCGGCGCGCTGACCCCGGCGCCTGGATCATCGACTTCACCAACCCGGTCGGCATCGTCACCCGGGCGCTGCTGGACGCCGGGCACCGCGCGGTGGGCCTGTGCAATGTGGCCATCGGGTTCCAGCGGCTGTTCGCCGGGCTGCTCGGCGTGGACCCGGGCCAGGTGTCCCTGGACCATGTCGGCCTCAACCACCTCACCTGGGAACGCGGTGCCTGGGTGGACGGCACCGACCGGCTGCCCGCCCTGATCGCCGCGCACGGCAGCGAGATCGCGGGGCACACCGGCCTGGCACCCGGCGTTATGCATGATCTTGGCGCGGTGCCGTCCTACTACCTGCGCTATTTCTACGCGCATGACGCGGTGGTGGCGGAGGAGCGGGGCCAGCCCACCCGGGCCCAGGAGGTGGCGGCGATCGAGCGGGAACTGCTGGCCATGTACGCGGACCCCGCGCTGGACCGCAAGCCGGAGCTGCTGTCCCAGCGCGGCGGGGCGTACTACTCGGAGGCGGCGGTCGCACTGCTCGCCTCGCTGGTCAGCGACGCGGGGGACACGCAGGTGGTGAACCTGCGCAACGGCGGCACGCTGGACTTCCTGCCCGACGACGCGGTCATCGAGGTGCCCGCGGTGATCGGCGCGGACGGGCCGCGCCCGGTGCCGGCCGCGCCGCTGCCGCCGCTGATGCGCGGCCTGGTGGCGCACGTGTCGGCGTACGAGGAACTGGCGGTGGACGCCGCGCTGCGCGGCGGCCGGGACCGGGTGCGGGCCGCGCTGCTGGCCCACCCGCTGGTCGGCCAGCTGGACCTGGCCGACGGGCTGGCCGACCGGCTCATCGCCGAGAACCGGCGGTACCTGCCGTGGGCCAGCGGCCAGTGAACGGTGCCAGCCCGGCGGGCGGCCCCCCGGAGCGGCCCGCGGTGCTAGCCCGGGGGGACGACCCCCCCGAACCCCCCGCCTCACCGGCGGTGCTGGCCATCGACGGCGGGAACAGCAAGACGGACGCGGCGCTGGTGGCCCGGGACGGGACGCTGCTGGGCCGGGCCCGCGGGCCGGGCAGCAACCCGCACATCGTCGGCACCGACCCGGCGTTCGCGATCCTGCGCGGGCTGGCCGACGAGCTGGCTGGCCCGGCCGGTTCGGCGGGCCGGCCAGGCGGGCCGGCCCTGGCGGCGCACGTATCCGCCTGCCTGGCCGGCGCCGACCTGCCGGACGAGGAGGCCGCGCTGGGCGCGCTGCTGGCCGAGCAGGGCTGGGGACTGACCAGCGCGCTGGTCAACGACACGTTCGCGGTGCTGCGGGCCGGCCTGGTCAGCCCGGGTGAGCGGCCCTGGGGAGTGGCGGTGACCTGCGGCGCCGGCATCAATTGCGTGGGCGTGGGCCCGGACGGTACCGAGGTACGGTTCCTGTCCCTGGGCGAGGTGAGCGGTGACTGGGGCGGCGGGGAGAGCCTCGGCCTGGGCGCCCTGTGGTGGGCGAACCGGGCGGAAGACGGCCGCGGCCCGGCCACGGTGTTGCGCGACGCGGTGGCCGCGCACTTCGGTCTGGCCGCCGTGCGTGAGGTGGCCGTCCGGGTGCACCGGCGCCAGATCCCCGCCGATGCGCTGCTCGACCTGGCGCCAGTGGTACTGCGTGCGGCCGGGGACGGCGACGCGGTGGCCGCCGGGCTGGTCAGCCGGCTGGCGGAGGAAGTGTGCGCGATGGCGCTGGCCACGATCCGGCGGCTCGGGCTGGCCGGGCAGCCGATCCCGGTGATCCTCGGCGGAGGGCTGCTCACCGCGCGCGACCCGCTGCTCAACGGGCAGATCGCGGACCGGCTGGCGGTGGAGATGCCGCTGGCCACCGTCCGGGTGGTGGCCGTGCCGCCGATCGCGGGAGCCGCCCTGCTCGGCCTGGACCACGTCGGTGCGGGCCCGGACGCGGAGCAGCGGCTGCGCGCCGCCTTCGCCCCCGAGCCGGCCCGCCGCCCCTGACGTCCCGCGGGCCCTGACGTCCCGCGGGCCCTGACGTCCCGCGGGCCCTGACGTCCCGCGGGCCCTGACGTCCCGCGGGCCCTGACGTCCCGCGGCCCTGACGTGCCTCGCCGCCCTCGACGGGCCGCCGCCCTCGACGGGCCGCCGACGGCCCCGACGGGCCGCCGACGGGCCGCCGACGGGCCGCCGCCTTTGACGGGCCGCCAGCCCGGACCCGGCTCTCCGCCACGTCACCGGGCGAACCTCACCGGCCCCGAAACTCTCTTCAGCAACACCAGCCACTTGAATGCCGGGGCGGCGGCGGGGCAACTGCACCAGGCTTTCAGCCATCCCGGTCCCTCGCCGCGCGCCATGTGCATGAAAGTTTCACCCATGCACATCGATGTGACCCAAACTCACATCCATCGCGCGGCGGGCCGGGCCGGGTCAGGGGGTGTGGGCGGCCAGGAGGTGGCAGGCGACGGCGGCGGCGGCGACCACGTTGAGCGAGTCGATGCCGCGGGCCATGGCGGCCGCGTCCATCGGGATGCAGACCGCCTGGTCGGCTTCGTGCAGCCACCGGGAGGACAGGCCGTCCCCCTCGGTGCCGAGCAGCAGGGCGGCCCGGCCGTCCGGGAGCGCGGACGCGACCGGCGCCGCCGACTGGTCCGGTGTCAGGGCCAGCAGCCGGAAGCCGGCCGTGCGCAACTCCCCCAGCCCGCCATACCAATCACTCATCCGCGCGTAGGGGATGGCGAACACGGCGCCCATCGATACCTTGACCGCGCGCCGGTACAGCGGGTCGGCGCACCGCGGCGACAGGATCACCGCGTCGATGCCGAACGCCGCCGCGCACCGGAAGATCGCCCCGACGTTGCCGTGATCGACCAGGTCCTCGAGGACCAGCACCCGCCGGGCCGCGGTCAGTACCTGCGGCACCGGGGGCAGTTCCGGGCGGGTCACCGAGGCCAGCGCGCCCCGGTGCACCCGGTAGCCGGTCAGCTGCCGGGCCACCGGTTCGGTCATCACGTAGACGGGTGCCGCGCACTCCTCCGCCAGCCCGGCCAGGCGGGCCAGCTTGCCGGTGGTGACCAGGAGCGAGCGGATCCGCAGCCCGGCAGTCAGGGCACGGCGGATCACCTTCTCGCCTTCGGCGACGAACAGCCCGTGCCGCGCCTCCAGGCTCATCCGGAGCGCGGAATCGGTGAGCGCCACGTAATCGGCGAGCCTCGGGTCGGCCGGGTCGGTTACCTCGATCGGACCAGCCACCGCCACAGTCTGCCCGGTCCGCCCCCGGCCCGCAGACCGCCCCCGGCCCGCAGTCCGCCCCGGGCCCGTGCCCCGGGAGCGCGGCGGCCAGCCCGAGTTATTACAAAGCCAGTAACCACCGGATCTGTCGGCATTGCCCCGATAAAGTCGGTCCCACTCCGTGGGGGGACCGCGGAGCACCTGATCGAGGGATGCCGTGAACGCTGGAGCCACCGGGCCGCTCACCCCGCCGGCTCGTACCAGGGGCGGACGGTCCCGCCGGGTTCGGATCTGGGTCGCGCTGAGCACCCTGGCCGGCGTCATCGCCTGCACGCTGCTGGTTGCCTTCGGCGCCGAGGCCATCGTGTCCCGTGCCTCGTGCACCGCGCACCCGGTCGTGGTGCGCCTGGCCGCGGCGGAGGAGATCGCACCGGCCATCCGGCACGTGGCCACGTACTTCAACGCGCAGCACCAGGACGTCAACGGGCACTGCGCGGCCGTGCACGTCATCAGCGAGCCGTCAGCCACCGCCGCGGCGCAGATAGCCCAGTCCGGCAGCAGTACCGCCTTTGACGCCTGGATTCCCGACTCATCGCTGTGGGTGAGCGTGGCCCGCAGTTCACCGGCGGGCGCGCAGCTCGTGCAGCAGACCGCTCTCACCGTGGCCAGGTCCCCCCTGGCGATCGTGATGCCCAGGTCCGTGGCCGAGCAGGTGCCCGCCTTCGGCGCGTCCGTGGGCTGGCAGTTCCTGCTGCCTCAGTCGGTGGGCGGCCCGGCCACCGGCCTGGGACTGCACGTGGATTTCCCCGACCCGGCCGGAAGCTCAGCGGGCCTGGCCACGCTGATCGAGTTGCAGCACATGCTCGGCTCGGGCACGACTGCCCTGGCCGACTTCACCAAGTTCGTGTTCAACGTCCAGGTCACCAAGGACGAGGGCAGCACGGCCCTGGCTTCCCTGGCCAGCCTGGCCCAGCCGCCCCGCGATGAGCGGCCGGTCACGATCGCCTCGGAACAGGCGATCGCGCAGTTCAACCGGGCGCACCCCGCGGAGCCGCTGGCCGCGAGGTATCCCACGGAAGGGACCTACGAACTCGACTACCCGTACGTCCTGACCACCACGGACGCTGTCACCCAGAAGGCCGCGCAGGCGTTCGAGACCGCGCTGCGGTCCGCATACGCCACCTCGTACGTGCGCTATGAAGGATTCCGTTCGGCCGCGGGGGCCGCGCCGTCGTGGATCGGCCAGTACGGGCTGGACACCGGCCAGCCCGCGCTGTCCCAGGCGGCCGCACCGGGCCAGGCCCAGACCAGCCTGCAAGCCTGGGAACGGCTCAGCCTGGGCTCCCGCGACCTGGTGCTGCTGGACGTCTCGAAGCAGATGGCCACCCCGGTCGCGCCCGGCGGCCCCACCCTGGAACAGGTCCTCGGCCAGGCCGCGGGCCTCGGGCTGGCCCAGTTCCCGGACAGCACCCAGCTCGGTGACTGGGCGTTCGCCAGCCACCTGGACGGCAGCCTCCCCTACAAGGAACTGGTCCCCGTCGGCCCGCTGTCCGCCCCGCTCGGCCTGATCACCCGGCGCCAGGAGGCCGGGCAGATCGCCCAGCAAGGCAAGCCGGTGCCCGCCCCCGCGGCCCTGTACGGGAGCATCCTGGCCGCGTTCCGGCAGATGTCCGCCACGTACCAGAGCCGGTACTCCAACGCGGTGCTGGTCATGACGGCAGGCGTGGACAACGCTCCGGGCGACATCACCAGCGCCGCGCTGGTGCAGCAACTGCACCAGCTGTACAACCCCAGGCGGCGGGTGGAGATCATCGTCATCCAGTTCGGCAACGCCGGGAACTTCCCGGCACTGCAGCAGATCGCCACCGTGACCGGCGGCCAGGCGTTCGAGATCACCGACCCGGCCCAGATCAGCAAGGTGTTCTTCGCCGCGGTGGCCCGGCGGTTGTGCACGCCGAACTGCAGCGCCTAGGGTCCGTGCTCAGGCCGGCGACTCCGGCCAAAATTTCTTACGGATCCATGACAACCCCCCGGCGGGGGGTCGCGTCTTCTATGTGAGGCCCGACGAGAGCGGGGCGTCGGGCCTCATTTGAACTTCCTCAGCACCGTCGGTCCGGAGCGAGCTTTCGCCGGGCCCACTGGCTGAGGGACGGGACATGAGGTCCGGCCAGAGCGGGGTGCCGGGCCTCATTCCCTTTTCCGGGGCAGAACTCACTCACCACGGGCGCGCTGCGCGCCGGCGGCGGCTCAGTCGATGGAGTCGAGCAGCCGGTGCCCGCGCGCAACCAGCAGCGGCACCGCCGGGCCTTCCCGCTCGAAACCCTCCCCCACGGTCTTGCGCTGCAGGTAGCGAGCGTGGATGCCTTCCAGGACCACGGCGAGCTTGAAGCAGCCGAACGCCATGTAGTAACCGAGCGCGGTCACGTCCCGGCCGGTGATAGCGGCATACCTGTCCGCGATCTGCGCCCGGCTGAAGAACCCGGGACAGGCAGTGATATCGGCGGCCACGCTGAGCTCCATTGACTCGTCGTCGTCGGGTTGCGCCCAGTAGACAAGCGCCAGGCCGAGGTCGGCGAGCGGATCACCGAGGGTGGACATCTCCCAGTCGACCACGGCCGCGATGGCTGGCTGGGCCCCCAGCGTGATCAGCATGTTGTCCATCCGGTAGTCACCGTGCACCAGCGTCCCCGGGCTGTCGGACCGGTCCGGCAGGCCCGCCGCGAGCCGCCGGGTGAGTTCGTCATAGCCAGGCACGTCGCGGGTCACCGACAGCTCCCACTGCCGCTGCCAGCGGGCTAGCTGCCGTTCGAGGTAACCTTCGGGGCGGCCGAAGCCCGCCAGGCCCACCGACGCCGGGTCAACTCCGTGAATCGCCGCCAGCATGGCGGCGAACTGCCCGGACAGCAGGGCCGCCTGGTCCGGGGTGACCAGGTGCCCGTCCGACCGGGTGCGCAGCACATGCCCCGGCACGTAGCGCATGAGGTAGAACGGGGCGCCGATCACCGCCGGGTCGTCGCAGAGCGCAAGCACCCGGGGCACCGGGATCTCCGTGCCCTGGAGCGCGCTGAGCACCCGGTACTCCCGGGTCATGTCGTGCGCGGTGGGCAGCACATGCCCTAGCGGGGGCCGCCGGAGCACGAGCAGCGGGGCCTCGGGACCGGCCGTGGCGCGAGGGTCCAGCAGGTAGGTCAGGTTGGACCGGCCGCCCGCGATGAGCCGGACGTCCGGCGGGGCGGCGGAGGCCAGGATGCCGCTGTCGCACAGCCAGCGGCCCAGCCGCGGTAGATCCTCGATCCCGGGGACAGCATCGCTCGCCATCGCACGCTCCAGTCCCGCGCCGCCGGCACCGGACCGCCCGGCGTGCATCCTGACACGCTAGCGCGCCGCGGGCGGCATGCCGAAACGGTTGGCCGGCAGGACCGCACGGGCTCACCTTGGAGCCTTCCAGCCTCTGGACTAATGTGCCGGCCTGACGTACTCAGGTAGGGATACCGCCGCCGAAAGTGGTCTAGACCTGAGGATGGAGCATCGTGACTGACGCGTGGATGCCGGGTGCCGAACGAGTCCTGGCAGCCGCCGATGGCGGCTGCCTGAAGGGCGGCGTCCCACGCGCTGTCTGGCTGGTCCTGCCGGGGGACCCGGTGCGCACCACGGCGCGGGAATCGGCGGAATCGCTGGTCCGCCTGGGCCGCCCTTGCCACCTGGTGTGGAACCCGCTGACCGGCGACCTGGCCCAGCTCATCCCGGTGACGCGCGCCGCGCGGGCCCTCGGCTGGCCGGCCGCCCACCAGGCCCAGTCCAGCCAGCACGCCCCCCGGGTACGCGGCTGGGGCGCGGAAGCCACACACGGGCTGGCCTGCTCCCCCTCGGCGGACCCGCTGGCTCCGGCCGCCCGGGACGGGCTGCCCGGGGTGAACAACGAGGGCCGGGTGTGCGCCCAGATCGGGGTGATCGGCCCGCCCGGGTCACCGTTCGTCCACGGCCCGGTCACCCGGCTGTACGAGATCATGAACTGGCTCGACGAGTGGCGGGTGCCGCACGTCGGGGCGGGCGGCCGGGCGGCCCTGGTCCCGGGCGGCCAGGCACCGCACAGCCGGCGGAACTGGGCCCGCGGCGGTCATTTCGGCGCTTCCCAGGTGCCCGGCTGTGCCGGCGGCGGCCCCGGCGCCATTGACATCAACCCGCTCACCGGCGCTCCGTGTGCGCTGCCCGCCATCTGGCCGGCGGCCGCCGCCGGCATGTCCGCCGCTCGCGGCGGCACGTCCGGCGGGGCCGGCTGGATGCCGGGCGGTCCGGGCGGCACACCGGGCGGGCCGTTCCGCGGGCCGGCCAGGATCCCGGCAATGACCTGGCAGCCCCGGCGCACCCCGGCCAGGTCGGCCGCCCCGTAGCCGAGCACGAGGCCGTGGCCCGTGACTGGCCCCGCGTAATACCGGTGATCGAGGGCCGCGATCCTGACGCCATGCCGCTCCGCGGCCGTCACGACCAGGGAAACCAGCCCGGGTGGCAACTCCAGCACCATGTGCATGCCCGCGGTGTCCCCGGTCAGCCGGGCCGCGGGCATCGCCTGGCCGGCCAGTACCTCGCCGAGGATGGCCGTCATGGCCGCCCGCCGGCGGGCGTACTCGTGCCGCATCCGGCGGACATGCCGCTCCAGTTCCCCACTGGCCAGCAACCCGGCGACGACGTGCTGAACCGGCTCGGGCACGCGTTCCCCCAGGGCGGCCGCCGTCTGGGTGAGGACCGGGATCAGCTCAGGGCGGGCCACCAGCCAGCCCGCGCCCAGCGCGGGCGTCAGCGTCTTCGAGGTGGTCCCGAGATAGATGACCGCCCCCGGGTCCAGGCCGAACAAGGTGGGCAACGGCGCGACGTCGTACCGGAACTCACCGTCGTAGTCGTCTTCGACGATCAGCGCGCCGGTGGCCCGCGCCCAGGCCACCAGGGCCTGGCGGCGGCGCACGGGCAGCCGCCCGCCGAGCGGGTACTGATGAGCCGGGGTGGTGTAGACCAGGCGCAGGTCAGCGGGGAGATCCTCGACGACCAGCCCGGCCGCGTCCACCCGGCAGGGCACCAGCCGGGCGCCATGGGCGGCGAAGACCGACCGGGCCGCCGGGTAGCCCGGCTCCTCGACGCCGACCCGGTCGCCGGGGCGCAGCAGCGCCGCCGCGGCCAGCCGCAGCCCAGCCGCGACACCGCGGGTCGGCAGGATCTGGCTGGCCAGGCAGCGGATGCCGCGGCCGCGGCGCAGGTAACCGGTCAGCGCCTGGCGCAGCGCGGGCAGGCCGCGGGGATCGGGCCACGGTGAGAGCGGCTGGCGGCCTGCCTCCCGCCAGGCGCGGCGCCAGGCCGCCTGGTCGATCCCCTCGGCCCAGGGAATGCCGGGTTGCAGATTGACCGGCGGCCGCCCGGGCCCGGGCCCGGCGGCCGGCTCCGCCGGAGGGGCTGCCGTGGCCGGCGGCACCGCAGCGGTGGCGGCCAGCCGCACCGCGATAGGGCTGGCCGGGTCGGCCGCGGCGGGGGCGGCCGGGCTGCCCGCCCCCGCGGCTACGTAGGTGCCCGACCCGTGCCGCCCGTCCAGCCACCCTTCCGCGAACAGTTGCGTGTAGGCCGCGGTGACGACAGTCCGGCTCACCCCGAGGGTGGCGGCCAGGGCGCGGCTGGACGGCAACCGCTCTCCCGGGGCCAGCCGGCCGTCGGCCAGTGCCTCGCGCAACTGGACGGCGATCTGGGTGGTGAGCGGCGCGCCATCCTCCCGGTCGGCGGTAACCGGCAGTTCAACGGCGGCTCGTGAGAAAGTGGTCATCAGTTCTTCCCGCCCAGTGGCTACTGCGATAGGTCCACTTCCTCGGTACCGTAGACCACCATGAGCACTCAGCGCACCTGCGGCCACTCCCCGGCGGCACCGATCACCCCGCCCGCGGGCAGCGCGCTGTCCGGCACGGAGCGGACCGCGCTGCGGCGGCACAAGGAACGCGGCCTGCAGGACCGGGCCGACCTGTACGCCGTGCTGGACGCCGGGCTGGTCTGCCACCTCGGCGTGCTGATCGACGGTGTCCCGGTCGTGCTGCCGACCGGTTACGGCCGCGACGGCGACCTGCTGTACCTGCACGGCTCCTCCGCCAACCGCGGCCTGCTGGCCGCCGATGGCCAGGAGGTATGCGTGACCGTGACCCACCTGGATGGGATCGTCTGCGCCCGGGCCGTGTTCAGCCACTCGATGAACTACCGGAGCGCCGTGGTGTTCGGCACGGCCCGGCTGGTCTCCGGCGATGCAGAACGCCTGCACGGGCTGCGGGTGATCACTGAGAACCTGGTGCCCGGCCGCTGGGCGGCGGTGCGGCCGCCGACCCGCAAGGAGATGGCCGCGACCGCAGTGCTCGCGGTGCCGCTGGCCGAGGCGTCGGTGAAGGTGCGCAGCGGCCCGCCCGGGGATGACCCGGACGATTACGCCCTGGACGTGTGGGCCGGGGTGGTGCCCGCCGCGCTCACCTTCGGCCCGGCCGAGCCGGATCCCGCGCTGGCTCCCGGCACCGCCGTGCCCCCGCACATCCGGGCGCTGGCCGGTGCCGCGGATCGGGCCCCCCGGCCGTGACTGCCGCCCAGGTGGGGGCGGGGGCGGGAACCTTCGGCGAGGCTCTAGTCTGGGGGGATGACTGACCAGCTCGTCTGGATCGACTGTGAGATGACCGGGCTTGACCTTGCCCGCGATGCCCTTATCGAGATCGCCTGCCTGGTGACCGACGGCAACCTGACGGTGCTGGATGAGGGCGTGGACCTGGTGATCAGGCCTCCTGCCGGAGCCGTGGATCAGATGGTCGAGGTAGTCCGTGACATGCACACCAAGTCCGGGCTGATCGAGGAACTGGCGACCGGCGTGCCCCTGGCCGAGGCCCAGGAAAAGGTCCTGGCGTACGTGCGCAGTCACATCCGGGACGCGCGGAAGGTGCCGCTGTGCGGTAACTCCATCGCCACCGACCGGGCGTTCCTGGCCCGGGACATGCCCGAACTGGACGCGTTCCTGCACTACCGGATGGTGGACGTGTCCAGCGTCAAGGAACTGGCCCGGCGCTGGTACCCGCGGGCCTACTTCGCCAGCCCGCTCAAGCAGGGCGGCCACCGGGCACTGGCCGACATCCGCGAGAGCATCCAGGAGCTGCGGTACTACCGGGAGGCGATCTTCGTGCCGCCGCCCGGCCCGGATTCGGCCACCGCGCGGGAGATCGCCAGCAAGTACGGCATCGCGGCGGCCGGCAAGGGAACCGCCAACCCGGGCGGCGGCCCGCGGCGCCCGTGACGGCGGCCGGGCGCGGGCCGACCGGGCGGCCCGGTCATGGGTGCCCGGTTCGGAATTGATGCCGGACGCCGCTATGCTTAGGCAGCCGCCGGCCATGGTGGGTGTAGCTCAGTTGGTTAGAGCGCCAGGTTGTGGTCCTGGATGTCGTGGGTTCGAATCCCATCACTCACCCCATGTGATCTCTCAAGAGATCGAGGACACCGCGAACCTGCGTTAGGTTCGCGGTGTTTTTCTTTGCGGGCCGGGTGGCCGGCCGGTCGGCTGGTAGGACCCGGTGACGGCGGCGCTGCTGGGGTGCCGCCGCGGCCGGGACGGCGGGAACCGGGCGCCAGTCACCGCATGCGGCGGCAGGCCGGGCCGAGCACGGCGCGGAGGGTCCGGTCCCCCACGGCGGCCAGCTCCGGGCTGTCGGCCGAGTGGGCCACGAACACCAGCCCCAGCACGAGGGCCCAGCCCCGGGCCCGGTCCCACAGGGAACCCCCGGGCACTCCGTGCTGGCTCGCCGCCGCGTAGGCGCCACGGAACGCCTCATGGCGCTCGGCGGGCAGCAGCATCCAGGCCACAGCCAGGTCGGTGGCCGGATCCCCGGCCGTGATGTCCCCGAAGTCGATCACCCCGCTGAGGCGGCCATGACGGACCAGGATGTTGCCGGGGTGCAGGTCGCCGTGCAGCCACACGGGCGGCCCCGCCCAGGCCGGGGCGGCCAGCGCCACCTCCCAGGCGGCCAGCACCGCCTCCCGCCCGGCCCGGTCCGACACGGCGTCCAGGTTCTGGATCACCGTGTCGTGGCGCTGGGCGAGCGGGATGCCGCGGGCCCGGTTGGCGGGAGCATCCGGCGGGGCCGGCGCGTGCAGGGCGGCCAGGAACCCGCCCAGGCCGGCGGCGGCGTCCTGCAGGTCAGCCGGCGGCTCGAGCCAGGCCGCCCGCCCGGGCAGGAACGGCACGATGCTCCACGGCCACGGGTAGCCCGGGCCGGGGCGCCCGGCCCGCACCGGCGCGGGGACCGGCAGCGGGAGCCGGGGGGCGAGTACCGGCAGCCACGCCAGCTCGTGCCTGATCAGCTGGACCGCGGCGGCCCGCCGCGGCAGCCTGGCGATGAGGTCCGGGCCGATGCGGCACAGGACGTTGTCCCAGCCATTGGCCAGCACGGTGACCGGCAGCGGGGCCAGATCCGGATGCTGGGCGGCCAGCAGCCGCCGCACCAGCCCGGCAGAGACGTCCAGCTCCGCAGCCGGCATCGGGCGGGGGCTCATGGTCCGACCCTAGCCGGGCCACCCGCGCCGGAGCGCTGCTGGCTTACCCCGGCACTGGCTTACCCCGGCAGGTAAGCGCTACTGGCTTACCCCGGCAGGTACAGGCAGAACGGGTGGCCCGCCGGGTCGAGGTAGACCCGCACGTCGTCCTGGGGCTGGAACTCCGCCAGCACCGCCCCGGCCGCCACCGCGTGCTCGCCCGCACTCACCAGGTCCTCGACGGCGATATCCAGGTGCACCTGCATCTGCTGGTGCTCCGGCCCGGCGGGCCACACCGGCCGCACGTAGGCCGGCTCGCTCTGGAAGGACAAGCCGGCCCCCCGTCCGGGGACCGCAGCTTGACCCATCCGGGCTCGTCCTGCTCGGCCACCCAGCCCAGCAGGACGCGGTAGAAGCCCGCCAGCTCCCGGGCATCCGGTGAGTCGAGTACCACGCCCGACAATCTGAGTACTGGCGGCTGCGGCACGGCGCCTCCTCGCATGCGGCCCGCTGGGACGGGCTCCCGGCCCGGCGCCTGCTGGCGCCGGGCATCACGCCGACGCTATGCCCGGGGGCCGACAAACCAGCCGGGAACGGCCGGGGACGCCGCCGGGCCCGCGGGGCACGGCCGCGGGGCCCGCACCGGTTCACCGCGGGGGCCGTTTTCCAGGTTTCTGGCAACCGCGCCTGACAGCGGCCGCCCGGCCCCGCGCTCGCCTACTGTGATGCCATGCCAGCACTGGCCGAACTGCTCACCAGGTGGCGGGATGACCTGGCGGCCTGGGCGATCCCCGAGCACATCACCCGGGCAGTGACCGAATCGCCGTGGGTGCTCCCCCGGCAGGTGTTCGCCCGCCGGGCCGACCGGCTGAGCCGCGCCCCGGCCGGGCCCTCCTATGAGCGCGAGTGCGCGGCACTGGACCCGCCGGGCACCGTGCTGGACGTGGGCGCGGGCGCCGGGGCCGCGTCCGCGCCGCTGGCGGCCCGGGCCACCGGGCTGGCCGCCGTGGATGCCGACCCGGCCATGCTGGACCTGCTGGCCGAGCGGGCCCGCGCCGCCGGCCGGGCGGCCACCCTGGTGCCCGGCCGCTGGCCGGACGTGGCCGCCGAGACCCCGGTGGCGGACCTGGTGACCTGCCATCACGTGCTCTACAACGCGCCGGACCTGGGCCCGTTCATCGACGCGCTGACCGGGCACGCGCGGCGCCAGGTGGTGGTGGAGATGACGGCGGCCCACCCGCTGACGTCCCTCAACCCGCTGTGGCTGCACTTCCACGGGCTGCGGCGGCCCGATGGGCCCACGGCCGCCGACGTCCTCGCGATCCTGGACGCGATGGGCCTGCGGGCAGGGCACACTGAATGGAATCGTCCCGGTGAGGCGGATTACACGACAATGAGGGAGCTGGTGGACGTGACCAGGCGCAGGCTGTGCCTGCCACCGGAACGCGCCGGCGATGTGGAAGCCGCGCTCCGGGAGCGCGGGCTGTGCGGCGACCAGCCTGCTGACCTTGGCACGTCCGGGCGGGCAGTGGTCACCATCTGGTGGGAGGGCGCGGCGTGAGCGACTTGTCGGACAGCTGGTTCCGCGACCCGGCGCCGCGGCCGTCCGGGCAGGCACCGGCCGGGCGCGGGTACCCGGGAGCCAGCGAGCCTACCGAGAGCCTGTCGGCAGGCGGCTACCCCGGCGGAAGCGCCTGGCCGGAGCAGCCCCCCGTGCGGCGCCGGGCAGGGCGGGCGGCCCGCCGGGCCCGGTTACTCCGGGCGGGGGTCCTCGGGGCGCGGCTACTCGGGCGGCCGCGGCCGCCGGTGGCTGCGGCCACGCCGGGTCCTGGGCATCATCGCCCTGGTGGTCGTGGTCATCCTGATCTTCACCGGCGCGATGTACTTCTACCTGAACTCCAAGCTGACCCGGGCCAACGTGCTGGTCGACTACGCCGGGCGGCCGGTGGCCGGGGCCGGGGCGAACTGGCTGATCACCGGGGACGACAGCCGCCAGGGACTGACCCCGCAGCAGCAGCGCGAGCTGGCCACCGGGAAGGCCAGCTCCATCACCGGGGCCCGGTCGGACACCATCATGCTGCTGCACATCCCGTCCAACGGCCTGCCGCCCGTCCTGATCAGCATCCCGCGCGACTCGTACGTGGCCATCCCCGGCTACGGCATGAACAAGATCAACGCCGCCTTCGCCTTCGGCGGCCCGAAGCTGCTCGCGCAGACCCTGCAGAACGCCACCGGGCTGCAGATCAACCACTACATGGGCATCGGCTTCGGCGGCCTGGTCCACGTCGTGGACGCGGTCGGCGGGGTGCGGATGTGCATCCCGCAGAACCTGAACGACCCCGCGTCGGGCCTGCACCTGAAGAAGGGCTGCCAGACCCTGGACGGCGCCCAGGCGCTCGGCTTCGTCCGCACCCGCCACCTGTTCGCCACCCAGGACCTGCAGCGTGAGCAGGACCAGCGGGCGTTCATGAAGGCGCTGCTGAACAAGATGACCAGCACGGGGAACCTGATCAACCCGTTCGCGGTGATCCCGGCGGCGGTCGGCTCGGCGGACGCGCTCACGGTGGACAGCGGGACGCAGCTGTACCAGCTGGCCCAGGTCGCCTTCGCGCTGCGGCACCCGGAGACCACCACCATGCCGATCGGCAGTGAGCCGGTGACGGCCGTGGGCGACGTGGTGGTCTGGAACCAGGCCGAGGCCCAGCAGCTGTTCCACGCGCTGAACCATGACCAGCCGGTGCCCAAGAACCTGATCACCGGCTCGAAGGTCGGCTAGCGGCGCAATCCGCCTGGTGGCAGCAGCCCGGCGGCCGGAATTGACCGGCCGCCGGCTCTGCACGCCCGTGCGCCGATTGCGCTATTTGGCACTCTTGCGCTCATCGTGTCCGCCTCCGTACCATGCGTCGCATCACATTCCGGTGGTAGCCGTGGCCGGAGGTCACTCTTGAGGACCGGCAGTATCCCCAGCATCAACCGCCCGCACGGCCTGTCCCTGCGCGAGGCGGAGATCATGACCCTGATCGCGGAGGGTCACTCCAACGGCGAGATCGCCTCGCAGCTCGTGCTGGCCGAGAAGACCGTGAAGAATCACGTGAACCGCATTTATGCCAAGCTGGGCGCGCAGTCGCGGGCGGCGGCGATCTCCCGGTGGGGGGACGCTGGCGCAGGCATGACCTGACTCCCGGCTGGCCTGCGGCTGGAACTTGTGTGACCATGAGATCAAGCCCAGGGGGCTTTCAGGAAATCTTCAGGTTGGCACCGGAAGATGCAGGTCATGACCATGCCGCAGGTGAATGGGCGGACCCAGGCGGCTGCCCGGCTGCTCGTTGTCGAAGACGAGCCCAACATCCTGGAACTGCTGTCCGCCAGCCTCCGCTACGCCGGGTTTGACGTGCTCACGGCCACCGGCGGCACCGAGGCGGTGCAGGCCGCGCAGCGCCACCGGCCCGACCTGATCGTGCTCGACGTGATGCTGCCCGACATGGACGGCTTCGACGTCGTCCGGCGGCTGCGGGGCGGCGGCGCGCGCATCCCGGTCGTGTTCCTGACCGCACGGGACGCCACCGAGGACAAGATCCGCGGCCTGACCCTGGGCGGGGACGACTACGTGACCAAGCCGTTCAGCCTGGAGGAGGTCATCGCCCGGATCCGCGCGGTGCTGCGCCGGACGAACGGCGACGGCGCCGAGCCCACCCCCCGGCTCAAGTTCGCCGACCTGGAGCTGGACGAGGAGAGCCACGAGGTGTGGCGGGCGGGCCAGCCCATCCAGCTGTCCCCCACCGAGTTCAAGCTGCTCCGGTACTTCATGAGCAACTCCAACCGGGTGCTGTCCAAGATGCAGATCCTGGACCACGTCTGGGACTACGACTTCCGCGGGGACACCGGGATCGTGGAGTCCTACGTGTCCGTGCTGCGCCGCAAGGTGGACACCACCGAGCCCCGGCTGATCCACACCCTGCGCGGAGTCGGCTACGTGCTCCGCCTGCCCACGTCCTGACCGACGGGCATGACAACGACGTCCTGGCTGCACCGCTCGCGGGAATCCCTGCGCGCGCTGTCGGGGCGCACCCCGCTGCGGGTCAAGATGATCACGGCCTTGCTGGCCCTGGTCGCCATCGCCCTGGTCGTCATCAGCGCAGTCGGGCTGACCCAGTTCAGCGGATACCTGCAAGGCCAGTCCGGCGGCCAGGTGACCGACATCTACAACTCGCGGATATACAAGCTCAACTCGAGCCAGGGCGGGATCGGGGGCGGCCCGGGCCTGGACTCCAACGACTTCGGCTACTACGGCCCCTACCTGGTCGAGCTGCTGAACGCCCAGGGGCAGCTGGTCCAGGGGTTCGGCCCGACCACATTCGGCGGGTCCAGCCCGCCCGGCCCGTCGGTGCCGACCAGCGCCAGCTGGCTGCAGGCCAACCAGGGCCAGCTGACTACCGTGGCCGGCCAGGGGGGCAGCGCCAGCTGGCAGGTCATCGCGAAGCCGATCACGGTCACGCTGACGAACGATCTCACCCAGCAGTCCGCGGCCTCGCAGCGGGTCATCCTGGTGGTGGGAACCAGCCTGGCCAACATCGACCACACCGTGGCCTGGCTGCGCCGGATCGACCTGCTGGTCAGCGTGGTCATCATGATCGCGCTCGCGGTGGTGGGCGTAGCCATCGTGCAGACCAGCCTGCGGCCGCTCACCGACATCGAGCGGACCGCGGAGGCCATCGCGGCCGGTGACCTGTCCCGCCGGGTGCCCGACCGGGACCCGCGCACCGAGGTGGGCCGTCTGGGCCGGTCGCTGAATACCATGCTGGCCCGGATCGAGTCGTCCTTCGACGCCCAGAGCCGGTCCGAGGCGGCCGCCCGCCGCTCCGAGGAACGGATGCGCCAGTTCGTCGCGGATGCCTCGCACGAGCTGCGCACCCCGCTGACCGCGATGCGCGGCTACGCCGAGTACTACCGGCAGCGCGGCGGGATCAGCGAGGAGCCGGCCGCGGCCGCGCCGGAACCGGGCAACGCTCCAGCGCTCAACGGCACCCCGGGGCGCGGATCACCCGGCCACAGCGGGGGCCAGCTGGGCCGCGCCGACCTGGACCGGATCATGCAGCGGGTGGAGCAGGAGTCGGCGCGGATGGGCGTGCTGGTGGAGGACATGCTGCTGCTGGCCCGGCTGGACCAGCAGCGGCCCCTCGAGCGGCGCCCGGTGGACCTGCTGACCCTGGCGGCCGACGCGGTCCAGGACGCGCGGATCATCGCGCCGGACCGGGCCATCGACCTCAGCGTGGGCTCGGCGACCGCCTTCCTGGTGCTGGGCGACGAGGTGCGGCTCCGCCAGGTGATCGGCAACCTGATGAGCAACGCGCTGAACCACACCCCGGACGGCACGCCGGTCTCGGTGCGCATCCTGGCCGGCCCGCGGCAGCCGGTGCCGATCGGTGGTGCTGGAGGTCGCCGACCAGGGACCGGGGATGAGCGCGGAGCAGGCCGAGCACGTCTTCGAGCGGTTCTACCGGGGCGACCAGGCGCGGACCAGGAAGGCGGGCGGGACCGGGCTGGGCCTGGCCATCGTGGCCGCGCTGGTCGCGGCGCACGGCGGCACCGTGACGCTGGACACCGCCCCCGGCCAGGGGGCGACGTTCCGGATCACCCTGCCGCTCGCGCCCGAGGCCCAGCGCGACGACGCCGACGCGGGCCGCCGACGAGGCGGACGAGGACGAGCCCCTCTCCGTCCCGGCACAGCCCTCGGTGATGCGCCCGGGACGGGACGTTCAGGCGGCCAGGGCAGCGCGGGCAGCGTCCAGTACCGGCTGCCGGTAGGCCGCGCCGAACAGGCAGGCGTGCACCAGCAGCGGGTGCAGCTGGTGCAGCGGCACGCGGTCCCGCCACCCGGGGGCGAGCGGCGCCACGTCCGTGTAGGCGCGGAGGATCCGGTCCAGGTGGGGCGCGCCGAACAGGGCCAGCATGGCCAGGTCGGTTTCCCGGTGGCCGCCCTGCGCGGCCGGGTCGATCAGCCAGCCGCGGCCCCCGGACCACAGCACGTTCCCGGACCAGCAGTCGCCGTGGATGCGGCTGGGCGGCTCGGGCGGCCCGGCCAGCGCGCCGATCCGGTTGACCACCTCCTGGACCACCACGCTGTCCGCGGCGTCCAGCGTGCCGGTGTCCCGGGCGCGCCGCAGGTAGGGCAGCAGCCGCTTGCTGGCGTACCAGTGCGCCCAGTCACCGGCGCTGCTGGCCACCGCCGGGCCGGCCGCCACGGCCGGCGCATCGCCGGTGCGGTCACCGAGCGGGAGGCTGGCGATGTACCCGGGCCATGGCGTGCCGAACCGGGCCGCCCCGGCGGCGTGCAGCACGGCGAGGTCGCGGCCGAACTGCTCGGCCGCGTGCTCGTCCGGCGCCTGCTCGGGCAGCCAGGCCACGGCCAGCGTGGCCTCGTCCCAGCCGAGCACCTCGGGCACGCCGACCGCGTGCGCCTCGGCCAGCCAGCGCAGCCCGCGCGCCTCGGCCTCGAAGATCCCGCCGAGGTCGTCCGTGGCCGCCTTGGCGAACACGGCCCGGCCGTCGGCCAACCTCACCCGGTAGTGCGCCCACAGGTGCTGTGACCCGAGCGGGACCGCCTCGGCGACGGCGCGGCCGGTGACCCGCTCCAGCCGCTCCGCCAGCCGCGGGCCGGCCAGCCCGGGCGCGCTCACCGGCTGCCCGGTTCCGCCGCCGGGACGTCCAGCAGCACGGCGAGCTGCCCGGCCAGGCCGCGCACCGCCGCCTGCACCAGGTCCAGGGCCAGGGCGTAGTCCTCCGGGAGGCCGCCGTAGGGGTCGGGGACTTGCCCCTGATACGGGTCGTCCGCGCCGGCCAGGCCCGGGTCGAAGGAGCGGAACAGCGCCAGCCGGGGCCCGGCCGCCGTCGCGTCCGGGGCCATCTCCCGCAGGTCCGCCAGGTTGGCCAGGTCCATGGCCAGCACCAGGTCCTTGGCGGCGAACCAGGACGGCTGGAACTGCCGGGCCCGGTGCGCCGACCCGTCGTAGCCGCGCCGTCCCAGCTCAGCGCGGGCGCGGCGGTCCATCGGGCCGCCCACGTGCCAGTCCCCGGTCCCGGCGCTGTCCACCTCGACGAGCTCGCCCAGGCCGGCCCGCCCGAGTTCGGCCCGCGCCGCCACCTCGGCCATCGGCGAGCGGCAGATGTTCCCCAGGCAGACGAAGCAAACCCGGTAGGGCCCCAACGGCCGGCGCGGGGCAGGAGGGACCGGCAACGCGGATGTGTCTGCGGGCATGGGACCAGAATGCCCGACCCGCAGAGTGCTCACGCCTCCGATCGTCGCAGGTTACGCGGCTGGGCGGCGGGCGAAAGAGCATGTCACCATAATCGGGTGTCCCAGATCACCGCTTACCGCTCACTGTCGTACTGGCTCGGCTCGGCCGGCGAGGACCTGGCTCCGGGGAACCCGCTGCCGGGCGACGCCGACGTGGACGTGGCCATCGCCGGGGCCGGTTTCACCGGCCTGTGGACCGCGTACTACCTGGCCCAGGCCGACCCCGGGCTGCGGATCGCGGTGTGCGAGCGGGAGATCGCCGGCTTCGGCGCGTCCGGGCGCAACGGCGGCTGGTGCTCGGCGCTGTTCCCGGCGTCCCTGGCCAAGCTGGAGCGGATGGCGGGCCGCCGCGCCGCGGTCGCCATGTACCGGGCCATGCAGGACACCGTGGACGAGGTGGGCCGGGTGGCCGCCGCCGAGGGCATCGACTGCCACTGGTCCAAGGGCGGCACGCTCCAGCTGGCCCGGTCCCCGGCCCAGCTGGAGCGGGCCCGGGACGAGGTGGCGGAGGCCCGGGCGTACGGGTTCGGCTCCGGCGACCTCCGGCTGCTGTCCGCGGCCGAGACCGCGGAGCGGGTGCGCGCCTCCGGGGTGCTGGGCGCCACGTACACGCCGCACTGCGCCGCCATCCACCCGGCCCGGCTGGCCCGGGGGCTGGCGGCGCTGCTGCGCCGCCGCGGGGTCGCCGTGTACGAGCGGACGCCGGTCACCGAGATCGCCTCCCGGCGGCTGCGCACCCCGCACGGCACGGTACGGGCGCAGTACGTGATCCGGGCCACCGAGGGGTACACGCCGCGGCTGCCGGGCCTGCACCGCGCGCTGGCCCCGGTGTACTCGCTGATGATCGCGACCGAGCCACTGTCCCCGGCGGTCTGGGACGAGATCGGCCTGGCGGGCCGGCCGACGTTCGGGGACTACCGGCACCTGATCATCTACGGGCAGCGGACCGCCGACGGCCGGCTCGCGTTCGGCGGGCGCGGCGCGCCCTACCACTTCGGGTCGGCGGTGCGGCCGGAGTTCGACCGCTCCCCGGCCGTCTTCGCCGCGCTCCGGCGGTCCCTGGGTGAGCTGTTCCCGGCGCTGGGCGAGGTGACGGTGACGCACGCCTGGGGCGGCCCGCTGGGCGTGCCGCGGGACTGGTGCGCCTCGGCCGGGCTGGACCCGGCGACCGGCCTCGGCTGGGCGGGCGGCTATGTCGGGGACGGGGTGGCCACCACCAACCTGGCCGGGCGGACCCTGGCCGACCTGGTGCTGGGGCGCGACTCGGAGATCACCCGGCTGCCCTGGGTCGGTCACCGGTCGCCGCCGTGGGAGGCCGAGCCGCTGCGCTGGCTCGGCGCCAACGCCGGCCTGCAGGCGATGAGCTGGGCCGACCGCCAGGAGGCGCGGACCGGGCACCCGTCTCGGCTGGCCCAGTTCGCCGGCCGGTTCCTCGGCGGCTGAGCTGTCCCCGGCCGGCCGGGACCGGCTGACCGGCCCGGGACCCTGCTGCCCGGGACCGCCGGCTGGCGGCCCCGGGCAGTCCGGGCCGTGAGCGGCTACCGCCGCCCGAACGAGGCGGCCCGGGCCAGGGCCGGCACGAACTTCGCGGCGTCGATCGTGCCCCAGCCACTGGCCAGGTCGTAGCCGGGGGTGGCGGGATACCCGGTGACGCCGGCGAAGCTGTTGTCGCCCGCCGTGATGTCCACCAGGCCGGTGCCCGGCACGCCATGGCTGGCGGCCGCGCCCAGGAGGTACAGCGCCGGGTTGATCAGGCCCAGCCGGTGCCCGGCGACCTGGTCGGCCAGCGCGACGATGCCGGAGAAGATCGGTGACGCCTCGCTGGTCCCGCCGATGATGTACCACCCGGCCCCGCCGGTCCCGCCGAAGGACCAGTAGACCCAGCAGCCGCCATTGACCGCGGCGGACATCGAGATGTCCGGGGTGCCGCGGTGCCGGCCGGTCACGCCGCCCACCCCGGCCTGGTACAGCGGCCGGTGGAAGACCGCCGACACGCCGCCGCCGCCGGCGCCGTACCCGTCGTTCCACACCGAGTCCGGCTGCACTCGCTGCCCGGTGTTATCCAGGTACAGCTGCGAGCCGCCCACGGAGGTGACCAGCGGGTCGGTGGACGGCCAGGAGTTCACCCGGTACGGGTACAGCGTCGAGCCGTCGAGCTCATAGTCGGTGGCACCGGCGTCACCGGAGGCGCCGAGCACCGTCACATGATGGGCGTAGGCGTCCTTGAACGCATAACGCAGGTCCAGCAGGCTGGAGTAGTTGCCCTGGCTGAACCCGGGGAAGGTGTTCTCGGTGGCGCCGAAGCTCTGCGATATCACGTCCCCGACACCGGCGTTGATCAGCGATGCCTCAGCCTTCATCATCTCCGGGAAGCCGGTCACGCCCTCGGTCTCGGCGACCGCGGTCTCGGCCAGGACGATCTTCGCGCCGGGGGCGATGGAGTGCGCGTACTCGACGTCGAGGGTGGTCTCCTCGGCCCAGCCGACCTGGGTGGAGTTGGTCGGGTCGAAGGCCGGCACGTTGCCGAACTTGACGATCTGCAGGTCGGGGTTGGGCAGGCCGAACTGCTTGTCGAACGTCTTGATGTCGCTGCTGATCGTGGGCGAGCCGTACGAGTCGACGAGGACGATGGTCCGGCCCGCGCCGGTGATCCCGCGCCGGTAGAGCGGATTGAGGTCGTAGGCCGCGTGGTACTGCAGCGGCGTGTAGCACCGGATGCCGATCGCGGCCAGGCAGTCCGACGTGCTCAGCGGCACCGGGCTCGCCTTCCCGGTCAGGATGGGCCCGCTCAGCGCGGGCCGCGGCGCCACCGTGGCGGCGTGGCCGGCGGCGCGGGCCGCGCCGGGCGCGGCCAGCGCGACCATGCTGGTGGCCGCCAGCAGCGGGAGGGCCCGCGAGGCGAGCCGGCCGCGGGATCCGGTGCGGGATGCGGCCGGGCCGGCGCCGGGACCAGTGTCACGACGCGGCTTGCCGATTCTGGTTGACATGCCCCTCCTTCACGCGGCCGGGCCCGCCGCCGGCATGGTGGGACAGCGGCGGCCCGGGCGCAGGTTCACGGGCCCGGCGCGGTCCGCCGGGCCTCCCACCCACAGCACTGATCCGTTATCCCACAGGCGCCCGCCCGCGTCGATGCTTTTGTGGCTGTTCGCTACGTGCGTGACGGTCTGCGGGGTCTTGTGGCGGCATGGGCGGCCATGCCCGGCGGCCGGCTCGGCTCGCGGAGGGGCCCGGTCGTGGTCAACTCGGCGGGCTCCACGTGGAAGCGGGGCAGGATCCGGTCCAGCCAGGCGGGCAGCCACCAGTTGGCCCGGCCGAGCATGTGCATCACCGCCGGCACGAGGACGGTGCGGATGAGGTAGGCGTCGACGAAGATGGCGGCGGCGAAGCCGAGGCCGATCTGCTGGATGGGCATCAGGCCGCCGACGATGAACGACGCGAACACCAGGATCATGATCAGTGAGGCGGCGGTGATGACCCGGCCGGTCTCGGCCTGGCCGCGGATCACCGCGCGCTTGTTGTCGCCGGACAGCGTCCACTCTTCGTGCATGCGGCTGATGAGGAAGACCTCGTAGTCGGTGGACAGGCCGAAGAGGATGGCGAACATTATCGCCGGGATCCAAAATGTGATCGGCCCTGCCTGGCTGAACCCGAGCAGCGGCTTGCCCCAGCCGAACTGGAACGCGGCGGTCATCACGCCCAGCGCCACGCCGAAGGACAGCAGGTTCATGACCGATGCCACCAGCGGGATGAGCAGGCTGCGGAACACGATGGCCAGCAGCAGGAAGGCCAGTCCGACGACAATGGCTACGAACAGGGGCAGTTTGGCGCTCAGATCCTGGGAGTAGTCCTCGTTTTCTGCTGTGGTGCCGCCGATGTGGATCGCCAGCGTGCTGCCGGCCTCGGCCGGGGGAACGCGGGCCCGCAGCCGGTCAAGAAGGGTGGTGGTCGGGGCGTCTTGTGGCCCGGTGGCCGGGTATACCTCGGCGGCCTCGGCCTTGCCGTTGGGGCTGAGCTGCGGCGGCACGATCCCGGCCACGCCCGGCTGGCTGCGGGCCGAGGCGGTGAACGCGGCGAAGCGTGCCCGGTCGGCGGGGCTGTTGACCTGGCCGACCAGCACCAGGGGTCCGTTGAAGCCGGGGCCGAACCCCTTGGCCAGCAGGTGGTAGGCCTGGTAGGTGGTGGAGGACGGCGGGTCGGTGCTGGCGTCCGGCGACCCGGTGCGCATGCTGAGGAACGGGAGGGCCAGGACGCCGATCACCGCCAGCGCGGCGACGGCGGGGATCTGCGGCCTGCGGCCGAGCGCTTCGGCCCAGCGCAGCCAGAAGGCTCCGGCCTGCTCGACCTGGCGCCCGCGCTGGGCGAGCCTGGTGCGTTCGGCGCGCCGCAGCACCTTCGGGCCGAGGAAGCCCAGCATGGCCGGCAGCAGGGTCAGCGACGCCAGCATGGTCAGGCCGACCAGGAGCGAGACTGTCACGGCCACGCCGGGCAGGGTGGGATCGGGCAGGGCGAACAGCCCCAGCAGCGCGGCGCATACGGTCAGCCCGGCCAGCAGGACGGCGCGGCCGGAGGTGTTGAGCGCGGTGACGGCGGCGTACTCGGGGGTCTGCCCGGCGAGCAGCTCGTTGCGGTGCCGGCTGACGACGAACAGCGCGTAGTCCACGCCCACGCCGAGCGCCACGAGGAAGGCGACCTCGGGCACCCAGCTCGCGATCGAGACGGTGTGCGTGAGGCTGTTGGTGATGTAGGTGCCCGCTGCGATCGCCACCAGTGCCGAGATCACCGGAAGGAACGCACCGAACACCGAGCGGCGGAACGCGAAGAACAGCACGACTAGCGCGAGCACGATGCCCAGCAGCACGCTGGTGTAGTCGGTACCCCCTGACGCGATGTTCTCGATCGCCGCACCGCCGAGCTGGACGTTCAGCAGCGGACTGTCGGCGGACTGGGCGGTGGATATCAGCTTGTTGACGGCCGAGTTCGGGATGTTCTGAGCCTGGGCGTTGAGGTTCACCGTGGCGAGGCCGATCGTGCCGTCCACGCTGATCTGGCCGCCCGGGCCGTAGACCGAGGTCACCGAGCGCACGTCGGGAAGCCGGGCGACCCGGGCGAGCATGGACGTGACCGCCGCCCGGGCGGCCGGCAGAGCGCAGCGTCCCGTGCCTGGCCTGCACGACGATCTGGTCGCTGTCGCCTGCCTGGGCCGGGAAGTCCGTCGTTAGCACCTGCTGGGCCTTCGCCGAGTCGGTGCCAGTGCAGCGAGGCGCTGTTTGAGTACGCCGATCCGGTCAGCTTGCTGAGGCCGAAGAAACCGATCAGGGCTATCAGCCATACGGCCAGCACGGCCCTCCGGTGAAGGAAGCACCAGCGCGCGAAACTAGCCAACGTCTTGTCCTTTCTGGGTATCTCAGCTCATGGGGCCGGCCTGTTGCCATGGTGGGCGATCGTCGCGCAGATGTCGTCGGGCCAGCAGCGGCTTCCGGCCTACGTCAGCGAACGTAGAAAGGCGGCCGCGGGTACGCACAGCGTGCAGGCGAGGATGGGTCCGCTGTGCGATGCGCCTGGCCAGTCGGCTCGTTACGGTTGAACCGAGATGAGAGACCCTGACGCCGCCCTCGCCAGATGGGTGTCCCGCGCGCCGTTGTGGTTGCGGACGCTGAGCTTGCGCCGGGATCTCGCGCTGCCGCTGGTGGTGCTCGCGGTGCAGCTCACCGGGGCCGCGGTTTTCGACGGGCACGCCCACGTCTTTAATCCACCGCATCCCCTCGGGGCGCTGGCCTGGGTTCTGCTCGCGGCCGGCCCGGTGGCCCTGGTCGCGCGGCGCCGGCATCCGGTGCCGGTGCTGTGGGTGAACCTCGCCGGGACGCTCCCGTGGTCGTCGGCCACTGGCTGGGCTCATATCAGCTTCGTCATCGCGTTCTTCGTGGCGGCCACCGCCGGGAAGCGCTACTCGGCCTGGCTGGCGCTGGCGATCAACTTCGTCTGGATAATCTGGCTCGCCCCGCTCATCTACGGGTACGCGAACCCGCCGCTGAACGACGCGCTGCTGCTCGCCGGGTGGGCGCTGGCGGTGGCGATCGCGGCCGAGGCGTACCGGTTCCGGGCCGAGCGGGCGGCCGCGACCAGAGCTAGCCGTCAGATCGACCAGCGCCGCCACCAGAGCGAGGAGCGACTGCGGGTCGCCAGGGATCTGCACGACGTGATCGGCCACAACATCTCGCTCATCAACGTCCAGGCCAGCATGGGGCTTGACCTCATCGACAGCCAGCCCGAACAGGCACGCGCGGCGCTGAGCGCGATCAAGTCGGCGTCCAAGGAAGCACTCCAGGAGCTGCGCACGATGCTGACGACGCTGCGCCGTGACGACGACGTCGCGCCCCGCTCGCCCGCCCCCGGGCTCGACCGCCTCCCCGAACTCATCGAGCTCACCAGGGCCGCCGGCCTCAGCGTCGAGGTCGAGGTCGCCGGAAAGGCGCCGCCGTTGCCCGCCGCCGTGCAGCTAGCCGCGTACCGCATCATCCAGGAGTCGCTGACCAACGTCGCCCGCCACGCCGGGCGGGCCCGGGTCACGGTGCGGGTGACCTACGACGACGCGAACGTGCACGTCCAGATCGACGACGACGGGACGGCCCTCTCCGAGAGGGCTGCCGCGATCGGGACGGGCAGCGGGATCACCGGCATGCGGGAACGCGCCACCGCCCTCGGGGGCGACCTGTCCGCCGGGTTCCGCCGCGGCGGCGGGTTCCGGGTCAGCGCACGCCTTCCAGTCAGGTCCGCGCCATGATCCGCGTCCTGATCGCCGACGACCAGAGCCTGGTCCGCGCCGGTTTCAAGGCGCTGCTCGACGCCCGCGACGACATCGAGGTCGTCGGTGAGGCATCCGACGGGGCCGGCGCCGTGGACCTGGCCAGAAAGCTCCGGCCTGACGTGATCCTCATGGACATCCGCATGCCGGGACTCGACGGGCTGGAAGCCACCCGCCAGATCGCCGCCGACCCGGAACTCGCTGGCGTGCGCATCGTCATCCTCACCACGTTCGGGCTCGACGAGTACCTCTTCGATGCCCTGCGCTTCGGCGCGAGCGGCTTTCTCGTGAAAGACACCGAGCCTGCCGACCTCGCGACGGCAGTCCGGGTAGTAGCGCAAGGTGACTCGCTCATCTCACCCAGCATGACCCGCAAGCTGGTCGCCGAGTTCGCCAGCCGGGCCAAAGAACCCCACCCGGCGGCCGAACTCGACGCGATCACCCAGCGGGAACGGGAAGTGATGGCACTCGTCGCCGACGGCCTCACCAACGACGAGATCGCCCAGAAGCTGTACATGAGCCCGGCCACCGTGCGCACCCACGTCAGCCGGGCCATGACCAAACTCGGCGTCCGGGACCGGGCCCAGCTCGTCGTCCTGGCCTACGAAACGGGCCTGGTGCGTCCGAACTGGCTGGCCTGACGCGTCTGGCACGGGCCGTCGATCAGGGAGTTGACGATGAACCTCGCGCTGTGGGTAGCTGCCGGGGTGCTGGCCGCTGTCCTCCTGGTCGCCGCGACCAACAAGCTGTTCATTCCCCAGGAGAAGCTGGCCACCTTTCCAGGTGGGGGATGGGTCGAAGGTCAGCCCCGGCGCCCTCAAGGCCATCTCAACCCTAGAGATCCTCGGCGCGGTGGGCCTGATCCTGCCCGCTGTGCTCGGCATCGCGCCGGTTCTGGTACCGCTGGCTGCTACCGGCGCGGCGTTGCTGTTTGCCGGCGCGGTGAGCATGCGCCTGCGCCGTGGCGAGACGGTAACGATCGTGCTCGACCTGGTCTATCTCGTCCTGGCCGTCTTCGTGGCGTGGGGCCGCTTCGGCCCCGAGTCCTTCCACGGCTGACCATTAAGGTCGGTTGAGTCGGTTGACCCGCGTCATTTCGATCGCTGCTTGCGCCATGGCAGGAGTCGGCGGCGGCTCAGTTGACGGCCGTCTCCCTTGCCCGACGCGTCGGCGTCCTTCTAGCGCACGCGGTGCGCGCTGCGGAGGCTGAACGTTGACCCCCGCCTCGGCACCGGTGTCGCGTGCCCGGCTTCCCGCATGTCCAGCGCTCAAGTGCCCCCGGAAACACCTTTGGCGAGGCAGTCCCTGATCAGCGAATACCGGAGAGCGGCCTGACGAGCGCCGGAAGCACCAGCTCAGGGCCAGTGTGGGACTTTTTTGGCACGGGACACGGGCCCTGACGGGAATATGTGGTTCACCAACAACACCGGCCCGTCGATCAGCCGCATCACCACCCGCGCAGGTACCTGACCGCGATACCGTCCATATCGCGCGGGCGGATAGCCGCGCGGGCCCTGGCCCCCAAGCCAGATCAGGGCACTGCCAGCAGGGATCAGGGACAGTGCCGGCACTCCCGCCAGACTCCGGGCGCGGCTAACGCGTATTACGCCCATCGCGTCTACACTTTTATCGCCTACGGCCCGGAAGTCCGGACCATAGTGGTCTAGACCGTCCTTTCGGTCACGGCCTGTGCAGGCCGTCCGGGCGGCGGAAGTGCCTCCCGGCGGTCTGGGGCGGCGGGCGCCGCGAGGACAGGGCCCGCACCACCGGCCGACCCCGGGCGGGCAAGATGTTTCGGGAGTTCTACATCGGCGGATCCCGGTTACGCGGTGGCGAACCGGTAGCCGGAGCGCGGCTCGGTGATGAACAGCTGCGCGCCATCGGCGCTCTCCAGCTTGGCTCTTAGGCGGCCCACGTATACCCGCGTGTAATCAGCCCGGGTCTCATAGCCAGGTCCCCACACCCGCCGCAGCAGCGTCGCGTGGGTGAGCAGTACCCCGGGGCTGATCGCGAACTGCCGCAGCAGCGCTAGCTCGGTGGGGGTGAGGTGCACCAGCTGACCGGCCTTCGTGACCCGTCGGCGCTCCAGATCGATCTCGACATCACCCACGGTCACCACCATGGGCTCAGGTGCCGCCACCGGTAGTAGCTTACTCCGGCGCAAGGTCGCGTTGATCCGGGCAAGATAGTTCCTCGATCCCGAACGGCTTGGTCATGTAGTCGTCGGCACCGAGGTTCAGGGCGCGGACCTTGTGGGTCTCACCGCGCCACGCTGACAGCACGATGATGCCCGCCGTCGACTGCTCCCGGATGTCCCGGCACAACTCGAATCCATCGGTGCCGGGCAGCATCAGGTCAAGGAGCACAATATCGGGGGTGCGGAAGTCCAGCGTCCGGGCGAGGCCGACGCCATCCGCGGACACGATCACATCGTGGCCACGGGCGGAGAGGCTCGACCTCATCAGGTCAACGATATTCTGGTCGCTCCCCACGATGAGAACCACCGTCCGGTCAGCTCCCACGATGCCACTCCGTTCCTCTACGCCGTGCCAGGATGCATCCGCCGGCAGGTCAGTGGCGGTCGGCGGCTTCGCTGTCCTCATGGCCGCCAGTCATGCGGTTAGTTGTTGAGCCGGAAGGACTCCGGCGGCGGTGATGGCTGGGCTACTTCCCGCCGTCCGTGTTCGGTTAGCTGCCGTAGATGTGAGCCTTGCCGGTAGATACGGTGATTTCCCCGGGGAGGAAGCTGCTCTTGCCAGTGACCAGCACGGTCAGGGTGTCTGCCGCTGTCCTCAGGCCAGTTCTGTCAAACATCAGCACATCTGATGCGTTGCCGTGGCCAGGGTCGAAGCTGCCCAGGTGCCCCTGGGCGACTTGGGTTGGTGAGTCCGGTGCGCCATCGGCGTTGCGCCTTCCAGGGATGCGCTTGCCCCGGCGGCCGGCGGGTTCGCGGGCAGGGCAGTGTCACCCCGGCCGTTCCGGCGCCTTTGAGCGCGCCGCTTGGCAGATGAATGTCGGATGAGGTCATTGTGTGTCCTTCTGAGTCGTCAGCTAACACTCGGTGGCCACGGATCGACTGCATCAGTCAGCTTTAACATGCGGGGAATACGCCATCGTCGGAGAACACTGATCTCAGAAAGACGACGTTCCTTGGCGCCCTCACATGTTGAGCCGCGCGAGGATTTCGGGGGCGCGTGCGAGGATGACGGCTGCTGCGCCGCGTACGGAGGCGCTGCTCCCAGTTCGCCGGCGATGATGGGCACATCGATGTCGAGTGACGGCATCCGATGGCGGCGAATACTGTGTTTCATGGGCTCGAAGAGCAGGTCGCCGGCGGCTGCGAGTTCTCCGCCGATGACGATGCGTTCGGGGTTGAGCAGGGTGACGACGGTGGCGATGCATTGGCCTATCGCGTGGGCGGCGTCGGCGACCGCGCGGCGTGTTCCCTCATTTCCCACGCGGATGAGTTCGAATAGCTCGTCGGTGGTGACGGTGCGGTGCCAGCTATCGGCGAGCAGGCCGGCGATGGCGACCGGACTTGCCACCGTCTCAAGGCAGCCCCGATTTCCGCATCGACAAATTTTTCCGTCCGGTACGATTTGCAGGTGCCCTACCTCGCCTGCGAGGCCTTTGGTGCCGTGTAGGAGATGGCCGTTCGCCACGACACCGGCACCAATGCCGCCCGATAGCCGTATGTAGACCACGTCGTCGCAGTCTCGCGCTGCCCCGTAGAGGCGTTCGGCGAGAGCACCGGCATTGGCATCATTAATGAGTTGCGTCGGCAGGCCAGTACGCCGCGATAGCTCGCGGGCTGGTTGAATGTTGATCCAGTCGGCCATAATGCCATCGGAGCAGAGGCGGTCGTTGGCCTCGTCGACGGGAGATGCGATGTTGACGCCCAGTCCGAGTATGCGTTCGCTCGCCTGTGTGTTGCTGTTCAACCCGGCCTGAACCATGTCGGTGGCACGGTCGAGTGTCTGCTCTGGTGTGTGATCGACATCTTGCGGAACTGCATTGTCCCAGACCGGGGTGCCTCTCGCATCGCAGAGCATCACCCGGATGTGGTCGTGTCCGATGTCAACGCCAACGGCGTACGCGGCGGAGCGCCGAATCGACAGCGATTGTGCGGGTCGGCCGGAGCGGCGTGCGGCAGAATCGTCATCCGCCGGGCCAGTTTCCTCGACGATATCGGCGGTGATCAGGTCAGAGGTTAGCGCCGCGATGGTCGCGCGCGATAGACCGGTAAGCCGCAGCATCTCCGGGCGACTCGCTCCAGGATTTTGGTAAAGAGCGCGTAGGACACGTGCTCGGCCTTCATCGCGTAGGTTAAGTGGTCCGGCCTCGGCGGCGGCATCGCCGTAGGCCGGTGCGGCGTGCGCGACGGCCCGGAACTCTGCGATCTGACGGCTGAGACGACCGTCAATCCCTGATGTCGCCACGGCGGAAGAGTACCAGGTGACTTCGTCTGAGTCTAGACAAAACTGCGAATCTCATGCCGCATGATGGGCCCTGGCTTATGAGCGAAGTCAGAGCGCTGATCAGCGTGCTTGTTGTCATCTTCCGCCCTCATCAGCCACAGCTGTGAGCTGCCAGCAAAAGGCTGGGGCCGGCTGATCCTGACCGGTCCCGCGAAACGCGTAGGCACCGCATGGACCGACCACGGCACAGCCATTGACCAGCGCCAGCTCAAGCGCCCGTCCGCGATACGGTGCGTGTGGTCCCGATCCCGCCCGTGCTCGTGGCACCCCTACGGGATCACATCGAACGCTTCGGCACCACTGCCGACGGGACAGCGCGGCAAGGGCGGCGTGGTCAGCACCAAGGTGTACGGCCCGGCATGGCAGAAAGCCCGCGCGGTCGCGCTGACCAAGGCCCAGCAGGGATCCCCGCTCGCCGGGCGCCCCTACGATCTCCGCCACGGCGGTGTCACCCTTGCCCTCAACGCCGGCGTACCCGCCCGCGAGGTCGCCGCCCGCGAGGGACACAGCGTCGAAGTCCTCTGGCGGGTCTACGCCGGCTGCGCGCACGGGCAGGAGAAGCTTTGGAACCGGCGCATCGAGGAAGCCCTCACCGAATACGAGGACACTGGAACTACCCGCCAGACGGCCGCGGCAGCTAGCTGATTCTGTTCCGTCCCTGTTCCGCAAACATCCGTCAAAGGCGGGGAACAGCCGGGAAATGCCAGAACTCTACAAGATCAACCCCGGCCGCATAACAGCAGGCCAAGGGCTATCTCAGCAGGTGGTGGCAGGTGCTGGTGGTGGTGGCGGTGTTGGGTTCGAACCAACGTAGGCTAATACTCCAACCGGACTTCGTGATGTTCATGGTTGGCGGGCTTGTCGCTGGTAGTGGCTGGTTTTGGCGCGGTGCTGGTGGCGGCGGCGCCAGGCCGACCATCGCAGCCGGTGCCGGGTTCCTGTCACTGGCTCGATGATCAGCGTGCTGAACAGCGCGGCGATCTCGTTGCGGGTGAGCGGGATCTGATCAGCTGGGGCCGGTGACCGGCGTGCTCGGTGGCGGCGGCGATGGTGAGGAAGGCGAGGGCGAGCATGGCCAGGGTGGTCCACCGGTACCAGGAGTCCCAGCGGCGGACCTGGTGCTCGTCCAGCCCGGTCAGGCCCTTGCCGGCCTGGAAATTCTCCTCCGTGGTCCAGCGGGTCCCGGCGACCTTGACCAGGACGGGCAGCGGGACGTGGCGGGGGGTGTAGCAGCGGTAAAACGCCAGTTCGCCGGTGCGGCGGTTGCGGCGGATCAGCAGCCAGCGGTGACCAGGCCTGCCGGGGTCGATGGCTATCCAGGCCCAGTCGTAGTAGCGGTGGCCTTTGGCGCCCTCGCCGGCGGAGTAGCGCTGCCACGCCCGGCGGGGCAGGCGGGCGGCGATCTGGCGGACCTGGCAGGAGCCCGCGGCGGTGGTCACCCGGTGGCTGGCGGCCACCGCCAGCACGTAGCCGGCCTGGCGGCGTTCCAGGTCAGCGCGCAGGCCCGGGTCCGCGCCATAGACTTCATCGCCGGTGACCCAGGCGGCCGGGCAGCCCGCGTCCAGCGCGCGGGCGATCATGCGCCGGGCCAGCTTCGGCTTGGTCGCGAACACCGTCCCGGCCGGGATGCCCGCCGCGGCGCACCGGGCCGGGTCGGCGGTCCAGGACTTGGGCAGGTACAGTTCCCGGTCGATCAGCGCATGCCCGGCCGGGGAGGCATAGGACAGGAACACCGCGACCTGGCAGTTCTCCACCCGCCCGGCGGTGCCGGAGTACTGGCGCTGCACGCCGGCACTGGCCCTGCCCTTCTTGACGTCGCCGGTCTCATCGACCACCAGCACCGCATCCGGGCCGCCCAGGTGCTCCACGACATAAGCGCGCACGTCGTCGCGGACCGCATCGGCGTCCCACCGGGCGGCAGCTAGCAGGTGCTGCATCCCGTCCGGGGTGGCGTCCCCGGCCTGCTCGGCGATCGTCCAGCAGTTCTTGCGCCGCAGCCCCGACAGTAACCCCAGCACGAACGCCCGGGCCCGCCGCCGCGGCTCCACCCGGGCGAACCGGCCCGCGATCCGCCCCATCAGCTCGTCGAACTGTTCCCGCCACCGGCCAGGGTCTACGCTGAGCCCAGCGGCCACCGCCAGATTGTCATGAGTCGTCACAAACCATGATCATCAAGCGGTGGCCGTCCCGCGTCCAGCGCCCGTTCACCGCAGGTCACGAAGTCCGGCTGGAGTACTAAGCCTGAATCCACCGCCTGAATTGGGTGATCGCTTTTCGGCTGGTAGCCCGGGAATGCTGATCTTGCGGCTGGTGGCGGGCGTGGTTTTCCTGCCGCTCACGTTTGTGCGGCGTGTCCGGGGATTCTTGCCGGGGATTGGGCTGGCGGTCTGCCGGGGCCGTGGGCCGTCGGGGTGCGGTGACCGGTCTGGGCTGGTCAGGCCGCGGCGGCAGGCGGGCCGCAGGCGGCTTCGAACAGGCTGGTCCATTCGTGCTCGTGGTGCCAGCCTTCGGGCAGGTGCACGGTGATGTGGCCGCGGCCGTGGCGGGCGGTCCGGGCAGCGACGTCGATGAGGTCACGGCGCACGGTGGCGCCGCGGGCTTTCGCGTAGGCCTGGCTGGCCAGGGCGCCGGCGGCGCGCAGCAGGTTACCGCTGATCGCGGCGAGCGCCAGCCAGGCGGCGTTCGCGGGAAACGAGCCTGACGGGAGATGGGCGAGGGGCCCGTCGCTCCAGTCCGCGAAGACCTGCTCGGCCTGGGCGTGCCCGCGGTGGTGCTCTTCGGCCTGCAGCATCACGAACGGGGAGTCGGTGAACACCGCGTGGTAGCGCCACGCGGTGAACAGCTCACCCTGTCCAGGGGCGGCCTTCTTATTGAGATCGCGGACGCGGCGGACGATCAGCCGGGCGGTGACCGCCTGCCCCTTCCGTGAGGTGAACGCCGTATAAGTCACCTCGGCGACCTGGGCGTCAGACACCCAGCAGCGGAGCTGGTCGTCCCAGACGGCGCGGGGGTAGCGGATCGGCGTCCACGCGTCTTCGCTGATGGCCGCGATCGCGGCCCGGACTCTCGGGTCCATCCGGACGGTGACGGAGAACTGCGCCCCGGCCTGGCGGGCGGCCTGCACGGCTGGGGCGCCGTAGAACGCCGAGTCCATCCGCACCACCAGGATGCCGGTGCACCCGGCGGCGCGGGCCGTGGCGACGGCTTCGGTGATCATGGAGGCGGCGCCGCGGGCGGAGGCGGCGTTCCCGCCGCGCAGCCGGGTGGCGGCGACGAGCGGGGCGGCCAGCGGCGTGCAGACTGTCGCGGCCAGCACGTTCAGCCCACGGACCAGCAGGCTCTTACCCTGGATCTTGGTATGGCCGAACGCTGCGCCTTGCTTGGCGTACCCGTAGACCCGCTTCTGCTGGGAGTCGATGTCCAGGAACGCGAGCGTGCCCGCGCCGGGCAGCAGCGGGGACCGGCGGGCCAGTTCCACGAGGAACTCCCGGTGGACCTTCTGCAACTGCAGCACGTTGCCCCAGGTAAAGGACCGCAGGAACGACCCCAGCGTGGACGGCGCCCTCAGCCCGCCGAGCAGATCGGGCAGGGCGCCGTGGCGCAGCAGGCCCATATCGTCGATGCTGTCCGCCCCGGCGATCATGCCCGCCACCAGGCAGGGCACCTTCAGATGGGCGTTCACCCCGCACGGCCGGGTGATCCGGACATGCTCCCCGGCCAGTTCCTCCAGGCCAGCGCGCTGGGCCAGGGCCATGACCGGGACCAGCCCGGCGTGCGACACGAGATGCGGGTCGTCAAAGGTCGCGTGGATCTTCGCCAGCTCGTGCAACAATCGCACTTGCGAGGTGTCCTCTCCAGCTAGACGACGGTAGCTTCAGCAACTCCCATCGTCCCAGCTCAGAGGGCACCTTTCGCGTCGACGCGCCGCCCCCGGCAGCTATTTACGCGGTGGATTCAGGCTAAGCCGACGGTTTTACAAACCGCCCATTACTGCCCATCGGAATGGCCGCTGACCTGCGGCTTCTCCATTCTCCCCCGCGTGAAAACCGCCATTTGTCCGCCTGGCGTCCTTAGCTTCGGAGTGTGCCTGGTCAGCGCGGCGCATCTTTTGGATCATGTCCCATAAAGTCCGGCTGAGTCCTGGTGTGTCCAACTCTCCGGTTGTCACCCTGCCATCCGCGACTGCTGCTGGGCACGTCTCTGGAGCACCCGCCGCTGCAGCCGTGATCCCGCCGACTGTCCGCCGACGGGCCCGGTGCTCGCCGGGCGACACGAGCGGACCGCAAGCGGCAGGCGCGCCGCGGCACCTGCCAAACCAGCCCGGCCATGGCCACGCTGACCGCCATCGACCTGCGATGTACCCTCCGATATACCTGGAATTGACCTCGCGCTGACCTGCGCCGCCACCGGGCGCAGGTCAGTTCAGCTCCTCAACCACGCCGACGCATCCGATTCTGCTTGTTATGGAGATGATCGCGAGGCTCCAGGTCGGTCACCTGCCGAATCCTATTTTCGAGCGGGACAAGGTGGCATCACCCGACTTGGATCATTTCCGGTCCGGCGGCATGACCGCGTGGGTGGCGTCATCCACGAATATCGCCTGGTGGCATAGGTTTTCGGCACCTACACCACGGCATCCCGCTGGGCATCGCCTCCGCGGGCGCCAACCGCCACGATTCGCCGTTGCTGGCCCCCACCTTGCAGGCCGCCCACCGCCAGCTGGGCGGCCTGCTGCCGCAGACCGCACCTGCCACCTCGCGCCGGCTACCACAGCCAGCCCACCCGCCAGACCCTCGATGAGCGGGCTCCGCCGCCCAGATCGCGCACAAGGGCGCACACCCGCCCCTATCCAGGCCGGGCGGCGCTGGCCCGTGGAACGCACCCACTCCTGGATGAACGGCTACGGCAAACTCCGCCGGATGACCGACCGCGACGCTGCCATCGTCGACTTCTACCTCTACCTCGCCGCCGCGTCCGTCACCGTGCGCGCACTCATCCAGCGCGCCCATCACCGATACCGCTGGGACCCCAGACCCACGACCAAGCGGCTCAAGTGACCCACCTATTGCCGGGCGCTCTTAGTCCCGGCCGGTCCAGTCAGTCAGGTAGTTGTCCTCCCAGCCCGACCCGGGCTGGATCCTTACGCGGCCCGGGCCAGGCAGAGGTCAGAGCCTCCCGGACCAGCCGCCGGTGCACCCGGTACCTGCGGGCCAACTCCCGGACCGGTGGTGCTACTCGCCGTTGGTCAGGCGCCCGTCGGTCCCGCCGGCGGCCGCCTTGCTGCCGGTCTCGGCGGGCGGCGCGTCGGGCATCTCGCCGGGCTTGGGCACGCCCTTGAACGTGAGCTGCGCTTCGGGCCCGGTGCCCTCCACATCGACCGTGACGATCTGGCCGGCCTTCAGCTCGCCGAACAGGATCTTCTCCGACAGGTCGTCCTCGATCTCCCGCTGGATCGTGCGGCGCAGCGGCCGGGCGCCGAGCACCGGGTCGTAGCCCCGCTCGGCCAGCAGCGTCTTGGCCGCAGGCAGCAGCTCCAGGCCCATGTCGCGGTCCTTCAGCCGCTCATCCACCTTGGCGATCATCAGGTCCACGATGGTGACGATCTCCTCCTGGCTGAGCTGGTGGAACACGATCGTGTCATCGACGCGGTTCAGGAACTCGGGCCTGAAGTGCCGCTTCAGCTCCTCCTGCACCTTGGCCTTCATCCGGTCATGCGAGCCCTTCGACTCGCCGGGCCGGGCGAAACCGACGGAGACGCCCTTGGAGATGTCCCGGGTGCCCAGGTTGGTGGTCATGATGATCACCGTGTTCTTGAAGTCCACCACCCGGCCCTGCGCGTCGGTCAGCCGCCCGTCCTCCAGGATCTGCAGCAGCGAGTTGAAGATGTCCGGGTGGGCCTTCTCGATCTCGTCGAACAGGACCACCGAGAACGGCCTGCGGCGCACCTTCTCGGTCAGCTGGCCGCCTTCCTCGTACCCGACGTAGCCGGGAGGCGAGCCGAACAGCCGGGACACGGTGTGCTTCTCCATGTACTCGCTCATGTCGAGCTGGATCAGCGCGTCCTCATCGCCGAACAGGAACTCCGCCAGCGTCTTGGACAGCTCCGTCTTGCCGACGCCGGACGGGCCCGGCGAAGATGAACGACCCGCCGGGGCGCTTCGGGTCCTTCAGCCCGGCCCGGGTCCGCCGGATGGCCTGGGACAGCGCCTTGATGGCGTCGTTCTGGCCGATGACCCGCTTGTGCAGTTCGTCCTCCATGCGCAGCAGCCGCTGCGACTCCTCCTCGGTCAGCTTGAACACCGGGATGCCGGTGGCGGTGGCCAGGACCTCGGCGATGAGCTCCTCGTTCACCTCGGCGACGACGTCCATGTCGCCGGCCTTCCACTCCTTCTCCCGGGCTTCCTTCTTGGCGATCAGCTGCTTCTCGTTGTCGCGCAGCGCAGCCGCCTTCTCGAAGTCCTGGGAGTCGATGGCCGACTCCTTCTCCCGCCGCACCTGGGCGATCTTCTCGTCGTACTCGCGCAGGTCCGGCGGCGCGGTCATCCGGCGGATGCGCATCCGCGAGCCGGCCTCGTCGATCAGGTCGATCGCCTTGTCCGGCAGGAACCGGTCACTGATGTAGCGGTCGGCCAGCTGCGCCGCGGCGACCAGCGCGTCGTCGGTGATGGACACCCGGTGGTGCGCCTCGTACCGGTCCCGCAGGCCCTTGAGGATCTCGATGGTGTGCGAGATCGTCGGCTCGGCCACCTGGATCGGCTGGAACCGGCGCTCCAGCGCGGCGTCCTTCTCCAGGTGCTTGCGGTACTCGTCCAGCGTGGTCGCGCCGATGGTCTGCAGCTCACCGCGGGCCAGCATCGGCTTCAGGATCGAGGCGGCGTCGATCGCGCCCTCGGCGGCGCCCGCGCCGACCAGCGTGTGCAGCTCGTCGATGAACAGGATGATGTCGCCGCGGGTGCGGATCTCCTTGAGGACCTTCTTCAGCCGCTCCTCGAAGTCACCGCGGTACCGGGACCCGGCGACCAGCGCGCCCAGGTCGAGCGTGTAGAGCTGCTTGTCCTTCAGCGTCTCCGGCACCTCGCCCTTGACGATCTTCTGGGCCAGCCCCTCGACGACGGCGGTCTTGCCGACGCCGGGCTCGCCGACCAGCACCGGGTTGTTCTTGGTGCGGCGGGAGAGCACCTGCATGACCCGCTCGATTTCCTTCTCCCGGCCGATCACCGGGTCGAGCTTGCCCTCGCGGGCGGCCTGGGTCAGGTTCCGGCCGAACTGGTCGAGCACCAGCGAGGTGGACGGTGCCGCTCCGACGGCGCGCCCGCAGCGGCCGGCTCCTTGCCCTGGTAGCCGTGCAGCAGCTGGATCACCTGCTGGCGGACCCGGTTCAGGTCGGCGCCCAGCTTGACCAGCACCTGGGCGGCGACGCCCTCACCCTCGCGGATGAGGCCGAGCAGGATGTGCTCGGTGCCGATGTAGTTGTGCCCGAGCTGCAGCGCCTCGCGCAGCGACAGCTCCAGCACCTTCTTCGCCCGCGGCGTGAACGGGATGTGGCCGGAAGGCGCCTGCTGGCCCTGGCCGATGATCTCCTCGACCTGCTGGCGTACCGCTTCCAGGCTGATGCCGAGCGACTCCAGGGCCTTGGCCGCGACGCCCTCACCCTCGTGGATCAGGCCGAGCAGGATGTGCTCGGTGCCGATGTAGTTGTGGTTGAGCATCCTGGCTTCTTCCTGAGCCAGGACCACAACCCGCCGCGCCCGGTCGGTAAACCTCTCGAACATTCTCGTCGCCCCCTCACCGAGCGGCCGGCGAGGCAACTGAAATCTTGCTCGTCCCTTCCGCATGCTAGCCCGTGCACCGGGCGACGTTGCGCATGCGAATGTCGCACAACTAAAACGTTCCCGTCGCCAGGGCGCTCACCCCAAGGGGGCAGTGTTCCCAGCTACGCCGGGAGCGAACGCCCGCGGCGGACCAGCGAACGCACAGCGGACCAGCGAACGCACGCATGTACTCCAGGCTGCACGCCGGGATAGTGATGCTCAAAATGCAGCCCGGTACCCCCAAGGCTGGCGTGTTTCCTTAGCGTTCATGCCGTGGGGACGACATCAGGAGGCTTATGCAAAACCCTCTGAGGCTGTGCCGTCCTCGGCGCGTCGTCGCAGGTCACAGAGCTTCTTGATCATCTTCGTGGGGAGTTTTGCATAAGCCTCCAGGACTCGACTTTTGATCGCCCGAGCCGGTCTATGCCCCGCCCGCGGAAATCCTGCGGCAGCAGATCACCAGTGGCGAGCTGGCGGGCAACCGCCAGGTACCGAGCCAGAAAGCGCTGTGCGCCCGGTACGGGACAGCCAGGAGGACGGCGGCAAAGGCGGTGATGCTCGCCACCGCGTCATCAGGCCCGCGCACAGCCATCCACGATTGCCACGCGACCCGATCTGGAATGCTGGCCCGCGTCATCCGCAGCCGCCAGCGCCCGATAAATCCGAGGTTGTTGTGAGAGCGGGTGCTGTGGTAGACGCAGAAGCGCACCACGGGGTGACGGAACACGACCTGCGGGGCGAACTCGACCAAGTGCCGGGACCTCATTGACGCTCAGCGCGACGGGTGATGGGGCGGCTAGGAGTGAGCCTGACCAGGTGCAAGTGCTGGACGACGGGTCGGTCGTCATCGTCGGGGCCGTAGCCGGAAGGACCGAGGACCATGCGCGGGAGTGGACCGTCAGTTCAACGCCGCGGTGGCGGGTGGTCAGCAGGATGCGCCCGCCGGCAGCTGCCCCAGCACGCGCCCAACTCGAGATCGTGGGAGGTGAAGGCATTCATCGTGTCGCCGCTTCGGTCAGCATTTCGCCGGGCCAGGGATCTGGCCCGGCGAAATCACCTCCGGCACCTACCATGGGCGGCTCCCTCCGGTGACCCCGGGGGCACCTGGCCGCCTCCGGCGGCTGATCCCCGGTTGCCTGCCCCCAATCTACATTCGCAATCAGAAACTAGCAATGCATTTCTAGAAATTGTGTGCTAGTTCTAGGAGGTGGCGAGCTGGAGCTTCCTGACCAACCACGCCCGGGTGCTGCTGTGCATCGCACACGACCCGGGCGCGCGGCTGCACGACATAGGCCAGTTCACCGGCTCCTTCGACGCCGTGTTCACGGCGGCGGGCATCAGGATTCTCACCAGCCCACCGCAGGCGCCGAGAGCGAACGCGATCTGCGAAAGGATGATCGGTACCTTGCGCCGGGAGGTCTTCGACCGGCTGCTGATCGTTAATGAGCACCACCTGCGCCGGGTGCTGACTGAGTACCTGCTGCATTACAACACAGCCAGGCCGCACCGTTCCCTTGGCCAGCTCGCGCCAGCCCAGGCTCCCACCCAGCCACCGGAGATCAACCTCGCCGAGCACCGGATCCGCCGGAAACAGGTCCTCGGCGGGGTCACCCACGAGTACCAGATCGCTGCACGACAGGTCCACGCTGCCACGAGAAGAAGCACGTCACCGCGACGATCGAATATTCGAGCCCAACAGGATCGAGCGCAGCCAGGTCGTCCACGACTTGATCAGCGAGTACCGGAGAGCAGCCTGATGACGCAGAAAACACCAGCTCAGAGCCAGTGCGCGAGTTCTGGCCCGGCACAGGGCCGTCGGCTCCGTCCCATTCATTTAGCTCCCGAAGCTGATGCTGTCCGCCTTGACGTCTACGTTGATCCCGTTCGAGGACGAGTTGAGCCCGCCGGTCATCTGCAGCCCCAAAGGCAGCGACTTCAGCGGCAGCTTGATGGTCTGTGCCGAGCTCGCCAGCCCCGATGGCAGCCCGTTGCTCGACACCAGCTGCAGCTCGATCTCGTCCGGCCCTGCCGCCACCACCTTCCACGTGGCCGACCAGGACACGAGCCCCCCGGCCAGATTCAGGCTGCCTTTCACCTCGGTATTGCCGACCGAGGTGACCTTCAGCCCGCCACCGCCCAGGAAGCCGGTCAGCGGGCCAGCCGCCGACAACGCGTTCCCCAGGGCCCCAAGGCTGATCAGTACCGTCCCGTGCACCGGCCCGGCAGTACCGCCGCTGAAGCTGGAATTTACCTTCACGCTGTCCGCGACCACATGCAGGCTGGTGACCGTGATCGGTCCCTCCTTAATGTCCGACGAGCTGATCGTGATCTGGTGAAACTCCCGAGCGGCAACCTGGGTCAGAAACGGGCACCCGGCGATCGACACGCTGGGCTTGGCCGGAAAGGTAGGACTGATGCACGAAGCGATCCTTGCTCTCGGCAAACGCCCTGGCCCCGAAGTCGAGGCCGACCAGCACCACGACGATGACCACGATCCACGTCAGCCACGTGCGGCCACGACGGCGCTGCTTCTGCTTTGGCTGATTGTTGGACAAGCCAACCGCCTCCCGGTCTGGGCCTGGAACCGCCGCCGCGGCCAGGCTAGCCCTAGCCGGGACAACTTCGGAGTCAGGGCAGGTCGGTCAGGTTAACCACCCGGATCAAGCGCCGGGCCGTCCTCGGCTGCCTCATCAACGAATACGAACGGGCCGCATAAAAGCCCAGGCCAAAACCAGTGGCCGAGTTCTGGAATCCTGTGCGTGCCGAAAACCTCGTCCACGTCATCCGGCCAGGCGATATTCGTTGATCGTGCCACTGGCGCGAGTTCGTCTTCGGCCCCGGTACTGCTCAAGATCCACCGGTTCGGGTAGCGGTTTCAGCGGCGCGGCGCCGTGTAGGGAGCGGTGCGGCCGGTGCTGATTGTGATGGGTCTCGTATTCGCGCAGGATCCGCCGCAGATGAGCCTGGTTCCAGACAAGGGTGCGATCCAGGAGCTGGCGTGGGCATCCCCCGATCCAGCGTTCGGCGATCGGTGTCGGCGGTCACGTTATTGAGCAGGGGTGTTGCTCACGTAATTGACCAGGGCCTGGCCTGTCCTGTTCTACTGGCTGGCCTCCTTTGCTGTCGTGGTGACACGCTGGCCGGGCCGTTTGTTGGGCCGGTAGCTGGGTCCGTTCATGAAGACCTGGTGGCTGTTGTTGATGAGCCGGTCGAGCAGGGACTCGGCGACGACGGGGTTGGGGAACAGCGGGTACCAGTCCTGCGGTGCCCGGTTCGAGGTCAGGATGAGGGAGGGCCGGCCCGTTCGGTGATGAGCTCGTAGAGGTCGTCGGCCTGGGCGGGGGTGAGCTCGCGCATGGCGAAGTCGTCCAGGATCAGCACGGCGGGGCGGGCGAGTTCGCCGAGCCGTTTGTGCCAGGTGCCGTCGGCGCGGCCGCCGGCCAGGTGGGCCAGGGCCCGGCTGGTTTTGAGGAACCGGACGGCGGCGCCGTGCCGGACGGCGAGGTGGCCGAGGGCCTGGGCGACGTGGCTTTTCCCGACGCCGACGGGGCCGTAGAGGATCACGGACTCGCCGGCCTGCAGCCACCGCAGGGCGGCCAGGTCACGGATCTGCGCGGCGGGCAGTTTCGGGGAGGCGGTGAAGTCGAAGCCTTCGAGGGTGGCTTGTTCCTCGAACCGGGCGCTGCGCAGCCGCCGGTGGATGGACATGGCGTGGCGGCGGGAGATCTCGTCTTCGCAGAGGACCTGGAGGAACTCGATGTGGCCGAGTTCCCCGGCGCGGGCCTGGGCCAGGCGGGCGTCGATGGTGTCGAGCATCCCGGACAGCTTCAGCGCCCGCAGGGTCTTGTCCAGGGCGCCGGTCTCGATCGTGGTGGTCATGGCGCGGTTGGGGTGGGGGGGGGGGGGGGCGGGTGAGCATGGCGCCGCGGCGGCCGCGCGCGTGGTGAGGGTGGTCATGACGCTGCCTCGGTTCCGCGGGTGGCGGGCCGCAGCGGGACGACGTTGCCGGGGGGTCCGCGGCGAACAGGGCGTCGGGGCCGTGCAGGAACGCGGCGGCTCCGCCGTCCCCGGCGCGCGGGGACGGGGGCAGCTCGGTGCCGGCGGCGAGGATGCCCTTGACGGTCCGGTAGGACGGGTCACCGGCGGCGGCGGCTTTCGCGCAGGCGGCTTCGAGCCGGCCGGGCTGGTGCTTGTCGGCCAGGTGCAGGACGCCCTGGGCGGCGCGGAGCCGGTAGAGGGCGTTGTCTTCCAGCAGCCCGCCGATCAGCGCGGCGCAGGCCGGGCCGATCTCGGCGGCTTTCTTCCGGCACCAGGCCGGGGTGCGCATATGGAACGCGATCTTCTCCGGCGGGTAGTCGGCCAGGTCGGTCTGCTTGCCCTGCGGCTTGCGGACATGGGTCTTGACCAGGTCCCCGCCGGAGAACAGCTGCACCATCGTGGCGGTGGACCGGGCATCGAGGGTCTTGCCGATGTGCCGCCACGGCACCGAGTACAAGGTCCGGCCGACCTTGACGTGGATGTCGGGGCCGACCTTGCACCGCGACCACTCCGCCAGCACGAACGGGACGCCGGCAGCGGCGCCAGGGCGTCCTTCTCCGCCGCGGCGAACACCGCGGCCGGGGCGGCGCCGTCCAGCGGCCGGCAGTGCCGCTGCCCGGCCACCTCGGTGCACCACCGCACGGCCTCGGCCTGCATCTGCTCCAGGCTGACGAATTCCCGGCCCCGCCAGAACGAGTCCCGGATATACGGCATCGGCCGCTCGACCTGCGCCTTGTCCCGGGGCTTCCGGGACCGGGCCGGGTCGACCAGGCAGCCGTAATGGGCGGCCAGCTCGGCATAGGACCGGTTGATCCTCGGGTCATACAGGTCCGGCCGGTCCACCCCGGTCTTCAGGTTGTCGGGCACCAGCCGCGCGGGCACCCCGCCGAAGAACCCGAACGCCGCCACGTGGCACTCGGTCCAGGCCTGCTGGTCCATGCTGATGACCGGGCGGACGAACATGTGCCGCGAGCAGCACAGCACCATCGCGAACGCGTTCACCACTGCCGGCCGCGCCGGTCGCCGGGTCAGCCACCGGCCCAGCTGCCCGTAGTCGATCTGCGCTTCCTGCCCGGGCTCGGCCGGGACCAGCCGCAGCACCCTGACCTGCGACCGGCGGGCCTCCTCCGGCAGGTTCGCCGCCACATACCGGCGCAGCGACGCCACCGACACCGCCAGCCCCCGCTCATCGCGCAGCCGCTGGTGGATCGTGGCCATCGTCACCCCGGCCGCCAGCTGCTCCACGATGTAATCCCGGTGCTCCCCGATCGCCGGCCACGTCACCTGCCGCAGCCGCGTATCCGCCAGCTCCGGGAACCACGCCCGCGCCAGCCCCGCCCATTCCTCCTGGCTGACCGCCGGGCCGCCCGGTGCCATGCCCGCGGCCTCCGCCGCGGCCAGGTACTTGCGGACAGTGTTCCGCGACAGCCCCAGGCTGCCGGCGATCTCGTTCTTCGACCGGCCCGCATGCCAGTGCGTGAAGATCTCGCAGATATCGATCACGTCGAACGTCCTCCTCGCCATCGGGCCCCCGTCCCTCGACGGGGGAATCATCCTGACTTCCCGATGACCAGGTCCACCCCGACACGCACGTCCTGACCATGGTCAATAACGTGATCGGGGTGGTCAATTACGTGATCGCAGCACGCCCCTCACTGCTCAATTTCGTGATCGCTGACACGCTTTCATGCGGGGCGTTGCCACGTTGCAGAGCACGGTCCGGATCCCGGCGTCGGCCAGGGCCGCGTCGAACGCGGCGGTGAAGTTCGATCCGCGGTCGCGGATCATGAACTTGATCCGATGTGCCTGTTCGCCGAGGTCCATGCTCAGGTTGCGGGCCTGCTGGGTTGTCCACTCCCCGGTGGGATGGGGAGTGACCCCCAGGATGCGGATACGCCTGCTGGCGTGCTCGATCACGGTCAGGACGTAGGCCTGGGTGCCGTCGATCAGGTCGGCCGTGAAGAAATCGCAGGCCAGGATCGCCTCGGCCTGGGAGCGCAGGAATTGTGACCAGGTCGGCCCGACCCGCCGGGCGGGGTCGATGCCGCTTGCCTTGAGGATCTCCCATACGGTGGACGCTGCGACTTTCGCTCCCAGGCCGGCCAGCTCGCCGTGGATTCTGCGGTATCCCCATTCGGGATTTTCCCGGGCCAGCCGGAGGACCAGGGCCCTGATGTTCCGGCGGGTCGCCGGCGGCCGGTCTTGCCGCGCATGGACCTGCGCGGCCCGGCGGCGGCGGACGATGTCGCGGTGCCAGCGCAGGATCGTGTCCGGGGTGACCAGCAGCCGCAGCCCCTGGCGGCGGGCTTTCGGTATCACGCTGAGCAGGGTCGCGAGCAGGGCCCGGTCCGCCCAGTTCAGCTTCGGGCGGCGCGGCTGCTGCCGCTGCAATATGGCGAGCTGATGGCGCAGGATCAAGATCTCTGCGGTCTTCCACGTTTCCTCACGCCGGGACAGCCGCAGCCACGCGGCGACCCGCGTGATCAGGAGGAAGACGAACCGCAGGCACATAATCGGTGATCATCACGGCCGGACGACTGGGAGAGCAACTCTGCTGGTCAGAGCCGTGGACGGGATTCTCGGCACGCACACCTGCTCGGGCCGGGCCTGTACTCGTGGTGGGCAGATGAGCAGGGAGCCACTGACCTGTCCCGCGGGCTCGGGCACCCGGTACCAGCCGGGCTGATCTAGCGGCGCAAGCTGGCGCTACCCGGTGGCCAAGCGGCAAGCAGTCAAGCAACACGCTGTGGGGCCGGATCACGGGCATGCACCTGGGCAGCTCCGCCGAGTTCTCCACCTTCCGGCGCACCCTGGCCGCCATTCTCCGCCCCGTGCTCCACCTCAACGCCGAAGATGACCCCCAGCTCTCGGAGTGGATGAGCATCCATCTACGGGTCAACGCCGTGCCCGTGCCCGACGCAGACGGCCTCGGTGAAACCGAAGCAACGGTCCTCGGCATGCTCGACCCGCCGCTCAACCTGCGCGGACGGCCACCCAGCGCGATCCGCACCCAGCTAGCCGGCCTGCGGCGGGCCTCGGCGGCCGACGCCGGACTCTGACCACAGGCCTCATAACGCGCTGTGTCCGGGCACCACTGGCATCATGATCCTGGCGGTTCGATATTTGACCCCACACCTGGAGCAGTGCCGGGGCAACCCGGGCCGGCGGCAGGTCCAGGAAGGCCCATCACAGTCCTGCGCGGACCATGACCGGCGGCTTCCAGGCGGCCACGCAGGTGGACCCGTGAGATGCACGGCAGCCCTTTGGCACACCGATGGGCGCCCCGGGCACCTCTCGGCCTTCCATCCCTTCGACAGGGCACGGGTGTCAGCGATGCCTCCCGTCGCGGACAAGGACAGGGAATCATGATTCCACCAATAGTGATCACTTAAGTACCGGCTGTGTCGCCGTGTCGGGCCGCGACCTTTCAGCTGAGTGATGGTCACGTCAGACCTGACAGCCCAGGGATCACCCTTACACGATCCTGCTGCCCCGGGCCGACGGCTATGGCAGGGATGGCCAGGGAATGGAGCCCCGAGGCCTCTCGGGGCTGGCTGGCGCCCCCAGCACACCGCAGACCATGTCGAAGTCCGGAGCCTGCAAATTGCCACGACTTACCGCAGACACCAGAGGGACTTTGGCCACTGCCAGCCTCGCATATGACCCAAGCCGGGGAACTGCGACCTTCCACGGTTTCTCAGTCCGCAGGATGACCATCACCGCACCACGGTCGATGGCCTGGCTGACCAGATCAAAACCGTACTGCTGGGAGGGCAGGATGGCCGGCAGTGGCTTCCACTTCTGCGAGTGGTAGCCGTGGAACTCGATGAGCAGGACCAACCTAGCGAGGTCGCTGTACTCGTATCCCACGCGCCAGAGGTCACGCAGGAGTTTCCGCCACCAGAGGCCACCAGGACTACTCGCAGCATCGTCGTGAAGCCAGCGGACCGGGGTGCCACTCGCTGACCCGGCGTCTTCCAGCGAACGGCCCGTCGCGCCCGGCTGCCGGTAGTGCACGTAGTCGCCGGGAGCCCTGCCGGGGTTGGCCGACAGCAGCACGACTGGTGCCTCATGCAGCCCGATGATCGGCTCTGGGGGCAGCGTCAGGTCGATGTAATGCGGCGAATCCGCCGCTAGCCTTTTGTTGAACGCCTGCAGGCATGACTGATCGCCGGGGAGCGCATACGGAGGATAACGCGGAAGCGCCGCCCATGGGTTAGGCGTGGCGCTGATCATCGGCACAGCACCCCTCATACTCTCACCTCGCCTCTGGCGCAAGACCGAAGATTCCGCTGGCAGCAACCCAACGATGGCCCGGGCACCCAGCGCGAGCACCCTCTCTGCCCACCTCACCGCGCGATACCTCCCGCGCTCGCCAGCTGACCACCTCCACCCCATCCCGCCCCGCAGGGTCCAATCGCGGCGGTCGGCGATCACCCTGAGTGACATTCGGATCAAGCGGGGAACTGTCTCAGGAACGGTGTTTCCGGCGTGGTCGGTTAGTAGGTCTCGGCGGCCGGCCAGCGGTCACCGAACGTGATGGCGAAGGCGTTGATAACGGGTTTCCAGCGCATCGTCCACCGGGTGCGGCCGGTCCCAGTCGGGTCCAGGCTGCGGGTCACAAGATACAGGCACTTCAGTGCGGCCTGCTCGCTGGGAAAGTGGCCCCGGGCCCGCACCGCGCGCCGGTAGCGGGCGTTCAGGGATTCGATCGCATTCGTGGAGCAGATTACCTTCCTGATTTCGGTGTCGTAGTCGAGGAACGGGATGAATTCGTTCCATGCATTGCGCCACAGCCGGATCATCGCCCCATATTTATCACCCCATTTCTCGTCCAGCTCGTCCAGCGCTGCGGACGCCGCGTCCGCATTCGGCGCGGTGTAGATGGGCCTGATGTCCCGCTTGATCGCGTCTGCGTCCTTGCGGGAGGTGAGCCGGAACGTGTTCCTGATGAGATGGATAATGCATGTCTGGACAATGGCGAGCGGCCACACGTTGCCGACCACCTCGGGCAGGCCTTTCAGCCCGTCGCACACCAGGAAGAACACATCCCGCACCCCACGGTTCTTCAGGTCGGTCAGCACGCTCATCCAGAACCTGGCGCCCTCGCCGCCAGTGCCGGCCCACAGGCCCAGCACGTCCTTGCGCCCGTCTACGGTGACGCCTATGGCAGCGTAGACAGGGCGGTTGGCCACCTGGCCGTCCCGGACCTTCACCACGATGGCGTCGATGAAGATCGCCACATACACCGCGTCCAGCGGCCGGGCAGCCCAGTCCTGCATCTCGGCCACGACTTTCTCGGTGATCCGGGACACGGTTTCCCTCGAAATAGACGCACCGTAGATCTCAGCGAAATGCGCCGAGATCTCTCCCGTGGTCAGCCCCTTCGAATAAAGCGACAGCACGATCTCGTCCACATCGCCGAGCCGGCGCTGCCTCTTCTTGACGATCTGCGGCTCGAAAGTCCCTTCCCGGTCACGGGGAACGCCGATGCGGACTTCACCCGCCGCATCGGAGATAACCGTCTTGGCCCGGGCGCCGTTGCGCACATTCGCGGACTGGCGCCCCCGGTCAGCCTGGTTCTTCTCATAGCCCAGGTGCTCAGCGATCTCTTCGTTCAGTGCCGTTTCCAGCACATTCTTGGTGAACAGCTTCAGCAGCCCATCCGGGCCGGTCAGCTCCAGGCCCCGCTGCCGGGCCTCAGCCACCATGGCCGCTGCGGCGGCCTGCTCCGGCGAGAGCCGCCGCCCCGCCGGCTCGTCGCTCGTGTCCCTCTTGTGCGGATTCATAGCATCCGATGTCATCACTCACAGTGCCCATCCCGCCGGACCTCAGCCCGGCGTGTCGGGCCGGAAACACCGTTCGCTGCACAGTCCCGTCAAGGGAGAACGTGCACAGTCCCGCCGTTATCTGCACGCCGACGGATGCTTGGAACCGGGTCAGGGGTAGCGCCCATATGGATCGCTTTGTCGCGCCGTCCGCCGTGGCGCGGGTTTCGGTGTTCTTCATCTGCCTGGTCGTATCGGGCAGTAGCTGTCAGGTGTGCACGTTGCGGCGCAGAGGCGTGTCATGGCGGTGCTGCTGGTCGTGCTGCCCGTTGTCGAACTGGCCTATTGGCCGTTGTCGGTAATGTGCCGGTGTGCGATGGCCTTTTGACAGGAGGGTTGACTCCGCTCACGCCTGGGGCGTGATTGCGGTGGGTACCGCGTTCATCGTCGGCATCCCGGCGGTCCTGGTGGCGCTTCACGCGGGTGACTCGCAGTTCCGCTGGTGGTGGCCGACCAATTGGATGGCCGTGCCGTCAGTCGTCTTCTTGGCTGGCTGTTTCCTGGTTGCCGTCCCGGTTCGCCGGACCCTGAGTCAAGGCGCGGTCAGCGGGGCCGCCCGTGGCCCGTCCGTTTTCGCGTTGCCGGCCGATAGCCGTTCCGGCGTGCAGGTTCGGCCGGGTCAGGTGGTGGTCGGGGAGATCCCGCGGGAGCCGGCGGCGTTCGTGGTGCGGGAGATCCTGGACCGGCTGGCTGCCGCTGCTGGTGGCGGGCGGGTGGCTGTGGTGTGCGCCGTGACGGGCTTGCGGGGGGTGGGGAAGACGCAGGTCGCGGCTGCCTATGCCCGAGCCCGGGTGGGCGAGGGGTGGGGGCTGGTCGGGTGGGTGAACGCCGAGACCAGGGACGTGCTGCTGGACGGGCTCATGCGGGTGGCGGAAGGGCTGGGGGTCGCTGACCCGGAGGGTGATTCGCTGGAGTCCGCGCGGCGGCTGCGAGCATGTCTGCAGGCACGGGCTGGGGAGGGTCTGCTGGTGCTCGACAACGCGACCGACCCGGACGGGCTGCGGCCGTTCCTGCCTGCTACGGGCGGCACCCAGGTGGTGGTCACGACTACGGATCGGGCCTTCGCTGGGTTTGGTCAGGCTGTGGACGTGTCGGCGTTCACGCGGTCGCAGTCGGCTGTTTTCCTGCGGGCGAGGACGGGGCTGGCCGATGACGATGGCGCGGACGCGGTCGCGCAGGAGCTGGGAGACCTGCCTCTTGGCCTGGCCCAGGCAGCCGCAACTATCGGCCGTCAGCACCTGACGTACCCGGCGTACCTGGAGCGGCTGCGCCAGGTACCGGTCTGGGAACTGCTGGGCCGCGGCGCCGGCGAGGACTACCCGCATGCGACCGGCGCGGCGCTGCTGCTGTCGGTCCAGGCCACCGAGGCCGGCGACCCGGCGGGGCTGACCGGCTGGCTGCTGCGGATCCTGGCAGCGTTGTCCCCGGACGGGGTCCCCCGCGGCCTTCTGGACGGCCTCCCGCAGGCCCGGCGAGGACGGCGGCTGGCCGTGTCCTGGCCCCGGCGGAGCCGGCGGCGTAACTGGGAGGTGGACGCGGCGGTCGAGCGCTGCGTGGCCGGGTCGCTGCTGGAATGGTCAGTCACCGGTGACGCGGTGATCATGCACCGGCTGCTGGCGCGGGTCCTGCGGGAACGGGACCAGGCACGCGGCCATTGGGCCAGCACGGTGACCGCGGCACTGAACCTGCTTGAGCCGCAGCTGTTCTCCGAGGAGCAGGCGTGGTCCCGGCGGGAGGACGGCGCCCGGCTCGCCGCTCAGCTCGACGCATTGTGGGAGGCGGACGCCGGTGACCGCCACCTGGCGCTGCGGCTACTGCGGGCGCGCTCCTGGGCTGTGCGGCAGCTGCGGGCAGCCGCCGACCTCAGCCGCGCCATCAACGTCGGCGCCCGGACCCTGGCCGACTGCGAGCGGGTCCTGGGCGCCGACCACCCGCAGACGCTGACCTCGCGGCACAACCTCGCGTACGCCTACCAGGCGGCGGGCAGGCTCGGCGAGGCGGTCCCGCTGTACGAGCAGGCGCTGGCCGACCGCGAGCGGGTCCTAGGCGCCGACCACCCGGACACGCTGACCTCGCGGCACAACCTCGCCGCCGCCTATGTGTCGGAGGGCAGGCCGGGCGAGGCCATCCCGCTGTTCGAGCAGGCGCTGGCCAACCGCGAGCGGGTCCTGGGCGCCGACCACCCGGACACGCTGACCTCGCGGAACTACCTCGCGTCCGCCTACTGGTTGGCGGGCAGGCTGGAGGCGGTCCCGCTGTGCGAGCAGGCGCTGGCCGATTGCGAGCGGGTCCTGGGCGCCGACCACCCGCAGACGCTGACCTCGCGGCACAACCTCGCCGCCGCTTATGAGACGGAGGGCAGGCTGGACGAGGCCGTCGTGCTGTTCGAGCAGGCGCTGGCTGACCGCGAGCGGGTCCTGGGCGCCGACCACCCGCAGACGCTGACCTCGCGGAACTACCTCGCGTACGCCTACTGGTTGGCGGGCAGGCTCGGCGAGGCCGTCCCGCTGTACGAGCAGGCGCTGGCCGACCGCGAGCGGGTCCTGGGCGCCGACCACCCGGACACGCTGACCTCGCGGCACAACCTCGAACGGGCTCGGATCGAGAACCATTCCGACTGATCATCTGAGCCGCCTGAGCGTCTGCCAGCTGGTCACCAGCCGTTGCCAAGCCGGTCGCTGGGTGAGCAAAGCGGATGCGGGTGGTCGTATGCTTTCAGGGCGCGTTCATGAGTTCTCGCCCGCACATATCGGCACTTTGGCACGCTACTATGGCGCCAAAATTCATCAACGTGCCGAGCGCGGATTCGGCGTTCGGCGCGCATTAGCCTGGTTAACGACGATGTGATCGATCACTTCGCGTGATTGAAGCTCTTGGGACCTTCGCGGAAGCCGGCGCCCGGTCCAGTGCACAGGCTGGCGATTCGCTTGCAGTACACCGGACCGCGGCCGTTCACTGCGCCATGGGGGTTCAAGTCGGTTTTCATGGGGATTCGAGTCGGTTCCGCTGGCCGTCCAGCCTGGCTCTGGCTCCTGAGTGACTCCGGACCAGCAGCTGCCCTCGACGGCAGGCAGCGTTTCCGCACGTCACAGGGCATACGACCCGTCCGTCTGTCGGAGATCAATCTCGGCGCTGGAGTGTATAGAGCAATGTGGGGGGTATGGGGTCGGTCCGCCCGCCGACATCAACCCGCAACTGGGTCTGGTGTCGCATGTCAGCCCGATCCGTTCGGCATAGCAGCTGCCGGTCATCGCCACGCGCCTGGTTGGCGCCGTGGTAGATCCTGGCCGGCATGGCTTGTGCTCCGGTGCCAGCGCCCCGCTTAACCAACCGGGCTATCAGGACGCGGGGGTGGGCCTTTGTGTAGCGGCTGTGTCATCAGGACTGCGCAGGTCACGGGTTCGTCTTGACCGCTCGCCGTCATCGGTGCCATCCCGAGGTGCATGCCAGGTCCGCTGCAGGTGCATCCCAGGTCAGTCAGAGGTTGACACGGCGGAAGCTGGCGCAGCATCGGCCAGCTGGCAGCTGGTTATCCGTGGCCGGTCGTCGCGTGCTGCCGCCCATACGCAGAGCAGCAGTCGAGGGCTCCTGCCCGGTGTGGTCAGCCCGGAGCGAATCCCTCCGATATCAGCAGGGTGTCGCGCCTGCCGGTGGATTCCGCGGGTCGGACCCTTGACCGGCCAGCGATAGCCCGCGAGCCTGGCGGGCTCTTCGCTGAGGGCAGTGCGCCATCGAAACCCGGAGCCAGCGGTTCGGTGAACCGCTGGCTCCGCCCCGAATCCGTCCGCCCATATGTCCGTAATCACTGCTACGCAGCGGCTCACAGCGGCACATCACGAAACACGGCGGCACAATAACAAGAAGGCCCGCAAGACGGGGAATTCCCAGCTCACGGGCCGTTTCCGCAGGTAGTGGCAGGTGCTGGGTTCGAACCAGCGTAGGCTAAGCCGACGGTTTTACAGACCGCTCCTCCTGCGGAATGCGTCCGGTACCTCGCATGGGGAACCTGGCGCGGGGCGACCAGGCACTGGTGCGGATAGCGTCGTCTTGGCGGTGCTGCCAGTGCCGACGTCGCTCCGGAGGGGAAGCTGGATGCCGTTCAAGGGGGAAGGGGACTGAGCGGGCCGCTGCCCGCGTCCCCGGAGGCTCTGTACCGCGACCTGCCGCGGAGGCCCGGGGCGCATCCAGGCCTGCTGATCCACCAGAGCGGACGTTCTGAGGGCTTACGCTGCCTCTTGGTATCCAGGTACGCGGGCCTGGTGTCCAGGCCAGATCAGGGCCACTGCCAGCAGGGATCACGGACCGTGCCGGCCGCTCCCGCCAGACTCTGGGCACGGCTAACGGGTATTACGTCCATCGCGTCTATACCTTTACCGGCCCAGGCCCGGACGTCCGGGCCTGGGTGGTCTAGACCTTTCGGCAGCGATGTTCGCTCCATGTTCGCTCGGATGTCGCGGTACACCCCGGCACCGGGCGGCACTCCGCGGCACCCGGCCTCTCGGTTTGCTGTACGGCCCGGCACGTCGTAGCATGGCCCGGCACGACGCGCCGCTAGCTCAACTGGCAGAGCAGCAGACTCTTAATCTGCGGGTTCGGGGTTCGAGTCCCTGGCGGCGCACCAGCTCACACACCGATTTCCGCCCTGCCGGGTGGCTGCCCTGGGGCGCCAGGCCGACGGCCAGCCTGCGTGACAGTGCCGCAGCTCCGCACCCCTGGGGCCCACAGTGGCCAGTAACTACGCCCCAGACGGCCCCGGATGGCCGTCCAGGGGCTGGCGGCCGTCCGGCCCGTTGGCGGAGAGGTACGCAAAGGCCTTATCCAGGCTGGTGAAGTTGGGGACCGCGAGGTCGATGCCGGTGATCTGGAAAACGCGGAGAACGGCGATGGCGGAGGAGGCCAGCAGCAGTTCGCCACCCTCAGCCTGGGCGCGCCGGTGCGCGGCCAGCAGGGCATGAAGCCCGGACGAATCACAGAACTGGGTCCCGGTCATGTCCAGCACGACCGTCCCGTGCGCCGCCGCCTCCAGCAGGGCCGAGCGCAGGGCCGGGGAGTTGCTCATGTCGATCTCGCCCGGCGCGGTCACGACCGGCACGCCGCGCACCACCTCACAGGGGAAGCCGCGCACCACCTCACAGGGGAACCTGCCGTCACGCATCTGCGTCACCTCCCGCGGCTGTGAACACCATTGGCCGGGTGTTGCTGCCGGACGCCGCTCCGCCTGCGCCATGCGTGGCGGGGGCGGGTCACCCGGCCGGGCCGTTACCAGGATCGGACTCACCCAGAAGAGTGTCAATAGAAGCACGAGAAAAATCTCATGCTTTTTCTCCCGCGTGATTACACTCATGAGTTGTACAATCAGGAGGCATGAGTGACCGTGACGGCAGCGGCAGCTGGACGATCCTGACCGGGCACGGGCACGTGCTCGTGGAGATCGCCCGCAACCCGGACGCCCGGATCCGGGACATCAGCGCCGCTGTGGGACTGACCGAACGCACCGTCCAGGCCATCGTGGCCGACCTGGAAGCCGCTGGTTACCTCACCCGCACCCGCACCGGGCGGCGCACCCGGTACACCATCCACCACGACAGCGGGTTCCGCCACCCGGCCCAGGACGGGCAACAAGTCGGCCCGTTGCTCGCCGCGCTCGCCGAGGCCAATCGCACCGCCCACACCGCACCGGACCCAGCGGGCGACAGGTGAGACCGGGTACCGGCAGACGCAGCCCCCCGGCGCGAGGAGGATGGGACCCGTGACGCCCATCCGGACCGCCGGGCTCCTGATGACCGGCGGCGCGCTGCTTGCGTCGGTGGCCGTGACGGCGTGCCACAGTGCGGTGATCGCGTGTGCCGGGCAGTGCTCAGCGCCCTACCTGGCCGACGTCATCTTCAGGCCGCATACGACGCCGGCCATCGCCCGGTCAGCGTTACGCCGATGCAGCCGTCATGACCCGAATGTCATCCGGATTGGCCGCTTGCACTATGACGGCGATCAGTTGTCCGTCACGATCTACACGGATCACGAGTACACCCGGCTTTCGGGCCAGGACATCACGCTGAACTGCCTCAACGCTCAGCCGCATGTCCTCGGCGTCGGCTGGCCCGGCTAGGCAGCAGGTCAGCCCCGCGGGCCGAGCATCGCCCGGGTGGCCTGGACGGCGATCTCGGCAATATCCCCGATGTCGCCGCCGTCCTCCACGGTCGTGGCGATCAGCTCGCGGAGCCCGCCGAGCAGCATGACCGCGAACGGCCGGGGCGGCGGCACGATCCCCGCGGCCCGCAGTTCCGGGGTGTCGGTGAGCCGCTGGACCAGCACGACGAACGCCTCGAGCAGCTCGCGCTGCACCTGCCGGGCCGCGTCACCGAGCGACGAGATCTCGCGGATCCAGCTCAGCGTGATAGCCGGGTCGGACTGCGCGCAGGCGATCCAGGCCTCGATGGCCTGGCGCACCTGGGCATCCCAGGGGGCCTGCGAGTCGACCGCGGCGGCCACCTGCCGCACCATCTCCGCGTTGGCTTCCTGCAGCAGGGCGATGAAGCACGCCTGCTTGCCGTCGAAGTGCTCATAGAACGTCCGCCGCGAGGTGCGCGCGTGCCGGACCACGTCGGCCACCGTGGACTCGCGGAAACCGCGCTCCCGGATGGCCTCGGCCATGCCGGCCAGCAGCCGCCGGCGGAACTCGGCAGGCGCCTCCGCCGTGGCGAGGGCCACGGAGGGCTGCGCGGTGGTCACGGTCGTCAGGCTATCCCTCCAGGACGGGGCGCTCTTGCCCTCCAGGACGGGCGCTCTTGCCCCAGATGGTACACGGGCGTACCGTAACCTGGTACACATGCGTACCAGCAACCAGGAGGGCCAGCCGTGACCCCGGAGAGCGTGCGGATGGCAGCATGACCGAGCGGACCGCGGACGTCGGGCGCGGCATCTCGCTCGCCTACGAGCAGCTGGGTGATCCGGCCGGGATCCCGGTGGTCCTGGTGGCCGGGCTCGGCATGCAGCTGCACAGCTGGCCGGACGAGTTCTGCGAGCTGCTGACCGGCCGCGGCTACCTGGTCACCCGCTTCGACAACCGCGACGTCGGCCGGTCGTCGCACCTGGATTTCCCCCCGCCGCGCCCGCTGGCCATGCTGCGCAAGCGCTGGGACCCGCGCCAGTACCGGCTGGCCGACATGGCCGCGGACACGGCCGGGCTGCTCGACGCGCTCGGCCTGCCCTCCGCCCACCTGGTCGGCATCTCGATGGGCGGCATGATCGCGCAGAGCGTCGCCGCCCGCTACCCCGCCCGGGTGCAGTCCCTCACCTCGGTCATGTCCACCACGGGCGCGCCGCGCACCGGGCGCCCGGCCCTGTCCACCTGGCGACTGATGCTGTCCCGGCCCCCGCACGGCGAGGCCGAGTACGTGGACGGCGCGGTCCGCATCTTCCGGCACATCGGCTCGGCGGGCTACCCGTTCGACGAGGCGGCCGTGCGTGACCTGGCCACCCTGGCGTGGAGCCGGGATCCGTTCAACGCCGGCCGCGGGCGCCAGCTCGGCGCCATCATCGCCACCGCGGACCGGACCACCGAGCTGCGCGCGGTGACGGCGCCCACGCTCGTCATCCACGGTGACCGGGACCGGATGGTCCACCCGACCGGCGGAGCCGCCACGGCCCGGGCCATCAGCGGCGCCCGGCTGGAGACGATGCCCGGGATGGGCCACGACCTGCCGCGCGGCGCGTGGCCCGCGCTGGTCACGCTGATCGACGGGCACATCCGCGACGCGCTGGCCGCCACCCGGGGCCCCGGTGCGGCGGACGCTCCGTGACCGAGCACGTCAACGTCCTGATCGTCGGGGCCGGGCTGTCCGGAATCGGCGCCGCGCACCATGTGCAGGCCGCGTTCCCGGGCAAGAGCTACGCGATCCTGGAGGCCCGGGACGCCATCGGCGGAACCTGGGACCTGTTCCGCTACCCGGGCGTGCGGTCGGACTCGGACATGCACACGCTCGGCTACCGGTTCCGCCCGTGGACGCAGGCCCGCGCGATCGCGGACGGGCCGGCCATCCTGGACTACGTCCGCGCCACGGCGGCGGAAGCGGGGATCGGCAGGCACATCCGGTTCGGGCACCGGGTGACCCGCGCCTCATGGTCCAGCGCGGACGCGCGCTGGACGGTGCACGCCACCCAGGGCGCCGGGACGACCGAGATCACCTGCGGTTTCCTGCTCATGTGCAGTGGCTACTACCGTTACGACGAGGGCTACCAGCCGGAGTTCGCCGGCCTCGGCGACTTCCGTGGCCAGGTCGTGCACCCGCAGCGCTGGCCCGCGGACCTGGACTACGCGGGCCGGCGCGTCGTCGTGATCGGCAGCGGCGCCACGGCCGTGACCCTGGTGCCCGCCCTGGCCGCCACCGCCGGGCACGTGACCATGCTGCAGCGCTCCCCCAGCTACATCCTGACGCTGCCCGCCGAGGACCCGATCGCCAGCCGGCTGACCGCGATGCTCGGCGCCCGCCGCGCCTATCCGCTGACCCGCTGGAAGAACGTGCTCATCGCGGCGGCGATTTACCGGCTCAGCCGCCGCCGGCCGGAGCTGGTCCGCAGCTGGATCCGCACGCTGTCGATCCGCCAGCTGCCCCCCGGATACGACGTGGACACCCACTTCAACCCGGCCTACAACCCCTGGGACCAGCGCCTGTGCCTGGTCCCCGACGGCGACCTGTTCCAGGCCATCCGGGCCGGGCGGGCCTCGGTCGTCACCGGCCGGATCGACCGGTTCACCCCGGGCGGGCTGCGGCTGGAGTCCGGGGAGGAACTGGCGGCCGACCTCGTGGTGACCGCGACCGGCCTGCAGTTGCTGGCCTTCGGCGGCGCGCGGCTGATCGTGGACGGCCGGGAGGTCAGCCTGCCCGAGACCATGGCCTACAAGGGCATGATGCTGAGCGGCGTGCCGAACTTCGCGTTCACCATCGGCTACACCAATGCGTCGTGGACGCTGAAGGCCGACCTGGTCAGCGAGTTCACCTGCCGGCTGCTGGGCTACCTGGACTCCCGCGGGTACGACACGTGCGTCCCGGTCAGCGACGACCCGGGCATCACCCGGCGGCCGCTGCTGGACTTCTCGGCCGGCTACGTGCTCCGGTCCATCGACTCAGTTCCCGCGGGCCGGCTCGCGGGCACCGTGGCGGCTCGGCATGAGCTACGCTCACGACCTGCTGACCCTCCGGTACGGCCGGATCAACGACGGCGTGCTGCGCTTCTCCCGCCTGCCACGATGCATCCGCGCCCTCCATCGGGATTGGCTCCGCCCGCCCCGGCAAGTCGGGTAGAACTGGCCGGTAACGCATCATTCCGGGAAGGCAGGCTGCCGATGAGCGGGCTGGAGCCAGACAGCGAGGTCGCCTCGCTGGACACGAACGTCCCGCACATTGCCCGCGTGTACAACTTCTGGCTGGGCGGCAAGGACAACTACCAGGCTGACCGTGAGGCGGCCGAGAAGGTGCGGGCCGCCTTCCCGGGCATCACCGTCAGCGTCCAGGCCCAGCGGGCGTTCCTCGGCCGGGTGGTGCACTACCTGGTCGCCGAGGAAGGCATCCGGCAGTTCCTCGACATCGGCACCGGCCTGCCCTCAGCCAACAACACCCACGAGGTGGCCCAGCGCACGGCGCCGGAGTCCCGCGTGGTGTACGTGGACAACGACCCGATCGTCCTCGCGCACGCCCGGGCCCTGCTGACCAGCAACCCGCAGGCGCGACCGACTACATCGACGGCGACCTGCGCGACACCAGCGCGATCCTCCAGGAGGCGGCCCGCACCCTGGACTTCGGCCGGCCGGTCGCCGTCATGCTGCTCGGCGTGCTGCACTGCCTGCCCGACGAGGATGACCCGCACGCCCTCGTCGGCCGGCTGCTGGCGGCCGTCCCGTCCGGCAGCTACCTGGTCATCGCGCACCCGGCCAGCGACATCGCCACCGAGGAGATGTCCCGGTCCACCCGGGAGTACAACGCCCAGGCGCCCGTCCGGCTCACCATGCGCACCCATGCCCAGGTCAGCCGGTTCTTCGACGGGCTGGAACTGGCAGAGCCGGGCCTCGTGCAACTGCACCGGTGGCGGCCCGGCACCGGCGATCTGGGGCGCACCCGTGAGCTGTCCAACTACGGCGGGGTGGCCCGCAAGCCCTGAGGCAGGCATGCCGCCCCGGCCGCCGTGCCGGGCCATCCCGCGCCGGTCAGGGCGCCTGCCTCAGCCCGGTGACGTTGCCGTCGGCGTCCTGCACGCAGGCGATCAGCATCCCGCCGCCGACGTCGGTGACCGGGCGCTGCACGGTCGCGCCCGCCTGGACCAGGGCGGCCAGGCTCTGCTCGATGTCATCCACCGGCCAGTAGCCGACCGGCCCGGTCACCCCCTGGGCGTGGCCGTTGGGGTCGAGCCCCAGCTCGACCCCGCCGAGCCGGAAGCCCACGTAGTACGGCGCGTCGGTGTAGGGCTCCACCCCGAGGAGCGCCTGGTAGACGGCCTTGGCCGCGGCCAGGTCCTTGACCGGGTAGACCACCACGCTGAGCTGCGACGTCATCATTGCTCCTAAGGTCGTGTCACGTCTTCGCGGATTGGATCGTCAAGGCTACGACGGACCAGGGAGGCAAAAGGTGACGGACGCCCAGGACCTGCTGGCGGAGCGGTTCGAGGCCCAGCGGGCCCAGCTGCGCGCGGTGGCCTACCGGATGCTCGGCTCGGCCAGCGAGGCGGACGACGCGGTGCAGGAGGCCTGGCTGCGGCTGAGCCGGTCCGACGCCGAGGCGGTGCAGAACCTGGCCGGCTGGCTCACCACGGTCGTCGCCCGGGTATGCCTGGACATGCTGCGGTCCCGCTCCTCCCGGCGCGAGGAACCGCTCGGCGGGCTCCAGCCCGAGCCGGCCGCTACCGGGGGCGACGGCGCCGCCCCCGAGCACGAGGCGGTGCTGGCCGACTCGGTCGGCCAGGCCATGCTGGTCGTGCTGGACACGCTGGCGCCGGCCGAGCGGCTGGCCTTCGTGCTGCACGACATGTTCGCCGTGCCGTTCGGGGAGATCGCCGCCATCCTGGGCCGGTCCCCGGACGCGGCCAAGCAGCTGGCCAGCCGGGGCCGCCGCCGGGTGCAGGGCACCGGCGGCCCGGTGCAGGCCGGCCGGGACCGGCAGCGCGAAGTGGTCCGCGCGTTCCTGGCCGCCGCCCGGGACGGCGACTTCGAGGCGCTGCTCACCCTGCTCGACCCGGACGCGGAGCTGAGCGCCGACGAGGCCGCGGTGCAGATCGGCGCGACCCCGCTGGCCCGCGGGGCGGCACAGGTGGCCGGCATATTCGCCGGGGGGGCCAAGTCCGCCCGGCTGGCGCTGCTGGACGGCGTGCCCGGGCTGGCCTGGGCGCAGGGCGGCGAGGTCCGCGTGGTGTTCGCCTTCACCCAGGCCCGCGGGAAGATCGCGCAGATCGAGATGATCGCCGCGCAGGACCGGCTGGACCGCATCGACCTGGAGTTCCTGCCCCTCCGGCCGCCTTCGGATACTTAACGCAACGCTTCCGCCGGGCGCCCTCACCCAGCCCGCCGCCATCCGGGCCGCTGCCGGCCGGGCCGCTGACGGCCGCGCCGGCTGCGCCGGCCGGCCGTCCCGGGGCCGCCGCCCGCGGGGCGCCCCGCTGCCGCGCGCCCGCGCGGCGCCCCCGGCCCGCGCCGGGGCGGGCCGCCCCGGCGCCCGGGGCCGGGCCGCGCAGCTCGTCCAGCCGCACTCCGGTGACCCCGGCCAGGATCAGCGCGCCGCCCGCGAACTGCACCGCCGACGGCAGCTGGCCGAGCAGCAGCCAGGCGAACAGGATGGCGAACAGCACCTCGGCCATGCCGATGAACGACGCCAGCTTGGCCCCCAGCCGGCGGGCCGCGCCGATGCCGGCCACGTAGGCGATGACCGCGGCCACCAGGGCCAGCCCGGTCACCGGGACCAGCCAGCTGACCTGGTGGCGGAGGAACGTCACCGGCCCGGTGGAGGCCGTCATCGGCAGCAGGCCGGCCCCGCCGAGCAGGCCGAGCGCGGCCGCGCCGGTGCACATCCCGGCCCAGGCCATGACGATCGGGGGCAGCGGCTCCCGGCCGGCCGGGCCGCCCGAGGTGCCCGCGGACAGCAGGAAGTAGATGGCCAGCCCGACCGCGGCCGCCAGCCCCCACAGCACGCCCACCGGGTTGATCCGGGCCGACCCGGCCAGGTTCAGCACCAGGGCCAGCCCGGTGATGGCCAGGGCCGTGCCGAGCACGGTGAGCCGCCGGGGCCGCTGGCCGTGCCGCAGCCAGAGCCAGCCGACCACGAGCACCGCGCCCAGGTACTCCAGCAGCAGGGCGACGCCGACCGGCATCCGCTGCACGGCGTTGAAGTAGCACAGCTGGCAGCCGGCCACCGCGATCAGGCCGTAGGCGGCGGCCGGGACCGCGTTCCGCCGCAGCAGCCCCCACCGGCCGCGCAACTGAACCAGCGCCGGGATGGTGAGCAGGACCGCGGACAGGGCGATCCGGCTGAGCACCGCCGCGGCCGGGCTCCACCCGGCGCCGATCAGCGACGAGCCGAACGTGCCCGAGGTGCCGAACGTGGCCGCCGACAGCACGGCCAGGCCGAGGCCGGCGCCCTGGCCGGACCGGGCGCGCGGGCGGGCGTCAGGCACAGCCGTTGCTCCTGTCGGTGATCGGGCCGGCCCTCCGGCCCGGTAAGTGGTAAAAATGATGTACGCCAGTGACGGTAGCGGGCCGGCCTGAAAGGAGTCAAGGTGCTTTTTGCCCATGACACCGAGGTTGCCCTGGGGGCGGCGGCGGCGCTGGTCAACACCGGGCGGGGCGAGCGCGACGAGCTGGGCAGCATCGCCGCGCTGGACGAGTTCGCCACCGCCTGGCGGTGGAGCGGGTCCCGCACCCACGACCAGGCGGAGCTGGACGCGGTCCGCCGGCTGCGGCCGCGGCTGGAGCGGCTGTGGTCGATGACCGAGGACGAGGCCGCGGGCCTGGTCAACACCCTGCTGCGGGAGGCCCGCGCGCTGCCCCAGCTGGTGAAGCACGACGGCTGGGACTACCACCTGCACGCAACGCCTCCCGAGGCACCGCTGGCCGACCGGATGGCGGTGGAGGCGGCGATGGCCTTCACCGACGTCATCCGGACCCGGCAGCTGGACCGGCTGCGCCGCTGCGCCGCGCCGGACTGTGACGACGTGCACGTCGACCTGTCCAAGAACCGGTCCCGCCGGTTCTGCGGTACCGCCTGCGCGAACCGGACCAACGTGGCCGCCTACCGGGTCCGGCAGGCTTCCCGGCCGGGCCGGCCCTGACGCCCGGGCGCTCTGGCCCGCCCCGTCACGTGCATCACCTTTGCATTCCGCTTGCCCGGGACGGGGGCACCTGACAGGCTGCCGGATGGTGACCGCCTACCGTGACAGGAGAGTCATGCGCCTGCCTGCCCGAGTCAGTGCGATCGTCCTGGCCGGCGGCCTGGCCCTGACGCCGGCGGCGGTCCAGGCGGCGACCGCGTCACGGCAGGCGGCGGCGGTGACTGCCACGCCGACCGCCACCCCGGTGACGACCGCCACCGCCACCCCGGCGCCGGTCACGGCCGGGCACCCGACCGGGGTACAGGCCAAGGGCGCCGCGCTGGAGAACGCGGCCACCGGCACCGTGCTGTGGAGCCGCGAGCCGCGGGCCGAGCGCCCGATGGCCAGCATCACCAAGGTGATGACCGCGCTGGTGGTGATCCAGGCCGGGCACCTCAGCCAGCGGATCACCGTGCCCGTCGCGGTCCGCGCCTACGTGCGCAAGTACGACGCCAGCAACGCCGGCCTGCGCCCGGGTGACCGGCTCACCGCCCACGACCTGCTCGAGGGCCTGCTGCTGCCGTCCGGCTGCGACGCCGCTTACGCGCTGGCCCAGGCGTACGGGCCGGGGCAGACCGCGTTCATCGCCAAGATGAACGCGGAGGCGGCCACGCTGGGCCTCGATCACACGCACTTCGCGAACTTCGACGGGCTGCCCTGGCCGACCGGGCGGGCCACCTACTCCACCCCCGACGACCTGCTCGCCCTGGGCCGCGCCGCGATGCGGTCCGCGGTGTTCCGGGCCATCGTGGACCAGCGGACCGACCACATCCCGGCCGGCCCGCTGCATCACGCCTATACCTGGCACAACACCAACCTGCTGCTGGGCAGCTACCCGGGCGTGATCGGGATCAAGACCGGGAACACGTCCGCCGCCGGGTACTGCCTACTATTCGAGGCCCGGCGGGGCAGCGTCACGCTGATCGGGGTCGTCCTGCACAGCTCGCCGACCAGCATGTCGGCCGCCTTCAGCGACGCGGCCAAGATCCTCAACTGGGGCTTCGCGCTCAAATAACGCACCGGATCGGTAACCTCCGGGCCGCCCGTGCCGCACGGGGGGTCACAATACTGGGGGATCCTGACGGTTTCGGGGCAAGGGGCGCAGTGATGCGGTTGCGGTCGGGCGTGGCGATCGACCTCGGCACGGTGAACACGCTGGTCAGCATTTCCGGCCGCGGGCTGGTCATCGACGAGCCGTCGGCGATCGCGCTGGACCGGTCCACCGGCCGGGTGGCCGCCGTGGGCGAGGCCGCGGACGCGCTGGCCGGCAAGGAGCCGCAGGGGGTCGAGGTGGTGCACCCGCTGCGGGATGGCGTCATCGCCGACCTGGAAGCCGCGACGGCGATGCTGCAGGGCTTCCTGCGCCGGGCGCGGCTGCGCCGCGGCCTGCTGCGCACCAGCGCGGTGGTCTGCGTGCCGGGCGGCGCCACCTGGGTGGAACGCCGCTCGCTGGCGGCCGCGGCCGGGGCGGTACGGCCCCGGTGCACGGTGCAGATGGTGGACGAGCCGGTGGCCGCGGCCGCGGGGGCGGGCTTCGACCTGGCCGCCGGAGCGGGCGTGTTCATCGTGGACGTGGGCGGCGGCACCACCGAGGCGGCGGTGGTGGCCGGCGGCGCAGATCGTCCGCGCCCAGTCGCTGCGCATGGGCGGCAACGCGATGGACGAGGCGATCGTCGCCACGATCAAGAGCGAACTGGGCCTGATGCTGGGGCGGAACGCGGCCCGCAGCCTGAAGAGCACCCTCGGCCTGGGCGACGACGGTCCGACGGTGATGGAGGTCGTCGGGGTGGACGCGGGCCGCCGGACGCCCCGGGTGGAGCACGTGCCGGCCCGGATGGTCGCCCGCGCCCTGCAGCACATCGTGACGGCCATGGTCGACTGCGTCCAGGAGATGCTGTCCGACATCCCGCCGAACCTGGCCGAGGACGTGGTCCGGGGCAAGATCCGGCTGGCCGGCGGGGGCGCGCTGCTGCCCGGCCTGGCCAGCCGGATCGAGGCGGCCACCGACATCCCGGTGCTGGTGGTCGAGGATCCGCTGCGCTGCGTGGTCCGCGGCGCGGCGGAGATCCTGGAGCACGGTGACGGGCTGCGCTGAGCCTGCGCGCGGTAGCATCGGGGCACAAGAACACGGGAGCTCGGGCCGACCGGGCTGAGAGGGTGGCTGGCCAGCTGGGCCGCGTGCCACCGACCGTCTGAACCTGACCGGGTAATGCCGGCGTAGGGAGGGTGCGGTGACCCCGGGCACGGCCGGGCTGGTGCACGGCATGGGCACGGAACTGGTCGAGCCGGACTGGCCGCCGCTCACCAGCGCGGAACTGACCGCGGTGCTGGCCAGCTACCCGCAGGCCGGGCCGCCCGGCCCCGCGGCCGCCGGCCCCGCGCGGCCCGCCTGGCACAGCCCGCGGCCGATGTCCGCGGCGGCGCTGGTGACCTGGCCGGGCGGCATGGTGTTCGTCAAGCGGCACCACACCGCGGTACGCACCGCCGGGCAGCTGGCCACCGAGCACCAGTTCCTGGATCACCTGCGGTCCGGCGGCATCCCGGTGCCGCCGGTGCTGCGCACCGCGGGCGGCGGCACGACCGTGCGGCGTGGCGACTTCGTCTATGAGGTGCACGGCGTCGCGGCCGGCCTGGACCTGTACCGGGATGACGTGTCCTGGTCACCGTTCCGCAGCCTGGGGCACGCCCGGGCGGCCGGCGTGGCGCTGGCCCGGCTGCACCGCGCGGCGGCCGGCTTCCGGCCCCCGGCCCGGCCGCCCGGGGTGCTGCTCAGCGGCGGCTGGCTGCTCGGCTCGGCCGACCCGGCGGCGGCGGTGCGCCGGCTGCTCACCGAGCGGCCCGGGCTGGCCCGTCCCCTGGCCGGCCGGGCCTGGCGCGACGACCTGGCCCGGGATGTGCTCCCGCTGCTGCGCCGGGCCGCCCCGCTGGTGACCGGGCTGGCGTCGCAGTGGGGTCACGGCGACTGGCACCCGTCCAACCTGACCTGGACCTCGGCCGGCCCGGAGGCCGACGTCGCGGGGGTGTTCGACGTGGGGCTGGCCAACCGCACGTCCGCCGTGCACGACCTGGCGACGGCCCTGGAGCGCAGCACGGTCGACTGGCTGGACCTGCACGGATCCGGCCGGGCCCAGGGTGACCTGGCCGCGGCCAGCGCGCTGCTGGACGGCTACCAGTCGGTCCGGCCGCTGTCCGCCGCCGAGGCCGCCGCGCTGCCCGCGGTCTTCCCGGTCGTGCACCTGGAGTACGCGCTGTCGGAGATCGAGTATTTCGGCTCGGTGGTGGACTCCCCCGGCAACGTCGAGCTGGCCTACGACGGGTACCTGCTCGGGCATGCCCGGTGGGCAGCCGGCCCGGACGGAGCCGAGTTCCTCGGCCATCTCCGCCAGGGCCTGACCCGTTCATAGCCCGGCTGCCGGGCTGGTCGAACGCCAGCTCAACCCCGCCGACCGGCGCCACGCCCCGGGGGATCAGCATCCCCGAAGACGCCGAGCGTGAGGTCCGCGGGGCCGAGGACCGGCTGCTAGGCCTGGGGGCCAGCCCCCACGGGCTGGCACCCCTCGGCCAGCCGCGCCAGCCAGGCCGCGAACTCACCGGTGCCGGCGAAGGACTCGTCGGCCAGCTCGAGGAGCCGCGGGTCGGTCTCGGGCCCATGGTCGACCACCAGGGCGTACCCGCCGGCGTCGTGGACGGCCCGCAGGGCCGGGATGTCCCCGAGGTCATCCCCCGCGTAGGCGGTGGTGTCCAGCCCGGACTCCGCCAGCAGGCCGGCCGTGGCGGAGCCCTTGTCCACGTCGACCGGGGGGCGGAGTTCCTCGACCAGCTTCCCCGGTTCCAGCCGCAGCCCGGTGGCCGCGGCGATCCGGGCGGTGGCCTGGCGCACCTGCTGCGCGGCGGCGCTGGCGTCCGGCGCCTGCCGCCAGTGCACCGCCACCGAGACCGACTTGCGCTCCACCCGGATCCCCGGACTCCCGGCGAGCAGGTCCTCGAGCTCACGGCCCGCCTCGCGGACCGGCTCCAGCCAGCGCTGCGCGTCCGGGTGGAGGTGCCGTTCCCCGTCCTGGATCCGCTCGAGGCCGTAGGACCCGAGCAGCAGCACGCCCGGCACCCGGACCCGGTCGGCCAGGAACGCGGCCGGGCGGCCGGACAGCACGGCCAGCAGCCCCAGCGGGCCCGCCAGCCGGGCCAGGCTGGCCGCGGCCCCGTCCGGCATCGCGCTGGTACCGGGGTCCGCGACGATGGGGGCCAGCACGCCGTCGAAGTCGAGGATCAGCCCGGACGCGGCGGGGTCCGCCGCGAGGGCCGCGAGCGCGTCCGGCCGCGAAGTCGTCACGTCAGCGTCCATCCTTTCTGATGGTGTGAGCCCGCGGGGAGCGGGGAGTGACCTCCCGAGCAGCCCATACCGCGAGTCCGCTGGAGCGGCCATGACTGAGCAGCGCATCCCCAGCCGCGTGCCCGCCGGCGCGACGCCCGAGGGTGACGGGGTGATCGTCGGCGGCGGCCCGGCCCGGGTGGACGCCTACATCGATTTCCTGTGCCCGTTCTGCCGCCGGTTCGAGCTGGCCGCCGGGCCGACCCTGGCCAGGCTGGCCCGGGAGCACCTGGCCAGCGTCGCCTACCACCCGATGAACTTCCTGGATACGGCGTCCACCACGGCGTACTCGACCCGGGCCGCCGCGGCGTCCGGGTGTGCCGCCGACTTCGGCCGGTTCCCCGAGTACGCGCATGAGCTCTTCACCCACCAGCCACCCGAGGGCGGCCCGGGGCTGGGCGATGCCGAGCTGGCCGCCCTGGGCGAGGCCGCCGGGCTGGCCGGCACCGGGTTCGCGGGCTGCCTGGCCCAGGGCGCGTACCGGGACTGGCCGTCCTACGTGACCGAGCGGGCGGTGGCGGCGGGGGTCAGCGCCACCCCCACCGTCCTGGTCGCCGGGGCGCCGGTCCAGCCCGACCCGGAAGCGATCGCCGCCGCGGTCACCGCCGCCGGGCGCCGCTAGCCGGCCGGGCGGCACCGTTAGCGCTCCTGCTCAGTGGGGCGGATGAGCATCTCGTTCACCGCCATGTGCCGGGGCCGGGTGACGATGTAGCGGATCGCGTCGGCGATGTCCCCGGCCTCCATCCGCTGGCCGAACTGGCCGCGCAGGCCCTCCAGGATCTCCGGCCGGTTGTGCCCGGCCAGCTCGGTGGCGGTCGCCCCCGGCTCCACCAGGGAGACGCGGACGTACCGGGTGGCCAGTTCCTGGCGCAGCGACTCGCTGAAGGCGCCGACGCCGTGCTTGGTCAGGTTGTAGACGCCGCTGCCGCTGCGGGCGACCCGCCCCGCCACCGAGCTGATGTTCACCATGTCGGCGACGCGCCGCGGTCCCTCCCCGGCGGCCCGCAGCAGGTGCGGCATGGCCGCGTGCGCGCAGTAGAGCAGGCTCAGCACGTTCAGCTCAACCATCCGCTGCCACTCCGAGAGCGGCGCGGTGGCCGCCGGGCCGAGCAGCATGACCCCGGCGTTGTTGATGAGCGTGTCGAGGCGGCCAAGCTCGTCCACGGTGCGCTGCACCGCCCCGGCCGCCTGCTGGCCGTCGGTGATGTCAGCCTCCAGCACCAGCACGGTCCCGCCCTGCTCCCGCAGGCCGGCCGCGAGGGCGTCCAGCCGGTCCCGGCGCCGCGCCGCCACCGCCACCGCGGCGCCCTGCTCGGCCAGCGCCACGGCCGTGGCCGCCCCGATGCCGCTCGACGCACCGGTCACCAGCGCGACGGTTCCTTCCAGTGTCCCCTTCACCCGCGAAATCTCCTCGCCTTGCGTTCCGCGCCGGCGGCATCCCCGCCCGGCCCTTCCCATCATCGCGGGTGCCACCCGCGGGCCCGGCCCGCCCCGCCGGTGGCCGGGGCTGAGACACTAGTCCGGTGAGCGCCACCCGCCTGGTCACTCCCGACGACGTGCCGGCGCTGAGCGCCCTGGTCCGCGACAACCGGGATTTCCTGGCTCCCTGGGAGCCCGCCCGCGGCGAGGACTACTTCACCGACGAGGGCCAGCACGCCGCCGTCCAGTCCGCACTGGCCCGCTACCGGCAGGGATCCATCTTGCCGTGCGTCATCCTGGACGAGTCCGGCCAGGTGGCAGGCCGCATCACGCTGAACGAGATCGTGCGCGGGCCGTTCCAGTCCTGTCACGTGGGCTACTGGCTCAGCGCCGCTGCAGGCGGCCGCGGCCTGGCCACCACGGCGGTGCGCGAGATCTGCGGGATCGCCTTCGCGCGCCTGGCGCTGCACCGGATCGAGGCGGGCACCCTGCTGCACAACGTCAGGTCGCAGCGGGTGCTGGAGCGCAACGGCTTCACCCGCATCGGAGTGGCCCCGGCCTACCTGAGCATCGCCGGCCGCTGGCAGGATCACGCCCTCTACCAGCTCATCAACCCGGGCCGCCAGCCGTGAACCTGGAGTACTGGCTCGGCCGTGCGGTGGCGGCCATCGAGGACTGGGCGGCGGCCTTCGGCCCGGTCTCGCCGCACCCATCGCTGGCGGTGAGCGACGAGCGCTTCGGTGCGGCGTTCACCGAGTTCACCGCGCGGCTGGCCGAGAACTACCCGTTCTTCCACCCGCGCTACGCCGGCCAGATGCTCAAGCCGCCGCACCCGGCGGCGGTGGCCGGCTACCTCGCCGCGATGCTCATCAACCCGAACAACCACGCGCTGGACGGCGGCCCGGCCACCGCGCGGATGGAACGGGAGGTGACCGCGCAACTGGCCGCGATGTTCGGCCTGGGCCAGGCCCACCTGGGCCACCTCACCACCAGCGGCACCATCGCCAACCTGGAGGCCCTGTTCGTGGCGCGGGAAGCGCATCCCGGGCGCGGTGTCGCGTACAGCACCGAGGCGCACTACACGCACGGCCGGATGTGCCACCTGCTGGGCGTGCCGGGCCATCCGGTGCCCGCCGACAGCCGGGGCCGCATCGACCTGGACGCACTGGAGGACCTGCTCCGCACCGGCCAGGTGGGCACCGTGGTGCTGACCGCCGGCAGCACCGGGCTGGGCGCGGTGGACCCGGTGCACGACGCGCTCCCGTTCCGGGACCGCTACGGGGTGCGGATCCACGTGGACGCGGCCTACGGCGGGTTCTTCACCCTGCTCGCCGGGGCGGGCGGCCGGGCCGGGCTGCCGGAGGCGCCGTGGCGGGCCATCGCCTCGTGCGACTCGGTGGTGGTCGATCCGCACAAGCACGGGCTCCAGCCCTACGGCTGCGGCGCGGTGCTGTTCCGCGACCCCGGGGTGGGCCGCTTCTACGTGCATGACTCGCCGTACACCTACTTCACCTCGGCCGAGCTGCACCTGGGCGAGATCAGCCTGGAGTGCTCCCGGGCCGGCGCGTCGGCGGCCGCGCTGTGGCTCACCTTCCAGGTGCTGCCGCCCACCCGCGACGGGCTCGGCCAGGTGCTCGCGGCCGGGCGGCGGGCCGCGCTGGACTGGGCGGACCTGATCGGCGCCTCCGCGGACCTCAGCCTCTACCAGCCGCCGGAACTGGACATCGTCAGCTACTTCCCGGTGACCGAGCCGGCCACCCTGGCCCGCATCGACGCCGCCTCCGAGCGGGTGCTGCAGGCCGGGATGACCGGCCCCGACCCGGTCTTCCTGAGCACGCTCCGCGCCGAGGCGGGCGCGTTCGCCGCGCGCCATCCCGGGGTCGGCCTGGACGCGCCCGGCGGCCCGCATCCTGCGCAGCGTGCTGATGAAGCCCGAGTCCGAGGAGTACCTGCCGCACCTGCACGCCCGCGTGGCCGAGCTGGCCCGCGGCTGATCCGGCGCCGCGGCGCGGGGCTTGTGCCGGCTGCACCGGAGGTCTAGCATCCCAGGCATCGAAGCGCTTCGAACCCACGGACGGGGCCTTGGCCAAGATCTCTGACGTCGCACGGCACGCGGACGTCTCGCCGAGCACCGTCTCCTATGTGCTCAGCGGCAAGCGATCGATCTCCGAGCCGACCCGGCGGCGCGTCCTGGATGCCGTCGCGGCCCTGGGCTACCAGCCGCACGCGGGCGCACGGGCGCTGGCCAGCCACCGGTCGAACGTCATCGCCCTGGTGGTCCCGCTGCGGTCCGGCATCTACGTCCCGGTGCTCATGCAGTTCGCGGTGTCGGTGGTGACCACCGCGCGCCGCTACGACCACGACGTGCTGCTGCTGACCCAGGACGAAGGCGTCGAGGGGCTGCAGCGGGTCGCGGCGTCCGCGCTGGTGGATGCGGTCATCGTGATGGACGTGGAATGGCACGACGCGCGGCTGCCGGTGCTCCGGTCACTGACACTGCCTGCCGTGCTGATCGGCATCCCGGCCCGCCGCGCCGACCTGACCTGCATCGACCTGGATTTCGAGGCGGCCGGGAAGGCGGCCGCCACTCATCTCGCGGAGCTGGGCTGCCGGGACGTCGCGCTGATCGGCGCGCCGCCCGAGGTGTACCGGCGCGGCACCGGCTTCGCCCAGCGCACCCAGGCCGGCTTCGAGCGGGCCGCCCGTGGCTGCGGGCTGCGGCCGGTCACCTGGCCGTGCGACCCGGCGCCGGCCACGGTCCGCGGCACGGTGCGCAGGCTGCTGGCGCAGCGCCCGCACCTGGACGGCCTGGTGGTGCATAACGAGCCCGCCCTCGGCCCGCTGCTGGACGAGCTGCGCGCGGCCGGGCGGCGGGTCGGCGAGGACCTGTCGGTGCTGGCGCTGTGCCCGGACGAGCTGGCCGAGCAGGCCGCGCCGCCGCTCAGCTCCATCGCCATCCCGGCCGAGGAGATCGGCGGCCAGGCGGTGGCACTGCTGATGGCGAAGCTGCGCGGCGAGCAGGTGCCGGGCGCCACGCTGCTGCCGCCCCGGCTCACCGTGCGGGCGAGCAGCCACCCCCGGCACGGCTAGGCGGCCGCCCGGGCGGCCGGGCACGGACACCAGGAACGGAGGCAGCCATGAGCATCACCCCGTGTTGAAGCGCTTCGACACCCGACGCAGCCCGCCCGCCGCACCGAAAGGCAGACCTGCTCCATGAAGTTCAGCGACGGCTTCTGGCTGATGCGACCCGGGGTGCACGCCCGGCACCCGGCCGAGGTCCTCGACGCCACCGCCGCGCCGGGCTCCCTCGTGGTCTACGCGCCGACCCGGCGCATCCGGCACCGGGGTGACCTGCTCACCGGGCCCGCCATCACGCTCGCCTTCACCTCCCCGCTGCCCGATGTGGTCGGGGTCGAGATCACCCACTTTGCGGGCGGGGCCTCCTCCGAGCCGCAGTTCCAGCTGCTGCCGGGCGAGGGCGGCGAGGCCGCGGAGCCAGCCTCGTGCTGTACCGAGGAGGCCGCGTCCTTCAGCTCGGGCGCGCTGACCGCCCGGGTCAGCCGGGACGGCCCGTGGTCCGTGGACTTCCTGGCCGGGGACCGCCGGCTCACCGGCAGCACGGTCAAGGCGATGGCCATCATCGACACCGACGACGGCCGGCACTACATCCGCGAGCAACTCGACCTGGCCGCCGATCACTTCGTGTACGGGCTGGGTGAGCGCTTCGGCCCGCTGGTCAAGAACGGCCAGTCGGTGGACATCTGGAACGCGGACGGCGGCACGTCCAGCGAGCAGGCCTACAAGAACGTGCCCTTCTTCCTGACCAACGCCGGGTACGGGGTGTTCGTGAACCACCCGGGCCGGGTCTCGTTCGAGGTGGCCGCCGAGGCCGTATCCCGGGTGCAGTTCAGCGTCGAGGGCCAGTCCATGCAGTACTTCGTCATCTACGGGCCCTCCCCCAAGGAGAACGGGCTGGCCGCCGGTCGGTCACCGTGACGGTGACCGACCGGGCCGCCCCCTCGGGGCAGCGGGTACACGTGCAGCGTCACTTCCAGTCGGACGGCGGCGCGGTCGAGGTCGGGCTCAGCGGCGGGCCAGCACGGCCCGGACCCGGGCCAGCAGCTCATCCGGGTGGAACGGCTTGGTGAGGTAATCGTCGGCGCCGGCCGCGAAGCCGCGCGAGATGTCCGAGTCCTGCACGCTGGCGCTCATCAGCAGGACCGGCAGCTGCTGGGTGGCCGGCGTGCCACGCAGCCGCTCGGTGACCTGGTAGCCGTTGAGCCGCGGCATCATCACGTCGAGCACCGCCATGTCCAGCGGCTGCGCGGCGGCCAGCCGGAGCGCCTCCTCGCCGTCACGCGCCTCGACCACGCTGAAGCCGGACCGGCTCAGCCGGTAGGCGACCAGCTCACGGATGTCCTGCTCATCGTCGGCGACCAGGATCGTCTGCCCGTCGGTCACAGCCTGGCCTCCGCCCGGACGGTGAGCGGGAGTTCCACCACGAACCGGGTGCCCCCGCCCTCGGCTTCGGCCACCCGGATCGTCCCGCCGTGGCCCTCCGCGATGGCCTTGCTGATCGCGAGGCCCAGCCCGGTGCCGGCCGTGCCGACCGCGGTGGACGCCCGGTAGAACCGCTCGAACAGGTGGGCCCGCTCGCCGGCCGGGATCCCGACCCCGCTGTCGGTGACCTCGATCAGGCAGCGCTCGCCCTGTCCCGAGACCCGCACCCGGACCACGCCGTTCTCGGGCGTGAACTTGATGGCGTTGGACACCAGGTTGCTCAGCAGCTGCCCGAGCCGCAGCCGGTCCCCGTGCACCGCGACGCCCGGGCCGGTGCTGGCGCTCAGCTCGATGCCCTTCTCCGTGGCCGGCCCGGTGAACAGGGCCACGGTCTCCCCGACCAGCTCGGCGATGTCCACCTCACTGAGGTCCAGGCTGAACCGGCCCGCGTCCATCTGCCCGATCAGCAGCAGGTCGCCGACCAGGCGCATCAGCCGGTCGCTGTTGCGCTTCACGGTGCTGAGGAAGCGCCGCTGCTCGTCGTTGAGCGGGCCGGGGTCGCCCTCCAGCAGGATGTGCAGCCAGCCGTCCATGGCGGCCAGCGGGGTCCGCAGCTCATGCGAGACGGTCGCCACGAACTGGTCCTTCATCTGCGCCGCCGCCGCCTCGGTCTCCTTCCGCTCGGCGAACTGGGCCACCTGGGCGCCGATCGTCTCGATAGTGGTGATCATCGCGTCCGTGACCAGGTGCGCGGGGCCGAGCAGCTGGACCACCGCCGTCACCCGGCCGTCCCGGCGGAACGGCACGGCCAGCTCACCGTCCAGGGCCCCGTCCGGGGCGGCCGGTGACCGCCCGGCCGGATCGGCCTCGTGCACCGGCTCGCCGCCCTGCCACGCCCGGCCGACGGCCCCGTGCCCGGCCGCCAGCGTGGCGTGCTCCAGCAGGGACACCTGCTCCTCGGTCCCGGGGCGGCCCACCGCGGTCCGGCAGCGCAGCAGGTCACCGTCGTCGTCCATCGCCCACACCGCGCCGACCTGCCAGCCGAGCTGGTCACAGTAGATCGCGAGCAGGCGGGGCTGCACCTCGTCCAGCGACTCGGCCTGGGCCAGCACCCGCGCCGTCTGGTACTGGGCGGCCAGCTGGCTTTCCGCCATCTTCCGCTCGCTGATGTCCCGGAAGGTGATGACGATCCCGGTGACCTGGTCGCCGTCGGAGAACGGGTAGGCGGAGCAGTCGATGGGGAACGGGGTGCCGTCCTTGCGCCAGAACACCTCGCCGGTGAACTCCGCGCCGGCCCGGTCCGCGATGACCTGCTGCAGCGGGCACTCGGCGGCCGGGTAGTCGGTCCCGTCCAGGTGGGTGTGGTGCAGCATGCGGTGGGCGTCCTGGCCCAGCAGCTCTCCGGCGGTGTAGCCGGTCTGCTCCAGCGCGGCCCGGTTGATGTAGGCGATCCGCCCGGTCAGGTCACGCCGGTAGATGCCCTCGTCGGTCGAGTCCATCACCACCTGGAGCTCCCCGGCCAGCACCTCCACCCGCCGCAGCACCATGGCCTCCGCGCAGGCCAGGCTGGCGGCCTGGGCCAGCTCGGCCAGCGTCGCGGTTTCCCCGGCGGTGAACTCCGCCTCACGGGACCGGCCGAGGCTGAGCACGCCGATGGCCCGTCCGCGCTGCAGCAGCGGCAGGTGCAGCTCATGCTGGACCTCGCGGTCGCCGATGAGGCCGGGCAGCCGCAAGGAGGTCCCCGGATAGCTGATGGCCACCGGGCGCTGCTCGGCGACGGCCCGTCCGGCCAGGCCGCTGTCCTGCCGCGAGCTCGGCGGCGAAGTCCCCGGACCGGGCCCCGCGGTTCGCGCGCAAGGTGATCAGGCCGGAACGCTCGTCCAGCAGGTAGAGCGCGCCGACCTCGGCGCGGGCCTGGTCGGCGATCTCGCGCAGCGCCAGCCCGGCGATGACCTCCATCCCGCTCTGCGCGGCGAGTTGCGTCGCGAACTGGTGCGCCGCCTCGGTCCGCTCCCGCTGCTGTTCCACCTCGGTGAGCGCGCTCTCCAGCTCGACCTGCTGGCCCTGCAGTTCCGCGTTCTGCTGGTCCACCTCGTCCCGCACGGCCTCCAGTTCTTCCGTCATGGCGTTGAACGCCGTGCCCAGCTCCGCGACCTCCCGGATGCCGCCCACCGGCACCCGCGCGGCCAGATCGCCTGCCCGGACGCGCCGCGCCGCGGCCTGCAGCCTGCGCACCGGGCGGGCGATGGTCAGCTGGGCCGAGACGACGAACACCACCAGGACCAGTACGCACGCCGCCAGCCCGGCGATGCCGAGCACCAGGGCGACGGTAGCGGCGTGCTGGGCGCTGGCCCGTTCGGCCGCCTGCATCCGTCAGCTGAGCCTGGTCCAGCTGGGCGAACTGCTGCCGGATCCGGTTGACCAGCCTGCGGCCGGTGCCGGCGGCCAGGGCGCGCTGCGCCGCGGCCTGGTCGGACTGGCCGCGGCCGATCACCGGGTCGGCCCAGCCGCGGACGTACCCGGTGATGGCCGCCGTGATCGCCGCCGCCTGGGCGTGCAGCGGTGGCTGCGCGCTGGTCAGCCGCTCCAGCGTCCGCGCCTGCGCTGGGTAGTCAGCGACGGCTCCCCGGTAGGCCTGTACCTCGGCCGGGTCGCCCGTGTCCACGAACCCGCGCACGCCGGACTGCATGTCCAGCACGGTGTTCTCCAGCGCGCCGGCCGCCGACACCACGGCCAGCGCCTGGTCGCTGCCGTTCTGGGCAGTGTCCAGCCGCTGGATGCCCGCGAACAGCAGCACGAAGCCGCCGATGATCAGGACGGCCAGCAGGGCGACGGCGGCAGCGGCCCGGGCCGTCAGGCTGCCGCGCACGCGGCCTCCTTCCGGTAGGCGTGCGGGGCCGCCGCGGCCAGGCCGAACTGCCCCGGCCGCAGCAGCCGCTCACAGCGGCCCAGCAGCAGCACGCCGCCGCGGCGCAGCGCCCCGGCCAGCTTGGCGTGCAGGGCCTGCTGCGCCGCGGCCGACAGGTAGATCGCGACATTGCGGCACAGCACGAGGTCGAACAGCCCGGCCGGGGCGGGATCCTGGACCAGGTCGCGGCGCTCCCAGCGGACGGCGGCCCGCAGCTCCGCAGGCGCCGTCGCGGCGCCGGGCGGCCCGTGCCGGGCCGGCCTCGATGCGCTCGGCCAGCAGATCCGAGCCCAGCAGCCGGGAGCCGGGCAGCGCCCCGCACTGCCGGAGCAGCAGCCCGACCCGGTACAGTTCGCCGCCGGTCGAGCAGCCGGCCGACCAGACCCGCAGCCCGGCCCGGTCCTGGAGCAGCCCGGGCAGCAGGTCCCGCCGCAGCACGTCGAGCTGGCCGGGGTCGGGCACCGGCCCGATGCCGGGGACGAGGAGGCTGCGGCGCAGCGCGGCGAGCGCCGCCGGGCTGCGCTGGCACAGCCCGGCCAGCTCGGTCCCGCTGCGCAGGCCGTAGCCGGTCCGCCACCCGCGCCACGGACCGGGCCACGTGGTCCGGCCGGTAGGCGGACAGGGCGATCCCGGAGACCCGGGCCAGCGCGGCGACGTCCGCCTGGCCCAGCGGGGTAACTCCGGCATCAGCCATCCGGCCTCATCTCCGTGCCGCCACGTCTGATTACTGAGGATCACTCTATATTTACCCTAAGTGACGACCTCTGGAACCTTCCTGGTCGGCGAGGGCCTACCGGGCAACGGTTACCCCTGCTGCGGCCCGGCCGGCGACGGCTGGAAAGCTGGAGCAAATGGCGAGGAGGATGTCATGACGAGCCAACCGACGGCCGCGGCGGCCGGCACCATCGACATTGGCGGCGACCTCACGGTGAACCGGATGGGCTACGGCGCCATGCGGATCACCGGACCGGGAATCTGGGGCGATCCGCCGGACCGGGACCAGGCCAAGGCGGCGCTGCGCCGGGCGCTGGAACTGGACGTCAACTTCATCGACACCGCCGACTCCTACGGCCCGGAGGTCAGCGAGATCCTGATCGCCGAGGCGCTGCACCCCTACCCCGAGGACCTGGTCATCGCGACCAAGGGCGGCCTGGTCCGGCCCGGCCCGGGCCGCTGGGACCGCGATGGCCGCCCGGAGCATCTTCGCGAGGCGTGCGAGGGCAGCCTGCGGCGGCTGAGGCTGGAGCAGATCCCGCTCTACCAGTTCCATTCTCCCGACCCCGAGGTGCCGCTGGCCGACTCCATCGGCACCCTGGCCGAGATGAAGGACGAGGGCAAGATCCGGCACATCGGCGTGTCGAACTTCTCGGCCGAGCAGGTCCAGGAGGCGCAGCAGATCGTCCCCGTGGTGTCGGTGCAGAACCGCTACAACGTGAACGACCGGTCTTCCGAGCCGGTCCTGGACCTGTGCTCCCAGGAGGCCCTCGCGTTCCTGCCGTGGGCGCCGATCCAGGAGACCGACCGGATCGTGCCGGTGCTCAGCGCCGCGAAGCGGCTGGGCGTGAGCGAGAGGCAGATCGCGCTGGCCTGGCTGCTGGCCCGCTCCCCGCAGATCCTGCCGATCCCCGGCTCCGGCTCGCCCGAGCACGTGGCGGACAACATCGCCGCCGCGAGCCTCGAGCTCACCCCGGAAGAGTTCAACTCGATCACCGACGCCATCACCGTCGGCCGCTGACGGCTGCCGCCTGCGCGGTGGGTTGTGACCTCCTGGGAGGTCACAACTCACCGCGCCGACTCGCGCCCACGGTAGGTGGGCCCCGCTTACGGCACCGACCACTGCTGGTTGGAGCCGCCGTTGCAGGTCCACAGGTCCAGCTGGGTGCCCTCGGTGGTGTTGAACCCCGGGTCGTCGAGGCACTTGCCGGAGGCCGGGTTGACCAGCTCGCCGTTCACCGCCAGCCACTGCTGGTTGGCCCCGCCGTTGCAGGCCCACTCCTCGATCAGCGTGCCGTTGGTGTAGTTCGCCCCGGTGATGTCCAGGCAGCTGCCGTTGATCTGCACGGTGCCGTTACCGGCCATGGTCCAGGTCTGCGAGCTGGCGCTGCCGTTACACGGCCACATCTGCACCTTGGTGCCGTTGGCGCTGGACCCGCCGTTGACATCCGCGCAGTCGGCGGTGTCATCACCCGCGACGATCGGGCCTGACGGCGTGGCCGAGCCGGCCAGGGTGACGGACAGGTTGTCGAACTGGTCGGTCTGGTACCCGGAGGTGCCGAGGCCCACCATCCCGGAGGCGTAAGCCGGAGTCGGTGACGGTACCGACCGTCGTGCCGTTGATGGCGGCCGAGATGGTGTGCCCGTTGAAGGTCAGCGCCAGGTGCTGCCAGGTGCCGGTGCCAGGCGCGGTCACCGTGCCGCTGGCCAGCGTGGTGAGCGTGTCGCTGGTGTTGTTGCGCACCAGGGACCACGCGCCGGTGTTGCTCAGCTGGAGGTAGTACTCGTCGATGCCGGCCGGCCCGAACGAGTGCTGGGTGCTGGCCCGGCCGATCAGCTGGACCGACCCGGCCTGGGCTATCAGCGCGTCGGCGGACACGGTGTAGTTGGCCCAGCTCAGGTTGCCGCCGATGGTGTACGGGTTGGAGTTGCCGTCCCACTCGATCGGCTGGACCGGCGCCTGCTGCTGGACGCACTGGCCGGAATGGCCGTCGATGCACGGCTCGACCTCGAACGCCCCCTGCTGCTGGGACAGGTAGGGCGGCTGCTGGCCTGCGGTGTCGCTGTCGAAGTTGTCGGAGTACGGCAGCCCCAGCGTGCCCTGGGCCGGGCTGGTGGCGGTGCCCTTGCCCTGGCCGCTGGTGGTGGTCAGCGTGTAGATGTAGCCCGGCTGCACGGTGAGCGAGTAGGCGCCGTTGACCGGGGTGATGGTGGACTGCTGGGCGAACTGGGGTCCCGAGCCGGGCGTGTTGACGTCGGTGGCCCACACGTGCACGGCGCCAGCAGACAGGCCGCCGGACACGGTCACGTTGACGGTCTGCGCCGCGGTGGCCGTGGTGGTCTCGATGATCGTGGAGTAGTCGGTGCCGTCCGTGGACTTCAGCGACACGTAACTGCCGTTGGACTCGGCTCCGCCAAGGTAGCCGGAGCCGGAGTTGAGGAACTGCCAGCCCGGCGCGGTGAACTGGGTGACCTGGGCGGTAGCCCAGGTGCTCTCGCCCACGCTGTACGCCCCCGACCAGGGCTGGTTGGCCAGGACCAGCCCGTCGGTGTTGTAGGGCAGGTTGGGGTAGATCGCGGCCACCAGCGGCCAGTTGATGTACGCGGTCAGGTCGGCGTCGATGTAGCCGCGGGTGATGGAGCGGATCAGCGCCGGGGCGCCGGTGTTGAGGTCCTGGGAACCGTTCTCGCTGGCCCACAGCGGCTTGCCGGTGCCGATAGCGGTGGAGTTGGCCGGGCAGGTGTCCGCGCTGCCGCCGTCCCCGCCCGCGCAGGGGTAGTGGACGCCGATGATGTTCACCGCGCTGGCGAAGGTGGAGTTGTTGGCGATGTCGGTGGCGATGCTCCAGTCGCTGTCCGCGCCGACGATCTGCACGGCGAGTAGCCGTCGGCGTTCAGCGTGGACCGCAACTGCTCGTACCAGGCGATGTTGTAGCCGCGCTCGTTCCAGCCGCCCAGGTAGTTGATGGTCAGCCCGTGCGACTTGGCGCAGTTCAGCCAGGACACCAGGTAGTTGATCATGTCGGTGGACCAGAAGTTGCCGCCGCCGATCCAGCCGGGCGCCCCCCAGGCCAGCCCGTACAGCTTGATGGCCGGGTTCAGCGCCTTGGCCTGCTCCATCAGCCACCAGTTGTATCCGGCGCTGCAGTTGATGGAGCCGGACGCGTGCTCGATGCTCGATTCGGAGCCGTCCGTGGAGTTGGTGTCCCCGCCGATCTCCACCTTCAGGATCTGCAGGTCCGCGCCGTACCCGGGCTTGAACAGGTAGTCCAGGATCTGCGTCTGCTCGGCGGCGGGATAGTCGGTGAGCAGCCGCGAGTTGCCGCCGCCGCCGCTGATCGCGCCGATGCCGTCGAAGGTCCGGCCCGCGCTGGTCCCGTTGACGGTGATGGCCGTGGCTGCGGAGGCGGGCGCCACCGGCCCGGCGACCAGGCAGCAGGCCAGCGCGAACAGGACGGCCATCGCCACCGCGAGGCTGCGCGCTAAGCCTGCGCTCCGGATGCTGATCATGCCGCTACCCCTTCCGGACGGGCGCCGTCGCCAGTCGGCCAGGTGCCCCGCCACGGCGCCCCGGCGCGCAGCGGAGACCCGCAGGTGATGATCGGGCCTGAGTGAATGTGATCGATAGCGTTGGAAGCTGCCCCCATTGAGGCACCCCCCGGGCCATCCGTCAAGATGCCGGAAAGACCGGTTCATGACGCCCCGCCTGCCCTCCCCGCCCCGGACCCGGGTACTCAAGATCAACGGAAGTTTGGTGTAGCCAGATGTACATGACTGCCGCAGCCATGCAGTTGCGGAGGGAGGGGTGGCCCCCGGGGGGAGCCGGATCGGGCCGCATCGTACTATTCTGGTGACTTGTCAGTTACAAGGCGTGATAGCAGCCTTGTTCTTCGCCCGGTCCGCCGACGTGCCGGACACAAGATGTGACGACTGATAGCATTTGGGCGCTATCGCCACATCTGCCGGGGGGCGGGTGTTGCGGTGTTCGGGGGAACAGCGATTTTTCGGGGTACGACGGGGTTGTTCAGAGTGCACCGGCCTGGCCCGGCTGGCCCGGGGCAAGGCCGGACAGGTCACATCGGCCGAGGCAGGCGCGGCCTGCCGCTCGGCGGTGCAGCGCGGCCTGGACGCGCTGCCGTTCGTCATCATCGCCGCGGTGGCCATTGCCGCCGTGGTGTCCGGCCCGGAGGCCGAGGTACTGCCGCTGCTGGCCGTCGGGCCCGCGTTCGCCGCGGTATCCGGCGGGCTGCGCAAGACGCTGATCGCCGGGGTGGTCGCGCTGCTGGTCTGCGCGGCACTCGCGGCCGACCAGGTCATCGGCAGCTGGGGTGGCTACGCGCGCGACTCGGCCGCGGTCATGGGCGTGACCGTGGCCGCGATCATCGCCACCACCGTGCGGCAGCGCCGGGAGCAGGAACTGGCCGAGGTCAGGGCCATCGCGGAGGTGGCCCAGCAGGTGCTGCTCGGACCGGTTCCGCATCAGGTCGGCTCGGTCCGGCTCGCCGTGCGCTACATGTCGGCCACGTCGCGGGCGCAGATCGGCGGTGACCTGTACGGGGTGGTGAACACGCTGGACGGCTGCCGGATCATCGTAGGCGACGTCCAGGGCAAGGGCCTGATCGCAGTCAAGGCGGCGGCGACCGTGCTGAGCGCTTTCCGCGAGGTGGCGCACGATGCGGCCGACCTGCAGCGGATCGCGGAACGCATCGAGCTGAGCCTGGCCCGTCAGCTGAACGCCGAGCAGTTCGTGACGGCACTGCTGGTCCAGCTGTCCCCGGACGGGTCCAAGGTCCAGCTGCTGAGCTGCGGTCATCCCCCGCCGCTCCTGGTCGCCGGGGGCATGGGCGCGGTTCATCGAGCCGGCCGTGCCCGGCCTGCCCCTGGGCCTGGCCCACCTGGCCCGGTTCCCCCGCGAGGTATCCACGCTCGCGTTCAGCCCGGGAGACCAGCTCCTGTTGTATACCGACGGCGTGAGCGAGGCCCGGGACAGGCTCGGCGAGTTCTTCCCGCTATCCCAGTGCCGGGCGCTGCGTAACGACCAGGATCCGGAGCAGGCGATCGGCCGGCTGCAGCAGGAGGTACTCAGCTACGTCGGGCACGCCCTGGACGACGACGCCGCGATGCTGCTCATCCGCCGCGACCCGGCCTGAGGTGCCGGCCAGCGGGTGCCGGCCAGCGGGTGCTGGCGCAGCGGGTGCCGGCCAGCGGTGCCGGCCAGCGGGTGCCGGCCAGCGGGTGCCGGTCAGAGGGTGCCGGCCTCGATGGCCTGCTGGATCCACGGGATGACCTCGTCGAGCATGGCCGACAGCGAGGTCGTCGCCTCGAACCCGAGGACCCGCTTCGCCTTCTCGGTGGCCGGTACCCGGCGCTGCACGTCGTGAGTGAACGGGTCGTCGTGCACCACGCGCAGCGGCACACCGGGCCCCTTGATCTTCGCCCAGATCACCTCGGCCAGTTCCTGGACGGTGGTGGACTCCGCGGTGGACAGGTTGAAGTCCTCGTTCAGCGCCCCGGGGTGCTCCAGCGTGTCGACGATGCCGCGGGCCAGGTCACCGCCGTAGGTGTAGTGCCGTACCTGCTGGCCGTCGCCGAGCAGATGCAGCGGGTCCTGCCCCTTGATGACCTTCTGCACCAGGTCAGGGACCACGTGGCTCATGGCCAGCCGGACGTTCCCGGACAGGATCTCCTCATCCCCGCGGGCCCGGCTCTCCCCGATCCCGACGCAGTTGAACGGCCGCACGATCGTGTACGGGAGCTGGTACTGGTCGTGGGCCGCCCGGGCGAAGTACTCCACGGCCAGCTTCTGGAAGCCGTAGGACGACAGCGGCGGCGGCACCTCGCGTTCCTGCCCCTCGTAGGAGGGCCACGAGTCGGTCGACTCGAACACCATGGAGGAGGAGACGTAGGTGACCTTCTTCAGCCGGCCGTCCCGGTGGGCCGCGATGGCCGCGTCGCAGGACGCGGCGATGATCCGCTCGTTGGTGGCCAGCAGGTCATAGGCATAGGTGTGGAAGTAGGAGATCCCGCCGATCATGGCGGCGCCGGCCACGAAGTGGTCACAGTCGGACAGCAGGCGGGTCATCAGCCCGGTGTCCTGGGCGTCCCCCTCGACCAGCGTGTAACCCGGGTGGTCGTCGTAGGACTTGACCACCCGGCCGTACTTGGAGAAGTTGTCGAGGCCCACCACGTGGTAGCCGCGGGACAGCAGTTCCTCCACGAGGTAGCCGCCGATGAATCCTGCGGATCCGCTGACCAGGACCTTCTGCGTCGTCACGGTGTCTGCTCCGGGTTGTCGGTCGATTGGGCCAGCGCTTTGAGCTGGTCCACGGTGAGCTGCGGGCCGAAGGCGAAGCGGTACCAGCGCAGGTATCTGGGCAGCCAGGCCGCCACCTGAAAGTTTGACATGCCGTCCTGGCGGTCCAGCCAGATGGTGGGAATCTCGGCGATCGGCAGCCGGAGGCGCCGCGCCTTGGCGGTGAGCTCGATGCCGATCTCGAAGCCGTCCCGGCTGTCGATGCCGACTGCCCGCACGAACGCGGTGGAGTAGGCCTTGAACGAGTTGGTGGCGTCCCGGGTGCCGACCCGGGCCAGCAGCCGCAGGCTGCGCCCGGCGGCGGCGGACATCAGCCCCTTGAACAGCGGGCCGCCTACCTGCTGGCCCCCCGCCATGTACCGGGACGCGGCGGCCACGACCACGCCCCGCTCCACCAGCCGGACCAGGTCGTCGATCTGCCGCACGTCATCGCAGCCGTCCGCCATGGTGACCACGGCGACCGGCGCGGTGGCGTGGTCGATGCCGAACCTGATCGCGTTGGCCGGCCCCCGCCCATAGGTGTTGACCAGGCAGTTCAGCCGGGGCTCGGCCTTGGCCAGGCGCTGCACGACGGGGCAGGTGGCATCGGCCGGGTCGTCCACCACCACCAGCACCTCGCAGGGCAGCGAGACCGCTTCGAAGACGCGCTCCAGCACCGCGGTGACGCTTTCACCCTCCTGGTAGGCGGGTATCACGATGGAGACGCGGGTGGCGCCGGGATCGCTGATCATGGCCGGGCGGACTAAATCCGCAGCGGCCGGCGCCGGGCCCGCGCCACGGCCGCGGAGCATCAGACAAGAACCCCCGTGCCGCGGATGTTCCAGATGTCCACGATGGGCTTGTCGGTGCGCAGGCTGGCGTACTCGGCGTGCGGCGCGGCGATGATCAGCAGATCCGACTTCGCGATCACGTCGTCCAGCGGCAGCAGCGAGTCATCGACGGTGACGTACGGATCGGTGCAGTACACCGTGTCGGTCTCGAACGCCAGGATCCGCTTGAGCTTGTACGCCAGGCTGGACCGGATGTCGTCCGAGCCGCCCTTGAACGCCATGCCCAGGATGCCGACCGCCATCGAGTCCAGCTCATACCGCTGCTTGAGCCGGTCCACCAGGTAGAGCGGCAGGCCCTCGTTGATGGCCATGGCGGTGTGCCCGAGAGCGAAGTTGTTGTTGTTGAACGCGGCCAGCTGCATGGTGTCCTTGAGCAGGCAGGGCCCGGCGGCGAACCCCGCAGCGGGCAGGTCGGCCGCGCGCGGGTAGTCCAGCATCAGGCCCTGGCGGATCCGCTCGAAGTCCAGCCCGCGGCTGTTGGCCATCATGTACAGCTGGTTCGCGGTGGCGAACTTGACGTAGCGCCAGACGTTGGTGAATAGCTTGGCCAGCTCGGCCTCTTCCGGGCTCAGCTGCACCTGCCGCGCGGTCAGCAGCCCGAACAGGGCACCCGCCCGGTCGTAGGCCGACTCGGTCCGCGCCGAGATGATCTGCGGCAGCTCGAAGAGCTCCGTCATCGCCTTGCCCTCGGCAATCCGCTCCGGGCAGAAGGCGACGTCGATGGCGTAACCGAGCCGGGTGATCATCTTCTCGACCAGGGCGGTCACCCCCGGGTACACGGTGCTGCGCAGGATGAGCAGCTGGCCGTCCCGGAGGTACTTGGCGCAGCCCTGCAGGGCGCGGGGGATGGCCTGCTGGTCAGGGTTCAGGTGCTCATCGACGGGGGTGCCGATGACCACGACGACGTGCTGCGCGCTGCCCACGATGGCGGGATCGGTCGAGGCGCTCAGCTGCTCCCCGGCGATCACGCGCTCCAGCACCGGGGCGGCGCCGGGCTCCTCGAACGGCATCCGGCCCGCGTTGATGTGCTCGACGGCCGCGGGGTCGACATCGTAGACCGCGACCTTCGCGCCACGGTCGGCGAACGCGATCGCCAGCGGCAGCCCTACATGGCCGCCGCCGCCGATGACGACAACATCACGCTCAAACGATTCGTTACGAGAAAGAGTCACCGCACACCTGGTCTTCGAGGTTGTTGGCCTGTCCCTGTACCCGGCCCGCCTACCCTAGCGGCCTCCGGAAATGCCGCATCGCTATGGCGGTAAATATATGGCCATCGGATGGTCTGCGATCAGCCACCCGGAGCCGGGCCGGAGGCGCGGGTGCGGCCGCCGGCCCGCTGGCGCGGCCGCCCGGCCGGTCGGGCGGAACGCCGGCGCAGCGGCCTCGAGCAGCCGGGCCGCCGGTACCAGTAAACACGACGCCGGAGGGCGCCGCGCCGCCAATCTGCGCGACCGGCCGTCCCTGTGGTGTGCCAGCGCGCCGCCGCGGCCGCCACATGATCTGATAGGCCGGTGAGCCCAGGCGACGCGAGCATTCCCCGAGGCAGGCAGCGGCACCGCGCCGCCGCCCGCGCCGGGAGCCGCACCCGCGCCCGCGCGCGCACCGGCGGCGGCCCGGCAGGAACCTGGCCCGGCGCCGGGCGGCCGGTGCTCCCGGTGGCGGCGGCCCGGCCCGGCCGCGGCGTGGGTGGCCGGGACGCTGGCCGCGTTCGGCTGCTACCTGCTGCTGGCCCGGACCCGGGCGGTCAACTCGGACGGCGCCAGCCAGGCCCTGCAGGCCTGGGACATGATGCACGGCAACCTGCTGCTGCGCGGCTGGCGGCTGTCCGACGTCTCCTTCTACACCACCGAACTGCCGCAGTACATGCTGGTGGAACTGGTCCGCGGGCTGCACGCGGACGTGGTGGACGTGGCCGCCGCGATGACCTACACGCTGGCGATGCTGCTGGCCGCGCTGCTGGCCAAGGGGACCGCCACCGGCCGGGAGGCGCTGCTCCGGGTGCTGCTCGCGGCCGGGATCATGCTCGCGCCGCAGCTCGGCTCCGGGGTGAACATCCTGGTCTCCTCGCCGGACCACATCGGCACGTCGGTGCCGGTCATGGCGACCTGGCTGATCCTGGACCGGGCCCGGCGGCACTGGTCGGTCCCGCTGCTGGCCGGGCTGCTGCTCGGCTGGACCGCGGTGGCGGATCCGCTGGCGCTGTACATCGGGGTGCTGCCGCTGGCCCTGGTGTCCGCGGTCCGCGCCGCCCGGGCCGTGCTGGCGGACCACCAGCCGCTGCGGGCGCAGCGCTACGACCTGGCCCTCGGGGCCGCCGCGCTGGCCGGGGGCGCGGCGTCGCTCCTGGCCCTGCCCCTCCTCCACGCCTATGGCGGGTTCTACACGCCGTCGCCGGTCACCCGGCTGGCCGCGAGCGGCGCGATCGTGCTGCATCACCTCCGCATCGCCGGGGAAGGGCTGCTGCTGCTCGGCGGCGCCGACTTCCTCCATCACCCGCTGGGCGCGGGCGGCGCCGTGCTCGTCCTGCACCTGGCCGGGGTGCGCTCGCGGCCTGGGGGGTCTGGCTGGCCGTCCGGCGATTCCCGCGGGACGCCGACCGGGTCACCCAGCTGCTGGTCACCGGCGTGCTGATCAACCTGGCCGCCTACGTGATCAGCACCCAGGCCGGGCGGATCACCAGCACCCGGGAGATCGGGGCGGTGCTGCCGCTGGCCGCCGCGCTGGCCGGGCGCCTGGTGGCCGGGTGGCTGCTGACGGCCCGCCCGCTGGGCGGCCGGCTGAAGGCGGCGTGGCTGATACCCGTCCTGGCCGTCGTGGCGGCCGGTTACCTGGCCGGCCTGGGCCAGGAGATCAGCCAGCCGCCAGCCCCCGCGCAGGACCAGCGGCTCACCTCGTGGCTGGCGGCCCGGCACCTGCGGACCGGCCTGTCCGGCTTCTGGGAGGCCAACGTGGTCACGCTGGCCAGCGGCGGCCAGGTGCGGATCCGGCCGGTGACGGTGGCGCGCGGGGGGCGGGTCGTCGCAGGCCGCTGGGAGTCGAGGACGCCCTGGTACGACCCGCGGCACAGCCAGGCCACGTTCGTCGTGCTGTTCCGGGGCGTGCCGGGCTACCAGGGGTTCACCAGCGCCCGGCAGGTGCTGGCCACCTTCGGGCCGCCCGCGCGCAGCTACCGGGTCGGCGCGTACCGGGTGCTCGTCTGGGACAAGAACCTGCTCACCGAGCTCCGCTGACCGGCGGCCGCCCGGCGGCCGGCCTGGGCGCGGCACCGGTACCGGCCTGGCCGCCGGCCAGCCAGATGGACGCATGGCCGGGCTCCAGCGCGGCCCCCGCCGCGGCCAGCAGTTCGGCGTGGACCGTGTCCAGGTCCACGGCGTCCTTCAGCTGGGCGGCGAACGCGCCGCACGGCGGCGTCCGCGTCATAGCGGGCCCGGTTGAACCGCCGGTCCACCACCCGCTGCACCCGCCGCCGGACCGGGTTGAACAGGGCCGCGGCCGCGAGCGTGGACGCCGCCACCGCCCAGGTGGAAGAGAACCGCAGCACCTGGGTGGCCAGCAGCACCAGCCCGGCATACACCCCGACCAGCAGCCCGGTCACCAGCGCGTACCCCAGCGTCCGGGAAATGATCCGGTCGATGTCATACAGCCGGTAACGCAGGATGGCCACGCCCATGCTGGCCGGCAGCGCGATGATGCCGAGGATCGCGACTTCCCAGATGGCCGAGTTGGTGGCCAGCGCCCAGATGCCCAGGACCGCGCACACCACCGTGCCGCTGATCAGCCACTTGAGCTGCTGGCGGCGCTCCCCCGCAGAACGGCGCCAGCTGGCCGCCTGATGGCCGAGGGCGCCCAGCCAGGCCAGCGCGACGGCACCGAAGAAGATAAGGGCGGTCCAGGACGGCGGGATTGTCCGCGGCGGCCAGGCTGCCGTCGGACAGCACGCGCAGGTGATGACCGGCGAACGCCGCGGCGGTGGCCGCGGCCGCGCTGACCGGCAGGCTCAGGCACAGCACCAGGTAGGCCCACAACACCGGCCGCCACCGGGCCGAGGGCAGCCGCCCCTCCGGGAACAGCAGCGTGATCAGGGGGAAGACCACGATGACGAAGGTGAACTGCTGGCTGACGAATAGTGCCAGCGGCGCGAGTCCGGGTAGGCCGCGGTGACCTAGATGGTAAACGTACACGGCGTAACTGGAGGCGACGACGGTGAGCGGTAGCCAGGCCGACGCGGCCAGCAGCAGCCAGCCGATCGAGTTACCGGGCTGGTGCCAGGCCACCACGAGGCCCACCGCAGCGACCGCCAGGATCACCGCCACGATGCTGACCGCCGCGGTCAGCGACCCAGTGGTGGTGTGGAGGAGCACGCCCACCACGGGCAGGGCGCCGGTCAGGACCAGCACCAGCGCGCCGAGCAGCGCCGCGTTCCGGGGCGAGGCCAGGTGGAACCGGCCCGCACCGGGGTCCCCGCTCATCCGCGCCCCTCCCCCAGCCACACGGCCATGTGCCCGGGCTCGAGCGCCGCGCCCGCCGCGGCCAGCAGTTCGGCCCGGACCGTGTCCAGGTCCACCGCGTCCCGCAGCCGGTCCGCGAACGCGGCCACCGCGGCGTCGGCGTCGTAGCGGGCCCGGTTGAACCGCCGGTCCACCACCCGCTGCACCCGCCGCCGCACCGGGCTGAACAACGCCGCCGCGGCCAGCGTCGACGCCGCCACCGCCCACGTCGAGGAGAACCCCAGCACCTGCGTGGCCAGCAGCACCAGCCCCGCATACACCCCCACCAGCAGCCCCGTCACCAGCGCATACCCCAGCGTCCGGGAAATCAGCCGGTCAATGTCATACAGCCGGTACCGCAGGATGGCCACGCCCATGCGACAGCGGCAGCGCCAGCACGGCGAACAGGCCGGCGGTGCCGATGACCTGGAGCGCGTGGTTGGGGCTGTTGGAGAAGGGCACGGCCGCCAAGCCGCCGGCCACGGCCACCACAGATCCACCCAGCAGCCATTTGAGCTGCTGGCGGCGCTCGCCGGAGGACCGCCGGTAGCTGATCGCCTGGCCGGCCACGGAGGCGAGCCAGCACGCGCCGAGCAGCGGGAAGAACGCTGGTCTGGACCGTCCCCCACCACGCCGCGGAGCCGACCGGATGGTCGATGACCAGCAGGTTCCCGCCGGAGTCCACCCGGATATGGTGCCCGATGATGACCTGCGCCGAGATGATCAGGGTACCCGCGATCCACAGCCCGGCGACGGCCAGGTAGGCCCACAGCGCCCAGCGCCAGCGGGGACTGGGCAGCCGCCCGTCCGGGAAGAGCAGCACGCTCAGCCCGAACAACGCGATGGCCGGGGCCCAGCCGGGCTGGAGCAGCACCGCGACCCAGCCGAGCGGCAGGCCGCCGTGCCGGAGCCGGTAGTCGGCCACGGCGTAGGCGCTGGCCGCCCCGCTCAGCACCAGGAAGCCCACCGCGCCGAGCAGCAGCCAGCCGATCGGGTTGGCCGGCTTCCGCCAGGCCAGCACGAAGCCCAGCACGCCGAAGACCGGCACGAGGACCACCTCGCCGCCACCTGAGCTGGCCGGCATGCGGGCCAGGGCCGACAGCGGGACCGTGACGGCGAGCAGGGCCAGGATCACCCCGGCCAGGACGACGGCGGTGGCCGGGCGAGGCCAGCCGCCGGCCGGCGAAGGCGGCCGGGCACGACGCTGGTGAGGTAGCCCCTGGTCATGGCGTGCCCCTGGTGCCCCACGCTGTCCCCCTGACCCACACCGACACCCCGGCCGGCTGCAACGCGTTCTGCGCCGTGGCGGCCAGGTCGTCCCGGACCGCATCCAGGTCGACCGCGTCCCGCAGCCGGTCCGCGAACGCGGCCACCGTCTGGTCGGCGTCGTAGCGGGCCCGGTTGAACCGCCGGTCCACCACCCGCTGCACCCGCCGCCGCACCGGGCTGAACAACGCCGCCGCGGCCAGCGTGGACGCCGCCACCGCCCACGTCGAGGAGAACCCCAGCACCTCGCGTGGCCAGCAGCACCAGCCCCGCATACACCCCGACCAGCAGCCCCGTCACCAGCGCATACCCCAGCGTCCGGGAAATCAGCCGGTCAATGTCATACAGCCGGTACCGCAGGATGGCCACGCCCATGCATACCGGCAGGGCCAGCACCCCGGTGGCGGCGGCCAGCGCCGCCACGATTCTCACCAGGCCGTGATCGCCGGCCGAGCTGAACGTGAGCAGCAGGCCGCCCAGGCCACCGGCGGCCCCGGCCAGCAGCCACTTGAGCTGCTGGCGGCGCTCGCCGGACGACCGCCGGTAGCTGACCGCCTGGGCGGCCAGCGAGGTCAGCGAGCTCACCACGAATGCCACCGTGACCAGGTTCTGCATCATGACCCACCAGGACGGGGCCGCGCTCGAGGTGCCCAGGACGAGCAGGTTCCCGCCGGAGTCCACCCGGATGTGGTGGGCGATGAGCTGGCCGGCCGACAGGACGAAGGCGGCGGTCAGCCAGACGGCGCCGAGCATGAGGTACACCCCGACCAGCCAGCGCCAGCGGCGCGAGGGCAGCTGGCCGTCCGGGAACAACAAGATGATCAGCCCGAGCAGCACGATGCTGGGCGCCCAGCCCGGCTGGACCAGCACGGCGACCCAGCCGAGCGGGAACCCGCCGCCGTGCAGCCGGTAGTCGGCGACGGTGTAGAAACTCGCTGCCTCGCTGACCGAGCCGAAGGCGGCCACGGCGAGCAGCAGCCAGCCGAGCGGGTTGCCCGGCTTCCGCCAGGCCACCACCAAGCCCACCGCCCCGTAGGCCAGGGTGAACGGGGACGGCAGCGAGCCCCCGCCCGAGAGCAGGCTCTGATGGGCCAGCCGGGAGAACGGCACCTGGGCGGCGGCCGAGAGGAGCACCAGGCCGCCCAGGCGGCGGCCGCCACCAGTGGCCACCGGCGGCGGCCAGCCACGGCCTGCCGCGCCCGGCCGTCGGCCGTCTCCCCGGCGGCGGTCACCGGGCCGCGCCGGGCAGCCACACGGCGAGATGCGCCGGCTCCAGCGCCCGGCGGGTCACGCCGGCCAGGTCGGCCTGCACCGCGTCAGGTCCACCGCGCCTGCAGCCGGTCCGCGAACGCGGCCACGGCGGCGTCGGCGTCGTAGCGGGCCCGGTTGAACCGCCGGTCCACCACCCGCTGCACCCGCCGCCGCACCGGGCTGAACAACGCCGCCGCCACCAGCGTCGACGCCGCCACCGCCCACGTCGAGGAGAACCCCAGCACCTGCGTGGCCAGCAGCACCAGCCCCGCATACACCCCGACCAGCAGCCCCGTCACCAGCGCATACCCCAGCGTCCGGGAAATCAGCCGGTCAATGTCGTACAGCCGGTACCGCAGGATCGCCACGCCGATGGACACCGGGAGCGCGGCGAAGGCCATCGCGGCCACCTCCCACAGCGCGGAAGCGGCGGCGAGCGAGGGGACGACCGCGGCCCCGAACACCACACCGCCGCTCATCAGCCACTTCAGCTGCTGGCGCCGCTCCCCGGATGACCGCCGCCAGCTGGCCACCTGCCGCCCGATGGCGGCCAGCCACACGGTGGCCAGGGTGACCAGCACCAGCAGCGGGAGCACGGCACTGACCCAGCCGGGCACCCAGTGCTGCGCCGGCAGCGTGCCGCCCGCCGTCACCCGGAACTGATGCCGGGTGACGGCGCCGATCGTCTGCACATCTTGGAAGCCGATGACCAGCAGGGCGGCGCACGGGGCCGCCCAGACCAGCCAGCGCCACCGCCGCGACGGCAGCCGCCCGTCCGGGAAGAGCAGGATGACCAGCGGGAACAGCGCGATCGGGGCGATCCACAGCGGCGCGAGCAGGAAGGCCAGCTGCCCGGCCGCGACGCCCCAGGAGCCCAGCGAGCATGTAGAACTGTGCTGTAGTTGGCCGCATTCAGGCCGACCGGGTACAGCAGGGACGACGCCAGCAGCAGCCAGCCGATCGGGTTGCCGGGCTGGTGCCAGGCGACCAGCAGGCCGACTAGCGCGGTGATGGCGACCATCAGCACCAGGCCCAAGCCGGCCAGCAGGGCGGCGAGCGAGCGCCGGAAGCCGCCGCCGGGCACCACCAGCGGTGCCGATGAGCGTGGCCAGGACCAGGGCGGCCAGGGTGACGGCGATGGCCCGGGAGGACGGCCACCGGCCGGCCGCCGTCGCGGTCACGGCGCCAGCCCCGCGCTGGCCACCGGGCTCAGCCGGGCGGGCCCGAGGTCGGGAGCCTCCCGCAGGCCGAACACGTCGCGCAGCGCGGTCAGCGCGGCCAGCTCACCGCAGCGGCCGTGCACGCCGGGCAGCGGCGGGGTGGACGAGGAGCACAGGTACACCCCGGGCAGCGGGGTGCGGTACGGGTTCCACCGGGGCACCGGGCGGAACACCGTCTGCCACACGGTCTGCATCCCGGCGGCGATGTCCCCGCCGACATAGTTCGGGTTGGCCGCCTCCTCGTCGGCGGCGGTCCGGGCGTGCCGGGCCAGCACCAGGTCGCGGAACCCGGGCGCGAACCGCTCGATCTGCGCCTCGACCCGGGCGGTCATGTCCACGGTGGACCCGGCGGGCACGTGGCAGTAGGCCCACAGGGTGTGCCGCCCGGCCGGGGCCCGGCTGGGATCCACCACGCCCGCCTGGGTGACCAGCACGTACGGGGCCTCCGGGTGCCGCCCGGCGGCGACCTCGGCCTCGGCCGCCGCGACCTGCTCGAAGGTGCCGCCCAGGTGCAGCGTGCCGGCCATCCGGCAGTCGGCGTTGGCCCAGGGCACCGGGCCCGCCAGGGCGTAATCGATCTTGAAAACCCCAGCTCCATAACGGAACTTCCCCAGTGCGGCCCGGTACCCGGCCGGCAGCCGATCGCCGGCCGATCGACAGGAAGCCACGCGGGGCGACGTCGAGCAGCACGGCGCGCGCCGCGGGAAGCTCGCGGAGGGAGCGGACCCAGCGGCCGGTCTCGATCCGGCCGCCCGCCGCCGTCACCGCCGCGGCCATGGCGCCGGTGATCCGCGCGCTGCCGCCCTCGGCGACCGGCCAGCCGGCCGAGTGGGCCAGCGCGGTGAGCATCAGCCCGACCGCCCCGGTGGGCACCGCGCGCAGCGGCATCATGGCGTGCGCGGCCGCGCCGGCGAACAGGGCCCGGGCCTCCGGGGTCCGGAACCGGCGGGCCACGCCGGCCGCGGACCGCAGGCCGTTGACCCCGAACACGGCGAGCCCGGCGGACAGGTGCGCGGGCGGCCGCCGGATCGGGGACAGCAGCAGCCCGGCCAGGTCCGCGCCGTCGCGGGCCACCGGGCCCAGCAGCCGCCGGTAGGCGGCGGCGTCGCCGCCGAGCCGCGCCGCGGTCTCGGTCACCGACCGGGTGACCACCGCGGCCCGGCCGCCGTCCAGCGGCTGGGCGAACACCACCTCCGGGCTGGCGAAGGCGACCCCGCGGGCGGCCAGGCCGAAACGCTGGAAGAAGGGTGAGGCCACGGCGAGCGGGTGCGCCGTCGCGCAGGTGTCGTGCCAGAACCCGGGCAGGGTCAGCTCCTGCGTACGGCACCCGCCGCCGATCGTGGCCGCGCCCTCGACCACCAGCACCCGCAGCCCGGCGGCGCTCAGCGTGACCGCCGCGGCCAGCCCGTTCGGCCCGCTGCCCACCACGACCGCGTCGAATTCAGCCGCCATCAGCGTCTCCCGCCACGTCCCCCCAGCCGCCGCGGGCTCAGCCGGTGCGCGCCGACCGGCGGCGCAGCGCGGTGACCGGCGTGGCCAGGGTCTGCCCCAGGCTGCGGACCATGGAGTTGTGCCAGATGTTGCCCGCGTGGCGCCACTGCCGGTGGCTGTCCACGCACACCGACCGGGTGGTCACCGTGGCCTGCCCGGCACCGAGGCGGCGGCCGAGGGCGGTCAGCGTCTGGGCCCAGAACACGTCTTCCTTCCGGTGCCCGCCGAACGTCATGGCCAGCTCGTAGAGGGGGTCATTGGCCCGCATCAGCACCTGAGCCTGGATGACAGTGCCCTCGGGGGGGCGTTCAGAGGAGAAGGTGATCCAGCCGGCGAACATGTGCCCTTGCGGCGTCATCAGGGTGAACGATTCGGTGTCGGCATAGAGCACGAACACGCCGGTGGACAGCTTGACCCCGCCGCCGATGGCCAGGTCCAGCAGGGCCACGTCACCGGGGCTGATCCCGGTCAGCGCGCCCGCGAACCGGTTCCCCGGCCGGCCAGAACTCCGGGAAGTGCGCCTTCCAGGTGGCGATGGCCTGCTGCGGGGTGACGTCACCCGGCACGGTCAGCCGGTAGGTCTTCTGCCACATCTTCCCGAATCCCTGCACCGGGCCGGTCAGCCGCCGCCCGGCCACGTTGGTGCCGCGCACCCCGGCCCGCTGCTCGACCGCCAGCCGGTCCACCTTGGACGCCCAGCTGCCCGCGTCCCGCGGGGTGACGCCGGACGCCGCCTCCCGCGCGCTGAGCTCGATCTGCTCCGCCGACCGGACCTGGTCCGGCTGCACTGCCTCCGTCATGACGGACCTCTCAGATCACGGCACCGGCCAGCGCCGATGCCTCGTCGTCGTAGATGGTGATCGCCTCGTCGAGGCGGGTCAGCTCGAAGATCTCCCGGTAGTGCTCGCTCAGCCCGTAGGCGGCCAGCTGCTGCCGCTGCCGGTTGGCCCGGACCAGCAGCGTCACCAGCATCCCGATGCCGCCGCTGTTCATGTACTCCAGGCCGCCGAAGTTGAGCACCAGGCGGCCCGCCGCCGGGCCGCCCGCTTCCTCGTACGCGGACATCAGCACCGGCTCGCAGGCCGCCGTGACCTCCCCCTTGATGTCCACCACCGCCACCCGCCCGGCGATGTGCCGGACGTCCATCGAGACCATGGGTCCCTCCATCTGGTTCCCTCCCCTAGTGACCGGCGGGCCGTGATTCCCGCCGGTGGCCCGGCCGTCAGGCGGCGGGGCCGGCCAGCTGGCTCACCGCCGCATCGAGGTCCCCGAAGACCTGGATGAAGTCGGACAGCCGGGTGATGTCGAAGATCTCCCGGTAGTGGTCGGACAGGCCGCTGGCCACCACCGTGCGGCGCTCCGACCGGGCCCGGGCCAGCACGCTGACGATCAGCGCGATCCCGGTGGAATTGATGTAGCCGACCCGGGCGAAGTCGAGCACCACGGTGCCCGGGCCGCCGCCGTCGACCGCCTGCTCATAGGCCGCGTTGAGCACGCCCGGCCGCGGCGCCGTCGACCTCGCCGGCCAGCTCGATGACGGCCGCGCCGGGCACCGCGTGCACGGCGGCCTCACAGGCCTGCTTCATCGCTGCCTCCCTCGGATGCCGCGGGGTACGCGGCTGGCTTCCCGGCCGGGCCGGCCCGCATGCTGAGCTGGATGGTGCGCCGCGGCCCGTCGGTGCGGACCTGCATGGCATCGACCATGTTCCGGATCAGGAACAGCCCCCAGCCGCGGGCCCGCTGCTCGCCGTCCAGCTTCAGGGCCAGGTCCGGTTCCTCGGCCGGCCCGTCGGGCTCGTGCTCCCCGCCGAGGTCGGTGATGGTCACGATGATCTGCTCGCCCGCCTGGATCACCTCGACGTCCACCGGGATCTCGGCCTGCCCCCGGTTGCCGTGCTCGATCGCATTCATGGTGGCCTCGGCCACGGCGGTCTTGAGCTTTTCCAGCCGGGCCGGCGGCAGCCCGCTGGCCGCCACCGCCTCGGCCACCCGGGCCAGCGCCACCCGCTCGTTGCCCGGCTCGCTGGCCACCGAGAACGCGGCCAGCCGCTGCCCGTCGGGTCCGGCCAGGGACGTCATGCGCCACCTCCCGCAATACATCGCGGACATGGTCCGTTCCAGGCTGACCAGCGTGATGTCGTCCTCCTGCTCGGCGTCCGCGCCGGTGAACGCGGTGAGCTCGGTCAGGCACAGGTCGATGAGCGCCTCGCCGGAGACGCCGCGCCCGGCCAGCGCGGACACCCGGGGGAACCCGAACATCTCCCGGTCCGGGCCGTGCGCCTCGGCCAGCCCGTCGCTGTGCAGCAGCGCGCAGTCGCCCGGCTGGAACTGGAAGGTCTTCTCCTCGTACGCCATCCCGGGCATCAGGCCGAGCGGCATGCCGCGGGCCCGCAACTCGGTCACGCCGCTCGCGGTCCGCACGTAGGGCACGTCGTGGCCGGCGTTGGCGAACTCCACCCGGCCGCTGGCCGGGTCCAGCACCAGGGCCAGGCAGGTGACGAACATGTGCGCCGGGATGTCCGCGCACAGCAGGTCGTTGACCTGGGCCAGCACCGCGCCGGGGGAGATCAGCCGGGGCGCCGCGCCGCGCAGCAGCGCGTGCGTGCTGGCCATCACCAGCGCGGCCGGGACGCCCTTGTCGGTGACGTCCCCGACCACGAACATGACCCGGCCGTCCGGCAGCGGGATGAAGTCGTAGAAGTCACCGCCCACGGTGCGGGCCGGCCGGTAGAACGCCGCGACGTGCCAGCTCGGCAGGTCGGGCACGCTCTTGGGCAGGAACTGCTGCTGGATGATCTGGGCGATCTTGAGTTCCTGCTCGAGGCGCTCCCGGTCGCGGGCCTCCGCCTGCTGCTCGCGGACCAGCTGGCCGACCCGCATGGCCGGGGCCGCGTACCCGGCCAGCGCGTTGAGCAGCCGCCGGTCCTCGGAGGTGTAGTCCCGCTCGGACAGCCGCGGGCCCAGGCTCATCAGCCCGATCAGGTTGCCGGAGGAGATGAGCGGCACGGCCAGCACCACCCCGCCCTGCCTTGAGCGTGGTGAGCGCCGGGGAGTCGAGGTCCAGGGTGCGGATGTCGACCGCGCCGCCCGCGCTGAGCAGGTAGCCGACCAGCGGGTCGTGCGGCGCCAGCTCGATGTCGGGACCCGGGGCGGGGCGGCTGGCCAGCGGGGCCGGGGCCGCGGCCCCGGCTTGCTCGCCGCCGCGCCGCCACCCCCGCGCCCGCAGCCGCGGCCACCGGGCCGCGGGCGGGCGTGCCCCTGCTGCCCCGCCCGGCTCGGTGACCGCCGTCTCCACGGCGCGGCCGGCCGGCCGCACCTCCGGCTGGCTCTGCGCGCCCGCCCCGCCGTCCGGCGGGGCGGGATGATCCAGCGGGTCGGCCGCCGGGGCGGCCGCCCCGGTGGCGGCGATGCGCCTGTCTAGCCGCTGAGCCATAGCACGCTCCCGGGTCACGCGGGGTTTTCCGAGCTCACGGCCAGCTTAGGGAGCGGCCGGTACGGGATCGTTACGGCAATTCCGCAGTCCCGGCGGAATTTCACGCTGGTGCGTTACGGTGAGCGTCACGAGGTCGATCCCGGGGGGGATTCGGTGCGGGAACTAGGCCTGGGCCTGCTCGGGCCGCCGGTGGTGACGGCGGACGGCGTGCCTGTCAGCTTCGACACGCGCAAGGCGACGGCCGTGCTCGCCCTGCTCGCGGTGGCGGGCCACGAGGTGAGCCGGGAGCGGCTGGCGGCCCTGCTGTGGCCGGAGGCGGACGCGACCCGGGCCCGCGCGTCGCTGCGCCGCACCCTCTCGGTCACCACGGCGGCGGTCGGCGAGGCGCTCCAGGTCACCCGGGCCAGCGTGGCGGTGCGGGCCGGCCGGGCCCGGGTGGACGTGACCGAGTTCGAGGCCCTGGCGGCCGGGCCGGGACGGGACGCCCTGGAGCGGGCCGTCCGGCTGTACCGCGACGACTTCCTGGCCGGGTTCGCGCTCCGCGACTGCCCGGAGTTCGACGACTGGCAGGCGGGCACCGCGGACCGGCTCCGCGAGCGGCTGGCCGGCACGCTCGACCGGCTGGTCGCGGCGTGCGCCGCCGCCGGGGACCTGGATTCCGCCGTGGCGCACGCCCGCCGCCGCCTGGCCCTCGACCCGCTGCACGAGCCCGCCCACCAGTCACTGATCCGGCTGCTGGCCTGGGCCGGGCAGCGGTCGGCGGCGCTGCGCGCCTACCGGGCCCTGGTCCGGGTGCTCGACACGGAACTGGCGGTGCGGCCGCTGCCGGAGACCACCGAGCTGTACGACGACATCCGGGCCGGGCGGCTGGCCCCGCCCCCGGGCGCCGTCCCGGCGGACCCCGTTGCGGTGGCGGCCGGGGCGGCGCCGGGACTGGCCGGCGGGATGGCCGCGGGAGCGGCCGGCGGTCCGGCGTCGGGACTGGCCGGCGGGATGGCCGCGGGAGCGGCGGCCGGGACGGCCCGCGGGCTGGCCCCGCCGGGCGGCTCCGGTGCCCCGCCGGGCTGGCCGCTGGCCGGCCGCGCGGGCGAACTGCGCCGGCTGCACGCGGCCTGGCGGGAGGTCAGCGCGGCGGGGCGGGTGGCCGTCGTGCTGGGCGCCGCCGGGTGCGGCAAGACCCGGCTGCTGGCGGAGTTCCGCCAGCAGGTGGCGACGGCCGGCGGCGTGGTGCTGTCCGGCCGCTGCCACGACGGCGAGACCGAGCTGCCCTTCGTGGTCGCGGCCGGCCTGCTGCGCGCGGCGCTGTCGGTCTGCCCGGAACTGCCCGCCCGGCTGCCGGCCCACACCGCGGCGATGACCGGCCGGCTGTGCCCGGGACTCGCCGCCGACTATCCCGACGACCTGGCCCGGCTGGACAGCCCGGTGGCGCTGACCCGGCTCTACGACGCGATCGGGGACACCCTGCGGGCCACCGCCCCGGCCGGGCTGCCGGGCGGGGCCGCGGCCCGCCCTCCCGGCCGGCCGGCGGCCGCGCCGCCCGGCCCGGCCGTGGTGGTCTGCGTCGATGACGTGCACTGGGCCGACGGTCCGTCGCTGGACCTGCTGGCCTACCTGGTCCGGCGGCTGGGGGACTGGCCGCTGCTGCTCGTGCTCAGCTGGTCCACAGACCACACCGGCCGGCTGCGCGGCCTGCGCGCCGCGGTCAGCGAGGCATCCGAGCTGGGCCGCTGCGCCATCATCGAGCCGCCGCCGCTCAGCGAGGGCCAGATCCGCGAGCTGCTGCGGCGGTCCGGCCTGCCCGACGCGGACGTGGGACGGCTGCTGAGCCAGACCCGGGGACTGCCGATGCTGGTCCGCGAGTACGTGGAGGGGCTGCGCTCCGGCGCCGCGGAGGCCGGCAGCGAGCGATGGTGGCCGCCGGCGTCGGTCCGGGAACTGCTGCGCCGCCGGCTGCAGGCGGCCAGCGAGCCGACCCTGCAGATGCTGACCACGGCGGCCGTGCTCGGCAGCGGCTGTGACGCGGATCTGCTCCGCGCGGTGAGCGGCCGCGGCGAGGCGGAGACGGTGGAGGCCCTGGACGAGGCGGTCCGCCGCTTCCTGATCACCGAGGTGCCGCCGGCCGCCAGGACCGGGGCGCCGAGCTATGACTTCCCCTACGAGGCGCTGCGCGAGGTGGTGTACGAGTCGGCCACCCTGGCCCGGCGCAGGCTGCTGCACGGCCGGGCCGCCGACGCGCTGGCCCGGCGGTATGACCGGGACCCGGTCACCACGCGGGCCGCGGCGGTCGCGGAGCACCTGCAGCGGGCGGGCCGCGAAGACGAGGCGGCTCAGTGGTGGTGGCGCGCCGCCGGGCGGGCCCGGGAGCTGTTCGCGCACGCCGAGGCGTACGCCCACCTGCGCAACGCCGAAGCGCTGGGCTACCCGCAGCTGGACGTGGCCGTGGCCCTCGGCGACGTGCTCACCGTGCTCGGCCGGTACCGGGAGGCGCTGGATGAATTCGAGGCCGCGGCCGCGTCGGGCGACGGTGACCGGGCGGGCGTGGCGGCCATCGAGCACAAGCTGGCCGAGGTGCATCACCGGCTGGGCGACTGGGCGCTGGCCGAGGCGCACCTGGCCGCGGCCGATCAGCTGCTGGCCGCCGACGACGCCGGCCGCCGGGCCCGGGTGGCCGCGGACCGTGCGGTGCTCGCCTACCGCCGCGGCGCGATGGCGGAGGCGGCCGGGCTGGCCGGGCGGGCCCTCGGCGCGGCCCGCCAGGCGGCCGACCCGGCGGCCATCGCCCAGGCCCTGAACGTGCTGGGGATGCTGGCCGCCCGGCGCGGTGACGTCGCCGCCGCGGCCGACCAGCTCCGGGAGAGCCTGGCCCAGGCGCGCGGGCTCCCCGATCCGGGGCCCGCGGTGGCCGCGCTGAACAACCTGGCCCGGCTGCTGGCCGAGCACGGCCGCGCGGCGGAGGCGCTGCCGCTGGCCCAGGAGGCCCTGGCGCTCGGCAGCGAGCTGGGGGATCAGCACCGTGTCGCGGCGCTGCACACCAACCTGGCCGACCTGCTGCATGCGGCCGGCCAGCGGGAGGCCGCCGTCGCTCACCTCAAGGAGGCGGCGCGGGGCTTCGCCGCCGTGGACGCCGGCGGCGCCCCCCGGCCGGAGATCTGGACGCTTGTCGAGTGGTCACGGTAACCCGTCGCGGGGACGGGCTCGCGGGGACCAGGTCATGGTGACCTGACCGGGTGACAAGGCCAGACCGGGCCGGGGAGCGCCCCTGCGGTCAGGACCGGTGCTGGTAGCCGCTGACCACCTCACCGGTCGACGGGTCCAGGATCACCGGGCGGAAATGCGGCCGGGTGCGGAAGTCCAGGACACCGCCAGGAGCGTCGAAGCTGCCCGCGAGCGCGTCGAACGACCCGCCGCCGAGCCGCTGGCCGCCCAGCCAGTTGTCCTCGATGAACCGGACCACGGAGGACTGGTCGGTCACGTTGTGGCTGACGTAGTTGTCCCGGGTGTAGGGCGAGATGACCAGCAGCGGGAGCCGCGGGCCGTAGCCGCAGCGGTTCGGGTAGCCGCTGCGGCCCGCCGGGGTGCCGGTGCACACGGCCGCGTCCTGCGCCGTGTTCGACCCGTTCACCCGGGGCGAGTTCTGGTGGTCATACCAGCCGTCGGAGTCGTCGTAGGTGACGACGATGGCGGTGTTCTTCCAGTATTTGGACTTCTCGATCTGGTTGATGGTGTTGGCCAGGAAGGTCTGCTCGTCGAGCGGGTCGGAGTAGCCGGCGTGGCCGTCCTGGTACTCAGCCGCCTTGAGGTAGCTCACCGACGGCATGTTCCCGTCCTGGAGCGTGGTGTAGAAGTCGGACAGGTCGTACTGGTGGTTGGCCTGGTCGGTGCGGCCGATCGTGGCCTCCGAGGTCGGCGGCAGGTGCTTGGGGTTGGCCGTGGACTTGTAGTACTGGAACGGGTCGTGGTGCGGCGAGTAGTCGGCCACCGTGTTGCCGCCGACGTTGGTGTGCGTGGCGCCGCAGACCGCGTACCCGGCGCTGTTCGTGCCGGTCGGCGCGAAGCCGCCCTGGAACCAGCCCCAGGTGATGTGCCGGGCATTCAGCAGGTTGCCGATGTTCTGGCCGGTCATCACGCCGACCGGGTTGCTGCTGGTGTGGCTGGCGTCGGAGCAGTCGTCATAGGCCGGGTCCAGGTCGCCGTAGATGGTGCCCAGGCCCTGGCTGTTCAGCGTGCTCACCGTGCCGGGGTCGGCCACCGGCAGGCCGGTGGCCGGGCTGACCGCGTAGCCGGGGCTGTCGTTGCCGGAGATGACGTTGAGCGCGCCGGGGGTGGACGGCCCGAAGTTGGTGTTGTAGTTGTTGTCGCTCATCGCGTAGTTCTGCGCGTAATTCCACAGGCCGGTCACGGTGTTGCCGTCGTAGTAGTCCATGACCAGGCCGGGCGCGCCGTACGGGGTGGTCGGCGAGCCGGTGCAGGTGGGCGTGTTCGTGTACTGGACGAACTTGTCCATCTTGCCGCCGTCGAACGCCTGCTGCTCCGGCAGGTAGGCGTGGTCCTGGTCGCAGGTGAGGGCCTGGGAGTGGCTGAGCCGGGTGGGGTTGTAGGTGTTCGGGTTGGCCGTCAGCAGGGCCGGGGTGAGCCCGTTCACCGACGGGGTGCCCGGCTTGGCGCGGAACGGCGAGCCGTCGGTGTTGGCCGCGTGCGGGTAGGTGCCGAAGTAGTGGTCGAAGGACACGTTCTCCTGGAAGATCACCACCAGGTGCTTGATGGGTGTCCCGGTCGGCACCCACTCCCGGTAGCCGGCCACCGAGGCGGCCGCCGGCCGGGCGGCCCCCGCCGTGGCGGAGGTGCTCGCGCTGGCCGCGGGGGCACCGGCGGCCATGCCGCCGGCCAGGGCGCCCGCCGCGAGCAGTGCGACGGCGGGCCTGCTCATCCGCCACCTCCCCGGGCCATTCTCACTGCCATTACCTGGGCGTACGCCCATGTTCACCCTCCCGAGTCTGGGATCGGTCATGGTGCCGCGCACCTAGGCCAGGCGCCGGCGCCATCGCGCACAACAGGGCCCAAGGTTCCGGAATGGCATGGCCAGAGCGCATCGGGTATGTAACCGGTAAGCAAACGAGCAAACAAGAATGGCCGGGCGGCACCCGCCGGAATGGCCGCCTGCCGGTCAGCTCAGCAGGGCACGGCCGAGGTAGTCGCGGCGGCCGGTGACGCCGGGCAGCGCCAGGAAGTAGCCGCCGCCGAACGGGCTGATGAACTCGGCCAGCGGCTCGTCGATGAGGCGGGCCTGCACCGTCTCGAACTGGCGCTGGATGTTGCGCTGGTAGCTGAGGAAGATGAGCCCCATGTCGAGGTTCCCGGCCGGGTCGATCCCGCGGTCGTAGTTCCAGGCCCGGCGCAGGATGCGCTCGGACTCGGTCTGCGGGGTGCGCGGGTTGGCCAGCCGGATATGCGCGGTCAGCGGGATCACCGCGCCGGACGGGTCCCGCGCGTAGTCCGGCCGGGAGAATTCGGTGCTGCCGTCCAGCGGGGCACCGGAGTCGCGGCGCCGGCCGATCGTCGCTTCCTGCTGCGGGACCGTGGTCCGGTCCCACGCCTCGACGTACATCCGGATCGCGCGGACGACCAGGTAACTGCCCCTGGCCGTCCAGGACGTCCCGGGATGGGCCGACGACGGCAGCCAGACCAGGGCATCCATGTCCCTGGCCCGCCCGGTGTCCGGGTTGGCGATCCCGTCCTTGAAGCCCATGAGATTGCGGGGCGTGCCCGCCGGGCGCGGCGGGCTGGAGAAGCCGTCGATGCGCCACAGCGGCTGCATCGCGCCGCGGGTGTGCCGGGTGAGGTCGCGCAGCGCGTGCAGCACGGTGTCGGTGCTGCCCGCACTGAGCTGCACGCTCAGGTCCCCGCCGCACTGCGCCGGGTCGAGGTCGTCATTGGGGAAGGTGCGCATCGCGGTGAGCCCGGCCGGCTTGCGGGCGGCCAGCCCGTACCGGTCATCGAACAGGGAGGCACCCACGCCGACGGTGATCGTGAGCGCATCGGGGACCACGGTGGGCCCGAGCACCCCGGAGTCGGCCGGGGGCGCGCCGATCCCCTCCGCCGGCGGGGTCCCGCCGGCGGTCAGGAAGCGGGCCCGGTCGGTCAGCGTGGCCAGCAGGCCGGCCAGTTCCGCCCGGCTGGCCGCGGTGACGGTGAAGGCCATGACGATGGTCCGCCGGGCCGGCTTGGCCAGGATGCCCGGCTGGTGCGGCCCGTGGAACGGCACGGCGGGCAGCACGCCCGCCCAGCCCTCCCCGGCCCGTCCCGGGCCGCCCGGCGCGGACATCGCGGCGCCGGCCGCGTAGCCGCCGGCCGCGCCCGCCGCCAGGCCGGCCGCGCCCGCGGCACCTGCGCCGAGCGCGCCGCGCAGGAACGAGCGCCGCCCGGGTGCGGCCGGCGCCGTGGCCGGGGCATCATGCCTGGCCGGGGCATCGGGCGCGGCCGGGGCATCCGGCGCGGCCGCCGCCTCCGGGGTGCCCGGTGCATCAGGGGCAGCCGGGGCATCAGGCGCGAGCGCCGCCTCGGGGGTGCCCGGTGCATCAGGGGCAGCCGGGGCATCAGGGGTGGCCGGGGCCCCGGTCGCGGGCTCCTCTGGTCCGGTCATCACATCCTCCGCGGCCCGGCGATGGCAGCCACCGGGGCCAGGTCTTCCAGGGCCTGCCCCGCGGCCGCGTCGATCTGCTGCCGCGCGGCGGTGCCGAGCCTGCTGGCGGGAGTCCAGCTGCCGCCGTGATCCGCGCTGGTCACCAGCGTCTCCAGGTGGCCCAGCGCCGCGCTGGCCGAGGCCAGCGCGGCGTCCCGGGGCACGAGCACCGGGTGCAGCACCGCCAGCAGCTCCTGGGCCGCCCCGATACTGGCCGCGGCCGTGGCCAGCGTAGTCCCGCTGCCGAAGTCATCCTGCCCGGTGAGCTGGAACTGCGCCGTGTCCTCCAGGGTCTGCAGCACAGCCTGGGCGAAACCGGGCAGCGGCAGCTGCATCGAGGGCCAGAACGTGTCCAGGGCCCGCACGGCACTGTCCAGGGCGGCGGCCGGCCCGGCCAGCTGGCTGGCGCCCTGGCCATGCCAGAGCCCGTATTCGAGGCGGTAGAACCCGGTGAACGCGGGGTCGGTGACGCCGCCGGGCAGCCCGCCCGGCAGCCCGTCGATCTGGGTGTCGTAGTTGCCGAACGCGGCGTAGGCCCCGGCCAGCCGCGCATAGCTCAGGTGAGCGGGCAGCCAGGCGGACCGGGCCGCGGCCAGCCGCCCCGCGCGGATGTCCGCGGCCAGCGCGCCGACCTGCCGGGCCAGCGTGCCCAGGCCAGCGGTGACGTAGCCGCGGTAGGCCCCGGCCGGGCCGGCCAGGTCGGCCGTGGTGACCGGGAGGATGGCGGTGGCTCCATGCCGGTGCCCGCCGATCCGCACCACCGGCCCGGTCCGCGAGCCGCCCGGCTGCAGCAGGCAGCGGAACGCGTACTGGCCGGATCCCAGGTCGACCCGCATCGGCTGGGTGGTGCCCGGCCCGACCGCCGCGACCTCGGCGTAGACCGCCCCGGTGGCCGGGTCGACCAGGTCCACCGCGGCGGCACCGGCACCCGTGTTGCGGAGCTGGAAGGTCTGCGGCCCGGCCGCCACCTGCCGCCAGCCGGTGCCGCAGTGCCCGGCCGACACGGCGATGACGTTCGGCGCGGGCCCGCCCGCCGCGCACCCGGCCAGCACGGCGGCCAGCGCGGTCGCCAGCGCGGCGGCCGCGGTCCCGGGCCCCGGCCGCCGGGCGGCGCCGCGCCGGGCGGTACCGCGCCGGGCGGCGCGGCGCCGCCTGCGCAGCGCCATCCGCGGGACTAACGGCTGCGGGAGCACCGGCTGAACGCCAGCGGGCAAACCTGACCCCCTCAGCATGAGTCAGCGCGGTCGGCAAAGCATCGGCCCATAATGCGACAACCGGGCCATCCTGGCCCGCGGGTATCGCCGGCCGCAACCACTGCCGCGGATTTCCCCCGCCGCCACCAACATCATCAACGCCACCGCCGTGGCGACGCGAGGTACTCGCCATCGAGCCAGCCCCCGGCCGGGCCGCCCGGGCCGGCCGGGGGCGGGCGCGCAGGCCGGGCGCGGGCTATGCTCGGCACGCAGCGGCCTGCCGCGCGGCCTGTGCCGTGCGGCGCACGGATGAGGGGTTGTTCAGAGTGAGCGCGGCACCAGGTAAGCGGGGGCTCCTGTGGATGATCCTGCTGGCCACCGTGCTGACGCTCCTGGTGGGCGCGGCGGTGGCCATCCCGGTCGTGCTGGTCTCCCGGCATGATCAGCGGGCCGCGGCCGCCCAGCTGTCCCGGGTCAGCGGCATCCCGTCGGACGTGCCCACCGGGCTGGCCAACCTCATGGCGCTGTCCTCGCTGCCGTCCCCGGCCGCTCCCGGCTTCACCCTGACCGACCAGCACGGGCGGACGCTCGCCCTGTCGTCACTGCGCGGCAAGGTCGTGGTGCTCCAGTTCATGGACCCGCACTGCACCGACATCTGCCCGATCGTGTCGCAGGAGTTCGTGGACGCCTACCACGACCTGGGCGCACTGGGGAGCAAGGTGGTGTTCGTGGCGGTCAACGTGAATCAGTACCACGCCACCGTGTCCGACATGGCCGCTTACAGCCAGGAGCACGGCCTGACCACCATCCCGGACTGGCACTTCTTCACCGGCCCGGTGCCCCAGCTCCGCGCCGTGTGGCACGGGTACAACATCGAGGTCCAGGCGCCGAACCCGAACGCCGACGTGGTGCACACGTCGGTGGTCTACTTCATCGAGCCCGCGGCCGCGAGCGGTTCCTGGCCATGCCCGAGGCCGATCACACCAAGTCGGGTACCGCGTTCCTGCCGGCTGCCCAGCTGTCCTCCTGGGGGCACGGGATCGCGCTGATCGCCCGGGACATGGCGGGCTGACCCGGCTCCCGGGCCCCGGCCAGCACCGCCGCGTAATGGCCGATCAGCTCGTCGCCGACCGCGGTCCAGCTCCGGGCCAGCACCCGCTCCCGGCCCGCCCGGCCCTGCGCCGCGCGGGCCGCCGGGTCGGCGGCCAGGCGGGCCGCCGCCCCGGCCAGCGCCGCGGCGTCGCCCGGGGTCACCAGGTACCCGGTGACACCGTCCTGGACCAGGTCGACCGGGCCGCCGGCCGCCGGGGCCACCACCGGCAGGCCGCTGGCCGCCGCTTCCTGGATGGTCTGCCCGAACGTCTCGTGGCAGCCGCTGTGCACGAACACGTCGAGGCTGGCGTAGATCCGGGCCAGCTGCTCCCCCCGGTGCTGGCCGAGGAAGAGCGCCCCGGGCATCAGCAGGCGCAGCCGGGCCTCGGCGGGCCCGCTGCCCACGATGACCAGCCGCGCCCCGGGCAGGCCGGCCACCGGGGCCAGCAGGTCAACCTGCTTCTCGTTGGCCAGCCGCCCCACGTACCCGACGAGGACCTCGCCGCCGGGCGCCAGCGCGCGGCGCAGCTCCTCGCTCCGCGCCGACGGGCGGAACCGCTGGCAGTCCACGCCGCGGCCCCACATCCACACGCGCTCGACACCGTGCTCCCGGAGCCGTTGCGCACTGTCGGTGGACGGGGCCAGGGTGCGGGCCGCCCCGTTGTGGATCCGGCGGACCCAGCGCCAGGCGAGCGCCTCGGCGGCGCGGCCGCAATGGTAGGCGCGGGCGTAGCCGGGCACGTCGGTCTGGTAGACGGCGACCGCCGGCAGCCCCAGCTGGCGGGCGGCCTTACCGCCGCGGGCGCCGAGGATGAACGGGCTGGCCAGGTGAACCAGGTCGGCGCGATGGTCCGCCAGCCAGCCGCGGATCTGCGTGGTGCCCGGCCCGCCCCCGAGGCCGAGCCGGACCGCCCGGTAGCCGGGAAACGACACGGACGGCACCCGCAGCACCGGGTAGCCGGGCGGATCCGCGGCGGCCGGGCTGCCGGGGCTCGGCTCCGGCGCGATGACCAGCGGCTGGTGCCCCCGGGCCAGGAGATGCTCGGCGACCCGCAGCACGCTGTTCGCCACGCCGTTCACGTCGGGCGGGAAGGACTCTGTGATGATGCCGATCCGCACGCGTCCACCATGCGGCGGCGGCGTGGCGCCCCCGCGAGCAGCGCCGTGCCGGGGAGCGAACGCTGGATGACATTTCATCGCCGCTGGCTGAGCCCGGGCCGGGCGGCTGCCGGCCGGGCGCCGGGGCGCGGCGCGCCCCCGCCTGCCAAACTACCGATCATGCAGACTCTGGTTGTCGATCACCCGCTGATCGCGCACAAGCTCACCACCCTGCGCGACGAGGCCACCGAGGCACCGACGTTCCGGCGGCTCACCGATGAGCTGGTCACCCTGCTGGCCTACGAGGCCACCCGCGAGGTCACGGTGCAGCCGGTGGTGGTGCGCACCCCGGTGGGCGAGGCGCAGGGCGTCAAGCTGGCCAGCCCGCCCCCGCTGGTGGTGCCGGTGCTGCGGGCCGGCATCGGCATGCTGGACGGGATGATCCGGCTGCTGCCCATGGCCGATGTCGGGTTCGTCGGGCTGGCCCGGGATGAGGAATCGCTGGTCGCCGCGACATACGCCAACCGGCTGCCGGCCAACCTGGCCGGGCGGGACGTCTTCGTGCTCGACCCGATGCTCGCCACCGGCGGCACCCTGGAGACCGTGATCACCATGCTGGCCGAGCGCGAGGCCGCGTCGGTCACCGCCGTCTGCCTGCTGGCCGCCCCGGAAGGCATCGAGCGGGTCGCGGCCGCCTTCCCGGACGACGTGCCGCTCCCCGTCCGGGTGGTCACCGCCGCCCTGGACGAGCGGCTCAACGAACGCGGGTACATCCTCCCCGGCCTCGGCGACGCCGGCGACCGCCTGTTCGGCGCGGTCTGACCCCCCTCCCGCCCGGCTCCGGGGGCGGGGTTACATGCCGACCGGGTGCCAGACGGTCTTGGTCTCCAGGAAGGCCAGCAGGCGGCGCAGGCCCGGATCGGCCGCCCAGTCCTCGGCGGCCCAGTCCGGCCCGGCCGCGTAGACCCGCTTGACGTTCCCGGCCGCCAGCCGCTCCAGTCCGGCCCGGTCCGCCGGGTCCGCGCCGGTCAGGTCGATCGCGTTGACGTCCAGGTGCCCGGCGAGCACCGGGGCCAGTTCCGCCGCCCGCCCGGTCAGCACGTTGACCACGCCGCCGGGCACGTCGGAGGTGGCCAGCACCTCGGCCAGGGTCACCGCGGGCAGCGCCTCCGGGCCGCCGGCCACCAGCACGGCGGTGTTCCCGGTGGCGATCACCGGCGCCAGCACGCTGGCCAGGCCGAGCAGGCCCGCGCCGGGCGGGGCGAGCAGCGCCACGACCCCGGCCGGCTCGGGGACGCTGAGGTTGAAGTACGGGCCGGCCACCGGGTTGGCGCCCCCGGCGACCTGCGCGACCTTGTCCGGCCAGCCCGCGTACCACACCCACCGGTCGATGGCCGCCGCGACCTGCTGCGCCGCCTCGTCCGCCGTGGCCCCCGCATTCTTAACGGCCTCCTCGGTGAACTGCCCCGCCCGGCCCTCGAGCAGTTCGGCCACCCGGTACAGCACCTGGCCCCGGTTGTAGGCGGTGGCCCCGGACCACCCGGGGAACGCCTTGCGGGCGGCGGCCACCGCGTCCCGCGCGTCCTTGCGGGAGGCCAGCGCGGCGTGCGCCAGCAGCGTCCCGTCCGGCCCGGTGACCGGGAAGGACCGGCCTGACTCCGAGCGCGGGAACGCCCCGCCGATGAACAGCTTGTACGTCTTGCGCACGCCCAGCCGGGCCGGCCCCGGCCGGGAGGCGGCCGCGGCCCGGCGCCCTCCCGCTCCCCGGCGGCTCCGGACCGCGGGGCGGGCGGCCGCGGGGCGGCCTGCCCATCCCGCACGGCCTCGGACCGGGGGTCGGGCGGCTGGGGGGGACGGGACGTTGCGGCGGATTTTCTCGCGGGCTTGCGGTCAGGCATCGAGGTATCCCGCCAGGCCGTGCCGCCCGCCCTCGCGGCCGAAGCCAGATTCCCGGTAGCCCCCGAACGGGCTGGCCGGGTCGAACCGGTTATAGGTGTTGGCCCAGATCACCCCGGCCCGCAGCCGCTGCGCCATCCAGAAGATCCGGCTGCCCTTCTCGGTCCAGATCCCCGCGGACAGGCCGTACGGGGTGTTGTTCGCCTTGGCCACGGCCTCCTCCGGGGTGCGGAAGGTGAGCACGGACAGCACCGGCCCGAAGATCTCCTCCTGGGCGATCCGGTGCGACTGGCTGACCCCGCTGAACACGGTGGGCGGGAACCAGTAGCCCCGCTCCGGCAGGGGGCATGGCGGGGACCAGCGCTCCGCGCCCTCCTGCTCCCCCGCCGCGGACAGCTCGGTGATCTTGTCGAGCTGCTGCCGGGAGTTGATCGCGCCGATGTCGGTGTTCTTGTCCAGCGGGTCGCCGAGGCGCAGCGTGCCGAGCCGCCGCTTGAGCCGGTCCAGCACCGTATCCGCGATGGACTCCTGGACCAGCAGCCGGGAGCCCGCGCAGCACACGTGGCCCTGGTTGAAGAAGATCCCGTTGACGATCCCCTCGACCGCCTGGTCCAGCGGGGCGTCGTCGAACACCACGTTGGCGGCCTTGCCGCCGAGTTCCAGGGTGAGCCGGCGGCCGGTGCCCGCCAGCGCGCGCTGGATCTCCTTGCCCACCTCGGTCGAGCCGGTGAACGCGATCTTGTCCACGCCGGGGTGGGCGACCAGGGCCTGCCCGGTGGCGCCGTCGCCGGTGAGGATGTTGACCGTGCCGGGCGGCAGGCCGGCCTCGGCGATGACCTCGGCCAGCAGCAGCGCGGTCAGCGGCGTGGTCTCGGCCGGCTTGAGCACGCAGGTGTTCCCGGCGGCCAGCGCGGGCGCCAGCTTCCAGGCCGCCATCAGCAGCGGGAAGTTCCACGGGATGACCTGCCCGGCCACGCCCAGCGGGCGGGGATCCGGGCCGAACCCGGCGTGCCCCAGCTTGTCCGCCCAGCCCGCGTAGTAGAAGAAGTGCGCGGCGGCCAGCGGGACGTCCACGTCCCGCGATTCCTTGATCGGCTTGCCGTTGTCCAGGCTCTCCAGCACCGCGAACTCGCGGGCCCGCTCCTGGATGACCCGGGCGATCCGGTACAGGTACTTGGCCCGGTCCCGGCCCGGCATCGCGCCCCAGGCCCCGGCGTAGGCGTCCCGGGCCGCCGCGACCGCCCGGTCCACGTCCGCCGGCCCGGCCTGCGCCACCTCGGCCAGGGGCTGCTCGGTGGCCGGGTTCAGGGTGCGGAAATGAGCCGCCGTCGGCGGGCGGGACGAATTCACCGCCGATGAACAGCCCGTAGCTGGGCGCGATCGACACCACGTCCGCGGACTCGGGCGCCGGCGCGTAGTCCCAGTCCGGCACGGCCGGGGGTGAGGTGGCGACCATGGCGTTAACCTACCCCGCCCCGCCGGCCCCGCCCGTGGTCAGGTGATGACGTCGTCCACGGTGACGTTCACGGTGACGTCCCGGAGGCCGACCTTGCGGCGGAGCTCGGCCACGGCCCGCCGCTGGACCTCGCGGGCGACCGCATCCACCCGGTCCCCGTACTCGACCGCGATGGCGAGATCGACCACCGCGGTGCGGCCGAGGACGCCGACCGCCGCGTTGGGGTGACGGTGCCTCAGGGTGGCCCGCTCGGCCAGGCTGGCCATCCGGCTGTGGGTGCTGCGGCCGAAGGCGACCCGGACGCCGGGGACATCGCGGGCGGCCTCGCGGGCGATCCTGGCTACCACGCGGGCCGCGATGCGGATGGCTCCGCCGTCGCTGAGCTGCAGGGTGTACCAGATGTCCGCGACGAGCTTGCGGATCTGGCTGGCGACCGCGCTCTTCAGCGCGGCGGGCACGGCCACCTGCTCCGCGGCCAGGCTGCGGACGGGTTCCCAGACCCGGCCGAATTCACGCAGCGCCGCCTGGCAGTAGAGGCAGTCCCGCTGGTGGGCAGTGAGCTGGCCCGCGTACCCGTCGGCGGCCTGCTCGAGCAGCTCATCGACGTCGGCACCGCAGGCCAGGTGCTGGTTCGCGTCGCTCAGCAGCAGGCTGACGTCGCGGATGGGCGGGCCAGGCTCGGTCATCCCGCTCACCTCCACTCCGCTAGCGTCTTAGTCAGTGTGCGCCTGCCCCGGAACAGATGGCTACGCACCGCCGGGATGCTGCTGCCGGTGATGAGAGCGATCTCCGCGTTGGACAGTCCCTCGAAATGGTGCAGGACGATCGCGACCCGCTGCGGGGGCGGCAGGGCAGTGACGGCGGCCGTGACCGCGTCCACGGTCAGGTCGCGTTCGGCATGCTGGCCGGGCCCGTCGCCAGTGTCGCCGACGTCGCCGAGCAGGTCCAGGGATTCGGTGACCCGGGTCCGGGTGATCCGGTTCAGCGCCCGGCGGGTGACGATCTGGTACAGCCAGGTGGGAAAGCTGGAATCTCCCCGGAAGCCGGGCAGCTGCTGCCACGCGGTGACGAGCGCTTCCTGGGCGACGTCCTCGGCGTCGTGATGGTTGCCGAGCAGCCGCAACGCCACCCGGTAGGCCAGCCCGCCATGCCGGTCGACGAGGTCGGCGTAGGCGTCAACGTAACCTTCCTGGGCCCGCCGGACCAGGTAGGCGTCATCGACATCTGAGCCCACCAGCCCCTCCTCCGTGCCTGAGAAATCTGTCCGCCCGCCATGGACCCGGGCCTCGCTGGGCGTCAAGTTCCCTGGGATCCGGAAAAGATGTGCGACGTTTCCGGCCGGCACGTGTCTAACCATGCAGAGCCGCCCGAATGCAACCGGGCCGCTTGACGCGGCGCTGCTCCACCGCTTCGCCTCTCCGCCGCATTTGCCTCGACAGAGAGAGTGCTTCCTGATGACCCAGACCAGCAGCTCCGCACCGCCAGCCAAGCCGGCCAGCCGGACGACCGACCTCACCCCGGCCGGCACCGAGCGGATGACCACCGACGACGGCAAGATCACCGTGGCCCAGGGCGTGGTGCAGAAGATCGCCGGGATCGCCTGCCGCGAGATCAGCGGCGTGCACGCCATGGGCGTGTCCACCAGCCGCGCGTTCGGCGCGGTCCGGGAGCGGATCCCGGGCAGCTCGGGCCCCAACGTGGCCCAGGGCGTGGGCGTGGAGGTCGGGGAGACCCAGGCCGCGATCGACCTGGACATCGTCGTGGAGTACGGCGTCAGCATCGCTGACCTGGGCCGGAGCATCCAGCGCAACGTCAAGCAGGCGGTCGAGCGGATGACCGGGCCTGGATGTCGTGGAGGTCAACATCAACGTCGATGACCTGTACCTGCCGGGCAGCGGCGACCAGGATGACGCGCCCTCGCGCGTGTCATGACCAAGCTGGTTCCGCCCGCCGGAAATCCCGGGGTGGCCCCAGGAATCCAGGGCCTGGCCCGGGCGGGGGAAACGCTCCGGCGCCCGCTGTGGTGGACGGCGTCGATCTTGACGCCGTGGCCGCGGCGGCCCGCGGCTGCCCGGCCGTTGATGACCTCTCCGCGGGGGCCTGGGGTGGCGTGGTGTCCTACCTGCCGGGGCGGCAGGTAGCGGGGGTGCGGGTAGCCTCCGATCACGTGGTGATCTCCGTCCGCGGCCGGTGGGGGATCCCGGTCAGCGAGATGGCCCGCCAGGTCCGGACGGTGGTGGGGCCGCTGGTCGCGCCGCGCCGGGTAGACCTTGTCGTGGCCGACCTGGCCGGCGTTCCGGGCGAGGCCCCGGCGGCTGGCCAGCACGAGGAGGTGGGCTCGTGGACGACGAGCAGTCCCGGCGCCGGGCCCGGCGCGAGTTCATCCGTACCCATCACCCCGACCGCGGCGGCGACCCCGACGCCTTCGCCGCCGGGCTCGCCGCCTATGACCGGCTCCCCCACCCCGGCCCAGCCGCCCGGATAGTGGTCGTCCCGGACCGTCCCCTGCTGGTGAGCCTGCTGGCGGCGGTACTGCGCCGGGTCGGCTGGCACCGCCCGCCACCGCGGGTTAAGTGACGTTCCTCGTTTGGTTCTGCGAATGTGAGATGACATGACACGCACCACTGCTATCGGCATCGTGGTCGGGCTCGCCCTCGGCCTGGCCGTGGCGTTCGGCAACTTCGGGGACATGCTCATCGTCGCCCTGTTCGGCGTGATCGGTTTCGTCGTCGCCAAGGTCGTGGACGGCGAGCTGGACCTCGGCCCCTACCTGTCCCGCCGGCGCGACAGCCGATGACGACTCCCGCGGCCGTCCTGCCCGCAGCATCCGGCTCACAGCCAGGACGCAACGAGCTGGGCGCGATCACCATCAATGACCGGGTGGTGGAGAAGGTGGCCGCCCGGGCGGCGGTCGAGATCCCCGATGCGGGCGCGGCCGCGTCCCGGTTCCTGGGCCGGGTGGCCGGCGCCTCGGCCCTCGGCGCCCGTCAGACGAGCCTGACCGCCCTGCCGAAGGCCTCGGTCGACGTCGACGGCTCGCTCGCCACCCTGGACCTGTCGATCAGCGTGCGCTGGCCCGCGTCCGTTCCCGAGGTCGCCAGCGCGGTCCGCGAGCACGTCCGCAGCCGGGTCACCGAGCTGACCGGCCTGACTGTCACTGAGGTATCCATCTCGGTCACTGCCCTGGTCACCCAGCTGCCAGCGCCGCCCCGGGTGCGCTGACGGGAGCGAGGACAGGCATATGAGACTCATCAATCGCGTCCTGGCCGCCCTGCTGAGCCTGGCGCTGATCGCCGTGAGCCTGCTGCTGATCATCGAAGTCATCGTGGACCGGGCCAGCCACCGCACGGCGATCGTGAACTGGCACCCGGCCTACCACTGGGCGCAGCGCAACACCTGGACCGCGGGCAGCATCCGGGTCATCTGCGGGCTACTGATCCTGGCCGGGCTGGTGCTGCTGATCGCCGAGCTGAAGCCGGCCCGGGTGTCCCGGCTGGCCGCCGACCCCGCCGAGGCTGGAGCCGAGGCCATCGACACCGCCTACACCCGCCGTGGCCTCGCCGCCGCCATCAGGTCCGCGGTCACCGCGGTGGACGGGGTGCGGAGCAGCGTCGTCACGGTCAAGCGCCGCAAGGTGCTGGTCGCCGCCACCGCGTCCGCCCGGGACCGGGCCGCGGCCCACAGCCTGCGCGATCCCGTCACGGACGCGGTCCGGCAGCGGCTCGCGGCGCTCAAGCTGCGCCGGACGCTGTCGGTGTCGGTCCGGGTCACCCCCAGGAGCCGCTGATGCACGCCGACCGCACCAACCGCATCATGCTGCTGCTGCTCGCGGTGCTGCTGATCGCCGTCGGCCTGGACGCGGGCGCCGCGTCCATCGGCGTGTACGGCACCTCTACCGAGCACAGCCACCTCATGGACAATCCGACCGGGCGTTTCATCGGCGCTCACGGTGTCTGGCTGTGGCCGGTCGCCGCGGTGGCCGCGCTGATCATCGCGTTGCTCGCGCTGCGCTGGCTGATCGCGTTGCTCTTCTCGACCGACCGCTCCGGTGACCTGGTGATCCACTCGAACACCGGCGCCGGCCGCACCATCCTGGACAACGGGGCGCTGACCGATGCGGTGGTGGCGGAGATCGAAGGCTACCGGGGCGTGAACTCGGCCCGGGCCCGGCTGATCGGCGACCCGGAGGATCCTGAGCTCGTGGTCACGGCCGCGCTGGAGGAAAACGCTGACTTCAGCGCGCTGCGGCACCGCATCGAGACGGGCGCCCTCACCCACGCCCGCCAGGCGCTGGGCACCATGACCCTGCCCACTCAGCTGGATCTGACCATCACCAGCAAAGGCGCCCGCGCCCCCCGGGTCGTCTAGCCCGGCACTGCGGCGTCCCGGGCCGCCGCCGTCCGTGGTGCTGGCGGGGCGCATCGGCAAGATCGGCATGGTCGGCACCGCCGCGGCGGTTGGCCATGCCTTCTACCATGCCACCGGCCGCCGGATCCGCGACCTGCCGCTCACGCCCGCGGGAGTGCTGAACGCGCTGTCGCGGGAGGGCTGAGCCGGCCCTGGGCCTGTCCCCTGCACCCCAGCGGCCGGGCTTTGCCTTCCCGTAACCCAGCGCGGCAGGATCGCCCTATGGCGGCTCCGTTCATCCCCGGGCTGGAACTGGCCCGGCTGCTGCATGCCGAGGTGGTCGGGCCGCTGCTGGAGGAGATCGCCCCCGGGCGGCGCTACTCGGCGGCGCTGCTGGGCCCGGGTTCGGAGGTCCTCGGCTTCGACACCGACCGGTCCACCGATCACGACTGGGGCCCCCGGCTGCAGGTCTTCCTGCCCGCCGGGACCGCCAGCCGGGAGATGAACCAGATCAGCCGGGCACTGGACGGGCGGCTCCCGGCTGGCTTCCGTGGCTACCCAACCCGGTTCCCGCTCACCGGCGAGCCCCCCAGCGCCGCCCGCCACCACATCACCCTGGCGGTGCTCCGCCGCTGGGTGCGCGGCCTGCTCGGCTTCGATCCGCAGCGGGGCGCCAGCACCCTGGACTGGCTGGCCACCCCCGCGCAGCGACTGGCCGAGTTCACCGGCGGCGCGGTGTTCCATGACGGGCTGGGCGAACTGGTGCCGCTGCGGGACCGCCTGGCCTGGTATCCCGGCAACCTCTGGCGGTACCTGCTGGCCTGCCAGTGGCGCCGGATCGCCCAGGAAGAGGCGTTCGCCGGGCGGTGCGCGGAGGTCGGCGACGGGCTCGGGTCGGCGGTCATCGTGGCCCGGCTGGCCCGGGACCTGATGCGGCTGTGCCTGCTGATGGACCGCCGCTACCCCCCGTACAGCAAATGGCTGGGCACCGCCTTCGCCCGGTCGCCGACCGGTCCCGAGGTCGGACCGGCGCTCACGGCCGCCCTCGCGGCACCCCGCTGGCGGGCCCGCGAGCAGCATCTCGCCCAGGCGCTGGAGGCGGCCGCGACGCGGCACAACCAGCTCGGCCTGACCGAGCCCGTCCCCGCCAGCGTGCGCAGGTTCTACTACCGTCCTTACCAGGTGCTGGGCGGCGACCGGTTCGCCGCGGCGCTGCGCGCCAGCATCACCAGCCCGCGGATCCGGGACCTGCCACTGGCCGGGGGCGTGGACCAGTTCATCGACAGCACCGACGCCCTGGCCGATGCCGCCGCGCTGCGCGCCGCCACCGCCGCGGTGCTGCGGCGCGGCCCGGGCGGCCCGCCGCTAGCGCGGAGGGCCAGGCACGATGACCCGGTCGAAGTCCGGGTGTGCCCGGTGTAGGAGGAATAGCCCGTGTAGCTGCTGGCTGAGCTGCGGACCAGTTCCTAGTAGGCAGGCCGGATTTCCGGGCTGGTGCCGTTTCGCCAGCGTCATCGAGTCCAGGTAGGTCCGCCGACGAAGGCCCACGCGACTGGATGCCGCCGAACGGCGACTCGAAGCGGCATCGGCGGGCTGCTTCCATGCGCTTAGCTCGTGGCGGGGGGGTTTGGGCTAGCATCCTCCGGAAGAACTGACCAGTAGCTACCGGGCCGCGGCGCGGGCCTGGCGCAGCAAGGGGCGCGGCGATGAAGTTCTACGGCGAGATGCGCATCCAGGGCAGCGGTCCCCGGACGGCGCCCGCTTCGACGCGCTGGCCTACGCTCTGGCCGAGATCGAGCAGACGGACGCGGCCGTGGAAGAGGTGGACCTGACCGCTTCCCTGGCGCAGGGCTGGGTCACCGCCTCGATGATCATCGATCAGGAGGACCTCGAACTCGCCGTGGCCAAGCTCATCGCCACGGTACGGACCGCGATCTACCGAACGGTGATATCGCGGGCAGCTGGAAGTTCCTGGCCAGACCGCCGAGGTGTCCATCCGGCCGGCCGACCGCCGGGCCCGGGGTGACCAGCGGCCGGGCAACGCGACGCCGACCGCCCTGCCGGTCCGGTCCGCCCGCCGGTGCCCGGCGGGCTGCCGGTGCGCGGCGGGCCGGCCGGGGGCGGACTGCCGGTCCGCTCGGGCAGTCCGGCCGGCGGTGCAGCTACCGGTCCGCGGGAAGCCGCCGGCTTGGCGGCGGACTGCCGGTCCGCGCAGCCGGCCGGCCAGGGGCGGACTGCCGGTCCGCGGAGGTGCGGCGGCGGGCGATGCCACCCGGGCATCGGCCGGCCACCAGGGGGCGACCCCATGCTGTCAGCGGGTGGCCGGATGCCCGGGGCCGTCGGGATGCGCGGGGCCGTCGGGATGCGCGGGGCCGACGCGCGGGCGCCCACGGGCGACGCGCTGGTGCCCCGGGCCGACGGGCGGCGGCTGCCTGGGAGCGACGGGCGGATGCCCGACAGCGATGGGCGACTGCCTGGCAGCGACGGGCGCGTGCCGGGGCCTAGGGGCGGCGGCGTCTTGCCTGCACCGGGAGGGTCGGTACTCGGGGGCGCCGCCGCCCGGGGAGCCCGGCCTGGAAGCACTGCGGCCAGAGCCGCCCTGGCTGGGGAGGCTGCGACCGGAGAGGCCCCGACCGGGGGGACCGCGACCGGAGAGGCCCTGGCCGAAGGCGCCCCAGCGGGAGTCCAGCCGGAGCCGCACCCCCAGGCCGCCCCGTTCCGGCTCCCGCGCCGTACCGCCCTGCCGACGCCCAACCCAGCACCCGCCACGACCTGACCCGCGCGTCCACCGTGCGATGCGACCACCTGACCCGAGTGACCACCTGACCAGCGCGACCACCTGACCGGCGCGACCACCGCGGCGACCACCCGGGCGGCGCGACCGCCTGACCAGCGCGGCCGCCCGACCTGCGCGACCGCCCGGGCGGCGCCCGCCCGGGCGGCGCGACCACCTGACCTGCAGGCCTCTCCTGGGCCACCTCGCGTCCGCTAGTGATCACCTGGCCACCGGGCGTCCCGATACCCAACTGTGATCACCGGAGTCCAGCCGGTGATGGCAGTGCGGCGTCCTTATCGGGTGACGGGGCATCTGGTGGAGGGGAGTTCCGATGAGGTTCACACGCGCCGAGTATTCCTGGCGGCCGGGGTCCTGGCCGGGGCCGGGACGCTGACCGGCACGGCCGTGGCCGCTGGCCCGGCGGCGGCGGCCTCCGGCCCGGTGGTGCTGGTGAACTGTGCCGGACAGGGCCAGGTCCGGCCGGGCGGCTACGACATAGGCTGCACGGCGAACGAGCTGCTAGCCCAACTGCACTGGACCAGCTGGCGTTCGGCCGCCTTCGGCGGCGGCGTGCTGAAGGTGGATGACTGCGTGCCGACGTGCGCACAGGGCAAGTACATCCGCTACCCGGTGCTGACCGTGCTCTGGCGGGCCACTCCGTGGCCGGGGCACTCCGGGCGGGAGTACTTCAGGAGGCTCACCATGATCTTCACCGCCGCGCGCCCGCAGCACTCCCCGGCCGCCGTGACCCTCACCCTGCCGCCTACCTGACCAACCCTGCCCGTGGCCGCCGGGGGCGCCCGCCGGGGGGCCCGCCCGGGGCGCCCGCCGGGGCGCGCGCCGGGGCCCTCGCCGGGGCTTGGCGACCCCGCCGGGGCTCGGCGGCCCGCCGGCGCTCGGCGCCCGCCGGCGCGACCCCGCCACCGACCTGGATGTGGCTCTGATGCACATCTGGCTACAGCAGAGCCACAATCATGCCGCGGCGCGGCGGGGACGGCGCCGGCGGGGCGGGGCGGGGCGGCGCCGGCGGGGCGGGACGTACCGGCGGGGCGGGGTGGGGAAGGCACCGGCGGGGCGGGCACGGCACCGGAGTCCTGCGTCCGCGGGCCTCCGGTAGGCACCTCGGCGTAGCTGCGGGCCCCATCCCGGAACGATCCGGGATGGGGCCCGCGGCATTGACGCGGCTGGGAGCGGGGGGTCAGCCGCGGCGGGATTATGTCAGAAGCGGTGATGGCGGTGGTGACGCCTCCGGGTGGCCCTGGTGGTGGCCTTAGCCGTGGGGGTGGCCACCGCGGTCGGGCTGGCTGACACGGCCGGGGTCGCGGGCGCCGTCGCACCGGCCGACGTGGTGGCGCTGGCCGTGGGGGTGGCCGAGGCGGTGGTCGCCGGGCAGACGGTCATGCCGAACGTGGGGTTGCCCGCACCGGTGGTGACCGCGTTGACCTGCTGACGGAAGCAGGCGGCGACCACGATGCCGTTGCCGTCCACCGTGGTGCTCACGTCGTTCTGCAGCCCGAAGTTCTGGCAGTTGAGGTTGCCGAACGACTGCTGCAGCCGCATGGCCAGGAAGGTGAACAGGTTGCTCGCCGCACCCGGCAGCGGGCTGGGCCCGCCGATCAGCAGGTTCACATCCTGCTGCAGCCGGGTGCCCTGGATGCTCTCCATGTCACCGCAGTACTGGGCGGGCGTCTCCCCGGCCGGGAGGGCCGGCAGGTCCACGATGGACCGGTAGGCATTGGTCTTGTCCGGGCTGGCATTGCCGTTGTTGTCCAGCGTCATCGGGTCGTTCAGCGGGACCAGCGCGCGCGGGCCGCCATTGCCGTTGTCGAAGACCGCGGACTGCAGTTCGTCCAGCGGCAGGGCCGGGGCCGCGGTGCCCGGGCTGGCCAGGTCGGGGACGGTCCACGGGGTGCAGTGCAGCGCCGGGTCCACGAAGAAGTCGATCAGGCCGTTGTCGCTGCCATTCACCAGCGTGGTCGCCCCGGCCAGCTGAGCGGTGTTGGCCGCCGTGTCCTGCGCGGTCTGGCCATTGGCGGTGGCCAGGTACTTGGTGGTGACGTTGTCACTCTGATCCTGGTCGATGACCCCGAAGTTCCGGGTGGTCAGGCAGGGCTGGCCGTCCACCGCGGTGCCCGGATTCGGCACGGTCAGCTGGCCATTGCCGATCGCGGTGTTCGCGGCGGCGAAGAAGGCCGGCGCATTGCAGGCCGCCATCTGGGTGAAGGAGGAGAATCCCTGGCCGGCGATGTTCTCGCCGGCGACGCAGTTCGCGCCCTGCAGGATGGCGTCGGGGGTCCCGGATGCGGCCGGCGTGTCGGTGGCGGCAGGCGGCGTGGTCCCGGTCACGGCCGGGGTGGTCACGGTCCCGGCGCTCACCGCGCTGGCGGTCGCGGAGGGGGCCGCGCTCACCGCGGGGTTCACGATCGTGGACGGCCCCGCCGAGTTGGCCGTGGCCGGGGTCGTCGCCGCGGGAGTCGTCGCCACGGCCGCTGCCGCGGCGGCAGCCGGGGTGGCCAGCGGCGTGGGCGTCGCCGTGGCGGTCCCGCGCGGGGGGGGGGTGGGCCGCCGTGGCGGTGCCCGCGGCCGCGTGCGGTGCGGGCCACGGGGGTGGGTGGGTGGCGTGGTGGTGGCGGTGGGGGTGGCCGTGGCGGTGCCGGCAGTGGCCGCCACCTGGTCGGCGCCCAGCAGCGACAGCGTGTTGCCGTTGAAGCCGAACCAGATGCCGACCACACCGCCGGCCGGCAGGGCGGGCACGACCGGCGCAGCGGCCGGGGTGGTGCCCTGGTCGACCACCAGCGGGTTGTACACGGAGATCTGGCCGTTGGCCGGGTTGATCACCGCCGCCTGGACGAACGCGGTCTGGTTCGCATTGGCTTCGTTACACGGGCCATCGGCCGGGTTGGTCGCAGTGAGCTGGTAAGGCGTGGCGAGGCCCTGCGCGGTCAGCGGGTTGGCCGGCACGATCAGCGTGCAGTTCATGTTGTCGGCCGCCGCGGTTTTCTGGATGGCCTGCGAGCCGCCCAGGCCGCCGAAGGCCACCGCCCCGCCCACCCCGATCGCGACCGCGCCGACAAGCGCACCGGAAACCATGAGGAACCGCCTCCGGCCGGGCGCCCCATCACGCCGCCACGCGGTCCCATGCCCTATCGACATCTGGAACGTCCTTTCACTGACGAGCCGAGCCCACCCCGTCTCCTGCCGGGTAGCCAAGCCGTTAGCTAAGTGAGAGGAGTTCTTAACTAGTTCTTGGTAACACTGCCGTAAGAAGATCGTCTGGTTTGGCACTGTCCGATAAAACGGGCTGGTAGAGGCGCCCATTGAATTTCGGTCAGGCCCAGTGAGCCGCCGGGCCAGCCCGCGCGGGGAGCGCGAGCGCCCGGGCCAGGCCGGGGCTAAGGCCCGGGGTCAGAGCCAGGCGGGTCAACCCGCCGCCGCCGGGCCGGCCAGGTCAGCCGCCACCTTCCGCCAGGCGTCCAGCGCGGTCCCGATGGCGGCGGCCGGGACGTCCGCGTGGGTGAGCATCCGCACCCGCCCCGCGATCATGGTGACCAGCACCCCGTGCGCGGCCAGCCGCTCCGCCCATTCCGCGGCCGGGTGGCCGGTGCCGGCCACGTCCACGAAGATGATGTTGGTCTCCACCGCGCCCGGGTCCACCGCGCCGGGCAGGATCTCGGCGATCCCGGCCGCGAGACGCCGGCATTCGCATGGTCGGCGGCCAGCCGCCCGGGGCCGTCCCGCAGCGCGATGAGGCCGGCCGCAGCCATGATCCCGGCCTGCCGCCAGGCCGCGCCGAACAGCACCTTGAGCCGGCGGGCCTCGCGGATGAACCCGGCGTCCCCGGCGAGCAGCGACCCGATCGGCGCGCCGAGCCCCTTGGACAGGCAGAACATCAGCGCGTCGGCGTGCTCCGCGTACTGCGCCACGGTCGCCCCGGTCACCGCGGTGGCGTTGAAGATGCGGGCGCCGTCCAGGTAGAGCGGGGTCTGCCGGGCCGCGCACACCGCGGCGATCCCGGCCAGCCCGGCGACACCGAGCACCGAGCCGCCGCCGAGCTGGTGGGTGTTCTCGATCGCGACCAGGTCCACCTGGTCCACGTCGTACGGGTCGGGTTGCAGCGCCTGGGCGACCTGGGCGGGGGTGAGCAGGCCGCGCTCGGGCGCCGCGATGCGGCGGAACGCGATCCCGGACAGGGCCGCGGCGGAGGCCGCCTCGGTCCCGCCGACGTGTGCCGTCGCCTCGCAGACCACGAACCGGCCCGGCCGCACGAACGCGTGCATGGCGATCTGGTTGCAGGCGATGCCGGTCGGCAGGTAGAGCGCGGCCTCTTTGCCGGTCAGCTCGGCCGCGGCGTCCTGGAGCCGGTTGACGGTCGGGTCGTCGCCGTACCAGTCGTCGCCCACCTCGGCGTCCGCCATGGCCCGCCGCATCGCCGCCGACGGCCGGGTCACCGTATCCGACCGCAGGTCAACCAATCCGTTCATCTCCGGTCCCGTCTGGGCCGCCCCCGGTAACGCCCATGATCGCGGTTGATTGGGGGCCTGTCTGGACCTTAATCAACCACGATCGCGGTGCCGCGGGGGACGTCCTAGGGTGGTCGTCGTGGCGGATACGCCGGATGCGCCGCTGGCGCTGGACGGGGTGGGCGGGACCGGGCTGGCGGTCGCCGCGATCCGGGCGCGGGAGAGCGCCCGGCCGGACCGGCTGTTCAACGATCCGCTGGCCGCGGCCTTCGCGGAACTGCGCACCGCCGGGACGAGGCCGGGAAGTGCGCCCGCGGCGGCGGCCGGGAACGAGCCCGGCGAGCCGGGCGGGCAGCACGCGGCCGCGCTGGCGGCCTGGGTGGTGGCCCGCACCGTGTTCCTCGACGAGATGCTCGGCCAGGCGTGCGCGGGCGGGGCCCGGCAGGTGGTGCTGCTCGGCGCCGGATTCGATGCCCGCGCCTTCCGGCTGCCCTGGCCGCCTGGCGTGCGCTGCTTCGAGCTGGACACCCCGGACGTGCTCGGCGTCAAGGAACAGGTACTGGCCGCGCAGCGGGCCCGGCCCGGCTGCGAGCGCATCCCGGTGCCGTGTGACTTGCGGGCGGACTGGCCGGCCAGGCTGGCGGCGGCGGGCTTCGACCCGGGCCGGCCGGCCGCCTGGATCGCCGAGGGGCTGCTCGTCTACCTCGACCCGGACGCGGTCGACCGGCTGATAGAGGAGGTCACCCGGCTGTCAGCGCCGGGCAGCCAGCTCGGCCTGACGTTCCGCAACCGGGCTCGCGGGACGGGCGGGGGCTCGCTGGGGCCGGCCCTGCGCCGCTCGGCGGCCCCGGACGACCCGGCTGGGTGGCTGGCGGGGCACGGCTGGTCGGCGTCGCTGGCCGTCGCCCGCGAGGTGCTGGCCGCGCACGGCCGGGTCCCGCGCAGCCCCGCCCAGCCGGGCTCGCCGCGGGCGCTGCTGGTCAGCGCCCGCCTGGAGCGGGCGGGCGCAGGTGCCGCGACCGCCGCTCCCCGCCCCGCCGGGAAACCCTCCCGCCGAACGCACCGCGCCGCCCCACTGACAGCCCCAGCCCCGCCGCCGTCGGGGGCGGATGCGGGGCGGCCGCTGCCCGCGCTGCTGTCCCAGGCGCTGGTCGCGTTCACCATCGAGTTCGACAGCGAATTCGAGTACCGGATGCCGCACCGGACCACCTGGGGCCCGGCCGCGGGGGCCCCCGGGCCGTGGCATGTCTCCCAGGTCATGTGGGCCAACTTCATGCAGTTCATTCCGCCCGCGGGCATCCCGTTCCGGGCGGTGGCGGCGCTGGCCCCGCTGGTCAACCTGGCGGGGCTGCAGCGCTGGGGCTACCTGGTGGTGGCGCCGGACGCCCGCCGCCGGCGGCACGCCGCCGCCGCGGCCGGACTGGCTGGTCCGGCTCACCCCGGCCGGGCGGCAGGCGCAGCAAGTCTGGCGGCCGCTGGCCGGGGAGATCGAGGAGCGCTGGCGGGACCGGCTCGGTGCGGGGGAGTTCGGGCGGCTGCGCGCCGGGCTGGGCGCCGTGGCCGGGCGCGCCGCGGCCGGTTTCCCGCCGTACCTGCCGGTGTCCGGGGTGTACCCGGCCGAACCGGCCGTGCTGGTCGCCGGGGCCCGTGCGGCGGCCGGGCTCCGGCCCCCGGCCGGCCCTGCGGGTCAGCCCCGGGCCGCGACCCCCGGAGCCGATCCGGGCAGCGGCCCCGGGACCAGCCCGGGCGCCCCGGAGCCAGTCCCGGCAACGGCCCCGGAGCCAGCCCGGGCAACGGCCCGGGAGCCGGCCCGGGCAGCGGCCCCGGGATCAGCCCCGGGGCGAGTCCGACCGGGAAGGCGGGGTCCAGTCCGCGGGGCAAGGCGGGCGTCAGTCCCCCGGTCCGCCCCGGCACCAGCCCGGCCGGGAACGCGGGCGGCCGCCCGGCCGGGGACCGGGGCACCAGCCCGGCCGGGGGTCCGGGCACCGGGCCTGGCGGCGGTCCTGGGCTGGTCACCCCGGGCGGCCCGGCCGGCGGGTCCGGGCTGCCGGCCCTGCTGTCGGCGGCCCTGCTGTCCTGGCGCCTGGAGTACGAGCAGGAGGCCGGGCTGTCCCTGCCGGTCAGCGCGAACGTGCTGCGCGTCCTCACCGCGCAGCCGCAGCGGCTGCGCGACCTGCCCGCCCTGGCCGGGGTAGCCAAGGAAGCGGTCGCGGTGTCACTCGGCCTGCTGGAGCGCCGCGGCTACGCGGTGACCGGCCCCGACCCGGCCGCGCGCCGGGGCAAGGCCGCCTGGCTCACCGAGCGCGGCCGGCACGCCCAGGCCGGGTATCTGCGGCTGGCCAGCACGCTGGCCGAACGCTGGCAGGCCCGGTTCGGCGCGGCCCCCGTGACGGCGCTGAGTGAGTCGCTGGGGGCGCTTTTCGTTCGGCATGAAGGGCAGTCAGCGGTCGGGGCGGCGCTGGCTCCTTATCCGGAGGGATGGCGGGCGAACCCGCCCTACCTGGCCCGTACCCGGGAGATGATCAGCGATCCGGCCACAGCGCTGCCGCACTACCCGATGGTGTCCCACCGCGGTGGCTTCCCCGACGGCAGCTGACCCCAGCAGGGCGGGCCGGCGCACGGCCCGCCCAGGGCACGGCGGCCGTCAGTGCCGCCGCGGCGCCGACGCGGCGGGCTCGACCGGGGGGATGAGGGCACCGGCATTCCCCGGTACCGCAAACCGGCGCCGGGGACTCCGGAGGCACATGAAGACCAGGATGAGGACAGCGGCCAGCTGGGCCAGCGGCGCGAGGAGGTTCCCGATGACGGCCAGCTCCGCCCGGCTGATGATGTGCCCGGTCGGGCCACCCGGCAGCGACACGAGGGCCGCGGCCAGGAGCCGGAGCAGCACCGCCCAGTCGAGCAGGGTAGCGGGGTAGAGCACCAGCAGGCACAGGCCGGCCGCGTCGTACCAGGGGTAGTGGTACGGCCAGGTGAACAGCCACGCCAGCGTGAGGGCCAGGGCGGGCCGGACGAACGGGCGATCGGGAAAGCCGGCCGGGAGCCGCCACAATGCCAGCAGGGCAAGCGCGGCGCAGGTGATGTAGGCGACGATCTGCATGCCGGGCGGGGGCGCGGAATACCCGAGCGGCCGGTAGAGGAGTTCGTACAGGTTGCCCCAGGTGAACATGGTGCTACGGCGCAAGAGCACGACGACGGCGGGGCGCCCGGCCAGGAGATATGCCGGTGCCAGGACGGCCAGGAAACCGGCCAGCGCGAACGGGCCCACGGCGGCCAGGCGCCGCGTGGTCAGGGCGGCCCAGGCCACCCCGATGCCGTACAGCGCGAAGGTGAACTTCACGGCGGCCGCCGCGCCGATGAGCAAGCCCGCGGCCAGCGCGTGCTGGTCATCCGGGCTCTGGCCTGGCCGCCGGACGCTCAGCGCCGCCACCCCGGCGAATCCGAGCGCCGCCCCGATGCCATCGATGTGGCCGCCCGCGACCACGGCCCACAGCGCGAACGGGTTCACCGACCAGAGCAGGTGCGCGCGCGCCCGCAGCGCCGGGTTGGGCCGGAGCATCCGGTCCAGGGCGAGCACCACCGCGAGGAACGCCAGCGCGTTCCACAGCTTCAGCCAGAACGTGATCCGGGCGATCGAGATCCCGCCGAGCCTGGCGGCGGCCCACTGCTCCGCGGTGGCCAGCGGGCCATAGGTGGACGCCTGGTTCTGCCACTGGTGCCGCGCCGCCCGGCCGATGGGATCGCCCGCGCGGATGAGCTGCTGCGCGGTCATCACGTACGGGCTGTGGCCCAGGACGGCGATCCTGCCGTACACCGCGTAGTTCAGCGCGTCCTTGGACCCGGCCGGGGGCAGGACGGCGAGCACGGCGACGATCAGGAACGCGCCCGTGACGAGCAGCCGGGGGGATGGCCGGGCTCCGCGCGCCACCGCGGCCAGGCCCGCGCCCACGCCGGCGAAGGCGAGGACCGCCATGAGCCACACGGCCGGGATGGCGACCGACCACGACGGCGTCACCGGCAGCCACCACGGCAGGCTCCCGCCGCGTGCGCCCAAGGCCACGAGAGTCGAGACCACGGCGGGATTCGCGGCCACGGACACCGCCACCATGATCGCCGCGGCCGCCGTCAACCCCACGGCCGCTGACCAGGAAAGTAGCCTGGTCGGCAGGCCGGAGGGGGCGCGTGGCGGGCCGGGCCGCCGGGGGCCGCCGGCCAGCAGCGGCGCATGCGTACCGGCCGCCGCCTCGCTTTCGGCCACGCTCCCCCCCTGACAGCCGCGTCCGCGCCGCCCGGCACGGCCTCGGCCGGTTCCGCGGCCACGGAGCCCTTGCCCTGGCGATACCTGGCCGCCGGCAAAGTCTCGGGATTTATTACATATGAGTGTGATGTGCCTGCAGCGCGAAATGGCCGTTTGATGGACACGGACAGGCCAATTGGTGACCAGAATTTGGAATTTATTACCAGTCCATGGCATTTCATTGCCGGGAGTTGACCCGGCGGCTGCGGGCTGCCACCCGATGCGGCCGGTCTGGGCCGCCCCTGGCGGCGCGCGGCCCGGGCGCGCCGACCGTGCCCACGGGCCTGACCTGCATGGTCCTCAGTCCAGGGTGAAGTAGTCCGGGCCCTGGTAGCTGCCGGTGAGCTGCTTGGCCCGCTGCATGAGCAGGTCGTTGAGCAGGCTGGACGCGCCGATCCGGAAGTACGCCGGGGTGAGCCAGTCCGGGCCGGCGGTCTCCCGGACCAGCACCAGGTAGCGGATCGCGTCCTTGGCGGTGCGCACGCCGCCGGCCACCTTCACGCCGACGCGGCGCCCGGTGGCGGCGGCGAAGTCCGCCACGGCACCCAGCATGACCAGGGTGACCGGCGGGGTGGCGGCCGGGCTGACCTTCCCGGTCGACGTCTTGATGAAGTCGGCACCGGACAGCATGGCCAGCCAGGAGGCGCGGGCCACATTGTCCAGGGTGGCCAGTTCCCCGGTCTCCAGGATCACCTTGAGGTGGGCCGGCCCGCACGCCTCCCGGACGGCCCGGATCTCGTCACTGACCTGGCCGTAACGGCCGGCCAGGAAGGCTCCCCGGTCGATGACCATGTCCACCTCGTCGGCCCCGGCCGCCACCGCGTCCGCCACGTCGGCCAGCTTGACCGCCAGCGAGGCGCGCCCGGACGGGAACGCGGTGGCCACCGAGGCGACCGCCACGCCGCTGCCGTCCAGCTCACCCCGGGCCAGCGCGACCAGGTCGGGGTACACGCAGACGGCGGCGACCGGCGGCACCGCGGCATCCCGCGGGTCGGGGCGCCGGGCCTTGGCGCACAGGCCGCGTACCTTGCCGGGCGTGTCCGCGCCCTCCAGCGTGGTCAGGTCCATCATCCGGATGGCCGCATCCAGCGCCCACATCTTGGCGTCCCGCTTGATGGACCGGGTGGCCAGGGCGGCCGCCCGCGCCGTCGCGCCGACCTGGTCCACCCCGGGCAGGCCGTGCAGCAGCTGGCGCAGCGCCGCATCCGAAGTGGCGGCCCCGGCGGGCAGTACGCCGGCCGGGGCTTCGGCCAGGCCCACCGCGGCGGTGCCGGTCACGGCCTGTCCCGCTGGCGGTCCACTCTCCGGCTGCCTCCGTCCCGGCTGATCTCCGTCCCGGGACCCGCACCACAGCATCACTCGCCGCGCGGGCGGTGGCAAAACCGGGCTTGATCACCGTGTCGATGACCCGCAGCCGCTCGTCGAAGTGCGCGAACGCGCTCTTCATCGCGTTGATGGTGAGCCACTCGAAGTCCCGCCAGCCGTAGCCGAACGCCTCGGCCAGCCGGGCGAACTCCGAGGACAGGGTGACCCCGCTCATCAGCCGGTTGTCCGTGTTCACCGTCACCCGGAAGGACAGCTGGCGGAGCAGCCGGATCGGGTGCTCCTCGATGGAGGGGGCGGCGCCGGTCTGCACGTTGGAGCTGGGGCACATCTCCAGCGGGGTGCGCCGGTCCCGCACATAGCTGGCCAGCCGGCCCAGCGACGCGGTGCCGTCCGGGCCGATCTGGATGTCGTCCACGATCCGCACCCCGTGCCCGAGCCGTTCCGCGCCGCACCACTGCAGCGCCTCCCAGATGGAGGGCAGCCCGAACCCTTCCCCGGCATGGATCGTGATGTGGAAGTTCTCCCGGGCCACGTACTGGAACGCGTCCAGGTGCCGGCTGGGCGGGCTGCCCGCCTCGGCGCCGGCGATGTCGAAGCCGACCACGCCCTCGTCCCGGTACCGGACCGCCAGCTCGGCGATCTCCAGCGAGCGGGCCGCGGTGCGCATCGCGGTGAGCAGCGCGTACACGGTGATGCCGCGGCCGGCGCTGCCGATCCGGAAGCCCTCCAGCACCGCGCGGACCACCTCGTCCAGGGTCAGCCCGCCGGCCACGTGCAGTTCCGGGGCGAACCGGACCTCGGCGTACACGATGCCGTCCGCGGCCAGGTCCTCGGCGCACTCCGCGGCGACCCGGGTCAGCGCCTCGCAGGTCTGCATCACCGCCACCGTGTGCTGGAAGGCGTCCAGGTAGAGGTTCAGGTGCCCGCGGTGCGCGCCACGGCGCAGCCACCGCGCGACCTCGTCCACGTCCCGGGAGGGCAGCTTGTCGTAACCGATCTCACCGGCCAGTTCCACCACGGTGGCAGGCCGCAGCCCGCCATCCAGGTGGTCGTGCAGCAGCACCTTGGGCGCGGCCCTGATCTCCTCGATGGTCGGAGTCACCCGCCCATTGTCACAGATCAGGAGGGGGCAGCCCCGGTCCCGGGCGTCAGCCATGCCAGGGGAACAACTGGCTCAGGCTGGCCGGGGCATGCCCGAACAGCGCCACCGCCGCGGCCAGCAGCGCCACTCCGGTGACGGCCACGGTCACCAGCAGCAGCCGGTATGGCCGCCCGGCGCGGGCCGGGTCGGTCGGCCACCCGGCCCAGGGACCAGATCAGCGGGGTGCAGACCAGGACGGCCAGGCCGACGATCAGGTCCCGGCGGACGATCACGGCGCCGACGGCGGCGAAGGCGAGCGCCGTCCGGGTCCAGGCCAGCTGGGTCCGCTCCCGGGCCAGGCCGGGGACGGGGGCCCGGGACCCGGCGGCACTCGTGCTCCTCACCGGCCGGCCGACATCAGCACGACCACCGCGGCCGCCACGGCGACGGCCGTGATCACCACGGCCAGGAGCAGCGGCAGCACCGACCGCGGCAGCGGCTCGCCGCGGACGAGCGCCGCCTGGTTACGGCGCCACTCCAGGTAGGCGGTCACGGACACCGCCGCGCCGAACACGATCAGCGGGATGCCCAGGGCGTGCCGGCCCCAGGGCACCCCGCGGAAGGGCGGCAGCAGCTGCACAATGCCCAGCCCCGCCACCACCAGGGCGAGCGCGGTGCGGTTCCACGCCAGGAACGTGCGCTCGTTGGCCAGCGTGAACCGGGCATCCGGCTCCGTCCCGCCTCCGGTGTCCCAGGACCGGGCTCTGCCCCGCCGTCGTGGCCGCTCGTCGTCCCTCCCCGTCCCCCGCATGCCCGGAATCCCATGGTGACATGAGCGGCCGGGGCGCGGGGTCATCCGGGCGGGGTGAGGCGCACCGCGGCCGCCGGAACGCATGCTGGGGGTGGCGCGCGCGGTCGAACGCCGGGTGCTCCCGACCCCCGGGTGCGGCCGCCACTGGAGGCGACAATGAGTGACACCTTTGACGTGATCATGGCCGCTTACCCGTCCACCGGGCCGGCCGAGCACGACTTCGACGCGCTCGTCTCCCTGGTGAAAGACAAGAGCGGTGCGGTCGGAGGGCGTGATCCTGGTCTCGCGTGACGGCGATGGCCGGGTCACGGTCAGCCAGACCGGCGACCATCTCGGCCGCAAGGGCCTGGGCTGGGGCGGCGGGGTGGGCCTGGTGGTCGGCCTGTTCGCGCCGCCGCTGCTCGCCTCGGTCGTGGTCGGCGCGGCGGCCGGCGGCCTGATCGGCAAGTTCACCAAGCACCGGGTGGACACCGGCCTGGAAGCAGGACCTCGGGGACAAGCTCCAGCCCGGCACCGCGGTCGTGATCGCGGTCGTCGACGACGAGGACCGGCTGGCCGCCGAGCGGGCGCTGGCCGACTCGCTGGCGATGTCGGTCGCGCCCATGGACTCCCGGGGGCTGCGGGACCTGAAGTCCGCGCTGGCCGAGGCGGCGGGCAAGTTCAGCCCGGACCGCACCGTGCTGCCGATCCCCGACCGCACCTTCGGCGGGACGATGGGCCGCACGATGGGCCAGTCGGTCGCGGACTGGTCGATGATCCCCGGGCCGCAGGCCCCCGAGGACGCCCCGAACGTGCTCATCGTCCTCATCGACGACGCCGGGTTCGGCAACCCGGACACCTTCGGCGGGCCGGTCGCCACCCCGAACCTCACCCGGGTGCAGCAGATGGGGCTCACCTACAACCGGTTCCACGTCACGGCGGTGTGCTCGCCGACCCGGGCCGCGCATGCTCACCGGCCGCAATCACCACCGGGTCGGGTTCGGCTCCATCGCCGAGTACCCCGGGCCGTTCCCCGGGTACACCGCGGCGCGCCCCCGCAGCTGCACGGCGCTGCCGCGCATCCTGCAGGAGAACGGGTACGTCACCGGCGGGTTCGGCAAGTGGCACCTCACCCCGGACAACGTCCAGGGCCCGGCCGGGCCGTTCGGCCACTGGCCGCAGGGGTGGGGCTTCGACCACTGGTGGGGGTTCCTGTCCGGCGCGGCCGGCCAGTACGACCCGATCATCACCCAGGACAACTCGGCGCTCGGCGTGCCAGCAGGGCAAGGACGGCGGGCAGTACTACTTCCCGGACGACCTGACCGACAAGGCGGTGGAGTGGCTGCACGGCGTCCGCGCCCAGGACGCGGAGAAGCCGTGGTTCATGTACTACTCCACCGGCTGCGCCCACGCGCCGCACCATGTGGCCAAGGCGTGGGCGGACAAGTACCGGGGCAGGTTCGACGGCGGCTGGGACAAGCTCCGGCGAGGAGACCTTCGAGCGGCAGAAGCAGCTCGGGATCATCCCCGCCGGACACCGAGCTGACCGCGCGGCCCGACCTGTTCCCGGCCTGGGACTCGCTGACCGGGCCGAGAAGAAGCTCTACGCCCGCCAGATGGAGGTCTTCGCCGGGTTCTGCGAGAACGCCGACTGGAACGTGGGCCGGCTGCTGGATGCCATCGGGGACCTGGGCGACCTGCGCAACACGCTCATCTTCTACATCTGGGGCGACAACGGCTCCAGCATGGAGGGCACCATCACCGGCTCGTTCAACGAGATGACGTTCCTGAACGGCCTGGTGCTCGACCCGGAGCAGCAGCTCACGCTCATCGAGCATTACGGCGGTATCGAGGGCCTGGGCGGCCCGCACACCGCCCCGCACTACGCCGCGGCCTGGGCGCACGCGGGCAATACCCCGTTCCAGTGGGGCAAGCAGATAGCCAGCCACCTCGGCGGGAGCGCGGGACCCGATGGTGGTCGCCTGGCCGGACCGGATCACGCCCAGCGGCGAGGTGCGCAGCCAGTTCACCCACTGCATCGACATCGCGCCGACCGTCCTGGAGGCGGTCGGGCTGCCGGAGCCGGAGACGGTGGACGGGATCGGCCAGGAGCCGATGGACGGCACCAGCTTCCTGGCCACGTTCGGCGACGCGGACGCCGAGGAGCGGCACACCGTGCAGTACTTCGAGATGTTCGGCAGCCGCGCCATGTACTCAGGACGGCTGGTGGGCCTGCACCAGGCTGGACAAGGCGCCGTGGGACTTCTCCCCGGAGACGCTCGCGAGGTTCGCGCCCGGGGTGTACGACCCGGAGCAGGACGTCTGGGAGCTGTACTACCTGCCCGACGACTTCTCCCAGGCCCATGACCTGGCCGCCCAGCACCCGGGCAAGCTCGCCGAACTCCAGGAACTGTGGTGGGCCGAGGCGGAGCGCAACCGGGTGCTGCCGCTGCTCGGCGGGCTTCAGCGTCCTGTTCGGCCAGCTGCCGCCGCTGCCCACCATGACCAGGTACACCTTCGCCGGGGACGTGCAGAACGTGCAGCGCGGCATGGTGCCGCGGGTGTTCGGGCGGTCCTACGCTATCGAGGCGGAGCTGCACGTCCCCGAGGCCGGCGCGGAGGGCGTCATCGTCGCCAACGCCGACTTCATCGGCGGCTTCGGGCTGTGGGCCGACGAGCGCGGGATGCTGCACCACACCTACTCGTTCCTGGGCGTGGAGACCTACAAGCAGGTCTCGGCGGAGCCCATCCCGACCGGGGACGTGACGGTGAAGATGCTGTTCACCGCGGACGAGCCCAAGCCTGGCACCGGCGGCACCGTGACCCTGTGGGCGAACGGCAGGGTGATCGGCGAGGGCAAGATGCCGCACACCGTGCCCATCGCCTTCTCCAGCTACGCGGGCATGGACATCGGCCGCGACAACGGGCTGGTCGTCAACCTCGCCTACGAGGACAAGGCCCCCTATGCGTTCACCGGGACGGTTAAGAAGGTGGTCTTCGACCTCAAGCCCGCCACCCACGAGGATGAGCAGGCGCTGCACGCGCACGCGCAGGCGCACGGCGTCGGCGCAGGGGCCGCGGGGTGACGGCGCGGCGTGGGCGGGAAAGCGGCCGCCGGCCAGGGAAGGGCGGCCCACGGTGAGCGTGACCGGGGATGACGGCAGCCCCCTGCTCCCGCGCTCGGCGCCGCAGCCGTTCCACCTGCTGGCCAAGCCGACCGGGGCGGTCTGCAACCTGGACTGCACCTACTGCTTCTTCCTGTCCAAGGAGATGCTCTACCCGGGCAGCCGGTTCCGGATGGCCGACGAGCTGCTGGATACCTACCTGCGGCAGCTGATCGAGGCGCACGGCGGCGCCCCGGAAGTCGTCGTGGCCTGGCAGGGCGGCGAGCCGACGATGATGGGACTCGACTTCTTCCGCCGGGCCGTGGAACTGGCGAACGGTACCGGCGGCCCGGCCAGCAGATCACCTACACCATCCAGACCAACGGCACGCTGCTGGACGACGAGTGGGGCGCGTTCTTCGCCGAGCACGGCTTCCTGGTCGGCCTGTCGATCGACGGCCCGCAGCGAGGTGCACGACACCTACCGGGTGGACAAGGGCGGCAAGGGCAGTTTCGACCGGGTGATGAAGGGCCTGGCCGCGCTGCAGCGGCACGACGTCGCGTGGAATGCGCTGACCACCGTGCACGCCGCCAACGCCGGGCTGGGCCGGGAGGTCTACGCGTTCCTGCGGGACGACTGCGGCGCGCGGTTCATGCAGTTCATCCCCATCGTGGAGCGGGCCACCCCGGAGACCCTCGCGGCCGCCAACGCGGGCTGGGGCGCCCGGGTGCGCGACCGCCCGCTGTATGTCCAGGAAGGGAACCTGGTGACCGGCCGCTCGGTCGCCGCGGACGGCTACGGACGGTTCCTCATCGACGTCTTCGAGGACTGGGTGCGGCGCGACATCGGCGAGGTCTACGTGCAGATGTTCGATGTCGCGCTGGCCAACTGGTACGGGGAGCCGCCCGGGCTGTGCGTCCACTCCGAGACCTGCGGGCTGGCGCTGGCCCTGGAGCACACCGGCGACGTGTACTCCTGCGACCACTACGTCGAGCCCGCGCTACCGGCTGGGCAATATCCGCGAGACCCACCTGGTCGACCTGGTCGATCTCGCCCCGGCAGCAGGAGTTCGGCCAGGCCAAGCGGGACACGCTGCCGCGCTACTGCCGGGACGTGCGACGTGCGGTTCGCCTGCCACGGCGGATGCCCGAAGGACCGCTTCATGACCACCCCGGACGGCGAGCCCGGGCTGCACTACCTCTGCCCGTCCTACCAGGCGTTCTTCCGCCATGTCCGGCCGGCCATGGACGAGATGTGCGAGCTGCTGAAGGCCGGCCGCGCGCCGTCCGAGCTGGCCGGCCGGTATGCGGCCGCGGATTCCCGGCGGGGCCGTAACGACCCGTGCCCCTGCGGGTCAGGCCGCAAGTGGAAGCGCTGCCACCTGCTGCCGCCCGCCCCGCGGCTGGCGGGAGCCGCCGCGGGCGCCCCGGCCGGGCCCGGCCCGCCTGGATGACCCGGCCGCCTAGGCTACCGGCAGCAGCACGTCGATGACCGGGGGTGGCAGGCTGGGCGGCTCCGCGCCGATGGTCACGGCGTCGGTGAGCGCCTCGACCGCGCGGCCGAACCGGGACTCGTCATCGGTGCGCAGCTCCAGCAAGGGCTGGCCCCGCTCGACCCGCTCGCCCGGCTTGACCAGGCAGAGCGCGCCGGCGGCCGGGCTGACCGGATCCTCCTTGCGGGCCCGGCCGGCGCCGAGCCGCCAGGCGGCCACCCCGACCGCGCGGGCGTCGAGCCGGTGCAGCCAGCCGTCCCCGGGGCGCGGCAGCACCTGCCGGGCGTGCCGGGCAGCCGGCAGCGGGGCATCCGGATCGCCGCCCTGGGCGGTGATCATCGCCCGGTAGGCGGCCAGCGCCCGGCCGTCGGCCAGCGCCGCCGCCGGGTCGGCGTCGATCCCGGCCAGCCGGAGCATCTCCCGGGCCAGGGCGAGGGTCACCTCGACCAGGTCCGGCGGTCCTTCGCCGCGCAGCGTGGCGACCGACTCGGCGACCTCGACCGCGTTGCCCACCGCCCGGCCGAGCGGGATGTCCATCCGGGTCAGCAGGGCCGAGGTGGCCACCCCGTGCTCGGCGCCCAGGGTGACCATGGTCTGGGCCAGCAGCCGGGCGTCCGCCTCCTCGCGCATGAACGCGCCGCTGCCCACCTTGACGTCCAGCACCAGCGCGGCCGTGCCCTCGGCGATCTTCTTGGACATGATGGAGCTGGCGATCAGCGGGATGGACTCGACCGTGCCGGTCACGTCCCGCAGCGCGTAGAGGCGGCGGTCGGCCGGGGCCAGGCCGGGCCGGCCGCGCAGATCACGCAGCCGGTGTCCCGCAGCACGGCGAGCATCTCGTCCGGGCTGAGGCTGGCCCGCCAGCCGGGCATCGGACTCCAGCTTGTCCAGGGTGCCGCCGGTGTGCCCGAGACCCCGGCCGGACAGTTGCGGGACAGCGGCCCCGCAGCTGGCTACCAGCGGCGCGAGGATCAGCGAGACCTTGTCGCCGACCCCGCCGGTGGAGTGCTTGTCCACGGTGGGCCGCCCGGCCGTGGACAGGTCCAGCCGCTCCCCGGAGTTCGACCATGGCCGCGGTCCAGGCGCGCAGCTCCGCCTGGTCCAGCCCGCGGAAGTAGATCGCCATCAGCAGCGCGGACATCTGCTCCTCGGCCACCACGCCGCGCAGGTAGCGCGTCGATGAGCCAGCGGATCTGGCCGTCGTCCAGCCGCTCACCGTCCCGCTTGGCCCGGATCAGTTCGACGGCGTCAGGTTCGGAGCGCTGGGGCTCAGCCATTCCGCAGGTCTCCCTGGCGCCAGTCGCCGGGGGGCAGTCACGGCGCAGGCGCCCTGGCGCGGGAGGGCCCGGTCCCGGCCCGGAGATCCTGGTCCGGGATGGCCGGGGCGAGGTCCGCTGCCTCAGGTCAGCGGCGGGCGCCTCGGTCCCGCCGGGCGCCGAGGTCGGTGCCGCTGAACGCGGCGGGCAGCAGTACGGCGAGCGGCTGCGGGCCCTGGTCGGTGTCCACCAGCAGGTCCGGGCCGCCCGCCTCCAGCAGCAGCTGGCGGCAGCGCCCGCAGGGCAGCAGCGGCGCGCCGTCCCCGGCCACCACGCTGACCGCGGCCAGCCGTGCCGCCCCCGGTCGCGTGCAGCGCGCTGACCAGCCCGCACTCCGCGCACAGGGTGAGCCCGTAAGAGGCGTTCTCCACGTTGCAGCCGGTGATCACCCGCCCGTCGGCGGCCTGGCCCGCCGCGCCCACCCGCAGCCGGGAGTACGGCGCGTAGGCCCGTCCGCGGCCCGCGTGGCCGCGGCCCGCAGCCCGTCCCAGTCGATCACCACGCTGATGCCCTCCCGTTGCTGGGTCGCGGCTCCTGGCCGCGGCGGCCGTGCCTCCATCGTCGGCCGGGTCGCCGACGCAGGAGTCATTCCCCTCCGCGCCCGCGATCACCGTCCAGGCTGCCATCCGCGGCTGGCACGCCTCTCCAGGCTGTCAGTGTCCCGGATGGGGTTCCCGCCGTGTCCGGGCCCGCCGCCGGTCACCCTGAACCCGAGTAGTCCCGGGCGCTGAGCGGGCATCCCGGGCTACCTCGCGGCCAGGCTCGCCAGCGGCAGCCCTGACGACGCCCTCCGGGCCTGGCCCGGGCGGGCCAATATCAAACGCCCCTCCAGCATCCTGACCCCCGCTGGCCCCAGGGCGGCGGCCCAGCGGACTACATCGCTGAAAGTCTGCTGCACACCGGTGTGCACCAGATTTTCAGCCACGCACTCACACGGCCCCGAACGGTGTCACGCCTCGGCCGCGAACGGGACGCCAGGGGCAGCAGGGCCAGCCCACGGGCAGCCAGCCCAGCACGGGGCCAGCCAGCGCGGGCCACGGCCCCCGGGCCGGCCCGGGGCCACCCGGCTACGGGCCTCCGGCCGGGAGTGAGATGCGTACCCTGGCGGGCATGATCGCCCGCTCTCCCCGGGCCGTGGGCCGCCGGTATCTCCAGGCTGCCGGGTGACGCCCGCCTCCCCCGCCCCGTTCGTGCTGGCCTCCGGCTCGGTCACCCGGCTCCGGGTGCTGCGGGACGCCGGGATACATCCCGAGGTCGTCGTGAGCGGGGTGGACGAGACCACGGGACGGCCTGGACACCGCGGCGGCCGTCGCCGAGCTGGCCGAACGCAAGGCGGACGCCGTCGCGGCTAGCTCCGCCCGGGGGCGCTGGTGCTCGGCTGTGATTCGCTGCTCGACCTGGACGGTGAGGCACTCGGCAAGCCCGGCACGGCGCAACGGGCCGCTGCTCTCTGGGGCCGCCTGTCCGGGCGGCAGGGCATCCTGTTCACCGGTCACTGCCTGATCGGGCCCGGCACCCGGCGCCGGGCCCAGGGCGTGGGCCGCACCGTGGTGCGCTTCGGCCGGCCCAGTGCCGCCGAGATCGCCGCCTACGTGGCGAGCGGGGAGCCCCTGGCACTGGCCGGCGGGTTCAGCCTCGACGGGCTGGGCGCGCCGTTCGTCGAGGGCATCGACGGCGATCCGGGCAACGTCCTCGGGCTCTCCCTCCCGTTGCTGCGCAGGCTGCTCGCCGACCTCGGGGTGGCCATCACCGGCCTCTGGCAGGGCCGCCCTTATTGAACAGGTTTCCTGACTAATAATCAACAGGAAACCTGTACACCTGGGAATCGCTGTGACAGCATTCACCCCACCTGGACCTGGTGGGTCCCGGATGCAAGGAGGCATCCCATGGCGCCTGCTGCACGTTCCCGCTGGACCCGTTCCCGTCCCGCTTCGCCGCCCGGGCGCACCGCTCCTGCGCGGATCGGCCGCCCGGGGCGGCCCGCGCGGTCCGGGTTAAGAGCGGCCCTCGCGCCACGGGCTGGTAGCCGCCGCCGCGCCGTGCCACGCCGCCGTGCCACCGCCACCGCGCCCGCCGCCATCCCGGCCGCCGTGGCCGCACCGGCCGGCGGGCACTTCACCGGCACGCTCGCCGACGGCGCGGCCTGGATCGCCGACGTGCCCGCGCAGTGGAACGGGACCCTGCTGCTCTACAGCCACGGATTCGGCCCGCTGACCGCCGCGGACGCCCCTGACCCGGCGACCGCGGCGGCGCTGCTGGCCCGCGGGTACGCGCTGGCCGGCTCCTCGTACGACCCGAACGGCTCGATGTGGGCGCTGGACAGCGCGGTCCGCGACCAGTTCCAGACCCTGCAGGCCGTGGAATCCGCCGTGCTGCCTGGCCCTCCGCGCCAGGTGCTCGCTTTCGGCACGTCCATGGGCGGCCTGGTCAGCGCGCTGGAGGCGCAGGACGGCGCCGGGCGGATCAACGGCGCGCTGACCACCTGCGGGATCGTCGCCGGCGGCATCAACCTGAACAACTACCAGCTCGACGGCGAGTACGCGCTGGCCCAGCTGCTGCTGCCCGGCCAGCACGTACAGCTGGTGCGCTTTGCGAACGCGGGCAGCGCCATCGCCACCGCGACCACGCTGGCGGGCGCGGCGGGGCAGGCGCAGCAGACGCCGGCCGGCCGGGCCCGGCTGGCCCTGGCCATGGCGTTCATCAACGTCCCCCCGTGGGCGGCAGGCCAGCCGGCACCGGCGCCGCCCACCGACCCGGCCGCCCAGGAGGCCGCCCAGTACGAGGTCGAGTTCACCGGATCGTTCACCACCCTGGACTTCATCGAGTCCGCCCGGCCGTCGGTCAACCAGGCCGCGGGGGGCAGCGCCACCTGGACCCGCGGCGCGGACTTCGCGGCCCTCCTGGCCCGGTCCCCCTACCTGGGCGAGGTGGCGGCGATGTACCGGGCGGCGGGCCTCAGCCTGCGCGCGCGACCTGGACACGCTGACCCGGAATGCGGGCATCTCGGCGGATCCGGCCGCCGTGGCCTCGCTGGAGCAGACCTCGGTCCCGTCCGGGCGCCTGGCCGTCCCCGAACTCGACCTGCACACGATCTCCGACCAGCTGGTGCCGGTCCAGCAGGAGAACTTCTACGCCCGCCAGGTGGCCCGGGCGGGCCGCGGGGACCTGCTGCGGCAGGCCTACGTGGCCAGCGTCGGGCACTGCAACTTCAGCCCGGCGGAACTGGTCACCGGAGTGCTGGCCATCAGCCACCGGGTGACCACCGGGCGTTGGGACTCGGCGGCCAGCCCGGCGAGCCTCGAGCAGGTGGCCAGCGGGCTGAACCTGGGCCCGGCCCGGTTCACGGACTACCAGCCCGGCCCGCTGACGGGGATTAACGGCCGGTATGACCCCCGGCGCAACTGATCAGCCAGCCACGGTTCCCGGCCCATGCGGCCGGGAACCGGCCGGGACGGCAGGGCACGGCACACGGCACGCCCGGGCGTAGCGCGGCAGACCCGGCACCCGGCTGCCGCGGCCGGCCGGGTGCGCTGATCCACAGCGATAACCTCGGCCTATGCGCAGCAGCAGGCCCACATGGCCGTGACGTCCGGCCCGGCCCGCTCCCCGGCCCGGCCGGCGGCACGTCCAGCGCGCCGGATGGCCCCGAGCCGATGCTGCTCTACCTGGTCAAGCAGGTAGAACTGGCCGTGCGCTGGCGGCTGGATGACATCGTCCGACCCGCCGGGCTGACCGCGCTGCAGTACACCGCGCTGACCGTGCTGGAACGGCATCCCGACCTGTCCACCGCCCAGCTGGCCCGCAACTCCTTCGTGTCCGCGCAGTCCATGGCCGACATGATCAACGCCCTGGAGGGCCGCGGCCTGATCGAGCGGCACCGCGACCGGGCCGACCGCCGCCGGCTGGTCGTCGCGCTGACCGCCGGCGGCCGGGAACTCCTCGACCGCTACCGCGGCCAGGTCAGCGCGCTGGAGGCCGGCATGCTGGCCGGCCTAACCCCGGCCCAGGCGGCCAGCCTGCGCCGCGCCCTGCACGCCTGCCACGCCAACCTGGCCGGGCATCCGCCCCGCTGACTCGCCGGGCCAAGCCCGCCGTCCGCGGCAGCGCGGCTAATACCACCCGGACGCAGGCCGACGCCCCCAGCCGAATCCTGCGGATCCGGAATCGGCGCGGGCCCGGCCGGGTTAGCGCCGGGTGGGGCGCGTCAGGCGCCCCAGCCGGGCAGGTGCCTGAGCCAGGCGGCGCGCCGGCACCCGCCCGGGACTGAGGCTGATGCTGATGGAGAACGGAGTTGTCATGCCGAAGGCAGTGCGGTTCGACCAGTACGGCGGGATCGACGTGCTCAACGTGGTCAACGTGCCGCAGCCGGAACCGGGCCCCGGTGAGGTCCTGGTCCAGGTGAAGGCGGCCGGGATCAACCCCGGCGAATCCAAGATCCGGGAGGGCATGCTGCACGAGCGCTGGCCGGCCACCTTCCCGTCCGGCCAGGGCGCCGACCTGGCCGGCGTCGTCGCGGGCACCGGCCCGGACACGGCCGGGCTTCGCCGCGGGCGACGAGGTGATCGGCTTCGTGGACACCCGGTCCAGCCAGGCGGAGTACGCGGTGGTGCCGGCCGGGAACCTCACCCCCAAGCCCGCCGGGGTGCCGTGGGACGCGGCCGGGGCCCTGTTCGTGGCCGGGACCACCGCCTACGCCGCGGTGCGCGCGGTGGGCCTGGGGCACGGCGACACGGTGGTCGTGTCGGGTGCCGCTGGCGGGGTCGGCTCGATCGCCGTCCAGCTGGCCCGGCGGGCCGGGGCCACGGTCATCGGCCTGGCCAGCGAGAAGAACCACGAGTGGCTGGCCGGGCATGGGGTGATCCCGGTGAGCTACGGCGACGGGGTGGCGGACCGGATCGAGCAGGCGGCCGGCAAGGCGGACGCCTTCATCGACACGTACGGTGCGGGCTATGTCCAGCTGGCCGTGGAGCAGCTCGGCGTCGAGCCCGCCCGGATCAACACCATCGCGGATTTCGAGGCCGTGGGGCGCTATGGCATCAAGGCGGAGGGCAGCGCCTACGCCGCCAGCGCCGCCGTGCTGGCCGAGCTGGCCGCGCTGATCGCCGGCGGCGAGCTGGAGGTGCCGGTGGCCGCGACCTACCCGCTCAGCGCCGTCCAGGACGCCTACCGGCAGCTGGAAACCGGCCACATCCTGGGCAAGATCGTCCTGATCCCCTGAGCCGGGCGGAGTAGCGCCGCCTCCTGGTGCCGCCGGCCGCGGCGCCAGGGGCGGCGCCAGGCCGCAGCGCCAGGGGGCGGGGCCCGCCGGGCCCCGGTCACCGGCCCTCCCCTAGCCTGGAGCATGCACCCGGAAGCCCCGGGCCAGCACCCGGACCGCACGGCGTCAGGAGGCATCGTGGACATCACCCAGCTGATCCTGGACGACCACCACGAGCAGCGGCGGCTCTTCGCCATCCTGGAGCAGGTGGACCGGGGCAACACGGACGCGCTGCGCGCCGTGTGGGGGCGGCTGGCGGCCTTCCTCGAGCTGCACGCGGCGGCCGAGGAGAAGATCTTCTACCCGGAACTGCTCCGGGTAGGCACCATGGCCCGGCGCACCAGTGCCGTCGAGGACGAGACGCTGGACGCGATCCACGATCACAACGAGATCCGGGATGCGGTCACCGCGGTGGCGGAGCACGCGGTGGGCAGCGACGAGTGGTACGCGGCCGTCGCCGCGGCGAACCTGGCCAACAGCGACCACATGGCCGAGGAGGAACGCGAAGGGCTGACCGACTTCCGCCGCCTGGCCAGCCTGCAGCGGCGGCACGATCTCGGGGTCAGCCTGGGCCGCCTTCGAGGCCCGGCACGTCACCGGGGTCCCGCCGGTGGACAAGGACCCGGCGGAATACGTCCGGGCCGTGGAGGAGACCGTGCCCCCGCCGGAGGAACCCCCCGCCCCGGACGGCTCCCTGAGCATCGGCAGCCTCAAGAGCAGCTGACCTCACCACGCACGAGGGCGGGCCCCGGTTACCGGCGTCCGCCGCGGTGCGCGTGCGCCTGCGGTTAGGCCACCGGCAACGATCACCGGATTCCAATTTGGCAACGGGACGGCTGCGGCACGCCGTCGTTCCTTCCCTGGCCGCCTCACCCGGTCTAACCTGCGGACATCCCAGAGCGGGGCGTTTCGGATCTTCCAATGCCCGCCCCGGGCACCGGGCGGGGTGAGGGGGGCCACCGGCGGCCCTGCGGGAGGCGCAAGCCATCCCCGGACCCGCGGTCACAGCCGCACCGGATGAGCAGGCGGTGACAGCCGCCCCGGAACAGGAGGTTATCCGTGAGACACACGGTCCCGGCCATGGCAGCACTCGGCGCGGTGGCGCTGCTCGCCGCGGCGTGCGGCAGCAGCACCAACAGCCCGTCCTCGTCGAGTTCCTCGAGCAGTTCCTCGTCCAGCAGCAGCAGCGCCTCGGCGACCAGCTTCAAGGGCTGCATGGTCACCGACACCGGCGGCATCGACGACCGGTCCTTCAACGCCTCGTCCTGGCAGGGCATGCAGCAGGCGGCCGCGGCCGACTCGAGCGTCGGCGTGAAGTACCTGCAGTCGTCGTCCGAGAGCGACTACGTCCCGAACATCAACGCGTTCGTCGGCCAGAAGTGCGGGATCATCGTCACGGTCGGCTTCCTGATGGGGCCGCGCGACGCAGAGCCGCGGCCAAGGCGCACCCGAGCCAGAAGATGGCGATCGTGGACTACAACTACACGCCGCCGCTGAAGAACGTGGACGCGCTGCTGTTCAACACCGTCCAGGACGGCTTCCTCGGCGGCTACCTGGCCGCCGGGATGACCAAGACCGGGAAGGTGGCCACCTTCGGCGGCCAGAAGCTGCCCACCGTCACCATCTACATGGACGGCTTCTGGGACGGCGTGCAGTACTACAACTCGCAGCACCACACCAACGTCAAGGTGCTCGGCTGGAGCGAGCCGACCCAGAACGGCAACTTCACCGGTGACTTCACCAACCAGACCAAGGGCCTGACGCTGACCAACACGTTCATCCAGGAAGGCGCCGACATCATCTTCCCGGTGGCGGGCAACGTGGGCCTGGGCGCGGCCAAGGCGGTGCAGACCGCCGACCAGCAGGGCCACAACGTCAACATGATGTGGGTGGACACCGACGGCTGCGTCAGCGCCGCGCAGTACTGCAAGTACTTCATCACCAGCGTGGAGAAGGGCATCCAGACCGCGGTGAAGACCGCGGTGCTGAACGCCGCGCACGGCACCTTCAAGGGCGGCAACTACATCGGCACGCTGGCCAACGGCGGGGTCACGCTCGCCCCGTACCACGACTTCGCCAGCAAGGTCCCGGCCTCGCTCCAGTCGGAGCTGGCCAAGGTCAAGGCGGGCATCGAGAACGGCTCGATCAAGACGCCCACCAAGAGCCCCGTCTAACCCGGCCGAGTAGTTTTGGCTGCGCGTGACCCGGGCGGGCACCCCGCCCGGGTCACGCGGGGCTCCGGTGCAGCTCACGCCCGGCAGCCCGGAGCATGGGAGGCGGGCCGGTGAAGCTAGAGCTCAAGGGGATCACGAAGCGCTTCGGCAGCCTCGTGGCCAACGATCACATCGACCTGACCGTGGAAGAGGGCCAGATCCACGCGCTGCTCGGGGAGAACGGCGCGGGCAAGACCACCTTGATGAACGTGCTGTACGGCCTGCTGCAGCCGGATGAGGGCGAGATCCTGCTGGACGGGAAGCCGCAGCGCTTCGCGACCCCCGCGGGACGCCATCAGGGCTGGCATCGGCATGGTGCACCAGCACTTCATGCTGGTGCCGGTGTTCACCGTGGCCGAGAACGTCACGCTCGGCATGGAGGAGACCCGCGCGCTGGGCCTGCTCGACCGGCGGCGGATGCGCCGGGACGTGCGCGACCTGTCCGAGCAGTACGGGCTGCAGGTCGATCCGGATGCGCTGGTCGAGGACCTGCCGGTGGGCGTGCAGCAGCGGGTGGAGATCCTCAAGGCGCTGCGCCGCCAGGCCAGCGTGCTGATCCTGGACGAGCCCACCGCGGTGCTCACTCCCGGCGAGACCGAGGAACTGTTCCGCATCATGCGGGACCTGCGGGCCGGGGGGCGTTCTATCGTCTTCATCTCGCACAAGCTGAAAGAGGTCCAGGCGATCGCCGACACGATCACGGTGATCCGGCGCGGCGCGGTGGTGGGCGAACGCCCGCCGACCGCGAGCGACGCGGAGCTGGCCTCGCTGATGGTGGGCCGGTCCGTCCAGCTGCGGGTCAGCAAGTCCGCCGCGACAGCCAGGCGCGGCCCTGCTCGACGTGCAGGACCTGACGGTCGCGGGCGAGCACGGGCAGCCCGCGGTGGACGCGGTGTCGTTCCAGGTCCGGGCCGGGGAGATCCTCGGCGTGGCCGGCGTGCAGGGCAATGGCCAGACCGAGCTGTGCGAGGCGCTGCTCGGGGTGCTGCCGGCCGCCGGCGGGTCCATCCAGCTCGACGGGCGTGACGTCACCCGGGCCCGCCCGCGGCAGCGGCTGCGGGCCGGCCTCGGCTACATCCCCGAGGACCGGCAGGAGGATGGGCTGGTCGCCAGCTTCTCGGTGGCCGACAACCTGATCCTGGACGTCTACGACCAGCCGCCGTACGCCTCGGGGATCGCCCTGGACCTGGGCACGATCAGCGCCACCGCGGCCGACCGGGTGGCGCGCTTCGACATCCGCACCACCTCCACCGCGACCCCGGCGGGCACCCTGTCCGGCGGCAACCAGCAGAAGGTGATCCTGGCCCGGGAGATCGGCCGCGACTGCCGCGTCCTGGTGGCCAGCCAGCCCACCCGCGGCCTCGACGTGGGCTCCATCGAGTTCGTGCACCGCCGCATCGTCGAGCAGCGTGACCAGGGGCTGGCGGTGCTGCTCATCTCCTCGGAACTGGACGAGATCTACGCCCTCTCCGACCGGATCGCGGTCATGTACGAAGGCCGGATCACCGGGTTCCGCCCGCCGGATGTGCCCGCCGAGGAACTGGGCCTGCTGATGGCCGGCGCCGGCGACGAGCAGGCCGCCGCGGCGGCCGCGGCGGCCGGCGGCCCGGCCCCGCCGCCCGCGGCGGAGGCCGGCCTGATGGGAGCCGAGCTGCTCGGCATCGGCGTCCCGGACGGGAACCCCGAAGACCAATCCAGCGCAACGGAAACCAGCCCGCCAGCGGACCCCGCGGCGGCCGGCAGTGAAGCGGAGCCGGAATGAGCGAGGCAGCGCCGTCCCAGTCGCCCGCCCCCGCCGAGCCACCGGCCGGGACGGACACCGCGGCGGGTGGCACCGGACGCGGGCGGCCGCCGGTCGGCCGGGCCATCATCGACGCCATCCTCGAGGGCAACTCGGTGGTCGTCACCATCCTGGCCATCGCGGTGGCGATGGTGATCGGCGGCCTGCTGATCGCGTTCACCGACCCGCCCGTGCTGCACGCCTGGGCGTCCTTCTTCGCCAACCCCGGCAACGCCATCGCCCTGGCCTGGGACGCCGCCGCCGGTGCCTACGTGGCCATGTTCGAGGGCGCGATCTTCAACCCGCACACCGTGGCCGCCGTCTTCCAGCAGGCGTCCCTCAGCCAGGCACTGCACGACGGCTATATCGCGGCGGTGTTCAACCCGCTGTCCGAGACGGCGGTCAACGCCACCCCGCTGATCCTCACCGGGCTGTCGGTGGGCCTGGCCTTCCGGGCCGGCCTGTTCAACATCGGCGCGGCCGGGCAGTGGATCGGCGGCGCGATCGTGGCCACCTGGCTGGGCTTCGGGGTGAGCCTGCCGCCGGTCATCCACGTGATCGTCTGCGTCCTCGGCGCGTTCGCGGGCGGCGCCGTGATCGGCTGGATCGTCGGCGAGCTGAAGGCGCGCACCGGCGCGCATGAGGTGGTCGTGACGATCATGCTCAACTACGTCATGTACTACTTCCTGGCCTACATCCTGGGCACCAAGTCGATGCAGCAGCCCGGCCGGACCGACCTGATCAGCCCGATGATCGCGGTCAGCGCCCGGCTGTGGCACATCGCCGGGCCCAGCCTGCGGATCAACGCCGGCTTCCTGCTCGCCCTGCTGGCCGCGGCCGGGGTGTGGTGGCTGCTGAACCGCAGCACGATCGGCTTCGAGTTCCGCACCGTGGGCGCCAACCCGAGCGCGGCCCGGACAGCGGGGATGAGCGTGGAGCGGACCTGGGTGCTGGCCATGCTGCTGGCCGGCGGGCTGGCCGGGCTGGCCGCGTCCTCGGTCATCCAGGGCACCGACTACCAGCTGAACTTCCTGAGCTACGGCACCTTCGGGTTCGACGGGATCACGGTGGCACTGCTCGGCCGGGCCCGCCCGCTGGGCATTGTCCTGTCGGCGCTGCTGTTCGGCGCGCTGCACGCCGGCGGCGTGCAGATGCAGGCGTCCACCCAGATCCCGCTGGACATCGTCACCGTCATCCAGGCGCTCATCGTGTTGTTCGTGGCGGCGCCGCCGCTGATCCGGGCCATGTTCCGGCTGCGCGCGACCCGCGCCGCCGGGATCGGCGAGACCGTGGCGAAGGGGTGGAACGCATGACGTCGCTGACCACGGCGGTGCGGTCGTCGGTCACGGTGAACCGGACGGCGATCGCCTCGGCCACCTACGTGCTGTTCGGCCTGGCCGACATCCTGCTGTTCGGGCTGCACAGCCACGGCTCGGCGACGTTCTCGTTCGCGCTGTACGGGGCCAAGGTCGGCGTGCCGAACCTGGTGGTGCCGGCCGCGCCGGTGGCCTATGCGCTCGGCGCCGTGTCCATCGCCATCGGCGTGGTGCGCGCGGCGGTGCCGCTGACCCGTGGCGGGCGGCGGGCGTGCATCGCCATCGGGGTCGGCGGCTTCGTGATCTCCCTGCTGTGCTGGGCCGACGCGGGGAACTCCACCGCGCTGAACGTGATCAACCTGCTGCAGGGCACGGTCGTCTACTCGATCCCGCTGATCCTCGGCGCGCTGGCCGGCGTCATGTGCGAGCGGTCCGGCGTGATCAACATCGCGATCGAGGGGCAGTTGCTGCTCGGCGCGTTCGCCGCGGCCGTGATCACCAGCGCGTTCAGCTCGCTGTGGCTGGGGCTGATCGCCGGGTCGCTGGCCGGCGGCCTGCTCGGCGCGGTGCTGGCCGTGTTCGCGATCAAGTTCCTGGTCAACCAGATCATCCTCGGCGTGGTGCTCAACGTGCTGGCTTCCGGGCTGACCGGCTACCTGTACGACCGGGCCCTGGTGCCGTACCAGAACCGGCTGAACTCGCCGGCCACCTTCTCGGCCATCAAGATCCCGCTGCTGGGCGACATCCCGATCCTCGGCCCGGTGTTCTTCGACTCGACGATCTTCCTGTACATCACCTACGCCATGATCGCCCTGGTCCAGGTCGGCCTGTTCCGGACCCGCTGGGGGCTGCGGGTCCGGGCGGTGGGCGAGCACCCGACCGCGGCCGACACGGTGGGCATCAAGGTGCTGGCCACCCGCTACCGGAACGTGATCATGGGCGGGCTGATCGCCGGGATCGGCGGCGCGTTCCTGACCATCGGCCAGGTCGGCGCGTTCGGCAAGGACATGTCCTCCGGCGAGGGCTACATCGCCCTGGCGGCGATGATCTTCGGCCGGTGGACCCCGCTCGGCGCGACCGCGGCCGCGCTGCTGTTCGGCTTCGCCACGTCGCTGCAGTCCATCCTGTCCACGCTGAACGTGCCCATCCCGTCCAACATCCTGCTGATGGCCCCGTACGTGGTGACGATCGTGGCGGTGGCCGGGCTGGTCGGCAAGGTCCGCGCCCCCAAGGCCGACGGCCAGCCGTACGTGAAGGCATGACCAGCACCTGGCACGACCGGCGACGACCGGGCCGGGGAGCCGTTCGCGGCGGCGCGGGCCAGCGCGGCCCGGCTGGCCCGGCTGACCGGGACCCCGCAGCACGACGTCGCGGTGGTCCTCGGCTCCGGCTGGGCGCCGGCCGCCGACGCGCTGACCGGCGGGCTCCCGGCGGTGACCGAGATCCCGGTCACCGACCTGGGCGGCTTCGCCGAGCCCACGGTCGGCGGCCACCGTGGCACGGTCCGGTCCGTGCTACTGCCGCCCGCCCCGTCGCGCCCGTCCCCAGCCCCAAATGCCCCCTCAGCGTCAACCCCCCCTCAGCGTCAACCCCCTCAGCGTCAACCCCCCCTCAGCCAAACCCTCAGCGTCAAACACCCCCTCAGCGTCAAACACCCCCTCAGCGTCAAACACCCCCCAGCCCCAAAGGCCCTCTCGGCCTCAATCGCCACTCCAGCGTCAAACGCCACCCCAGGCGTCCCCTCAGCCTCAGAAATTTCTCCTGCCACTTCAGCTTCTCTGGCCAACCCAGCTTCTGGCCTGCGGCTGCTGGTGTTCCTGGGCCGGACCCACCTTTACGAGGGGCACTCGCCGGCCGCCGTGGTCCACGGGGTGCGCACCGCCATCGCGGCGGGCTGCCGGGTCATCGTGCTGACCAACGCGGCGGGCGGCATCGACCCCGGATATCAGGTCGGCCAGGCGGTGCTGATCCGCGACCACCTCAACCTCACCGGCCGCTCGCCGCTGTCGGGACCGCCGCCCCCGGCGGGCTACCCATCCCGGTTCACCGACCTGACCGGGCTGTACTCAGCGCGGCTGCGGGCGCTGGCCCGGGCCGCCGACCCCAGCCTGGCCGAAGGCGTCTACGCCGCCCTGCCCGGCCCGCACTACGAGACCCCGGCCGAGATCAGCATGCTCGCGTACCCTCGGGGCCGATCTGGTCGGCATGTCCACCGCGCTGGAGGCCATCGCCGCACGGCACCTGGGCGCCGAGGTGCTGGGCATCTCGCTGGTCACCAACCCGGCGGCGGGCCTGGCCGCGCACGGCCTGGACCACGCCGAGGTGGTGGCGGCCGGGAAGGCGGCCGCGGGCCGGATGGGCGCCCTGCTGGCCAGTGTGCTGCCCCAGATCCAGTGATCACGGCGTCATGATGTTGACTTCACTCACACTCCGCTGTGAGTGAAGTCAACATCATGACAGCCAGGCCGGGTGAGGGAGCCGGGGGACGGCGACATGAGCGAGCGCGACCCAGAACTGGAAAACCGGGTGAAGGCCTGGATCGACGATGATCCCAGCCTGGAGGACCGGGCTGAACTGGGAGAACTACTCGAGGCGGCTCGCGGCTGCGAAGACGCGGGGCAGGCGGCCCGGGCTGACCTGGCCGACCGTTTCACGGGCCGCCTGCAGTTCGGCACCGCGGGCCTGCGCGGTGCGATGGGGGCCGGGCCGAACCGGATGAACCGGGCCGTGGTGCTCGGGGCCACAGCGGCGCTGGCCCGCTGGCTGCACGCGCACCGGCCAGACGCCGCCCAGGCCGGCGTGGTGCTCGGCTGGGACGCCCGGCACCACTCCGCCGAGTTCGCCCAGCAGGCGGCGGCCGCGCTCACCGGGGCAGGTATCCCGGTGCACCTGCTGCCGGACCGGAGCCCAACCCCGCTGCTGGCGTTCGCTGTCCGGCACCTGGGCACCGCGGCCGGCGTCATGATCACGGCCAGCCACAACCCGCCCGCGGACAACGGCTACAAGCTCTACCTGGGGGACGGGGCGCAGATTGTCCCGCCGGTGGACGCGCAGATCGAGGACCTTATCCGCACCCTGGGCCCGCTGGCAGAGATCCCGCTCGGCCCGGTCACCGGCCCGCTCGTCACCCGGCACGGCGACGAGATCGCCCAGGCCTACCTGGACGCCGTCGTGGCCGCCTCCCCCGGCCTCCGCCCGGCCGCCGACCCGGCCAGCCCCCCTGCCGCCCACGCCAGCGCGCCCACTCCCGCCAACCACGCCAGCGCCCCCACCCACACCACCTCGGCCTCCTCAGCCCCCTCAGCCAGCGCCGCCGCCACCCCCGTCGGGGACCTCTCCGTGGTGTACACGCCGATGCACGGGGTGGCCGGGGCGCTGATGCTGCGGGCTATCGAGCGGGCTGGCTTCCCGGCACCTCATGTGGTCCCAGCCCAGGCCGAGCCGGACCCGGACTTCCCGACCGTTTCCTTTCCCAACCCGGAGGAACCGGGGGCCCTGGACCTGGCTCTGGCCGAGGCGCGGCGGCGGGACGCCGACCTGGTCCTGGCCAGCGACCCGGACGGCGACCGGCTCGCCGTCGCGGTCCCCGACCCCTGCGCCGAGGGCGGCTGGCGGGCGCTCACCGGCGACCAGGTCGGCGCGCTGCTCGGCGCGTTCATCCTGGACGCCACGGAGGCCGACCCGGACCCCGCGCACCGTCTCGTCGTTTCCACCATCGTGTCCTCGACCCTGCTGTCCCGGATCGCTGCCGCAGCGGGCGTCCGCTACGCGGAGACCCTTACCGGTTTCAAGTGGATCGTGCGGGCTGGCGAGCACCTGGATGGGTTCCGTTTTGCCTATGGGTATGAGGAAGCGCTCGGGTATGCGGTCGGCGGGGTGGTGCGGGACAAGGACGGAATCGGCGCCGCGCTCGCCCTGCTCAGCCTGGCCCGCGCGGCGCGGGCGGGCGGCCAGTCGCTGCTGGACCGGTGGGACGCGCTGGAGGCGGCGCACGGCGTGCACCTGCGCGCGTCGCTGACCGTGCCCACCCGGTCCCCGGGCCAGATCATGGCCGGGCTGCGGGCTCGCCCCCCGGCGGCGCTCGGCGGCCAGCCGGTGGCGGGGATGGATGACCTGGCGGGGGGCGGCGACCTGCCGCCGTCGGACGTGCTGATCTTCCGGCTGGACGGGGCGCGGGCCGTGGTCCGGCCGAGCGGCACCGAGCCGAAGCTCAAGGCCTACCTGGAAGTGATCGAGCCGGCCGGCCCGGGCGGCCTGGCCGCCGCGCGGCGCGCCGCCGCGGCACGGCTCGCCCCGCTCCGCGCCGGGGTCCGTGACCTGCTGCTAGGCCCCGGCGCAGCCGCCGGACGGTGACCGGCCAGGTTTGATATCCACGTATGGGGTAATCCGCGGCGAGTGGGAGCGCCGACGCAGTCCAGCCGGATCGTCGCCGGGCGGTACCGGCTGATCCGGGAGCTCGGCAGTGGCGGCATGGGCACGGTGTGGCTGGCCGCCGACCAGTTGCTCGACCGTGAGGTAGCGATCAAGGAGGTCTCGCCGCCCCTCGACGTCACCGAGCCGGAGCGTGCCGTGCTCCGGGAGCGCACGCTGCGGGAGGCCCGTACCGCGGCGCGGCTCAGCCACCCGAACGTGGTCACCATCTACGACGTCGTGGAAGACGGCGGGCGGCCGTGGATCGTGATGGAACTCGTGCCCGCCCGGTCGCTGCGGGACATAGTGGCCGAGGACGGCCCGCTGACCCCGCAGCGCGCGGCCGAGGTCGGCCGCCAGGTGCTCGCCGCGCTGGGCGCGGCCCACTCACTGGGCATCATGCACCGGGACGTCAAGCCGGGCAACGTGCTCATCGACGCCGACGGCCGGGCCGTGCTGGCCGACTTCGGCATCGCGCGGACCCAGGACAGCCCGACCCTCACCACGTCCGGGGTCCTGGTCGGCTCGCCCTCCTACATCGCGCCGGAGCGAGCTCGCGGCGAGCGAGGTGGCCCGGAATCCGACCTCTGGTCGCTGGGCGCCACCCTGTACGCGGCGGTCGAAGGACGGCCCCCGTACGACCGGAATGGCGCGCTGGCCACGCTCACCGCGGTAGTGACCGAGGAGCCGGATCCGCCGCGCCGGTGCGGCGTGCTGTGGCCGGTCATCAGTGGGCTACTGATCCGCGATCCGGCCCGGCGGATAGGCCCGCCCGAAGCCGGAGAGATGTTGCGCCAGGTGGCCGGAAACGGCCCGGGCCCGCGCGGCAGCGGGCCCAGGCCTGGTCCGGCGACCGCACCGATGCCGGGTAATCCAGCCGAGACTTCCGCGATGTCCGGGGCCTTCGGGATGTCCCGGGGCCACCGAGACCGCAGAGCCGGCGGCGACGGCAACGCCGGAGGCAGTTGACCAGACAGCCGCGGGGTCGGCCAGCACACTGCAGAACGCCGAGCGGACCTTGGCGTTCCACCCACGGGCGCCGCTGCTGTCGCCGCCGGACGGACACGGCGGCCAGCCGCCGCCGGACGAGCCGGAGCGCCCGCGCGCACCAGCGGAGGAGCCCGCGCCAGAGCATCCGGAACCGGAGCCAGCCGGAGAACCGGGGCTGGCTGCGGCCCCGAAGGAATCGCGGGCCGGCGAACTGGTTCCGGAAGCGGAAAAGCTACCCGTGCCGGCCACCCAGCCGGACCCCAGGCCAGAAGCCGGGGTCTCGCCCGGACACGGGCCCGCCCCTGAGGCCACTGAGGCCATGCCCGCCGAGCAGGGCACGCCGGCCGGCCGTGGAGCCGACGCCGTACCCGAACCAGGCCCTGCCCCATCAGCCACCTCCGCACCGGAGGACGGGGCCGGGGCGGAGCCCGGAGCCGAGGTCGATGAACAGCCGGCCGCCCGGGCCCGGCCTGAACCGGGATCGAGCGCCGCCCCGGAGCCCTCCGTGGAGGAAGCGCCGCCTGCGGCTGCCATCCCGGAGGAAGCGCCGCCTGCGGCTGCCATCCCGGAGGAAGCGCCACCTGCGGCTGCTATTTCCCAGCCGGACGGCCCTCCCGCTGACCTGGGCGTGGCCGCCGTGAGCGGGACGCCCATGGCACGCCGACCGGGGCACCCGCGGCGCCGCCGCGCGGGGCTGCTCGGCGGTCTCCTGGCCGCGGCTGCCGTGGTCGGCATTTTCGCCACGCTGGACACACTGGGCCATCACCAGCCCCAGTCGCTGACGCCGTCTGGCGCTCACCACAGTTCGGCCGCGGCGTCCCGGCTGGCCAGCGGAAGCTCCGCGACGGCGACCGCGTCGCCGCATCCGGCCGCGCCGACAGCCGGCTCGGGCGAAACCGGGTCCGCGCCTGCTTCCGGCGCCGGGGCCGGGGTTGGCTCGTCGGCGCCCGTCCCGGCCGGGTACCACCGTTACCAGGACCCGACCGGCTTCTCGATCGCCATGCCGGACGGCTGGCAGGTGTCCCATCAGGGCCACTACGTCTACCTGACGCCGCCGTCCGGAGCGGAGTTCCTGCTGATCGACCAGTCCAGCCAGCCGCAGCCCAACCCGCTGGCCGACTGGCGGCAGCAGGAAGCGAACCGGGAGGGGACCTACCCCGGCTATCACCGCATCCGCCTGGTGGCCATCCGCTACCCGCAAGCCGAAAAGGCCGCAGACTGGGAATTCACCTACTACCGCCAGGGCATACTTACCCACGTGCTGAATCGCAACATACTGGCTAATTCCACCCACGCATACGCTTTGTACTGGTCCACACCACAGGCGGAATGGAGCCAGAGCTGGCATATCTTCCAGACTCTGGCCCGCACATTCCAGCCTGCGTCCTGACCTGCTGCTACAGGCATACGGACGAAGTCCATGAACAGCAACTACCTGAGTCAGCCGCATGGAAAATTTGAGTGTCCATAAAGGCTTTAGGCCACCTGAAGGTAGAGACTAGTCCCCGGCAAGACTTATCCCTCTGGCTCCCCGCCGTTCATACCGGGGTAAATGCTACAAGCGCCAAATAGGGATCCATAAAGTCAAGGTGAAGAGTGGGGGCCGGGTGCCTGGCGACGAGCTGGCGATGCGCGCAACAGCTGGAGCTACCGGCCCGCAGCCCGGCAACGGCTCGTCACACCGCGGGCCCGGCCGACGGCCGGGCCCGCGGCTGGCCGACCGGGTGCCCCCATCCGCCCGCCGCTGGCTGGCCTTCTTCGGCGCGGCGCTGACCCTGCTGCTCGTGCGCTTCCTGGCGCCCACCCCGGTCGGCCAGGCCGACAACCGGGACGGCCCGCGGCTGATGTGCGGGCTCGGCATGGAGCCGGTGACCGGTCACCATCCGCGGTTCTTCCGGTTCGCCTACTTCGAGTACCGGCTGTCCCCGGCGTGCGCCGGGCACCACGCGTACCCCTCCTCAGCAGTGCTGCCACTGGAAGCTGGCCGGCTGCTGACACCACTGTTCGGCTTGCCCGGCAACCTGAACCTGATCGCCGTTGGCGTGCTGTACTGCGTGCTCGCCGCGATCGCGATCGCCAGCCTGGTGACCGGCCTGCGGATCGGGGGGTGGGCCCAGCTTCTGGTGGCGGCGGCGTGCTGGCTCGCCATTGCGGACTCAGCCTTCTTCGACGTCTTCGGCGGCCCGTTCAGCGAGCCCGCCGCCCTGGTCGGCCTGATGCTCGTCGCCGCCGGGGTGCTCTACCTCGGACGGGGCTGGCGCGCCACCGTATCCGGGCTGGCGCTGGCGGGCACCGGGGGCTTCCTGGCCATCCTGTCCAAGGAGCAGTACCTGGTGCTGGCGGCGCCGGTCTGCATCACCCTGGTGCTGGCCACCGCGAGCCGCGGATCCGGGCGGGGGCGGCAACGGTTCCGCGGCCGGCAGGCGACGGCCGGGCTCATGGTCGCCGCGGCGCTGGCCGTGCTGGCCGCCGGGTACTGGGCCTGGGACTACACCAGTTCCTACGGCCAGCGGCTGCACCATATCCAGGCCGTGGACATGATCTTCACGGATATCGTGACGAACCGGTCGTCCGCGCCCGCCGAGCTCCGTGCGCTCGGGCTGCCGGCCAGCTGGGCGAAGTACGCAGGCGATTACTACTGGGACACCAGGTCGGTGCGGTTCAGCCCGCTTTACAACCGGTACGAAGGCGAGCTGACCGACGGGAACATCGCCCATTACCTGCTGACCCACCCCGGCACGACGGTCAGGGTGGGCCAGCAGTCGGCCGAGTTCGCGCAGCAGTTCCGGATCACCACGCTCGGCGACTACCCGGTGTCGGCCGGGCATCCCAAGGGCGCCTACGAGTCCCGGGTGACGGTGTTCACCTGGCTGGCCCGCCAGCTGCCGCCGGGCCTCGGCTTGTGGCTCTACCTGCCGCTGTGGATCATCATGGCCGCCCTCGCGGCCCTTGGCCTGACGGCGGGGCAGCCCCGGCCCTGGCACCGGGACGGCGCTGCCCTGGTGCTCTGCATGACCGGCTGCGCCCTGGTGGCCTTCGTCCCGCCGGCTTACTTCGCGGGCATCTCCACCACCCGGCACATGGTGGGGATGAACCTGTCCACCATGCTCGCCTTGATCGTGAGCGTCCCGCTGGCCATCTCCCTGCTCCAGCAGGCCGGGTCCCGCCGCCGGCGGCTGCTGACGGCAGCCCCGGCAGCCGAGGCAGCCCACCAGCCGGTCAGCCCCGGCCCGCTGCGCTGACACCCGCCTGCCGGACGCCGACCCGCCTGCCGGACGCCGGGCCTGCCGGACGCCGACACGCGCCTGCCGGACGCCGACACGCGCCTGCCGGACACCCACAACCCCGCCTGCCGCCGCCGGCCCCGAGGCTCATGTGCATGGCTGGTTCATTCATGCAGTTCGGTGTGAAGCAAACTCACATTCATGGGGACGGGCCGAGGGCCGGGGCGTGGTCTCTGGGATTAGCGTGGCTGAGGTGATGGAAGTGACCGGTCCGGCAGGCGTCGGGCGGGCGGTCCGGCAGGCGTCGGGCGGGCGGTCCGGCAGGCGTCCGGCGTGCGATCGGACGCGATCGGAAGCGATCGGACGCGAGCGGCGGTTCCGGGTGCATTCACGGCGTGAGTATGCCGCCGCGCCGCGTGGCCAGGTACTGGGAATCCGTGGCAAGCTCGGGAGCATGACGCAACCGCAGGAAGGCGCGGCCTGTGAGGTCGCGCACGGCCATGGGACGGCGCCGGGTGCCGACCGGACGCTGATCGCTGCGTTCGTCTCCCCGGTGGCCGAGTACCTGATGCACTACGCCGGCGACGCCGGGTTCCGAGTGGTGCTGGTCGAGCCGGACATGGCGCGGGCTGGTGCCGAGTGGGTCAGGGGCTATCCGCTGACCGGCGAGATCGGGGACCAGCTGGATGAGACGGCCGACGTGGTGGTGACCGACCATCACCGGCCCGAGCTGGGCGTGGTGCTCCGGGACGCACTGGACAGCAAGGCCCGCTGGGTGGGCATCATGGGCAATCCACGCCATCCGGCCCCGCACATCCCGGCACTTCGGGAACTCGGCGTGGCCGAGGCGGACATCGCCCGGGTACACCGGCCGATCGGCCTGAACATCGGCTCCCGCACGCCCCCGGAGATCGCCATCGCCACCCTGGCCGGCCTGATCGCCGACCGCAACGGCCGCCCGGGCGGCTTCGAGTTCTGAGCGCCTTTCTGGTCCCAGGTGCTCGCCAGCCGGTCAAGGCCGGGTGATGGCAGCCCAGCGCCGCGGCCCCGCCGCGGACGGAGGCCGGGCCCGGGACCGGGCCCGGGACCGGGCCCGGGACCGGGACCGGGCTCATCGTGGCCGGCCGCCGGATCGAGCCGCGCCCCAGCATCGGCCTGGACCTGGGCGTCCCGGTCGTGTACGCGATGACCCAGTCGATGGACAGCGACGAGCCGGCCATCCTGCCGGACGACACGGGCGGGGGGCGGGCCGCGGCGGAGCACCTGCTGGGGCTGGGCCGCCGCCGCCTGGCCCACATCACCGGCCCGGAGCGGTTCCTGGCCGCCCGCAAGCGGGCCCGCGGGTTCTGCGACGCGGCGGCCGCGGCCGGGACCAGCTTCAGCCCGGGTGACGTGCTGTACGGGGAATGGAGCGAGCGCTGGGGCCGGGAGGCGGTCCGGGTGGTGCTGGCCACCGATCCGGGGGTGGACGCCATCTTCTGCGGCAGCGACCAGATCGCCCGGGGCGTCTCGGACACCCTGCGACTGCTCGGCTACCGGGTACCCGGGGACATCGCGCTCGCCGGGTTCGACAACTGGACGCCGATGGCGCTCGGCGCGGATCCTCCGCTGACCAGCGTCGATATGTGCCTGGAGGAGGTGGGGCGGGTGGCCGCGGAACACCTGTTGCGGGCCATCGACGGCGAGCCGTCGCATGGCGCGTTCACGGTCCCCTGCCGCCTGGTGGTGCGCGGCTCCAGCGTTCCGGCCACCGCCCCCGCCGGGAGCGGTCACCCACCAGCCGGGACCGGCCGCACCCCCGCCGGGACCGGCCACCCGCCCGCCGGGACCAGCCGCACCCCCGCCGGGAGCGGCCACCCACCCGCCGGGACCGGCCCGGGACCAGGGGCGGCCGCCCGCGGGCCGGCCGGGGGTGAGGCATGAGAACCCGGCCAACCGGGCATACCCACAGTCACGGGCCGATTAAGCGCATGAATCTTTCGGCCTGCAGGCCGGACCCGGTGCCCGTTTCCGTTATGCCGCGAGCACGGGGAGACGCCGAGATTGGCCCACCGTCGTGTTAACGATAACAATCCTGGCAGCAGCGGACCGAGGAATGGGACGTGCCTCTAAATTAGGTGCACCACGTGCGGATTCGGGTGGCGAGCCGGGCCCGCGCGGGACGGTAGCCAGCAACGGTCTTGATGGAGATGACAGGAGGGAGCAGGGATGCCTCTTGCCGAACGTGGCCGGAACCGGCCACCCGTGATGACCGACGTGGCGCAGCTGGCCGGGGTTTCCCACCAGACCGTCTCCCGCGTGCTCAACGACCACCCGAACGTGCGGCCGCAGACCCGGGAACTCGTCCTCGCGGCGATCACCGAACTCGGCTACCGGCCTAATGCCGCCGCCCGGACCCTGGTCACCCGGCGGACCCACACGCTCGGGGTGATCAGCTTCGACACCACGCTCTACGGGCCCGCCTCGATGCTGTACGGGATCGAGCGGGCGGCCCGGGACAACTATTTCGTGGCCATCGCCAGCGTGCCCACCCTGGACCGGCGCTCGGTGCTCGACGCGGTGGACCGGTTCGCCGGCCAGGGCGTGGAAGGCATCATCGTGATCACCCCGGTGGAGGCGGCGGTGGACGCCCTGCGGCACTGCCCGGCCGACATCCCGCTGGTCGCCATGGGCTGCCGGACCGAGCCGCCGGTACGCTCCGTCGCGGTGGACAACGCCGAGGGCGCGGCCGTGGCCACCCGTCACCTGCTGGACCTGGGCCACCGGACGGTGCACCACCTGTGCCGGGCCGGCCTCCTGGCTGGACGCGGAGGCCCGGGTGGACGGCTGGCGTGAGGCGCTGCGGGACGCCGGGGCCCCGCGAGCCGGAGGCGCTGGCCGGGGACTGGTCGGCGGCCAGCGGGCTACGAGCTCGGCCAGCGGCTGGCCCGCGATGCGAGCGTGACCGCCGTGCTGTGCGCGAACGACCCGATGGCCCTGGGCCTGCTGCGGGCCCTGTCCGAGCGCGGGCGGCGGGTGCCGGAGGACGTCAGCGTGATCGGATTCGACGACATGCCCGAGGCGGCCTACTTCCCGCCCCCGCTGACCACGATGCGGCAGGACTTCGGCGAACTCGGCCGGCGGGCGCTCGATACGCTGGTCGCCCTGATCTACGGCCGGGACGACGCCGCTGGCCGCCGACCCGGTCGCCCCGCACCTGGTCGTCCGGTCGAGCACCGCCGCACCGGGCGGCTGACTCCGGGGCAGGGAGCCAGCACCGGGGCAGGCACCGGCAGAAGGCAGGAACAGGACGACGATGACTGTGAGCGCTCACCGTAACGGGGACCAGCCCGGGAACGCCGGCGACCGGTACGTGCTGGGGGTCGACTTCGGCACGCTGTCCGGCCGGGCCCTGGTCGTCCGGGTCAGCGACGGCGCGGAACTCGGCTCCGCGGTGCACGCCTACTCCCACGGCGTGATCGACGAGAAGCTGCCCGCGACCGGGGCGCCGCTGCCCCCGGACTGGGCGCTGCAGGACCCGGAGGACTACCGGGACGTGCTGCGCCAGGCGGTGCCGCAGGCGGTCCGCGAGGCCGGCATCGACCCGGCCGCGGTGATCGGCATCGGCACCGACTTCACCGCCTGCACGGTCATGCCGGTGCTGCGGGACGGGACCCCGCTGTGCCAGCTGCCGGGCCTGGACGGCCGCCCGCACGCCTACCCCAAGCTGTGGAAGCATCACGCCGCCCAGCGCCAGGCGGACCGGATCAACGCGCTGGCCCACGAGCGCGGCGAGCCGTGGATCGGCCGGTACGGCGGCAAGATCTCCTCGGAGTGGCAGTTCGCCAAGGCGCTGCAGCTGCTGGAGGAGGACCCGGAGGCCTACGACCGGGCGGAACGCTGGATCGAGGCGGCCGACTGGATCATCTGGCAGCTGTGCGGCACCGAGACCCGCAACGCCTGCACCGCCGGGTACAAGGGCATCTACCAGGACGGCCACTACCCGTCCGAGGACTACCTGGCCGCGCTGGACCCGCGGTTCGCCGGCTTCGCCGGCGGCCAAGCTGGCCCACGCGGTGTCCGCGCTCGGCACCCGGGCCGGCTCGCTGACCGCGCAGGCGGCCGCCTGGACCGGGCTGCCCGAGGGCATCGCGGTGGCGGTCGGCAACGTGGACGCGCACGTCACCCCGCCCGCCGCCAACGCCATCGCCCCCGGCCAGATGGTGGCCATCATGGGCACCTCCACCTGCCACGTGATGAACGCGACGGCGCTGGCCGAGGTGCCCGGCATGTGCGGGGTGGTGGACGGCGGCATCGTCGCCGGGAAGTACGGCTACGAGGCCGGCCAGAGCGGCGTGGGTGACATCTTCGCCTGGTACCTCGACCACGGCGTGCCCGCTGACTACGCCGCCGAGGCGGCCCGGCGGGGCATCTCCCTGTTCGACCTGCTGTCCGCGGACGCGGCCGCCCAGCCCGCCGGCGCCCACGGCCTGATCGCCCTCGACTGGCTGAACGGGAACCGCTCGGTGCTGGTGGACCACCACCTGTCCGGGGCCATCGTGGGACTGACCCTGGCCACCCGCCCGCCGGACATCTACCGGGCGCTGGTGGAGTCCACCGCGTTCGGCACCCGGGTCATCCTCGACGCCTTCGCCGCCTCGGGAGTGCCGGTCACCGAGTTCGTGGCGGCGGGCGGCCTGCTCAAGGACCGGTTCGTCATGCAGGTCTACGCGGACGTGCTGCGCCGCCCGATCAGCGTGATCACCTCCGACCAGGGACCGGCGCTGGGCTCCGCCATCCACGCGGCCGTCGCCGCGGGCGCCTACCCGGACGTGCCCGCCGCCGCCGCGGCGATGGGCGGCAAGCGGGAGGCGGTCTACACGCCGGACCCGGCCAGTGCGGACGTCTACGACGACCTGTACGCCGAGTACGTGACGGCTGCACGACTACTTCGGCCGCGGCGGCAACGAGGTGATGCACCGGCTGCGGGCCCTGCGCGACCGGGTGCTCACCGCCGAGCCTGGCCGCCGGGCCGCCTACCGCGACGAAAGGACGGCGCCGTGAGCACCGGACAGGCGAGCAGCCAGCACGCCATCAGCTCGGCCATCTCGCACGCCCGTGAGGAGGTCGCCCGGCTGCACGCCGCCCTGGTGCAGAACAACCTGGTCGCCTGGACCTCCGGGAACGTCTCGGCCCGGGTGCCCGGCGCCGACCTGATGGTGATCAAGCCCAGCGGCATCGCCTACGCCGACCTGAGCCCCGGCACCATGGTGCTCTGCGACCTGGACGGCAACGCGGTCGAGGACGAGTACAGCCCGTCCAGCGACACCGCCACGCACGCCTACGTGTACCGGCACATGCCCGAGGTCGGCGGCGTGGTGCACACGCACTCGACGTACGCGACCGCGTGGGCGGCCCGGGGCGAGGCCATCCCGTGCGTGATCACCGCGATGGCCGACGAGTTCGGCGGGGAGATCCCGCTCGGGCCGTTCGCGCTGATCGGCAGCGACGAGATCGGCCGCGGCATCGTGAGCACGCTGACCGGGCACCGCTCCCCCGCGGTGCTGATGCGCAGCCACGGCGTGTTCACCATCGGGGCCACCGCGCGTGACGCGGTCAAGGCCGCCGTGATGTGCGAGGACGTGGCCCGGACCGTGCACCTGGCCCGGCAGTTCGGTGAGCTGCAGCCGCTGGCCCCGGACCAGGTAGACGCACTGCACCGGCGCTACACCGAAGCAGTACGGGCAGCGCTGACCAGCCTGGCGCTGGGCAGTTCCACGGGCGGATCGTTAAGAAAGGTTGCTTCCATGATGGGACGCAAGCCCCGCATCGGGATCCTGGGCATCATGCAGGACCTGTACGACGACATGATCCCCGGCATCGCCGAGCGGCAGGAAGGCTACGCGGCGGAACTGGCCGCCCACCTGGCCGACGTGGCCGAGTTCATCCCGAGCAAGGCGATCAAGTACCGGGAGGACGCCGACCCGCGCCATGCGCGAGTTCGAGAATGCCGACCTGGACGGGGTCATGGTCGTCATGCTCACCTACGGGCCGGCCATGCGGGTCGCCCGGCTGCTGGCCGAGTCCCGGCTGCCGGTGCTGCTGGCCAACATCCAGCCCGAGCCGAACGTCACCCCGGCGTGGGACATGGCCGACATGACCTACAACCAGGGCGTGCACGGCGCGCAGGACACCGCCAACGCCATGGTCCGGGCGGGCAAGCGGTTCGCGGTGCTCACCGACGACTGGAAGAGCGAGGCGTTCAAGGCGGACGTGGGCCGGTTCGCCCGGGCCGCGGCCGCGATCACCGATGTGGAAGTCGCTCAAGACGGCCATCTTCGGCTACGCCATGAACGACATGGGCGACATCCGGGTGGACGAGTCGGCGCTGATCCGCTCGCTGGGCCCGGAGATCCTCGCGGTCGCCCCCGGTGACATGTACCGGGGCATGCAGGAGGTCACCGACGGCGCAGGTCAGCGACGTGATCAAATTCGAGGACGAGAACTTCGAGATCGACTCCCGGCTGTCGGTGACGGAACGGGAGGATCACGCCCGGATGCAGGTGGCCATCGAGCAGATCCTCCTCGAGCGGGGGTTCGGCGCCTACACCGCGCACTTCGACGCGATCGGCGACGACGGCCGGTTCAGCCGGCTGCCGCTGGCCGCCGCGTCCTCGCTGATGGCCAAGGGGTACGGGTACGCCGCCGAGGGCGACGTGCTCACCGCCTGCATGGTCGCGGCCGGGCACACGCTGATCGGCGACGCCCACTTCACCGAGATGTACGCGATGGACTTCCCGTCCGACTCGATCCTGCAGAGCCACATGGGCGAGGGCAACTGGAAGGTCGCCCGCACCGACCGGCCGGTCAAGCTGATCAAGCGGCCGCTGGGCATCGGGCGGCTGGACGACCCGCCCACGTTCCTGTTCCAGCTGCAGCCCGGCCCGGCCACCCTGGCCACCCTGGTCTCCCTGGAGGGCGAGCGGTTCCGGATGGTGGTGGCCGAGGGCGAGAACCTGGACAGCCAGGAACTGCCGGCCCTGGAGATGCCCTACGGCCAGTTCCGCCCGGCGTCCGGGGTGCGGGCCTGCCTCAACGGGTGGCTGGCCGCGGGCGGCCCGCACCACGAGGTGATGAACCTGGGCCACCACGCCGCCGACTGGAAGGTGTTCTGCCAGCTATCCGGCATCGAGTTCGTCCAGGTGTGACGGCCCCGCGCGGCCGCGCGGGGGCGGTAGCCTGCGGGCGGTGAGCACCTCCAGCGGGTACTCCGGGACCCCGCTCCCGGCCAAGCTCGGCATCCGGCCCGGGCACGCGGTCGCCGTGGTCGGCGCCCCGCCCGGCTTCGGCCGGCTGCTCGGCGACCTGCCCGGCACTGACCTTTCTGACGGGCTCCCCCCGGCCGGCCCGCTGGACGTGATCGTCTTCTTCACCACCTCGCGGGCCGAGTTCGAGGCGGAACTCGGCCGCCTGCGCGCGCGCCTGGCCCCGGCCGGCGGCCTGTGGATCGCCTGGCCCAAGCGGGCGGCCAAGGTGCCCACCGACATGAGTGACCACGTCATCCGCGAGATCGCGCAGCCGGCCGGCCTGGTGGACAACAAGGTGTGCGCCATCGACCAGGTATGGACCGGGCTCCGGCTGGTGATCCGGCGCGGGCTCCGGTAGCCAGCCCGCCAGGCCAGGGTCAGCCGAGCAGGCGGTGGCCGACGAAGACGCCCAGGTCTTCCCGGTACAGCTCCAGCCCGACCCCGTTCGGGTCGCGGAAGTACATGCTCTCCTCCACGCCGCGGTCCGGGCCCAGGTACTCCAGCCCGGCCTGGTCGAACTTCCGCTTCGCCGCGTCGTACTGCTCCTGGGAGATGGAGATGGCCAGGTGCTGCACCCCGCCGATGGTCTCCTGCCACGGCGGGTGCTCGTGCCCGGGGAAATCGAAGAAACCGAGCAGGTTGCCGTTCCCGATGTCGAAGAAGAAATGGCTGGAGCCCGCATAGTCACGGTTCTCCACCAGTTCCACCAGCGGGAATCCGAGGAACTCCTGGTAGAACTGGATTGTCTCCTCCACGTCGCGGCAGATCAGGGCGAGGTGGTGCACGCCCGCGACCGTGGTCGGGGGGCGCTCGCCCGGCGGCCGCAGGTAGCGCTGGCGCAATTCCTGCCGGCGGGCCCGGACCTTCTCCAGCTCGGCTCCTGTGGGCTGTGGCATGACGCCCTCCCTGCTGCTCGCCCGGCCGGGAACTGCCCGGTGAACGTCCCGGCCCCGCCTCAGGCTAACCCAGCGGGGCCGCCCCGGTCAGGGCGCGGAGCCCGGGCCGGGCACCACCGGCCGCCCGGACGGCAGGGCCGCTTATCGCAACCTGGGGACCTTCGCCGGGATGTCCGGCCCGGTGCCCGCTGCCCAGCGGGGCACTTCGCCGTTAGGCTGGTCACACCCGGCGGCCAGGGCCAGCCCGCCGAGCACAGCGGAGAGAACCGGGCAGAGCAGCCGGATGGTGCAGCCGAGGAGCAGAGCAGCGGATGAACGAGACAGCAGGTAACGACGCGAAGATTGGCGTGTTTCTCCTAGACGATCATGAGATCGTCCGGCGGGGAGTGCGTGACCTGCTGGAGGCCGAGTCCGATATCACCGTGGTGGGCGAGGCCGGGACGGCCGCGTCCGCGCTGGCCCGGATCCCCGCGCTCAAGCCGGACGTCGCCATCCTGGACATCCGGCTGCCCGACGGCGACGGGGTCAGCGTCTGCCGCGACATCCGCTCCAAGATGCCGCAGGTGGGCTGCCTGATGCTGACCTCGTTCAGTGACGACGAGGCGCTGTTCGACGCGATCATGGCCGGTGCCGCCGGGTACGTGCTCAAGCAGATCCACGGGACCGACCTGGTCGGCGCGGTGCGGACCATCGCCTCCGGGCAGTCCCTGCTCGACCCGGAGGCGGCCAGCCGGGTGATGCGCCGGATGCGGGACCAGGCGGCCCGCACCGACCCGCTGGCCGGGCTCACCGACCAGGAGCGCCGGATCCTCGAGCTCATCGGCGAGGGACTGACCAACCGGCAGATCGGCGACCGCCTCTTCCTGGCCGAGAAGACCGTGAAGAACTACGTGTCGGCGCTGTTCGCCAAGCTGGGCATGCAGCGCCGCGCGCAGGCCGCCGCCTACGCCGCGCGCGTCTTCGACGAGCATCACCCCGATCAGGCCGAACGGCTCCCCCGGGGTAACTGACCCGCCCCGGTCCCGCGCCGCCGGCGGCGGTGCCCCGGCTGCCGCCGGTGGCCGTGCCAGCCGCGGCCGCTCAGTCGAGCGGCACCCGCCAGACCAGCGTGGTGCCGCCCTTCTCGCCGGCGCCGACCTCCAGCGTGCCGCCGAGTACGGCGGCCCGCTTGGCCAGGTTGGCCAGGCCGCTGCGCCGCGTGGTGCGGCCCATGCCCACCCCGTTGTCCACCACCCGGAGCAGCAGCTCCTGGCCGGCCTGCACGGTCACGTCCACCTGGGACGCGGCCGCGTGCCGGGCGGCATTGGACAGCGCCTCGCGCAGCGCGCTGAGCACCTGGTCGCCCACGTCGTCCGGGACGGCCTCATCGAGCGGGCCGACCAGCCGCAGCCCGGGGGCGAACCCCAGCGCGGGCGTCATCTCGTCGGCGACGGCCAGGATCTGGGTCCGCAGCCGGTTCTGCTTGACCTCACCGCGCGCCTGCAAGGAGAAGATCGCCGAGCGGATCTCCCGGATCGTCTCGTCGAGCGCGTCCACCGCGCTGGAAACCCGCCCGGCCGCCTCCGGCCGGCCGAGCAGCGGCATCGCGCCCTGCAGCGACATGCCGGTCGCGTAGAGCCGCTGGATGACCAGGTCGTGCAGGTCGCGGGCGATCCGGTCGCGATCCTGCAGGATGGCCAGCCGCTCCGCGTCGCTGCGGTGCTCGGCCAGTTCCAGGGCCAGGCCCGCCTGTGCGGCGAAGGTGCGGACCATGTCCACCGCCTGCTGGGGCAGCGGCATGGCGCCCGGGTCGCGGCCGACCGTGAACACGCCGCGGACGTCACCGGGCGCGCCCAGCGGCAGGATGATCGCCGGCCCCAGCGGCATGTGCTGCCGGGCCGGGGCGGCCACCCGTTCGTCGTGGCCGAAGTCGGCGACCGCGACGGCTTCCCCGGTGGACAGCACCTGCCCGGACAGTGACGTGGTGACCGGCAGGACCAGCCCCATGGCCTCCTCGGCTCCCGACCCGGCGGCGTGCTGGATGACGAGCTGCTGGCGGTCCGGGGTGGGCACCGCCAGCGCGACCAGGTCGGCGCCGGACATTTCCAGCGCCTGCTGGGTCACCATCTTGAGCACCACGTCGGGGGCGGTCCCGGACAGCAGCCGCTGGCTGAGCTCGCTGGTGGCCCGGAGCCAGCGCTGCTGGCGGCGGGCCTCTTCGTACAGCCGGGCGTTGTCGATCGCCACCCCGGCCGCCGCGGCCAGCGCGATGAGCAGGGCCTCGTCCTCCTCGTCGAAGTCGGCGCCGCCTTGCTTCTCGGTCAGGTAGAGGTTGCCGTACACCTCGTCCCGGACCCGGACCGGCACGCCCAGGAACGACCGCATCGGCGGGTGCCCGGCCGGGAAACCGGTCGAATCCGGGCTGTCCCCGATGTTCGCCAGGCGCAGCGGGCGGGGGTCATGGATCAGCGCGCCGAGCAGGCCCAGGCCCTCCGGCCAGTGGTGGATGGAAGCGATCTGGTCCTCGGTCAGGCCGACCGGGACGAACTCGACCAGCCGGCCGTCCTCGCCGATGATGCCGAGCGCGCCGTAGCGGGCCCGGACCAGGGTGATGGCGGCTTCCACGATCTGCTTGAGCACCATCTCCAGGTCGAGATTGGCCCCGACGGCGACGACGGCTTCCAGCAGGGCGTAGACCCGGTCCCGGGTGGCCAGCACCGTCTGCAGCCGCGACTGGAGCTCGGTGAGCAGATCGTCGAGCCGGAGTTGCGGCAGCATGGGGTGCGGTTCCGACGACTCCACGAGTATCTCCCCACCGGCCCCTTAAGATTTTCCTAACTTGAACAACGGTATCGCCCGGCTCGTACTCGTGTCTGTAGTGCGCCGGCCCGCCCGGCCTGCGCAGTGGTGGCCCAGCGGGGGACCTGCCGACCGAACCGGTCCGGCCAGAGGTGATGATGGTGAGCGTGACGCGCACGCCCACGCGCTGGGTGGCAGCGCTGGCCCGCTGGACCGGCCTGGATGCCAACCCGCTCCGCCGCCGCACTGACCGGGTGGAGACCTGGGTGCGGCTGGCCCTGGTCATCGCGTTCCTGGTGGCCAGCCCGCTGGCCGCGCTCGGGCTGGGCCGCGTGACGGCCGCGGAGTCCGCCAGCGCGGCCCGGGCCCAGGCGGCCACCGAGCGCCAGGTCACGGCGGTCCTGCTGAAGCGGGTCTCCCGGACCCCGGATGATTCCCTGTACGCCTCGGCCGAGTTCGTCTGGGCCCCGGCCCGGTGGACCGCGCCGGACGGCCGGCGGGTCACCGGCGAGGCGCCGGCCCCGGTCGGCAGCGTGGCCGGACGGCGGGTATCGATCTGGGTGGACACGGCCGGCCAGCTGACCTACCCGCCCATCGGGGAGGGCCAGATCGCCAGCCGCGTCGTCGCCGTCGTCGCGCTCACCCCGGCCGTGCTGGCCATCGTGCTGCTTGCCGTCCTCTGGCTGGCCAGGCGGTTGCTGGACCGGCGCCGGATCGCGGACTGGGCCGCGGAATGGTCCGCCGTCGAGCCCCAGTGGACCAAACGCTCCCCCTGACGCCCACCCCTCCGGGCGACCAAGGCCCGTCCCAGCAGTGACTGAAGTCCTTCCCGGGCCAGGCCGCGCGGCCCTGCCTGGCGACCGGCTCGCCCGGGAGAGGCTGCAGGAGATGGAACTTCACCGCCGGGCCGCTGGGCCCGGTGCCCAGAGGGAGGCAAGAACAATGCGCCGCAAGACATTCGACGTGCTGGTCAGCACAGCGGGTTTCGTCCTCGCAGCAGTCCTGCTCGTCGCGGGCGGCCTACTGGTGTGGGGGTACTCGTTCGCTAACGGACAGGTGCACGACCAGCTCGCCGCACAGAAGATCGTCTTCCCGACGACGAGCAATCCGAGTTCAAGGCCCTGCCGGCCGCGGACCAGGCCGCCATGGGCGCCTACGCGGGCCAGCCGCTGACCACCGGGGCGCAGGCCAAGACCTACGCTGACCACTTCATCGCCGTTCACCTGAACGAGATGGGCAAGGGCCTGACCTACTCGCAGCTGTCCGCCCAGTCGCTGGCCCAGCCGAAGAACGTCGCGCTGGCCGGCCAGGTGGCAGACCGTGTTCAAGCGGCACCACGCTCCGCTCGATGCTGCTCGAGGCGTACGGCTTCTGGATGTTCGGCCAGATCGCCCTGTTCGCCGCGATCGCGTCCTTCATCGGGGCCGCGCTCATGCTGATCCTGTCGATCTTCGGGCGTCGTCCACGAGCGCCGGGTTCCGGCCGAGAAGGAAGTGTTCGCCAAGACGGTGCACCCCACCACCGCCACCGCCTGAGCGGTACCCGCACCAACGAACCCGGCCGGCCGGGACCAAGGTCCCGGCCGGCCGGGTCGCGTGTCCCTGGCAACGGCCGGGCTGGACAGGGACGGTAGAAGAGTGGATTTTCTGTCGGCCAGGCCGGGCAGCGACGCGCCGCTCCGGCTGGCCTGCGCCCTCAGCGCCACGGCGAGGCTGCTGGGCGGGTACCTGGCGCCATTGCCGGGAACACCCTGGGAAAGCCCAGCCGGGCACGCCAGGCGGGGACCAAGGTCCCGCCACCCCATGACCGATATCCCTGCCCACCATTAACCGTTCTGGTTGATTCTGTGGCAGTCACTAGTTTTCCGGGCCTGCACTAGGAGACTCCGATGAGACCGCCCGCTGACATAGCATCCGCACCCATTAATCTTGACCATCCCGGAACGTATCTGCACTGGTCGATCTTTACCGTGTCGGTCGCCAACCTCGTCCTCATCGCCGTGATGGTCGTCATCTTCGGCGTGGCGCTGCTGCTGCCCTTCCCCAAGGGCCGCACCTTCCCGCCCAAGCCCGAGGAGGCCGGGCCGCCCGGCGCCGACCGGGCCGCGGACTACGCCGGCGAGGACGAAGACCGGGACATGTGGACGAACAAGGTCCGGCGCTTCGCCACCCGGATCCTGCCGCCCGGCAAGCTGCTGCCCGACCGCCAGCCCGCCTACGTGCGCTCCTGGGTCTACGTGTTCGGCGTGGCCAGCCTGGCCGCCTTCGGCGTGGCCATCGTGTCCGGGTTCGCGATCGCCCTGGGCGGCCCGGACTGGTGGCGGTACAACTCGGTCGGCCACTTCTTCAACAGCCTGCACCTGTGGAGCGTCGAGCTGTTCATGGCCCTGCTCGTCATCCACTTGTGGGGCAAGTTCTGGATGGCGGCCTGGCGCGGCAAGCGCGCCTGGACCTGGATCACCGGCGTGGTCGCTTTCGCGGCCTCCGTTGTCGAGTGCTTCACCGGGTACGTCTCGCAGCAGAACTTCGACTCGCAGTGGATCTCCACCAGCGGCAAGGACGCGTTCAATGCGGCCGGCATCGGCGCATTCTTCAACGTGATGAACTTCGGCCAGATGCTGATGTGGCACATCGTGCTGATCCCGATCGTGCTGGTGGCCATCATCGGCGGCCACGTCCTGCTGGTCCGGGTCCGCGGCGTGTCGCACCCGCTGCCCGCCACCCTCAGCCACCCCGGGCCGGGGGACGCCCCGGCAGCGCCGCCGGGCGCTGGCCCACGCCGACGCCGCGCCGTGGCGCGGCGCGACCCGCCGCTACGACATCCTCAAGGAGGGCACGATCGCCGGGGTGATCATCCTGGTGCGTCGTCTTCGCCCTGGCCGCCCTGCTCTCCTCGCCGAACGTGCCCGGAAGTGTCCGTCCAGACCTGGGCCAGGCTCGCCCCGGCCGACTTCCTGGCCACCGCGGCTCGACCGAGCTGAACGGCACCAGCGAGACGGCCACCTACGGCCCGCCGTACAACACGCCACGGGCGCCACGCAGAAGCCTGCTGTTCGCTCCGGCGAACATCTTCGGGGTGACCCAGCCGATCAACGCCGCGCAGGACTTCGTGCTCTCACCGCTGTCCAAGGACGCCGCGGGGAACCCGGCGCTGGCCGCCGCCCTGGCCACCTACCGGGCCGCCTCCCCGGCCCAGCAGCTCAAGTGGGCCAACGCCTACGCCGGCGCGGTCACCAAGGTGAAGTTCGTCGGCGGCGTTCCCGTGGTCCCGGCGGCCGCTGACGGGCCGGTCCCGGTGATGCTGGCCAACGAGCTGACCATGGCGCGCAGCGGCGCGCTGGACTCCGACCTGCTGGCGAAGCAACCCGTTCTACGGCACCAACTTCACCAAGCCGCTGCTGTTCATCGAGGACGGCGCCTACTTCGTCAACCAGGCGACGGCCATGCACCTGACCGGTGAGCAGTGGGGCGTGATGAACGAGACCGGCAGCTATCCCGGGCAGCCGTGGCTGTGGCTGTACACCCTCTGGTACCAGGTCCCCGGCTTCAGCAGCTCGGCCAACGTCGACCTGATCGCCATCTACATGACCGGCCTGGCCACCATCCTGCTGCTGGCCGTGCCGTTCATCCCCGGCCTGCGGGACATCCCGCGGCTCATCCCGGTGCACCGGCTGATCTGGCGGGGCTGGAAGGAGACCTCCGCGGACGGCGGCCCGCCGGCGCCCCGGCCGACACCTCCGGACCGGTCGGCACCGCGACGGCCGGCAAGTCCTGACCGCCGGCGGCCCACCCGATCTCCCCGGCCCGGGTGGGCCGCCCCCACCATGACCGCCATCCCCGCCGGCTGATCACTACCCGCTGATCAGCCCGGCGATCCCGGGCTACCGCCCGGCACATCCCGCCGCGGCCCGGTCGGCCCGGCATCCCACGAGGAGAGGTTCATCATGAGGTCCGCAGTTGTGCGCACGTTCCGGGAGCCGCTGGTCATTGAGGAGCGGCCCATCCCGGAGCCCGGCCCTGGCCAGGTCGTGGTCCGGGTGGAGGCGTCCGGGCTCTGCCACACCGACATCCACGCGGCGCACGGCGACTGGCCGGTGCGGCCGGCCCCGCCGTTCGTCCCCGGTCATGAGGGCGTCGGCATCGTGCACGCGGTCGGCGAGGGAGTGACCAGCCCCGTGATCGGCGAGCGGGTCGCGGTGCCCTGGCTCGGTTACGCCTGCGGCAGCTGCCAGCACTGCCTGACCGGCTGGGAGACGCTGTGCCTCCAGCAGCGCAACACCGGTTACTCCGTGGACGGCGGTTTCGCGGAGTACTTCGCCGCCGACGCCGCCTTCGCCTCCCCGGTGCCGGACGGCATCGACCCGGTCGACGCGGCCCCGCTGACCTGTGCCGGGGTCACCACCTACAAGGCGGTGAAGGTCGGCAACGTCCGGCCCGGTGACCTGGTGGCCATCTCCGGGGTGGGCGGCCTGGGGCATCTGGCCGTGCAGTACGCCCGGATCTTCGGCGGCACGGTGGCCGCGATCGACGTGACCGACGAGAAGCTCCAGCTCGCCCGTGAGCTGGGTGCGGACATCGTCATCGACGCCCGCACCGAGGACCCGGCGGCGGTGCTGCAGCAGCATGGCGGCGCCAGCGTGGCCATCGGCCTGGCCGTGGACGAGAAGTCCTTCGCGACCGCCTACGCGGGCCTGCGGCGCGGCGGCCGCCTGGTGCTGGTGGCCCTGCCGGCCGCGGGCGCGCTGCAGCTTCCCGTCTTCGAGACCGTGCTGAACGGCACGTCCGTGATCGGGTCCATCGTCGGCACCCGGGCCGACCTGGCCGTCGTGTTCGACCTGCATCGCCAGGGGCGGACCCGGGTGGTCGCCGAGACCCGCCCGCTCGAGGCGGTCAACGAGTGCATCGAGGAAGTGCTGGCCGGGAAGGCGCGGGCGCGGATCGTGCTCCAGCCCTGAGTTGACGTGACCGGCGCGGCTGATCATAATGCCGTAGCGCCCAGCGCAGCCAGGACGTAGCCCGAGCAGTGTGGCTACCTCTGTCACTCGTGACAGCGGGAGTGGAGCCATGCTCGAGATGGAAGCGGACGGCCAGGCCGCGCCCGGTTCTGCCCGGCGGCCGGCCGGGATCGGGCCCGGTGACCGCCCCCGACCGTGAGGTCCTGGACAGTGCGCGGTCCCGGCTCGATGCCCAGCGTGCGGCCGCAGGTCCCGGGCCGCTGCTCCGGCGCTCCCTCGAGGACATCCGGGCCGTCGATGCGGTGATCCAGGCCGTCCGGCACGGTGCACCGCGTTCGCCCGACCTGCTGGACGCCGGGGCGGCCCTGGTGCTGCTCTGCAACCTGCGGCTCTACCTCGACCGGCTGGAAGCCGACCTGCTGGACACGGCCCGGCAGCTGGAAATGAGCTGGGACCTGATCGCCGCGATCACGGGGATGCCGGCCGCGATGGCCGCGGATCGCCGGCGCGCACTCCGTGCCCGGCCCGATCCGCAGTAGCCGTCCTGGCCATGACGCCGACAGGGGCGGGGGCGGCGTCATGGCCAGGCGCCCGCCGCGTGTTTGAGCGGCGCCTGGGGCGGCAGATAGGAAGCTCACCGCCTGCGAAAACAGGGCAGGCGGCTGGAGGCATCGCTGTGGTCACCGAGGAAAACGCGGCCGCGCTGCCCGGCGAACGGTATGAGGATCTCATCGGGTCGCTCACCGAACTGAGCCGGGCGCTGGCCGAAGACGAATCCATATCGGAAACGCTGCAGAGCATCCTGACGCTGGCCCTGCGGCTGGTGCCCGGCTGCCATGCCGCGAGCATCACCGTGGTGGACGAGGACGGCCAGCCGGCCACGGTCGCGGCGACCGATCCCCACACCGAGGAGCTGGACCGCCGCCAGTACCTGCTGCGGGACGGACCTTGCCTGGACGCGGCCCGCCGCCAGCAGGTCAACAGCTGGAGCATGGCCGAAGCGGAGCAGCGCTGGCCCGAGTTCAGCCACCTGGCGCAGGAGATGGGACTGCGCAGCTACCTGTGCGCCGGCCTGGGCATGGGCGACCGGCGGCTGGGCGCGCTCAACCTGAGCAGCCGCGGCACCGACGGCTTCGACCGGCTGGACGAAGGCCTGGTCACGCTGTTCGTGCCGCCCGCCTCGGCCGCCATCGTCACCGCCGACCGGTACGCCCGGGCCCGCGAGCTGGCCGCGCAGCTGGAACAGGCGCTGCTGTCCCGGGCGGTGATCGACCAGGCCATCGGCATCATCATGGCCGAGTCACACTGCCCGGCCGATCAGGCCTTCGCCGTGCTCAAGCGGGCGTCCAACAACCGGCGGACCAAGCTGCGGGATCTGGCCGGCGAGATCGTCGCCCGGGTCAGCGGCACCCGGCCGCCGGCCGGTGGCTGACCGCCGCCGGGGGACGAGGCCCCGCGCCGTGACGAGCGACAGCGCCGAGGCGGGGCTCGGCGTGCTGCGCCGGCCTGGCGGCCCGCTGAGCCTGGCTCAGCGCTCGGCGGCGAACTGGGTGGACAGGTCGATGAGCTTGGCCCGGGTCGCCTGCAGCCGCCCGGTCGCGGCGGCCAGCAGCCGACGGGTCAGCTCATAGCCGAAGGCCGGGTCCTCGTCGCAGCTCCGCCGGACGGCCGCGGCATCGAATTCGAACGCCTCGGTGGGCTGCACCGCCACCGCGCCGAACTGCCACTCGAAGGGCGGCAGGAACCACGACAAGCCGACCACGTCGCCGCGGCCCAGTGTCTCCACGATGATCCGCCGCTGCCCGGCGTCGATGTCCAACGCGACCTGCCCGGCCCGGATCAGCCAGAACTGCCGGGGCACGCCGCCGACGGAGAAGAATCGGTGCCCGATGGGCACGCTGGTCAGCGACGCGGCGGCGGCCAGCCGGCCCAGGTGCGCCGCCGGCATCCCGCGCAGGAAGGCCTGGCCCTCCAGCGCGGAGGCCAGCACCGGGGCTGTGGTCATGGCACTCCCTCCCCCGAAGGGCCGGGTGGCGTTGCTCCCCCGCCGGCTGCCGCCGCAGGCGGGCGCCTGCCGCCAGACGGCGGCGGGCGCCGCCCGCTGCGCGGCTACAACTGGCTCCCCACCAGGACCGCGAGGTCCATCAGGCGGCAGGTGTAGCCCCACTCGTTGTCGTACCAGCCAAACACCTTGGCCAGCGTGCCGGAGGCCTGGGTCAGCCCGGAGTCGAACACGCAGGACGCGCTGTCCCCGACGATGTCCCGGGAGACCAGCGGATCGGTGCTGTACCGGAGGAACCCGGCCAGCGGCCCCTCGGCCGCGGCGCGGAAGGCGGCGTTGATCTCGTCCACGTCCGCCTCGCGCCCCAGCACGGCCGCCAGGTCGGTCAGCGACCCGTCCTCCACCGGAACGCGGACGGCCACGCCGTCCAGCCGCCCGGCCAGTTCCGGGATCACCGTGCCGGTGGCACGGGCCGCCCCGGTCGTGGTGGGAATGATGCTCACCGCGGCGCTGCGGGCCCGGCGCAGGTCCTTGTGCGGGCCGTCCAGCAGCATCTGGTCGCCGGTGTACGCGTGGATCGTCGTCATGAACCCGCGGACCAGGCCGAACTCGTCGTGCAGCACCTTCGCCATCGGCGCCACGCAGTTCGTGGTGCACGAGGCGTTAGAGATGATGTCATGCCGCTGCGGGTCGTAGGCGCTCTGGTTGACGCCCATGACCACGGTCAGGTCAAGGCCTTTGCCCGGCACGGAGAGGAGGACCTTGCGGGCCCCGCCCTTGAGGTGCAGGGCCAGGTCATCCCGGGCCCGGAACTTGCCGGTGGACTCGATGACGAGCTCGGCCCCGGCCCCGGCCCAGTCGATGTCGGCCGGATTCCGCTGCGCGGTCACCGCGATCGGGCGCCCGTCGACCAGAATCGAGCCGGCGTCGTGGGTAACCCCCGCGAGCCGCCCGTAGGTGGAGTCGAACGCCAGCAGGTGCGCCAGCGTGGCCGCGTCGGTGATGTCGTTGACCGCTACGACCTCGACGTCATCGAGTTCCAGGGACCTGCGGACGAAGGCGCGGCCAATCCGCCCGAAACCATTGATACCTACCCTGATCGTCATCGAGGACCTCCCCTGGCCGTCCCGGCCAGCACGTTACAGTCACCGTCATCTAGCTCAACTCTCAGCGTCCCGCGGCGGCCCGCGGGCGGCCACGGGCATACGGCATCGGCGGCCGGGACCATGGTCCCCGGGCCGTGCCGCCCCGGCACCGGAACGCACCTGGTCCGGCCGCTCCCGGCCGCGGGCCGACCGGTCCGCAACCCGGGACCTTTGGCCCCTGGCCAGCCGGGCCGCCGCCCGGGATAGTGGCGCTCTGCCGTGCGACGGGGAGCGGGCCCAGCCGCTGTGGAGGTGTCATACGATGACCCAGCCGAGGCGGCTGCACGCACTGACCCGGGCGGAATCACTGAGCCTGCTGAGCAGCGTCTCCATGGGCAGGCTGGTCTTCACTCACCTGGCGCTGCCTGCCATCAGGCCGGTGAACCACATCGTGCACGGGGACCAGATCATCATCCGCACCTACCTGGGCACCGCTATCGCCTCGGCCGTGGGCGGCAATCCCGGCACCGTCGTCGCCTACGAGGCCGACCTCATCGACCCGGACGCGCACCTGGGCTGGAGCGTCATCATCGTCGGCCGCGCCCGCCGGGTGACCGACGCCGGCGAGGCCGACCGCTACCGCGACCGGCTGCACCCGTGGGTGGCCGGCGGGACGGACGACGTCATCGCCATCCAGGCCGACATGGTCGACGGCTTCCGCCTGACCCAGTCCGCCGCCTGAACCCGGTCGCGCAGGGCCGGGAGGTGCCCTGGGCTGATTCGCGGGCTAGAGAGCCGCTTCCCACATCCGCTGGTAGAGGCCGCCCGCCCGGGCCAGGTCCTGGTGCGTTCCGCGCTCCGCCACCCGGCCACGGTCCAGCACCACGATCTCGTCCACCTGGTCCAGCCCGTCCAGGTCATGGGTGATGAGCAGGGTGGCCCGGCCCTCCGTGGCGGCCAGCAGGTCGGCCGTGAGGGCCTGCCGGTTCTCCGGGTCCAGGTGCGCCGTCGGCTCATCCAGGATCAGCAGCGCCGGGTCGGCGAGCAGGGCCCGGGCCAGCGCGATCCGCTGCCGTTCCCCGCCGGAGACGGCCATGCCACGCGGCCCGACCATGGTGTCCCAGCCCCGCGGCAGGGCCTCGATCCAGGGCAGCAGGCGGGCCCGGGCCGCCGCCGCGTCCAGCTCCTGCTGGGTGGCCGCGGGCCGGGCCAGCCGGACGTTGGCGCCGATGGTGGTGTCGAACAGGTGCGGGTCCTGGGCACAGCCGGTGATCACCGTGCGGACCGCGTCGGCCGGGTAGCTGGCCAGGTCGGCTCCGCCCAGCGTGGCCCGGCCGCCGGCCAGCTCGCAGAACCGGAGCAGCACGGCGGCCACCGTGGACTTGCCGGCGCCGCTCGGGCCGACCAGGGCGACCCGCCGGCCGGCCGTCAGGTCGAGATCGATGCCGTCGATGGCCAGCGGGCCGCCCGGCTCGTACCGCACCTGGGCCCCGCGCAGCCGGACCTGGAGCGGCCCGGCGGGCAGCGGCCGCGGGCGTGGCCGGGTCGCGGACCGGGTCGGGCGCGTCCAGCACGGCGCCCACCCGGGCCGCGCTGGCCCGGGCCTGCCCCAGCTGGATGGCGGCGGCGGGCAGGGCGGTCACCGCCTCGAACGCGGCCAGCGCGGTCAGCGTGATCACGGCCAGCGGGACCCGGGTCAGGGCGCCGGACCCGACCGCGGCCACGCCCGCCACCAGCACCGCCCACAGCGTCAGCCCGGCGACCGCCTGGGACAGCCCGCTGCCCAGCGCGGCGCCGGCCGCGGACCCGCGGGCCAGCCGGGTCAGGTCCGCGTCGGCGCGCTGCGCAGCGTCCAGGGCGGCGTCCTGGCCGCCGAAGGCGTGGAGGTCGGCGGCGCCGGCCACCAGCCCGGCGACCTGGGCGCCCAGCTCGCCACGGGCGGCGGCGGTGCGCCGGCCCGCCACCGCGGCCCGGCGGGCGGCCAGCCAGGACACCCCGGCCCCGGCCACCAGCAGCCCGGCGGCCAGCAGCAGCCCGGCCGGGGCCAGGATGACCAGGCAGGCGGCCGCGGCCCCCGCGCCGACCAGGAAGGCGGTCAGCGGCGGGGCCACCCCGCGGATGAACAGGTCCTGGGTGGCGTCCACGTCCGAGACCAGCCGGGCCAGCAGGTCACCGGAGCGGAAGTCGCGCAGCCCGGCCGGGGCCAGCCGCTCCAGCCGCTGGTAGACCCGGACCCGCACGTCGGCGAGCACCCGGAACGCCGCGTCGTGCGAGGTGAGCCGCTCGGCGTAGCGGAACACGCCCCGGCCGACCGACAGCCCGCGGACGGCCACGACGGCGACCGAGATGGCCACGATGTTGGGGTGCAGGGAGGCCCGGGCGAGCAGGAACCCGGACGTGGCCAGCAGGGCCACCGCGCATCCGGTGGAGGCGGCGCCGGCCAGCACGGCCAGCACCAGCTGCCCGCGCAGGGGCCGGGCCATCCGGAGCAGCCGCAGCAGCGGGTGCGCCGCGGCGGCGGGCGGGACGGCCGCGGGCGGGATAGCGGGGGTGGCGGTCATGAGGTTCCTGCCCCTTGCGGCGGGACGGCCACCGCGGGCTGTTGCGGGCCGGCCGGCGCCGGCCACCGGCGGGCCAGCCACGGGCGGCGCAGGGTCCAGCCACGGGCGGGCCAGCCACCGGGCGCATCAGCCACGGGCGGCCCAGCCACCGGCGGGCCAGCCACCGGCGGCCCAGCCACCGGCGGGCCGTCTGCGGGCGCACCAGCCGCGGGCGGGGCGGCCTGCCCCGGTCACCAGCCGGCCGTGGTCCAGGCTGATGACCCGGCCGGCGCCGCCGGTCCAGCCGCGGCCGTGGGTGACCAGCAGCACGGTCCGCCCGGTCATCAGCCGCTCGATCGCGTCCAGCAGCTGCCGGGCGGTGATCGGGTCCAGGTGCGCGGCCGGCTCGTCGAGCAGCAGCAGCGGGGCGTCCCGGAGGAAGGCCCGCGCCACCGCGATCCGCTGCCGCTGGCCGGCCGACAGCCGGGCGCCGCGCTCCCCCAGCGGGGTGCCGTACCCCTGCGGCAGCGCCTCGATGAACTCGGCCGCCCCGGCCGCCGCGGCGGCCCGGGCAATGGCCTCCGGCGCCGCGTCCGGCTGGCCCAGCGCGATGTTGGCAGCCACGCTGCCCTCGAACAGGTAGGGCTGCTGCGGCACCCAGGCGATCTGCCGCCGCCACGCGGCCAGGTCGGCCGCGGCGATGTCGATGGCCCCGGCCGTGATCCGGCCGGAAGTCGGCTCGGTGAAGCGGAGCAGCAGCGCCAGCAGCGAGCTCTTGCCCGCCCCGCTCGGCCCGGTCACCGCGATGCGCTCACCAGGCCGGATGTCGAGCGTCACCCCGTCGAGGGCCGGGACCTCGCGGGCAGGATAGGCCAGGGACACGGCGTTCAGGGAGATGGTCTCGCGGTGCAGGTCGGGGGGCGGCGCGGCCGGCCCGAGCCCGCGCGGCGCGGTGCCCACGGCCGTGGCGGGCGGGGGCACGTCCAGGATCTCGCAGGCGCGGCCGGCCGCCGTGACGCCCTCCATGCTGGCGTGGAACTGGGTGCCGACCGCGCGCAGCGGCAGGTACGCCTCCGGCGTCAGCAGCAGGACCAGCAGCGCCGTCTGGTAGCCCATGTGCCCGGCCAGCAGCCGCAGGCCCACCTCCACCGCGACCAGCGCGGTGGCCAGCGCGGCGGACAGTTCCAGCACCAGCGCGGACAGGAAGGCGACCCGGAGCGTGGCCATGGTCGCGCTGCGGTGCGCGCCGGTGACGTCCCTGATCACCTCCTCCTGGGCCCTGGCCCGGCCGAACATCTTGAGCGTGGGCAGCCCCTCCACCACGTCCAGGAAGTGGCCGCCCAGCCGGGCCAGCAGCTGCCACTGGCGCTCGGTCTTGGCCCGCGTCTGCAGCCCGATGAGCACCGCGAACACCGGGATGATCGGCAGCGTGACCGCGATGACCACCGCGGAGATCCAGTCCGCCGCGGCCACCCGGGCCAGCACCGCGACCGGGACCAGGAAGGCCAGCACGAACTGGGGCAGGAACCGGGCGAAGTAAGGGTCCAGGGCGTCCAGGCCCTTGGTGCACAAGGTGGTGATCTCGCCGGCCTGCTGCCCGCCCAGCCAGGCCGGGCCGAGCCGGGTCAGGTGCGCGGTGAGCCGGCGCCGCAGCTGCGACTTGACCGCGGCGGCGGCCCGCAGGGCGGCGAGCTCACCGCCGTAGGCGGTCAGCCGCCCGGGCGGCCAGCACGGCCAGCAGCAGGCCCAGGGTGAGCGCCAGCGCGGCCACCCCGGTGCCGGCGGCCGCGCTGGCCAGGGCGTGGGCGAGCAGGCCGGCCTGGGCCAGGATCAGTCCGGTGGTGACCAGCCCGAGGACGACCGTGACGATCAGGTACCCGCGGGCGGCCGCCGCGTACCGGAGCAGACGTGGGTCAACCGGCCTCATGGACCGCTGGGGACCTGCGTTACCGGACCGCCGAGGCCGCCCGCCGGGGCGGGGCCAGCGCCGCCGGACGGCGAGCCGCCGGACCCGCCCAGGCCACCCAGGCCGGACAGCGGGGACGGCAGCGGCGTCCCGCTGACCCGGCTCCGGAACACCCAGTACGTCCAGGTCTGGTAGGCCAGCACCACGGGAGTGAAGATCACTGCCACCCAGGTCATCACGAGGAGAGTGTAATGAGACGATGACGCATTGTGCACGGTCAGGCTGTATGCCGCGGACGTGGTGGACGGCAGCACGTTCGGCCACAGGTCACCGAACAGGGTCGCCACCGCCAGTACCAGGGTAACGGCGGTCCCGGCGAACGCCCAGCCCTCCCGGCCGCGCAGCGCCGCCGCCACCGCGGCCAGCAGCGCCACCGCGGCCAGGGCCGCGGTGATGTCCGTGGCCAGGCCGGCCGTGCGTGATCTGGCTGGCCAGCAGGAACGCGGCGGCCAGCGGCACCGTCGCCGCCGCCACCCGCAGCGCCGCCGCCCGGGACCGGGCCCGCAGGTCGCCGGTGGTCTTGAGGGTCAGGAAGATGGCCCCGTGCAGGGTGAACAGGGTCAGCGTGGCCAGGCCGGCCGAGCAGCCCGTACGGGTTGAGCAGGGTGAGCAGGTTGCCGGTCATGACGTGCGCGGCGTTCAGCGGGACCCCGCGGACGATGTTGCCGAAGGCCACCCCCCACAGCAGCGCGGGCAGCGCCGAGCCCCAGAAGATGGCCTGGTCCCAGACCCGCCGCCAGCGCGGCGGAGTCGACCTTGCCGCGGAACTCGAAGGACACCCCGCGCAGGATCAGCGCGACCAGGATCAGCAGCAGGGCCAGGTAGAAGCCGCTGAACAGGGACGCGTACCAGAGCGGGAACGCGGCGAAGGTGGCGCCGCCCGCGGTGAGCAGCCAGACCTCGTTGCCGTCCCAGACCGGGCCGATGCTGTTGATCATCGTGCGCCGGTCGGTGTCGCTGCGGCCCAGGAAGGGCAGCAGGATGCCGACCCCGAAGTCGAACCCCTCCAGGACGAAGTAGCCCGTCCACAGGACCGCGATGAGAATGAACCACACGGTGGTGAGCTGCATGGTGACCTCCGGTCAGCAGCGCGCGGCGCGAGCCGCGGCGGACGTCAGTAGGTGAAGGCGGGCACGCGGCTCGCCCGCGCCGGGGGACGCCGACTCGGCGGGCGGCAGCCCGCTGCGTGATGTGCCGGACCATCAGCCAGCCAGCCGATGACGCCGAGCACGCCGTACAGCAGGGTGAACACGATCAGGGAGGTCAGCACGGTGCCCGCGGCACGCCCGGCGACACGCTCTGCGAGGTCTGCAGCACCCCGAACACCGTCCACGGCTGGCGGCCCATCTCGGTGAAGATCCAGCCCATCGTGTTGGCCAGGTACGGTGTCGCCACCGCGGCCAGGGAGGCCCGGTAGAACCAGCGGCTGTGCGGGATCCGCCGCCCCCGGGTCAGCCACAGGCCGATCAGCGCGAACAGCGCGGCCAGCGTGCCGAACCCGATCATCAGCCGGAACGACCAGTAGGTGACCGGGACGTACGGCCGGTAGTCCCCGGGGCCGTACTTCCTGGCGTAGGCGCGCTCGACGTTGTTGATGCCCTGCACGGTGCCGTGCGGGTCCATGGTGGCGATCAGGGACAGCAGGTAGGGGACCCGGACGCTCCACAGCTCGCTGGTCGCCGTTCAGCGAGCCGATCGGTGAAGAGCGAGAACGAGGCCGGGGACTCGGTGTTGTACAGCGCCTCGGCGGCCGCCATCTTCATCGGCTGCTGGGAGTCCATCAGCCGGGCCTGCAGGTCGCCGGTGACCGCGGTGGCGATGCCGGCCACCAGGGTGACCACCAGGCCGAGCCGCAGGGCGCGGCGGAACACCTCGGTGTCGTGCCGCCGGGCCACGTGCCAGGCGCTGGCCGCCACCATGAAGATCCCGGCCGTCACGAACCCGGCGAAGAAGACGTGCGGCAGCGCGGCCAGCACGGTCGAGTTGGTGAGCACCGCCCAGATGCTGGTGAGCTGGGCCCGGTGCGTCGCCGGGTTGATCCGGTACCCGACCGGGTGCTGCATCCAGGAGTTCGCGGCCAGGATGAAGTAGGCCGACAGGTTGCTGCCGATCGCCGCCAGCCAGATGGTGGCCAGGTGCACCCGCGGGGACAGGCGCCCCCAGCCGAAGATCCACAGGCCCAGGAAGGTGGACTCGGCGAAGAACGCCAGCAGGCCCTCCATGGCCAGCGGGGCCCCGAAGATGTCGCCGACGAACTTGCGAGTAGGCCGACCAGTTCATCCCGAACTGGAACTCCTGCACGATGCCGGTGACCACCCCGACCGCGAAGTTGATCAGGAAGAGGGTGCCGAAGAACTTCGTCAGCCGCAGGTAGTCGGGATCCTTCTTGATCATCCATGCGGTCTGCAGGCCGGCCACCATCAGCGACAGGCCGAGGGTCAGGGGCACGAAGATGAAGTGGTAGACGGTGGTGATCCCGAACTGCCACCGGGCCAGATCGAGCGCGCTCACGGCATCCCCCTCCGGTACGGCCTGTTCTGCCTGTTCTGCACCGCATGCGGTGTTGCACCGCTTGGCCGACCGGGTGCTCGACGCGAGTACCCGGCCTGCGTCTGGATCTTCACCGCCGCCGGGCCTGCCCTGGAAGGGACGTTGGCGGTGGGCCCCCGGGACGTTGGGGTCCGCTCCCCGGGACGTTGGTCACCGCTGCCGGGGGGCCCGGCCAGCGCAGGCCCAATGGCCCCCGCGGCGGGGACGTCGGCCCGATGCCGCCAGGCCCCCGGCGGGCCGACGATGAAGCATGAAGCCAGGCAGGGGGAGCTGCCCCGTATCCCAGAACGTGGTGCTGGCACCAGCACTGGGAGGACGACCCATGAAGGCCAACGTTGGTGACCGGCTGGTTACCGAAGGCCCCGACGGGCAGCGGGAATGCCTGATCATCGGCCTGCAGCACGCGGATGGGTCGCCGCCCTACGTGGTCCGCTGGCTCGCCGACGGACACATCGCGCTGGTCTACCGGGGCCTTTCACCCGGCTGGTGCACGCCGAGAACGGGGCCCGGCGGGCCAACCCGCTGCCGTGACAGCCAGGCTGGCGGCCCGGGCGGGACGTCGCCCGGGCCGGCTGTCTTGCCCCGCGGCTGGCTGCTCATCCCGGGCGCCGTGGATGAGGTCATGGCTGCTGGGTAGTGCTCGCTGCCATGCGGCCCACCACCGAGCTGACCGGCCGGTACCGTCTGGACGAGCCGATCGCGGCCGGCGGCATGGGCGAGGTCTGGCGCGGCTGGGACGGTGTGCTGGCGCGCCCGGTGGCGGTCAAGCTGCTCCGGCCGGCCTGCGCGGGTGATGAGGTGACGCTGGCCAGGTTCCGCGCCGAGGCGAGGCACGCCGGGCGGCTCTCCCACCCGGGGATCGCCCAGGTCTACGACTACGCCGAGGCCACCGAGCGCAGCCCGGCCTTCCTGGTGATGGAACTGGTGGACGGCCCCTCGCTGGCGGCCGTGCTGGCCTCGTCCGGGCCGCTGGACCCGGGGCGGACGGCCGATGTGATCGCCCAGGCGGCCGCCGCCCTGCAGGCCGCGCACACGGCCGGCGTGCTGCACCGGGACATCAAGCCGGGCAACCTGCTCATGGCCCGGGACGGCCAGGTGAAGGTCACCGACTTCGGCATCGCCCAGTCGCCCTGGTCGGAGGAGCTGACCGGGACTGGCGCGCTCATCGGGACCATGGGCTACCTGGCACCGGAACGGGTGTCCGGCGCCGCCGCGACCCCGGCAGCGGACCTGTACGCCCTCGGCATCCTCGGGTACGAGTGCCTGGCCGGCCACCGGCCCTTCCTGGGTGAGCCGCTGCAGGTGGCGCTGGCCCACCGGGACCAGCCGCTGCCGCCGTTGCCGACCGGGGGGCAGGGCGGGGTGCTGGGCGGGGGGACGGCCCGCGCCATGGCCGCGCTGATCGGTGCGCTGACGGCCAAGGACCCGGCCGCCCGGCCGCGCAGCGCCGCGGACGTGGCTGCCTGGGCCGCCCGGATCCGCGACGGGCACGGCCCGGTTGTGGACGGGTGACGGGCACGGCCCGCGCGTGGGACGGGTGACGGGCACGGCCCGGCGTGGACGGGTGACGGGCACGGCCCGGCGTGGACGGGTGACGGGCACGGCCCGGCGTGGACGGGTGACGGGCACCGCCCGGCCTGGACGGGTGCAGCGGGCGGGTCCGCCTGGATGAGCGACGCGGGGAGCGTGGCCCGGATCCGCAGCGGATGGGAGACGGCCCGCGACACGGGCATCCTTCCCCTGCCGGGCCCGGGAGAGCCGCCCGGGCCTGGAGAGCCTCCGGGCCGGGAGCCGGCCCCGGCCCGGAGAGCCGCCCGGGCCCGGAGAGGCGCCCAGGCCCGGAGAGCGGCCCGGCCCCGCCGATCCGGGGACGCCCGGGCCCGGCGATTCCGGGCGGCCTGGCCGGCATCCGCTGGCCGGCCAGATCGCGGCCGCGTGCGCCGCGGCCATGCTCGTCGTGGCCGGGCTGCTGGGCACGGTGGTGCTGGACTCCCACCGCGGCCAGCCCTCGGCGGCGGGCCAGGCGGGGCAGGCGGCCACGCCCTCCCCCAGCCAGCCGGTCACCCGCCAGGCCACCAGCCGGGAGACCTCCGCCCCGGAGGTGTACGTCAGCCGGGCGCTGGTGGGCCGGAAGGTCGCCGCGGTGCGCCGCGAGTTGCGTGCCCGCGGACTCCGGGTGTGGGTGCGGGGCCGGGCCGACCGGCACGCGGCACCCGGCACCGTGCTGCTGGTCAGCCCGACCGGGAAGGTGCCGCCGGGCAGCGTGGTGGTGCTCACCGCCACAACCCGGCCGTCACCGGCCCGCTCCGCTCGCCCCGGCGTGCCCCGCCCCGGCGGCTCGCAGCCCGGTGCGGCCGGGGCGAGCGCACCGCCGTCGCCGTCCCCGGCAGGACAGGCCGGTCACGTGCCACCGGGCCGGGCCAAGCACGGCAAGGGAGCGCCGCCGGGACAACAGAGCGTGGACCAGCTAGCGTCCGCACGGCAACCAGTGTCCGTGACATGTCCGGGCCGTGCACGGCGGCCGTCCATACCGGGAACTTCGCCCACCTGGCGTTAAACCGCCCCGCCGGATTGGCCACCTGCCCGGCCGGCGGGCCATTATGTGGGTGACGTATGGGCTGGATGGCCAGCTAGGACGGGGCGCCGCACGGCTGGGCCGGCCGCCGCCCGGGCCCGCTGCCGCGCCCGGACACGGAGCTGGCACGGACCGGAGCCGTGCCTGGAACGGACCAGAGCCGTGCCTGGAATGGCCAGACCGGCAAATCAGGACTTTTGCCCCTAATAGCCAGCAACACCGGCACGACAGGCTAGCTGGAGATCCCGGGAAGAACAGGAGACACGGAGTGACTGCGCTGACCGCGCCGGGCTCCTCGTATGCCCTGCTGGCCGACGGCACCACCATCACCATCCGGCCGGCCGCCCCGGGGGACTACGAGGCTGTCAGGCAGCTGCACGAGGACATGTCCCAGGACAACCTCTATCTCCGCTTCTTCTCCATGAGCCGGATGGCCGGGGAGCAGGAGGCCCGCCGGGTGTGCCGCTCCGACGGCGACATCCACGGTGCCCTGCTCGGCTTCCTGGGCGACGAACTGGTTGGCGTGGCCAGCTATGAGCCGACCGACGACCCGGGCACGGCGGAGATCGCGTTCGCGGTCGCCGACCAGATGCACGGCCGCGGCGTGGCCACCCTGCTGCTGGAGCACCTGGTCTCGCTGGCCCGGGAACGGGCCGTGCGGGTGTTCACCGCCTCTACCCTGCCGGAGAACACGGCCATGCTCCGGGTGTTCGCGGACGCCGGGCTGGGCGTGCGGCGCCGCCTGGAGGACGGCGTGGTGGAACTGACCATGCCGATCCCGCACAGCGTCGCCCTCAGCGAGGCCAGCACGTACCTCGACGCGGTGGCCGGCCGGGAGCAGCGCGCCGACGTGGCCAGCCTGGAGCCGTTGCTCGCGCCGCGTTCCGTGGCCGTGGTCGGGGCCGGGCACCGGCCAGGGTCCATCGGCCGGTCGATCCTGATGAACATCCGCGACGCCGGGTTCACCGGCGCGCTGTACGCGGTCAACCCGCACGAGCTGCACATCCCCGGAGCCACCAGCGTGCCCTCCGCCGCCGCGCTGCCGGAGGCGCCGGACCTGGCCGTGGTCACCGTGCCCGCGGCCGGGGTCGTGGACGTGGCCCACGCACTCGGCAAGCGGGGCACCCGCTCCCTGGTCGTCATCAGTTCCGGGCTGGGCGCCGCCCAGTCGGCCAGCCTGCTCGACGCCTGCCGCCGCTGGGGCATGCGGCTGGTCGGCCCGAACTGCTTCGGGGTGGCCGTACCCGCCCTGGGCCTGGACGCCACGTTCGCCGTCCACCACCCCTCCGCCGGGCGGGCCGGGCTCGTGGTGCAGTCCGGCGGCGTCGGCGTGGCCTTGCTGGAGCACTTCTCCCGGCTCGGCATCGGCATCTCCTCGTTCGCCTCGGTCGGCGACAAGCTCGACGTGTCCGGCAACGACATGCTGCAGTGGTGGGCCGAGGACGGGACCACCCGGCTGGCGGTGCTGTACCTGGAGTCGTTCGGCAACCCGCGCAAGTTCGCGCGCACCGCGGCCCGGGTCAGCCAGCAGATGCCGGTGCTGACCGTGCACGCCGGCCGCTCGGCCCCCGGCCAGCGCGCCGCCGCCTCGCACACCGCGGCGGCGGCCGCCCCGCTGATCACCCGGCAGGCGCTGTTCGAGCAGGCGGGCATCATCGCCACGACCAGCTTCGGCGAACTGCTGGACGCGGCCGTGCTGCTGGCCGAGCAGCCGGTGCCGACGGGCAGCCGGGTCGCGGTCATCTCCAACGCGGGCGGGGCCGGGGTGCTGGCCGCGGACGCCTGCGTGGAGGCGGGCCTGGTGATCGCCACGCCCAGCCACCGCGCACAGGCCCGGCTGGCCGCGGTGCTGCCACCCGGCGCGGCGCTCGGCGGCCCGGTCGACACCACGGCGGGGGTCAGTGCCAGCGCATTCGCCGAGGCACTGGCGATCGTGGCCGCCGACTCCGGGGTGGACGCGGTGCTGGCCCTCGTCGTGCCGACCGCGGCGGCCGACCTCATCCCGGCGCTCACCGCCGCCCAGCTCCCGGTCCCGCTGGCCACCGTGATACTGGACCAGGCCGACGCGGTGCGGGTGCTGCCGGGGTCCCATGGCGCCTCGTCCGTGCCCGCCTACGCCTACCCGGAGAGTGCCGCCCGGGCGCTCAGCCGGGCCGCCCGGTACGGCTCGTGGCGGTCCCGGCCGAAGGACACCGTGCCTGACATCGAAGGGCCTGCAGGTGACCGAGGCCCGCGAGCTGATCGAGGCGTTCCTGGATCGCGTGCCCGGTGGCGGCTGGCTGCCCGCCGCGGAGGCCGACCGGCTGCTCCGCTGCTACCAGCTGCCGCTGGCGCCGTCCCGGGTGGTGACGGACGCCGCGCAGGCGGCCGCGGCCGCCACCGAGCTGGGCGGGCAGGTGGCACTCAAGGCCGAGGTGCCCGGCCTGGTGCACAAGAGCGACGCCGGCGCGGTGCTGCTCGGCGTGGACGGGCCCGACGAGGCCGGGGCCGCGTTCACCCGGCTGGCGCACCGGTTCGACGGGAACTTCTCCGGGGCCCTGGTCCAGCCGATGATCACCGGCGGCACCGAGGTCATCATCGGGGTGGTCCAGGAGCCGGTGTTCGGGCCGCTGGTGGTGTTCGGCCTCGGCGGCGTGGCCACCGATGTGCTCGGCGACCACGCGGCCCGGCTGGCCCCGCTGACCACCGACGACGCCGACGACCTGATCCACTCGATCCGGGCGGCGCCGCTGCTGCTCGGCCACCGCGGGCAGCGTCCCGCCGACATCGCCGGGCTGCGCGACGCGCTGCTCAAGATCTCGCGGCTCGCCGATGACCTGCCGCAGGTCGCCGAGCTGGACCTCAACCCGGTGATCGCCTGCGCCGACGGCGTCACCGCCGTGGACGCCCGGGTCCGGGTGACCGGCCACGGCGGCGCCGACCCGTTCCTGCGCCAGCTGCCGGAGATGCGGCACCGCGACACCTGACCCCGTGATGGGCCCGAGGGATCAGCTGCCACCGCACGCCGCGCCCATCGCACGGCGCGCCCCACCGCGGGACAGCCACCGCGGGAAAGCCACCGCGGGACAGCCACCGCGGGAAAGCCACGCACGCCACCCATCGCCGGAAGGGAATCCCACCAAGATGACCGTGACCGCGACGCCTGAGCTCACCGCCGCACAGCTGCAGGCCCTCGATGGGTACTGGCGCGCCGCGAACTATCTGTCGGTCGGCCAGATCTACCTCATGAGCAACCCGCTGCTGGCCGAGCCGCTGCGGCCGGAACAGGTCAAGCCGCGGCTGCTCGGCCACTGGGGCACCACCCCCGGGCTGAACTTCCTCTGGTCCCACCTGAACCGGGCCATCGTCACCCACGACCTGGACATGATGTACATCATCGGCCCCGGGCACGGCGGCCCCGCGGCCCTGGCCAGCACCTGGCTGGACGGCAGCTACACCGACATCTACCCGAGCATCCGGCAGGACGCGGCCGGGATGGCCCGGCTGTTCCACCAGTTCTCCTTCCCCGGCGGGGTGCCCAGCCACGTGGCGCCGGAGACCCCGGGCAGCATCCACGAAGGCGGCGAGCTGGGCTACTCGCTCTCGCACGCCCACGGCGCCGCGTTCGATAATCCTGATCTCATCGTGGCCTGCGTCATCGGTGACGGTGAGGCGGAGACCGGGCCGCTGGCCGCCAGCTGGCATTCGGGGAAGTTCCTCAACCCGGTGACCGACGGGGCGGTGCTGCCGATCCTGCACCTGAACGGCTGGAAGATCGCCAACCCCACCGTGCTGGCCCGGATCCCGGAACGGGAACTGGACGCGCTGCTGCGCGGCTACGGGTACGACCCGGTGTTCCTGGCCGGTTCCGACCCGGGCACCATGCACCGGGAGATGGCCGCCGTCCTGGACCAGGTCATCGCCCGGATCCGGGCCATCCAGGGGGCCGCCCGCGCGGGTGGCGGCGCCGACCCGGAGGGCCACGGCGAGCGGTGGCCGATGATCGTGCTGCGCACCCCGAAGGGCTGGACCGGGCCGGCCGAGGTGGACGGGCTCCCGGTGGAGGGCACCTGGCGGGCGCACCAGGTCCCGCTGTCCGAGGTCCGGTCCAATCCGGAGCACCTGCGCCAGCTCGAGGAGTGGATGCGGTCCTACCGGCCGGGTGAGCTGTTCGACGGCGAGGGGCGGCCGCGGCCGGAGATCCTCGGCTACGTCCCGTCCGGAGAGCGCCGGATGGGGTCGAACCCGCACGCCAACGGCGGCCTGCTGCTCCGCGAGCTGGCCCTGCCCGACTTCCGGGACTACGCGGTGACCGTGGACGCGCCGGGGGCGGCGATGTCCGAGCCGACCCGGGTCCTCGGCCGCCTGCTCCGCGACGTGACCCGGCTGAACGCGGAGCCGCGCAACTTCCGGGTCGTCGGCCCGGACGAGACGGCGTCCAACCGGCTCGGCGCGCTGCTGGAGGTGACCGGCAAGACCTGGGAAGAGGCCACCCTGCCGGTGGACGAGCACCTGGCCCGGGACGGCCGGGTCATGGAGATCCTGTCCGAGACCACCTGCCAGGGCTGGCTCGAGGGGTACCTGCTGACCGGCCGGCACGGCCTGTTCAACTGCTACGAGGCGTTCATCCACATCGTGGACTCGATGTTCAACCAGCACGCCAAGTGGCTGAAGACCAGCCGCGCGCTGCCCTGGCGGCGCCCGGTCGCCTCGCTGAACTACCTGCTCAGCTCGCATGTGTGGCGGCAGGACCACAATGGGTTCAGCCACCAGGACCCGGGCTTCATCGACCACGTGATCAACAAGAAGGCCGAGGTCGTCCGGGTCTACCTGCCCCCGGACACCAACACGCTGCTGTCGGTGGGCGACCATTGCCTGCGCAGCCGGGACTACGTGAACGTGGTCGTGGCGGCCAAGCAGCCCACCCCGGACTGGCTGGACATGGACGCCGCGATCCTGCACTGCACCCGGGGCGCCGGGATCTGGGAGTGGGCCAGCAGCGACACCGACGGCGCCCAGCCCGACGTGGTGCTGGGCTGCGCCGGCGACGTGCCCACGCTGGAGATCCTGGCCGCCACCAGCATCCTCCGCGAGCACCTGCCGGACCTGCGGGTCCGGGTGGTCAACGTGGTGGACCTGATGCGGCTGCAGCCGGAGTCCGAGCACCCGCACGGGATGAGCGACGCCGAGTTCGACGCGCTGTTCACCACGGACCGCCACGTCATCTTCGCCTACCACGGCTACCCGTGGCTGATCCACCGGCTCACCTACCGCCGCCACAACCACCACAACATCCACGTCCGCGGCTACAAGGAGGAGGGCACCACGACCACCCCGTTCGACATGGTCGTGATGAACGAGATGGACCGGTTCCACCTGGTCATGGACGTGATCGACCGGGTGCCCGGGCTCAGCGACCGGGCCGCCTGGCTGCGCCAGAAGATGGCCGACTCCCTGGTCCGGCACTGGGCCTGGGTCCGGGAGCACGGCGAGGACCTGCCCGAGGTCCGCGACTGGGTCTGGCCCGGGCCGCCCGCCGCGCAGGGATGAACATCCTCGTCGTCAACGCCGGGTCGAGCAGCCTCAAGCTGAGCCTGCTCGATCCGGCGGACGAGATCGTGGCCGCCACCGAGGTGGACCACTGGGACACTGACGAGCCCCCCGCCGCCCTCACTTCTTTCCTGAACGCCCTGCCCGTGGTCGATGCCATCGGCCACCGCATCGTGCACGGCGGGCCGACGCTGACCGAGGCCGCGGTGCTCGACGCCGGGGTACGGCAGGCGATCCAGGCGGCCACCGACCTGGCCCCGCTGCACCAGCCCCGGGCGCTGGGCGGCATCGACGCCGTGGCGGCCCTGCTGCCCGGGGTGGCCACGGTGGCCTGCTTCGACACCGGGTTCCACGCCACGATGCCGGCGGCGGCGGCCACCTACGCCCTGCCCGCCGCCTGGCGGGAGCGGTACGGCCTGCGCCGCTACGGCTTCCACGGCCTGTCCCACGCCTACGCCAGCCGCCGGGCCGCGGAGTTGCTGGGCACCTCGCCGGGCCGGCTCCGGGTGGTCTCCTGCCACCTCGGCGCCGGGGCCTCGCTCGCCGCGGTCCGCTACGGGCAGAGCGTGGACACCACGATGGGGTTCACCCCGCTGGAGGGACTGGTCATGGCGACCCGGGCCGGTAACACCGACCCCGGGCTGCTGCTCTGGCTGCTCACCGACGGGCGGCTGTCCCTGGACGAGCTGTCCTCCGGGATGGAACACGCCTCCGGCCTGGCCGGCCTGGCCGGCACGCCAGACATGCGCGAGGTGACCAGCGCCGCCGGCGCCGGCGACCCGGCCGCGACGCTCGCCCTCGACGTGTACCTCCACCGGCTCCGGCAGCTGATCGCCGGGATGGCCGCGGCCATGGACGGGCTGGACGCACTGGTCTTCACCGGCGGGGTCGGCGAGCACTCCGCGGTGGTCCGGGCCCGGGGGGTGCCCGGCTTCCTGGGCGCCGCCATCGACCCGGAGCGCAACAGCGCCGCCACCCGTGATGCCGACATCAGCGCGCCCGGCGCGGCCGTCGCCACGCTCGTGGTGACCGCCCGGGAGGACATCGAGATCGCCCGCCAGGTCCGCGCCGTCCTCAGCACGGCCTGACCGCCGTCCCGGCCGGGGGGTCACCTCAGGACGCTAAGGTCCCGTCACCCCGGGCGGCCTGGCTGAGCCGGACATGCACCGGGCGGGTCTGGCCATCGCGGCCGTCCAGGAGCATGCTGAAAGTGGAGCGCGGCCGCTGGGTCCGGCTACTGGCGGTGGTGCGCCGGCTGGCGAGAGAAGCTGAGTGCGATGACCCCAGACGCGCAGTTCCAGATGACGGCCCGCTACCCGGGAAACCGGGATCGCTGCCGGCGGTGCGGGGCGCCCCGCCTCATGCACGGGGCCGACGGAAGCTGCGGCGTGTCCCTGGGCAGCCGGACGCTGGCCCTGGTCGTCGTGGCCGGCGGCATCCTCGCCGTCATCGGCGCGGCCACCTGGATGCTGGTCACGGCGCCCGCCATCCCGGCCGCCTCGGTGATCGCGTTCGCCTGCCTGGTGCTCCTGGCCCTGTTCGTCGGCGGCCTCGCCCTCCCGCCCCGCCGCCGCTAATCCCGCTCCCCCACGCGAGCCCCAGCCCCCACCCGCAAGTCCGCCCACCGGCCCCGTCCCGCAAGCCCCGCCACCCCGCCCCGCACACCCGGCCGCCCCAGCCCGCAGCCCCGCCCCCCGGCACACCGGGCCGCCCCAAGTCCCGCTCCCCCAGCCGCCCCGCCCCCGCAAATCCCGCTCCCCCAGGCGCCCCGCCCCCCAGCCACCCCGCCCCGCCCCCGGCCGCCCCAGCCCGCAGCCCCGGGGCCGGACGCCGCCCCGCCACACCCGGTGGTCCCCAGCCCCCAGCCCGCAGCTACCGCGCCCCGGCCGCCGCCCCACAGGCCTCCACAGTCACGCAGTCCCCGAAGTCCCACGCACCCGCCGTGCGGGCCCCGCGCGCCCGCACTTCAACTACATGGCTGCGACAGTCATGTAGTCCTATGTGAGCCAAACTCACATTCATCCCGGGGCGGCCCATCGGCCGGACCTGGGTGGGTGGTGGGGGTGGTGTGACTCAGGTTGGCTTGTGGGTCAGGTGGCCTACGTCCAGGGCGCGGTGCCGGAAGGCCCAGCCCCGCAGCCCGTGACCGGCCACCTGGTCCAGCGCCGGAGGCGGCACGGCCATGACCGGGCCGACCGCGTGGGCCAGGCAGTAGCGGGCCACCCGGGCCCCGGCCAGCGGGCGCAGCGCACCGCGGCGGCCGGCTCCCACGATCAACCAGTCGCCGGGCTGGCTGGCCGCGGCGACCAGCACCTCACCGGGCTCGCCCCGGAGAACCTGCGGTTCGGCGGGGCGGCCAGCGGGCGCGATGCCTCCCCAGGCATTCTCCAGTGCGGTCCACAACCGCAGCCACGCCGCATCCTGCCAGGCCTGACGCAGGTAACTGGACGGGAATCGGCGGTCCGCCAGGTCACCGCCCGGCGGCATCCAGGCGAGCACCGGGACGAGCGCGGCATCGTCCTCCAGGGCCAGGCTCGCGGCCAGGCGTAGCGCCTGCAGGCTGCCGGGCGAGCCGCTGCAGCCGATGATGATCCGACGTGCGCCGGACACGGGACGATCTCCTCTCGCCGGGACCGCGGCCCGCTGCTCTACGGTGACCGCGGCCGCTAGCCTCCACGGTGACCGCGGCCCGCTACTTCACGGTGACCGCGGCCTCTATCTAGCCTGCACGGTGACCGCGGCCCGTTTCCCCCGCGGCCGGGCCCGGCGCGGCTCGTGATCCGCACCCGGGCCCGGCACACGGCTCGTGGTCCACCCCGGAATTGGCATGCGGCTCCTACTCCGCATCCGGAACCGGCTCGGGCCAGCCCCCTCAGCTAAGCCGGCCGTCCCGCTGCCGGGCCGGTTCCTTGCAGGGCCCTAACAGCCAGCCCGGGAACCCTCACGCCCGCCAAACGCCCACGCCGTTGACAGAGACTCAAAATTGAGAGTAGCTTTCTAATTAGACCTCATATCAGATCTTCCCGGGATGGTGGCGCCATGAGCATCTCCCCTGCCCGCCGGTGGTGGGCCCTGGCGGCCATTGCGGCGAGCGTGCTCGTCGTGGGCCTGGACCTGACCGTGCTGAGCCTGGCCCTGCCCGCGCTGTCGGTGCAGCTGCACGCCTCCACGACCGACCTGCAGTGGTTCTCGGCCGCCTACAGCCTGGTGCTGGCGGCGGCGCTGCTGCCGGCCGGGATGCTCGGCGACCGGCTAGGCCGCAAGAAGATGCTGCTGATCGCCCTGGCCGTGTTCGGCGTCAGCTCCCTGGCGTGCGCCTTCGCCACCTCGGCCGGCGAGCTGATCGCGGCCCGCGCCATCCTCGGGCTCAGCGCCGCGGTGATCCTGCCCATGTCCATCGCGGTGATCCCGGTCCTGTTCACCGAGGAGGAGCGGCCCCGGGCCATCGCGGTCGTGATGGGCGCGACGTTCCTGGGCTTCCCGGTCGGCCCGCTGCTCGGCGGCTGGCTGCTGGACAAGTTCTGGTGGGGGTCGGTCTTCCTGATCAACGTGCCGGTGGCGGTACTGGCCCTGATCGCCGTGGCCACGCTGATGCCGGAGTCGCACGGCGCGCGGGGACGCCGGATGGACCTCCCCGGCATCGCGCTGTCCAGCCTGGGACTGGCCGGGCTGACCTACGGCTGCATCAAGGCGGGCGAGGCCGGCTGGGGCAGCCCCGCCGCGCTGGCCATGGTGGTGGCGGGCGCTGGCCTGCTCGCCCTCTTCGTGGTCTGGGAACGGCATGTCACCGTCCAGGGCCAGCCGCTCATCGAGCTGGACCTGTTCCGTTCGGCCGGCTTCACCTGGGGCACCATCCTGACCACGTTCGTGTCGTTCGCGATGTTCGGCATCCTGTTCGCCATGCCGCAGTACTTCCAGGAGGTGCTGGGCCAGGACTCCTTCGGCAGCGGGCTGCGGCTGCTGCCGCTGATCGGCGGGATGGTGGCAGGCATGCTGGGCGGCACCCGGCTGCAGACTCCCCGCCGGGCCCCGGATGGCACCCCGTCCGGGGACCCTCCGCTGGGGCCGCGGCCCCTGGTGGCCGCGGGCTTCATGATCATGGCCGCCGCGCTGGCGGTGGGCGCCACCACTCACCTGGCCAGCGGGACCGGCTTCGCCGAGGCCTGGTTCGCCGCCGCTGGGCTCGGTCTGGGCCTGGCCATGCCGGCCGCCATGAACGCCGCCCTCGGCGCGCTGTCCGCCGAGCGCAGCGGGTCCGGCTCGGCGCTGATCACGGCCATGCGCCAGGTCGGTGCCACCATCGGCGTGGCGGTGCTGGGCACGGTGCTGCTGTCCGCGTACCGGGACAGCCTGAGCCTGGACGGCCTGCCCCCGGCCGCGGCGGCAGCGGCCCGCAGCAGCGTGGCCGGCGGCGTCGGGGTGGCCCGCGCCGCGCACTCGCCGGCCCTGCTGGCCATGACCCGGACCGCCTATGTGCACGGCATGGACGTCATGCTGGCAGTATGCGCGGTCATCGCGATCGGGAGCGCGCTGCTGGCTCTGGCCTTCCTGCCGGGCCGGTCCCGCAGCACGGCCGAGGCGGGGCAGGAGGCGAGCAGGTCGCGTCGGCTGCGCGGAGCGTGAAGAATCGGGGTCATGAGCGACGTAGGCGCCGCTGACCCGCCTGCCGGGCTGCGCGAGCGTAAGAAGGCCAGGACGCGTGCGGCCATCCAGGAGCAGGCGTTGCGGCTGTTCCGCGAGCGAGGCTACGCCGCCACCACGGTGGAGCAGATCGCGGAGGCGGCCGAGGTCTCCCCGGCCACGTTCTACCGCTACTTCCCCACCAAGGAAGACGTGGTCCTGCAGGACGGCCTGGACCTGATCACGATGGAGGCCCTGGAGGCACAGCCGCCCGGCCTGGCCCCGATCGCGGCCGTGCGGGCCGCGGTGGCCCTGGCCAGGACCCGGTTCACCGCGGCGGACCGCGAGCGCTTCCGGGAGACCACCGCGCTCACCATGACGGTCCCAGAGATCCGGGCCCGGGCACTGGATGAGTTCGCCCGTACCCTGGATGTCTTCGCCCGGGCCCTGGCCCGCCGGAGCGGGCGGCAGCCCGGCGATGTGGCGGTGCGCGCCCTGGCCGGGGCGATCTTCGGCGTGATCACGGCCACGACGCTGCCGACCCTGGAGGACGGCCCCCCGGAGATCGAAGACCTGTTCATCGCGATCGACGCGGGCCTGGCCCAGCTGGAGGCCGGGCTGCCACTCTGACGCTCGGCCGCTCTAACGCCAGGATCAGGGCCGGCCCGAGCGAGAGGCGCGGGGCGCGACAGGCGGGCGCGACTGGCGGGCGCGACGGGCGGGGGCGACAGGCGGGCGCGATCGACGCGGGCGCTGGCCCAGGCTGGAGGCCGGGCCGCGCTGACACCGGGCCGCTACCGCCGGGTGCGGCTCAGCGCAGGAGACGAAGGGCCGGGGCCGGGGCAGGAAGGGGCGGGGCCGGTCAGCGCACCCCGTGCGGGCGGAACTGAACACTGATCCGTGGGCCGGCGGGCCGGGCCGTCTTGGGGACCGCGTGCTCCCAGGTGCGCTGGCAACTGCCGCCCATCACCAGCAGGTCGCCGTGGCCCAGGTCGTGCCGGAGCGCCGGGCCGCCGCCCCGGGGCCGGAGCAGCAGGGCCCGCGGGGTGCCGAGGGACAGGATCGCGACGACGGTGTCCTCGGTGGCCCCCCGGCCGATCCGGTCTCCGTGCCAGGCCACGCTGTCCCGGCCGTCCCGGTACAGGCACAGGCCCGCGGTGGCCAGCGGCTCACCCAGGGCCGGGCCGTAGTGCGCGTCGAGGGCCTGGCGCGCCTGCTCCAGCGCCGGGTCGGGCAGCGGCTCGCCCTCGGCGTAGAAACACAGCAGCCGCGGCACGTCCACGACCCGCTCGTACATCCGGCGGCGCTCCTCACGCCAGGGCACGACCTGCCGCAGGCGGCGGAACAGCACCGCGGCGCCGGCCATCCACCCCGGCCGGATGTCCACCCAGGCACCGTCCGCCAGCGGGATGCGGCGCACGGCGGAGCCCAGCGGGCCGGGGCCGGCTCGTCGGCCAGGTCGAGCAGGGATTCCTGCAGGGCAGCATCCATCCCGACCAGGATACGGGATTATCAAAAATTTGTTCGAGGCCGGATCGGCCAGTCCTGCCCGCACCCCGGGCCGGGGCCTTACAGTGAACCACGTGGCAGGCCGTGAACTGAGTGAGATCGTCGAGGCCGGCTGGGCGCGCGCGCTGGCCCCGGTCGCCGACCGGATCGCCGCGATGGGCGACTTCCTGCGCGCGGAACTGGCCGCGGGCCGCCGCTACCTGCCTGCGGGCGACCGGGTGCTGCGCGCTTTCCAGCAGCCGTTCGACGAGGTGCGGGTGCTGATCGTCGGCCAGGATCCCTACCCCACGCCGGGTAACCCGGTCGGGCTGAGCTTCTCGGTGGCGCCCGAGGTGCGCCGCCTGCCGCCGAGCCTGCTCAACATCTTCCGTGAGTACACCGCCGACCTCGGCTACCCGGCCCCGGCCAGCGGCGATCTCACCCCGTGGAGCGAGCGCGGCGTGCTGCTGCTGAACCGGGTGCTCACCGTGGAGCCGCGCAAGCCGGGCTCGCATCGCGGCCAGGGCTGGGAAGAGGTCACCGAGCAGGCCATCCGGGCGCTGGCCGCCCGCCAGACCCCGCTGGTCGCCATCTTGTGGGGGCGCGACGCCCGCAGCCTGGCGCCACTGCTGGACGGGGTGCCGCTGATCGAGTCGGCGCATCCCAGCCCGAACTCGGCGGACCGCGGCTTCTTCGGCTCCCGGCCGTTCAGCCGGGCCTCGGCCCGGCTGGAAGAGCAGGGCGCCGCCCCCATCGACTGGAAGCTGCCCTAACCCCGGACCGCCCCGGACGGCCCCGGACCGCCCCGGACCGCACCCCCGGGACCGCACCCCGGGGCCGCAACCCAGGACGGCCGCGCGCCGTCCAGCCCACCCCAGCCGGACGGGAATGTTGAGCGGTCAACTATCGTTACTGGCAGCAGAGAGCAGAACCTGAACGTTCCCGAGGAGACGCCATGCCCGCAGTGACCGTCGACGACATCCTGGTCCTGCCGCGCATCCCGGAGCCGGACCCCGCCGCCGTGGCGGAGCGGCCCGTGGTGTCGGTGACCACCGCCCCGTCCGGGTTCGAGGGCGAGGGCTTCCCGGTCCGCCGCGCCTTCGCGGGCGTCGAGCTGCGCCAGCTGGACCCGTTCATCCACATGGACCAGATGGGCGAGGTGGACTACGCGCCGGGGGAGCCGAAGGGCACCGCCTGGCACCCGCACCGCGGCTTCGAGACCGTCACGTACATCATCGACGGCGTGTTCCGGCACCAGGACTCCAACGGCGGCGGCGGCCTGATCACCAACGGTGACACCCAGTGGATGACCGCGGGCGGCGGCATCCTGCACATCGAGGAGCCCCCCGAGGAGCTGGTGATGAGCGGCGGGCTGTTCCACGGCTTCCAGCTGTGGGTGAACCTGCCCCGGGCGCTCAAGATGACCAGCCCGCGCTACCAGGACATCCGGGCCGGCCAGGTGTCGCTGCTGTCCTCCCCCGACGGCGGCGCGCTGATCCGCGTCATCGCCGGTGACCTGGCCGGGCACCCGGGCCCCGGGGTCACCCACACGCCGATCACGCTGGTGCACGCCACCGTGGCGCCCGGCGCGCAGCTCCGGCTGCCCTGGCGGGCCGACTTCAACGCGCTGGTCTACGTGCTCGGCGGGTCCGGCACCGTGGGCGCCGACCAGCGCCCGGTGCGCACCGGCCAGCTGGCCACCTTCGGCCCCGGCGAGGCGCTGACCGTGGCGGCCAGCCCCAGCCAGCCGGGCCCGGCCCGCGAGCTGGACGTCCTGGTCCTCGGCGGCCAGCCGATCCGCGAGCCGGTCGCCGCCTACGGCCCGTTCGTCATGAACACCAGGGACGAGCTGGTCCAGGCGTTCGAGGACTTCCAGGCGGGCCGCCTGGGCACCATCCCGGCCCAGCGGTCCACCGAGATCCCGGCGGAACCGCATCCCGGCCACGACGTCCTGTAGAGCACGGCCCTCAGCGCGGTGCGCCAGGCGGCCCCGGAGGGGCCTGGCGCGCCGCGCTGAGCCGTCTCCGGGGTGAAATTTTCCCGATCTGACGGCCGGCTTCTGCGCGCCTCCGCTGCCGCCGCCGGTCTGCGGGTGAGCCCCCCCGCCGCTCCCCCTCATGCTTAACGGCCCAGGTCGGGCTCATGATCCCGCCCCGGCCGGCGGCATCGGGGGCGGCTGGGCCGCCCGCCGGCGCCGGGCGCGGGGCCCGCGCCGGACCGCGCGGGCGGCCGGTGGCTGTACCGGGCCCGGGCCGGATGCCTATGTTCGCGGCAAGCGGCCGGCCTGGCCCGTCCCGTCCCGCTTCACGTCACAGGGCCTGGACTGCCTTGAGGAGGATCCCTGCATGAGACCAACGTTGATCAGAGCTGGGCGTATCAGGTTGCGCCGGGTGCTGACGGCATTAGCGGTACTAGGGCTGGGCAGCGCCGGCCTGGCGGCGGTAGCCGCCACGCCGGCCAGCGCGGCCACGTCGTGCCAGGTCGCCTACACGGCGAACTCGTGGAACACCGGTTTCACCGCGTCGATCACGATCACCAATGAGGGATCGGCGCTCACGGCCTGGACGCTGACCTACTCCTACGCCGGCAACCAGGCCCTCACCCAGGGCTGGTCCGGGAACTGGACCCAGTCCGGGCAGAACGTCACCGTCACCAACGCCAGCTGGAACGGCGCCCTGGCCACCGGCGCCTCCACCCAGATCGGCGCCAACTTCTCCTACAGCGGCACCAACACCGCCCCCACCGCCTTCAGCATCAACGGCACCGCCTGCAACGGCGGCGGCGGCCCGTCACCGTCCCCCAGCCCGTCCAGCTCGCCGACCGGATCACCGACCACATCCCCGTCGCCGAGCACCTCGCCGACGGCCTCACCCTCACCCACGGCGACCGGCGGCGGCGGCTCCTGCGCCTCCGGCGTGAGCCTCCAGGCCAACCCGCCGTCGTTCTCGGTGGCCCAGGGCACCAGCGAGGTGTTCGGCGTCTCGCTGTCCGCGTCGCCGACCACGCCGATCACCGTCAGCGTGGCCAACACCTCCGGTAACAGCGGCCTGTCCGTGTCGGCCGGCAGCTCCATCACGCTGTCGTCCAGCGACTGGAACCTGCCGCAGCCGGTCACGGTGGCGGCCAACTCCTCCGGGACCGGGGCGGCCACGTTCACCGTGAGCGCCCCCGGCTGCACCTCGGTCACCGTGACCGGGACCGAGACGGCCGCCGGGTCCGGCACGACCCCGACGCATGTGGTGAATCCGTTCACCGGGGCCAGCTGGTACGTCAACCCGAACTACACCTCCGAGGTCGCGACCTCGGTGGCCGGCGCCAGCGGCACGCTGGCCGCGCAGATGACCCTGGTCGGGCAGCAGCCGACCGGGATCTGGCTGGACCGCATCGCCGCGATCTACGGCGGCAGCGGGAACAGCAACCGGCTGAGCCTGGCGGCCCAGCTGGCCAACGCGGCCAGCAGCAGCACGCCGATCATCGTGCCGATCGTCATCTACGACCTGCCGAACCGGGACTGCGCGGCGCTGGCCTCCAACGGGGAGCTGACCGTCGCCAACAACGGCCTGCAGTACTACGAGCAGGCCTACATCAACCCGATCGCGCAGATCCTGACCGACTACGAGCACACCAACATCCGGGTGGTCGCGGTCATCGAGCCGGACTCGCTGCCCAACCTGGTCACTAACCTGTCCGACGCGAACTGCGCCCAGGCCAACTCCAGCGGGGCCTACGTGACCGGCGTCCAGTACGCGCTGAACAAGCTGCACGCGATCCCGAACGTGTACAACTACATCGACATCGCGCACTCGGCGTGGCTCGGCTGGTCCAGCAACATGGGCCCGGCCGTCTCGCTGATCCACACGGTGGCCGCGGGCACCACCGCCGGCGTGGCCAGCGTGGACGGCTTCATCAGTGACACGGCGAACACCACGCCGATCACCGAGCCGTACATGACGGCCACCGAGAGCGTCGGCGGCCTGCCGGTCGACAACGCCAACTTCTACCAGTACAACCCGTACATCGACGAGCTCACCTATGACGAGGCGATGTACACCAACTTCGTCAACGCGGGGTTCAGCGCCAACATCGGGATGCTGATCGACACCTCGCGCAACGGCTGGGGCGGCCCGAGCCGGCCCACCGCGGCGAGCACGTCCACGGACCTGAACACGTTCGTCAACGCCACCAAGGTGGACCGGCGCCCGTTCCGGGGCGACTGGTGCAACCAGAACGGCGCTGGCCTCGGGCCGTTCCCGCAGGCCAACCCGAACTCCTCGTTCACCCACCTGTACGCCTACGTGTGGATCAAGCCGCCGGGCGAGTCGGACGGCGACTACCCGACCGCCACCCACACCCACGGCGACCCGCACTGTGACCCGAACGGCACCAACACGGACGGGAACGGGAACACCTACCCGACCAACGCCATCCCGGGTTACGACATCCCGGCGGGCCAGTGGTTCGCGGCCCAGTTCACCCAGCTGGTGCAGAACGCCTTCCCGGCCGTCCCCTAACCGGCCATCAGGTGCCTGGCCGGTGCCCCGCTGCGGGGCACCGGCCAGGACCCCCAGCCAACGGACTGAATCCCGGTAGCCCGGGCGCGGCAGCAGCTGCCTGCGCCCGGGCTATCCGGCCGTCCCGGCCAGGCCGGGGTACCTGGCTGATGGCGCTGGTCAGCTGACCGGGTGGGCCTTCCCGTTGGCCGCGCTGGTGCCGCCGTGCTCCGCCTCCACCGGGGTCATCGCCACGGCCTTCGGGGCCCAGACCATTTCTGGTTCCGCGTGCCGTACCGGCACCCCGACGATGGCCGCCAGGTCCGAGCCGTCGATGGTCTCCCGTTCGAGCAGGAGATCGACCACCCGCCGGAGCATGTCCAGGTTGGTGCGCAGCAGCGTGGTCGCCCGGCTCTCGGCCTCCCGGAGCAGCCTGGCGACTTCCCGGTCGATGGACCGCTGCGTCTCCTCGGCGTAGGGACGGCCGGCGAACGGGTTGTCCCGGCTCGGCCCTTCCGGGCCGTAGCCGATGGGCCCCACCTCGGTCGAGAATCCCCATTCCCGCACCATGCGGGTGGCCAGGTCGGTGGCACCGGCCAGGTCATCCGAGGCACCGGTGGACGGCTCCCCCAGGACGACGATCTCCGCGGCCCGGCCGCCAAGCCGCACCGCGAGCGCGTCGGTCAGGTAGCTCTGGCGGTACAGGTGCCGTTCCGCCTCCGGCAGCTGCTCGGTCACGCCGAGCGCCGCGCCGCGCGGGAGGATGGTGACCTTCGCCACCGGGTCGGCGTGCTCGGACAGCATGGCGACGAGCGCGTGGCCGGATTCGTGCACGGCCACCGAGCGCTTCTCCTCGGGCAGCAGCGCGTTGGAGCCATCGCGCCGGCCGATCAGCAGGCGGTCCCGCGCCGCGGCGAAGTCGGCGGCGGACAGGACATCGCGGCCATCCCGCACGGCGTTGATCGCCGCCTCGTTGACCAGGTTGGCGAGATCAGCGCCGGAGAATCCCGGGGTCCCGCGGGACACCGTGCCGAGATCCACGTCGGGGCCGAGCGCCTTGCCCCGGCCGTGGATGGCCAGGATCGCCATCCGCTCCTTCTGGTTGGGCAGCGGGATCTCCACGGTCCGGTCGAAGCGGCCGGGCCGCAGCAGGGCCGTGTCGAGGATCTCGGCCCGGTTGGTCGCGCCCATCACCACCACGCTGGCACCCGGCTCGAATCCGTCCATGTCGGACAGGAGCTGGTTGAGGGTCTGCTCGCGCTCGTCGTTCGAGCCGAACCCGCCGGGACCGCGGCGGCCCCCGATCGCGTCGATCTCATCGATGAAGATGATCGACGGAGCCTGCTTGCGGGCGTCGGCGAAAAGGCTCCGCACCCGTGATGCGCCGACACCGACGAACATCTCGACGAAGCTCGACCCGCTGAGGGCGAAGAAGGGCACGCCCGCCTCGCCGGCGACCGCCTTGGCCAGCAGCGTCTTCCCGGTCCCGGGCGGGCCCACCATGAGCACGCCCTTAGGGCCGACCGCGCCCGCCCGCGCGTAGCGCTCCGGGTGTTTCAGGTAGTCGACGACCTCCATGACCTCGGCCTTGGATCCTTCATAACCGGCGATGTCCGCGAAACGCGTGGACGGCCGCTCCTCGTCGTAGACCTTGGCCTTTGACCGGCCAAAGCTCATGATCCCGCCGATCTGCTTGCGGCCGCGGCGGGCGAACCAGATGAAGATGCCGATCAGCAGCAAGAACGGCCACAAGGAGAAGATCAGGGTGGCCACGGAGTAGCTGCCCGAGGTGGTGCCCGTGACCTGGACCCCGTGCTTGAGCAGGAGAGGCGAAAGGGTGTTGTCGGTCAGCGCGGTGGGGATCTGGGAGCTGTAGGCGACGCCGTTATCAAGCTTCCCGGTCACCAGCCCGGTCGAGTTGATCGTGGCCGTCGAGACCTTATTGGCCGTCACTTCACTGACGAAGCCGCTGTAGCTGAAGTCCCGGGTCGTCGAGGTCTGGAAGCCCGGGTGGAAGAGGAGCAGGGCCCCGATCACGGCCGCCGCCCAGCAGCAGCCACAGCGGCCAGCGCGGGGTCGCCGGCGGCGTGGATGAGGGCGTGGGCGACCGCTTCTTCAGCTTGTTTATGGTGTTCGGGCGGCCTGGCCGGGCCGGGGTCGACCGGTGGACGGTGCTCATGCCTTGATGAAGTCGGAGGAGCGGGAAATTGCGTCCATGCCAGCCTCGGCTCTAAGAAATACGGAAAGTGACCGCCGAGGTCCAGGGCAGCTCCTCGCGTCATGTAGAGCGCACGCTGTCCCGTAGATATTTCCGGGGGGCCCGGTGCCGCAGGGCGGTCTGGCTTCCGCGGGCGCCGGCGGCGTCTCGGTGAGGCCGGCCGCCCGGGAGGTAAGCGCCGCAGCGGGTGGAGGAGTTAACCGGATGTGAGCCGCGAGCAGCGAGGAGTTCAGCGAGTTCTTCCAGGCCAGCTGGGATCCGTGCCTGCGCGCCGTGCTGGCTGGCACCGGCGACCCGCAGCAGGCCGAGGAACTGGCCGCCGAGGCGTTCGCCCGCGCCTGGGCGGCGTGGCGGAAGGTCAGCCGCCACCCCGCCCCACGGGCGTGGGTGGTGCGGACGGCCGGCGTATCCCTGGCCGGCGCGGTTGCCGCGGCGGCCGTGACCGTCGGCGTGACCGGCGCCCTCGGGCCGGCCGCCCGGCGGCACCCGGCGGCGCGCCCCCGGCGCACCTGGCGGCGTTCTCCGTGACCAGCAACCCGGACGGCACCACGACGCTGGCGGTGTCCGCCAGCGGGCTCCTCGACCCCGGCCCGGTCCGCCGGGCGCTGGCCGCCCACGGCATCCCGGCCCTGGTCACCGACGGCAGCTACTGCTCCTCTTCCCCGGCCCCCGCCGGGTTCACCCAGGTGGTGCAGATCGTCCGCGCACCCGCACGCGCCGGTACGGAACCTGCCCGGCCCGGCCGGGCACTCCCATCCGACGCACCGTGCGGTGCTGGTGATCAACGGCTCGGCGATGCCGGCCGGGACCGAGCTCAGCATCGGGTACTTCGACGGCCGGCTGCCAGCAGTCCTCGGTCACGCTCATCGACAGGGGCGCCTACTCGTGCACCACGACGCGGCCCACTACGCCGCCGCCCGGCAGCGTGACCCTCGGCTGGCTGTCTCGCTGACCGCCCGCCCCGGGCGGCGCCCGGGCACGGCGGGGTCCGCGCGGGCCTGGCGTGACGTTATGCCCGGGGGTGCGGGCCTTCCGGCTCTGCCGCGCCGGGCCCTCCGGGGTGAGCCTGGGAGATGATCCCGGGTCGGCCAGCCCGCCGGTCCGGGATAAAACCTCAGGAGATGGTTATGCGAGCGCTTGTCTACCACGGCCCAGGGCAAAAGGCGTGGGAAGAGGTGCCGAAGCCCGGCATCATCGACGACACCGACGCCATCGTCCGGGTCGACGCCGTCACGATCTGCGGCACCGACCTGCACATCCTCAAGGGGGACGTGCCCGAGGTGACCGACGGCCGGATCCTCGGCCACGAGGCGGTCGGCACCGTCGAGACGGTCGGCAGCGGGGTGAAGACCGTGCAAGCCCGGGGACCGGGTGCTGGTCTCGTGCATCACCGCCTGCGGGGCGTGCCGGTTCTGCCGGGACGGCCGCTACGGGCCAGTGCCTGGGCGGCGGCGGCTGGATCCTCGGCCACAAGATCGACGGGACCCAGGCCGAGTACGTCCGGGTGCCGTTCGCCGACACCTCCACCTACCCGGTGCCGGCCGGCGTCAGCGACGAGGAGCTCCTCATGCTGGCCGACATCCTGCCCACCGGCTACGAGGTCGGCGTGCTCAACGGCGGCGTGCGGCCCGGGCGACGTCGTCGCGGTCGTCGGGGCCGGCCCGATCGGCCTGTCCGCGATCATGGGCGCGCGGCTGTACAGCCCGAGCCACATCGTCGCCATCGACCTGGCCGACAGCCGGCTGGAGGCGGCCAAGCAGTTCGGCGCCGACGTGACCGTCAACAACAGCCAGGCAGGACCCGCTGGACGTGCGTGCACCAGCTCACCGACGGGCTGGGCGCCGACGTGGCCATCGAGGCGGTCGGCGTGCCCGCGACCTTCGAGCTGCGCCGTCAAGCTGGTCCCGCCCGGGCGGCCACGTCGCCAACATCGGCGTGCACGGCGAGCCGGCCACGCTGCACCTCGAGGAGCTGTGGATCCGGAACATCACGATCACCACCGGGCTGGTCGACACGTACTCCACGCCGACCCTGCTGCGCTGCTGGCCAGCCACCAGCTCGACGCCGCGAAGTTCGTCACGCACCACTTCGCGGCTGGACGAGTTCGACCAGGCCTACGACGTGTTCAGCCGCGCCGCCGACACCGGCGCGCTCAAGGTCGTCCTCACCCGGTAATCACCGGCAGGCAGTGGGCGGCCGGGCACCAGCCCGGCCGCCCACTCCGGTGATGTCTGTGGCCAGCTCCGGGAAGCGGCCCTGACCTCCGGTCACGTGCAGGTGGTGCCGTTCACCGCGAAGCTGGCCGGGGCGGTGTTGCTGGCCGTGTAGGTGCCGGTGAAGCCGACGGTGACCGAGCCGGACGGGGCGATCGTCGCGTTGTAGGCCGCGTTCGTCACCGTCACCTGCTCGCCGGACTGGGCGGACGTGCCGTTCCACAGCTGGGTGATCTTCTGGTCACCGCCGAAGGTGAAGGTCAGCGTCCACGGGCTGATCGCGGTGGCTCCCGTGTCGCTGAGCACGATCTGCGCCTGGAAGCCGCCCGACCAGGAGTTGGTCAGCGAGTAGACGGCATGGCAGGACACCGCGCCGCCCGTCGAGGCGGTCGGGGACGGCGAGGCGGTCGTGGTCGGCGAGCCGGTGGCGGTCGGCGACGGCGAGCCGGTGGGGGTCGGCGACGGCGAGCCGGTGCCCGCGCCGGGCAGCGGGAACTCGATGGTGGCCAGCAGCGCCTGCTTGGCCGCGCTCACCGGGGTCGGGTCGTAACTGCCGTCCAGCAGGTCGTAGGAGTCCTCGCCGTTCAGCGCCCAGTAGGTCCAGCCCATCGCCGGGTTGGCCTTCAGGTAGGCGACCAGGCTGGAGAACCACTGGCCCTGCGAGCCCGCCGCGGTGCTGGACACGTCGGCCGCGGTGTTGTCGGTGCCGAACTCGCCCACCCACACCGGGGCGATGTCCTGGCTGTACAGGTAGCCCCAGTTCGCGTTCCACACCGCGTCCAGGCTGGCGGGCGTGGTCGAGGAGTTGAACCAGGTCTGCTGGAACAGGTTGGGGCCGTAGTCGTGCGCCGAGTAGACCACGTGCCCCGGCGGAGCTCAGCGTCACCGGGTACTGGCCGGCCTCGGCCAGGTCGCCGCCCCACCAGGTCGAGTTGTAGCCGCCGGCCGAGGTGGGGTTCTCGCTGACGCCCTCACAGAAGATCAGCGCGTTCGGGTCGGCGGCCAGGATCGCGTTGCCGGCCTGCTCGTAGGCCAGCCGGACGTCGGTGTTCGGGTCGCCGGTGCCCCAGGTGGCGCCCTGGGCGTAGCTGTCGCCGGTCGGGGTGTGCGGCTCGTTGCGCAGGTCGAAGCCGATCACGGTCGGGTTGCCCGCGTAGCGCTTGGCCAGCGTCGCCCAGTCGTTGACCCAGGCGGAGCTGGGGTAGGCGCTGGTGTACCAGAGGCCGTTGGCCTCGGCCGACTCGCCCGCCTCGGAGCGGTGGTCGTCCAGGATGACCTTGAGGCCGGCCTGCCCCGCGTAGGCGATGATCTTGTCCAGGATCTGCAGCGAGTTGAGCCCGGCCAGGTCGGTGTTGATCGGGCCGGTGTTATAGAAGCTCAGGTTCTGCGGCACGATCGGGTTCTCCACCATCTGGTTGGAGAACGGGATCCGGATGGTGTTGTAGCCCAGGGCCTTGATGTCGTTGATGATCGTGTGGTAGTCCTGCGCCCACAGTCCGTGCACGATCTCGTCGGGGGTCTCGAACCCGTACCAGTTGATCCCGGCGATCCGGACCGGGTTGCCCGCCGAGTCGAGGATCTGGTTGCCGCTGGTGTGCCAGTAACCGGAGCCCACGCCGCCGGCCGCGGGGAGCGCCCGTGCGCCGGCCGCCGCCGGGGCGGCGGCGTGGCTGGACGCCGCGTCGGCCATGGCGCCGGTCGCGGCCAGGCCGGCCCCGGCCAGGGTGATGGTGACGGCGAGTGCCGCGGCAGCGCGGGGAAGCCGCATCGGTGTCTCCTCGAGGGCGGCCGGGTCAGTCCCGGGACAGGGTGAGCACGGTGATCGAGCAGGCCGCGCGGCTAGCCGCGGCCGCCGGGCCCGCCACCACCCGGCGGGGAAGCCCCTGGTGCTGGCTGGGCCGCATGTCTGCTCCTCGTCGGCGAGGTAACCCCACGGGGCCGGGAGGGTGGGATCACCCGGCCCCGTGGGGACTGTGTCGGGCGGGGGGACGCCCGGCCCAGGGGTGACCGTGTCGGGGTACCACGTGGGCATCGGCAGCTGACCGCGGGCGAGATCGCCTGAGGTCAGCGGCCCGCCGTGAACGTACCGGGCCGCCCCGCCAGCGGGTCAAGGGCCGGCCCGGCGGCCCCGGCGGGTCTCGTTGTTTCCGCTGGTGAGACGGGATGTACCCGGTGATACGGCTGAAACTAGATGAAATCCGGCGCTCAGCAGGCTGGCGAACGCCCGCACTGGTTTGGCTAACTGCTAAGCAGAACGAACCCGCACGGCTGGCCCGCTCGGCCGCGCCGGGACATGGTGGTGGCGGGCTCCCGCACACGGGAGCCCGCCACGTTCGTGACCCGGCCGGCCGGGATGCGCCCTGGCCAGCCCGGATCCCCGGGGCTAGCCAGGCGCACGCCACACCCGGCCGGCCGGGACGGTCAGAGCCCGGCCAGGGCCTTCAGGTGGAGCCTCCACGCCGGCGCCGTAGTTGGTCGGGGTCCCGGTGTAGTCGGTGATCAGGCCGGGGCCCGAGGAGCAGGCGAAGTCCGCGTTCCAGGCCCACGCCAGGTAGCTGATGCCGTCGGAGTCCATCCAGTTCATCAGCGGGGTGACGTAGCCGGACGCGCAGTCGTTCTCGCCGATCTCGCCGGCCACGACCGGGACCGAGGCGGCGACCGGCGCGACCTGGCTGGTCCAGCAGGACTGGCTGGAACAGGTGTTGAAGTTGTAGGAGTGCCACGAGGCGACCAGGTTGTGGTCCGGGTCGGTCGGCTCGTAGGCCAGCCACGAGGTGAGGTCGTTGGAGTACTCCTCGCCGCCCAGCATGAGCACGTTGGCCGCCCCGGTGGACCGCACCGCGTTGACCATCGACTGCATGCCGGCCACCTGGTAGCCGATGCCCGCGCAGGTGCCGCCGGACAGCCAGCACTGCCAGCCGGTGGTGGTGCTCCCGGTGGCCCGGGACGCGTACGGCTCGTTGAACAGGTCGAAGATGACCGCGTTGTTGCCCTTGAAGGTGCTGGCCACCGAGGTCCAGAACGGGATGGCCTGCGCCGCGTCGGGCATCGGCTTCTGGCACACGGCCTGCGCCGATGAGCAGCCGGAGGAACTGCCGGTGTACAGCCCGTCGGTCCAGTGCAGGTCCAGGATGGCCACGATCCCGTTGGAGTTCAGCAGGCTCACGTAGGCCTTGATGGCGTTGATGTAGTTGCTGCCCGCGTAGGCCGAGTTGACGTAGGACTCCGCGTTCCAGCAGGCCTCGTTCAGCGGCACCCGGACCGCGTTCACGCCCCAGCTCTTCATGGCGGTGATGGACGCCTGGTCGTTGGGGCCGTCGAAGATGCCGTTGCCCTGCACGCAGGCGTACTCGGTGCCGCTGCGGTCCACCCCGTGCAGCAGGACCGTCTGGCCGCTGGCGTTGACCAGCTTGTTGCCGGACACGTGCAGCTGCGGGGCGGGACCGCCAGGCGACGTCGTCGGGGTGGGCGTGGGTGTCGGCGTCGGTGTCGGTGAGGTGGTGGGGGTCGGCGAGCCGGTCGGGCTGGGGGACGGTGACGGGCTGCCGCTGCCGTTGCAGGCGGTGCCGTTGATGCTGAAGGCGGTGGGGGCGGTGTTGGTGCCGCTGTAGGAGAAGTTGGCGCCGATCTGGGTGGAGGCGCCGGTGGCCAGGGCGCCGTTCCAGCTGGCGTTGGTGACGGTGACGTTCTGCCCGGACTGGGTCCAGTTCCCGGACCAGCCCTGGGTGAGGGCCTGGTTGCCGGCGTAGGAGTAGGTCAGCGTCCAGGCCGTGAGCGCCGATCCCTCATTGGTGATCGTGATCGACGCGGTGAAACCGGTGTTCCACGAGTTCGCCGAGTAGGCGACCTGGCACGACGTCGCCGCGCTGGCGGGTGCCGCCGCCACGCCCGCCAGAGTCAGGCCGGCCGCCAGGCCGCCGGCGGCCAGCAGGCACGCGAGCAATCGCGCGCGGGTGGCCAGTCGGATCACGCTGAGTCTCACCACAGACACCTCCAACGGGAGCGGGCAACGGCCCGGCCGCTGCGCCGGGTCATTGATCTGACCGCACTCAGCGGCAGCCTGGGAAATCACCGCCAGGCTGCCCGTATTGCTCAGTGGCGCAGTCTGCCAGATATGGCTCAGCGGCCGGGCTACAACACGACAGGGTGACGATAACGGCCAGTACTAAACCGGTCAAGTAATGCTGCCTTAATGAAAATAGGGTGTTAGTTTCATCGGCCTGGGAAGACGGTTCCACAGCCCTGCTACCAGCACAGTGACACAACTTAAGGACAGGAGCAGTAGCCAGCGGGCCACCGCGGGAGGAATCCGGCTGCGGCTGGTGAAACTTTCACCCGGCCCGCGGCGGAACGCTTTTCATGATGCCTTGACTGGCCGCCCCCGCCGGGCAACTCTCTTCTTCTGATCGAGGAGGAGCACATGCGCGCGACGGCACAATGCATGACCATAATGCGGAGGCTGGCCGGCGCCCTGGCCACGGTGGCCCTGGTGGCCGGGTGCACGGTGGTCAGCAGCCAGCCGGTGTTCAAGCGGGTCGGCCCGCTGATCACGCTGCGGGTGGGCCTCTACGGCAATCCGGGCTACCGGCAGGCCGGGCTGTACGCCGAGTACGAGCGACTGCACCCGAACGTCAGGATCGTCGCGCAGGACTCCGCCCAGCAGGCCGGCTACTGGGCGGCGCTTCCGGGCTCACCTGGCCACCGGGCGCGGCCTCGACGACATCCAGGCGATCCCGGTGGCCGCCATCCCGGCGGTGACCGGGCCGCTGGCGGGCGACTTCGTCCCGCTGAACACCCTGGCCGGGGCGGCCGGCGGTGGCACCACCCTGGGCCAGGAGTACCTGCCCTGGGTGGCCCAGCAGGCGACGAGCCGGGCGGGCACCCTGTACGCGCTAGGGGCGGAGATCGGCCCGATCGCCCTGTGCTACCGGAGCAGCCTGCTGGCCGAGGCGGGCCTGCCGACCAGCCCCGCCGTGCTGGCCCGGGACTGGGCGACCTGGCCGGGCTTCCTGGCCTTCGGCCGGACGTTCGCCGCGCGCATCCGCCGCGGGCCCGCGTTCACCGACTCCGCGGCCAGCCTGTTCACGCGATGGCGGCCCAGGCCAGCGAGCAGTACTACAGCGCGGATGGCCGCCTGGCGGTGGCGGCTAACCCGGCCATCAGGGCGGCCTGGGAGACCGCGGCCCAGGCGGCCCGGCAGGGCCTCACCGCCCGGCTCGTGCCGGGTTCCGCCGCCTGGGACCGCGGGGTGGCCCGGGCCTCGTTCGCCACCATGGCCTGCCCGGCCTGGATGCTGCCGGAGATCAGCCGCCTGGCCGGGCCGCTCGGGTCCGGGCAGTGGAACGTCACCGCCGCTCCCGGGAAGGCGGGCAACGCGGGCGGGTTCTACCTGGCACTGCCCCGGGCGGGCCAGCATCAGCAGGCCGCCTTCCAGCTGGCCTCGTTCCTCACCGGCGAGCAGGCGGGCATCGACCTGTTCCGCTCCCAGGGTGACTTCCCGGCCAACTTCGCCGCGGTCACCGGGGTCGACTCGGCCACCAGCGGCTACTTCCACGGCGCCGCGGTCGGCAAGATCTTCGGCCAGGCCGCCGACCGGACCCCGGCGGCCCCGCTCGGCCCGGCCAGCGCCGCCATCGGCTCGGCCCTGGACGGCGCGCTGGCCAGCGCGGCCGGCGGCAAGCTGACCGCCGCCCAGGCCTGGCAGCAAGCCCTGAACCAGGCCACCGCCGCCGCCCAGGCGGCCCAGGGCTGACCCGGCCCCGGGACCGTCATTTCATCAGCCGTTAGGATCGAGACCCCCTATAGGGGGTCAGAATCGAACTGCTGATCGATTCGGCCGCGTGGGGGTGCCGTGGCCCGGGATCGAAGCGGGCGGCTCCGGGGCACGGCGCCGCACGCCGGGCACCTCATCGCCGGGCACCGCACCGCCGGGCACCGCACCGCCGGGCACCGCACCGCCGGGCACCGCACCACCGGGCACCGCACCACCGGGCACCGCACCACCGGGCACCGCACCACCGGGCACCGCACCACCGGGCACCGCACCACCGGGCACCGCACCACCGGGCACCGCACCACCGGGCGCCTCAGCGCAGCCGCTGGCCGGGTGGGGCGCCGAGCTGAAATGTTCAGTTACCAAAGGTCACTGCGGGGACGGCTGGACCACCCGGGACGACCCGGGACGGCTGGCCCGGCGGCGGGGCCCGCGCCCCCGGCGGCCGCGCTCCGTCGCTGGTCATACGGCTGGCCGACGGCACGCGGCGGGTGGGCGGCCGGGGCGGCCGCCGACCGGCACCCTGATCACCCGCGGTGACCGGCGGCGGGGCCCGCGGTCGCTCCCTTCCCGGCCCCACGGGGCGAACTTAGACTCCGGCGCACCAGTGAAAGCGCTTTCCCCGCCGCCCCCGCAGCGCGTGCCCGGGGAGCGCCCCACCCCGGCTGCCCGGCTCATCACACCGGTACCGGCAGCCCTGTCCGTGAGGAGGATGCGGATGCGACTGTTAGCGCGAAGATCACTGCTCCGCGTGTCGGCCGCCAGCCTGGCCAGCGGCGCACTGCTGGCCGGGATGCTGGCGAATGCCAGCGGCGCGGCCGCGGCGGTGGCCGCCCCGGCGGCGGCCGCGCACCCGGCGGCCCCAGCCGCCCTGGCCGCCCCGGTCACCGCAGCGCACCCCGCTGCCCCGGCGCACCTGGCGGTAGCGGCGCAGGCCGCCGCGGCGGCCCGGGCCGCGGCAGCCCTGCAGCCGGCCGCCACCACGGTCACGTCCTGCCAGGTCAACTACACGGTGCAGAGTGACTGGGGCAGCGGCTTCGTCATCGCCGTCAGCATCACCAACACCGGCTCAGCGATCACCTCGTGGACCCTGGGCTACTCCTACAGCGGTAACCAGAAGCTGAGCGGCGGCTGGTCCGGGACCTGGTCCCAGTCCGGCTCCGCCATCACGGTAGCCAACGCCAGCTGGAACGGCAGCCTCGGCACCGGCGCGTCGACCCAGATCGGCGCGCAGTTCACCTACAGCGGCAGCAACGCCGCGCCGACCACGTTCACGCTGAACGGCACCACCTGCAACGGGGCCTCACCGTCACCGAGCCCGTCCCCGTCCACCTCGCCGACCTCCTCGCCGTCCCCGTCGAGGTCACCCTCGCCCTCCCCGTCCCCCTCGCCCAGCCCGACCTCGACCGGTGGCGGCGGGACCGGCAGCGGGGCGCCCATGGTGTCCATCACCAGCCCGACCGCCGGGGAGATCTTCACCCCGGGCTCGGCCATCACGCTGCAGGCCAGCCCGGTCAGCGGCTCCGGGACGGTCACGTCCGTCACCTTCTACCAGAGCACCAGCGCGGCCAACGACACCGAGATCGGCGTGGCCACCGCCAGCCCGTGGGCGGTCCAGTGGGCCAACGTGCCGGCCGGCAGCTACTCCATTACCGCGGTGGCCAGCAACGGCTCAGAGAGCCTGACCTCCTACCCGATCGCCATCACGGTGGAATCGCCCACCGTGGTGATCAACCCGAATCAGGTCGCCGTGCAGCAGGGCAACTCGGCCACGGTCGGGGTCGCGCTGTCCGCGCAGCCGTCGTCCACGGTCACGGTCGGCGTCGCGAGCAGCGGTGACTCCGACCTGACCATCTCCTCGGGCGCCTCGCTCACCTTCACCACCTCGAACTGGAGCGTGCCGCAGACCGTCACCGTGGCGGCCGGCACGAACTCGGCGGACGCCGGGGCGCAAGGCACCGTCACCGCGTCGGCGACCGGGTACAACGCCGGCACCACCACGGTCACCGAGGCGCTGGCGGCCGGCTCGCAGTCCAAGTACGACCAGTGGTTCCTCAACCTGTACGACACGATCATGAACCCGGCCAGCGGCTATTTCAGCCCGAAGGGCATCCCGTACCACTCGGTCGAGACGCTCATCGTGGAGGCCCCGGACTACGGGCACGAGACCACGTCCGAGACCTACAGCTACTACCTGTGGCTGACGGCGGACTATGGCCGGGTCACCGGCAACTGGACGCCGTTCAACAACGCCTGGACCAACATGCAGACGTACATGATCCCCAGTGCGTCACAGCAGCCCGGGCAGAGCACCTACAACGCGTCCTCGCCCGCCGAGTACGGGCCGGATGAGCCCTACCCGAGCAACTACCCGGTCGCGCTCAACTCCTCGGTGCCGGTCGGTTCCGACCCGCTGGCCGCCGAGCTGACCTCGACCTACGGCACGTCCAACATCTACGCACCCATGTGGATCATGGACACCGACAACCGGTACGGCTTCGGCCAGTGCGAGGACGGCACGTCCACGCCCAGCTTCATCAACAGTTACCAGCGCGGCCCGATGGAGTCGGTCTGGGACACGATCCCGCAGCCCGACTGCGACCTGCTCAAGTACGGCGGGCCGAACGGCTTCCTGGACCTGTTCAACAACGGCGGCGGCAGCTTCGCGACCCAGTACAAGTACACCGACGCACCGGACGCCGACGCGCGGCTGATCCAGGCCGCGTACCTGGCGGACACCTACGCCAAGGCGCAGGGCAAGGAGTCGGCCATCTCGGCCACCCTGGCCGACGCGGCCAAGCTCGGCGACTACCTGCGCTACTCCATGTTCGACAAGTACTTCAAGCAGATCACCGCTAGCTGCAGCACGAGCGGCTCGGTGGCCTGCCCGGCCGGCACCAGCAAGGCGAACGAGGACACCTACCTGCTGTCCTGGTACTACGCCTGGGGCGGCGCCTCGACCGGCGCCTGGTCCTGGCGGATCAGCGGCGAGGCGATCCACCAGGGTTACCAGGACCCGGTGACGGCGTACGCGCTGTCCACCGATTCCAGCCTGATCCCGCTCTCGCCGACCGCCAAGGCGGACTGGGCGACCAGCCTGACCACGGAACTCAACTTCTTCCAGTGGCTGCAGTCCAGCCAGGGCGCGATCGCCGGCGGTGTCACCAACAACTGGGGCGGCAACTACGGCGACGTGTCCAAGCCCCCGGCCGGCGACACCACATTCGACGGGATGTACTACACCCCGGACCCGGAGTACGCGAACCCGCCGAGCAACCAGTGGTTCGGCTACCAGACCTGGCCGATGGAGCGGCTGGCCGAGTACTACTACGACACCGGCAACACCCAGGCCCAGGCGATCCTGGCCAAGTGGGTGACCTGGGCGGAGTCGGTCGCCACGTTCAACACCAGCACCGGCACGTTCTGCCTGCCTGGCACCCATGACCTGGTCCGGGCAGCCCAGCGAGAACTACACCTCCGGGTCCACCGCGCCGCCGGCCAACACCAGCCTGTCGGTGTCGGTGTCCGGCTGCTCGGAGGACGTCGGCGTGGCCGGCTCGCTGGCCAAGGTCTATGAGTACTACGCGGCCAAGTCCGGCAACACCGCCGCCGAGACCGCCGCGCAGAACATCATCGACGTCATCCACAAGTTCTACGCTGACTCGCTCGGTTACTCCTCGCCGGAGACCCGGACCGACTACAGCAACTTCACCAGCGCGTACAACACGACGAACTATGAGGGCGTTTACATTCCCTCCGGGTGGACTGGGAAATACCCAGGCGGAATCCCGCTCAGTTCGTCCACCAACACCTTCCTGTCCATCCGCCCGTGGTACATCGGCGACCCGCAGTGGTCCAAGGTTCAGGCCTACCTGAACGGCGGGGCCGCGCCGGTCTTCAACTACCACAGGTTCTGGGCCGAGGTGGACATCGCGACCGCCTTCGAATCGTTCGCGCAGCTGTTCCCCACGGCGGCGCCCCCGTCCGGCTTCTAGGACACCGCACGTCTATCCGAATACCGCGCTAGAACGGCGGGGCGCGCACCCGGGAACGGCCGGGTGCGCGCCCCGTCCGGGCTGCCGCGGCGAGCCGGCCGGAGCGGCCGGAACCCACCCGCTGGGACCTCCGACGGAAGGTGACTAAAATGCCCCGCCGCATCAAGCTGATCATGCTCAGCGTGCTGCTGCTCGCCGTGGCGGCAGCGGCCGGCTGCGGCTCGGACCCGGGGCCGTCGCCCGGGGTCACGGGCGCGTTCGGCACTGACCCGGTGGTCACCGTGCCCAGCGGCCGCCCGCCGGGCCAGCTTTCCGTGCAGACGGTCATCCCCGGCCACGGCCCGGTGATCCGCCCCGGCGACTACGTGCTGTTCAACGTCCAGGGCAAGGTGTGGGCCGGGGACCGGGAGGTGGTGGACAGCTACACCAACCGGCAGCCGCAGGGACTGCCGCTGGACTCCCGGGCCACCCTGCCCGCCTGGCGCCACCTGGCCGGCCAGCGGGTGGGCAGCCGGGTGCTCATGGTGGTGCCGCCGCGGGACGGTTTCGGCCGCCGGGGTGACCCGCAGGCCAACATCATGGGCACTGACACGCTCATCTTCGTCTTCGACCTGCTCGGCGCGGTGCCGGAGCACAGCGACATGACCGGCCAGCCGTTCCAGGCGGGCCCGGGCCTGCCGAGTGTCAGCTGGACCGCGCACGGGCCGTCCATCACCGTCCCGAAGGGGGCCACGCCGCCGGCCAAGCTGGTCCGGGACGTGCTCGTCCGCGGCCACGGGCGGCCGGTGCAGAACGGGGACACCGTGGTCGTCCAGGACACCGGCGTGGTCTGGCGCACCGGCACGGTGTTCGACTCGAGCTGGGCGCGCGGCTTCCCGGAATCCTTCGTGCTCGGTTCCGGCCAGGTGATCCCGGGCTGGGAGTCCGGCCTGGGCGGCCTGCCGGTGGGCAGCCGGGTGCTCCTGGTGCTGCCGCCCAGCCTCGGCTACGGCCAGGCCGGGAATCCGCCGGACGTCGGGGCGCACGACACCCTCGTCTTCGTGATCGACATTCTCGCCGCCGTCTGAGCGGGGTCACTGCCGCCGTCGGTGGTAAAGATCGCAGGTGGCCGGGCCATGAAACTTTCATGGCCCGGCCTGCCCATCCCGGGGCCCAGGACGTATCGGGGCATAGCTGGCCTCTGGCCCTTGACAGCAACCTGAATTTAGCCCGAACATTCAGCAGAGAGTTTTCATATCCGTAACTCTCAGGATACAAAACCGGGTGCGCGACATAGGCCCCATGCCACTCGTGCTAGGCTTCGGCCGCCTATTTTCGCCGCCCTCGGTGAATGGCTGGCGAGGAGGCTGGCGTGCCGGGTGCGGACACAAAATTACGACCGAAACTAGCTGACGTCGCTCAGCAGGCCGGAGTATCACCAGCGACCGCGTCCCGGGTGCTCACCGGGTCAGCCCGGGTGCGGCCGGAGACGCGGCAGCAGGTCGAGGCCGCGATCGCCCACCTGGGCTACGTGCGCAACCGGGCCCCCCGGGCCTCGTCGGCGCGGGGCACCGGGTCCATCGCGTTCATGGTGTGCGAGGACAACGCGCGGGTGTTCTCGGAGCCGTTCTTCCCGCTGATGCTGCGCAGCGTCAGCCGGGAGCTGTCGGCCCGCGGCATCCAGCTGGTGCTGCTCACCGCGCACTCCCCCCGCGACTACCAGATCGCCTCGCGCTACCTGCGCAGCGGCCACGTGGACGGCACGCTGCTGGTCAGCATGCACGGCAAGCGGCCACTCGACCTGCGCAGCCTGGGCGTCCCGGTGGTGCTGGCCGGCCGCCCGTTCGGCGACGACGAGGGGATCTCCTACGTGGACGCGGACAACGTCGGCGGGGCCCGGATGGCGGTGGAATACCTGCTCAAGACCGGCCGGAACATGATCGCCACGATCGCCGGGCCGCCGGACATGGCCCCGGGCGCGGACCGGCTGGCCGGCTACCGGGCCGCGATGGCCGAGGCCGGGCTGGCCGACCCGAACCTGATCGTGTTCGGCGACTTCGGCCGGGTCTCGGCGGAACACGGCCTGTACCGGCTGCTGGACCGGCGCCCCGGCATCGACGCGGTGTTCGCCGCCTCGGACCTGATGGCGGCCGGGGTGCTGGGCGCGCTGCGCCGGGCCGGCCGGCGGGTGCCGGACGACGTGGCCGTCATCGGGTTCGAGGACTCCCCGCTGGCCCAGCACACCGACCCCAAGCTGACCACGGTCCGCCAGCCGGTCGAGGCGATGGGCGCCCGGATGGCCAGCGAGCTGCTGGCCCTCATCGCCCGCGGCGGGCAGGACCCGGCCCAGGTGGTGCTGGATACCGAGCTCGTCGTCCGGGATTCCGCCTGACTGCTCCCGCCTGGCCTGGGGCGAGTAGCACGAGGGGGCCGTTCGGCTGGTTACCGGACGGCATGGGGACCGGCTAACGGTCATGCCGGGCCCGGAGGCACCCGCCCCGGGCCCGCCGTGACGGCACCGCCGTCACGGCGCTCTTGACGCGCGGGAGTGAGCGCGGGCAGGTGCGCGCCGTTCCACCGGGCCGGGAGCAGGCTGGCCACCTCCGCCGACATGACCGCGCCCTCCGCGCGGGCCTTGGTTACATTTCACCGGCCGTCCGGCCCGGCCCCCGGCCAGCCCGCTGACCTGCAGCTTCATCCGTGCGGAACGCTGCCATGCGAAGCGCTTCGACGCTATGGCTGGACGGCCCGCGGGCTTGCTCTTACGAAAGGTCTTGATTGCCTCCGCGGTCAGTGCGGCAGCGACGACCTTCGCAAGGGAGAAACCGCGATGCAGGGTAAGTGGGGCCAGGGTCACCTGGCCAGAAGGGGCCTGGCGGTACTGGCGGGCGTGACGCTGGCGGCGGCGGCCTTAGCAGCGACGGCCAGCCAGCAGGCCGTGGCCGCCACCCTGACCGACAACGTCACGGTGAACGCGACGTCCGGGCTGGGCACGATCCCGTCGGACGCCGTCGGCCTGGGCGCCGCGGTCTACGACGGCTACATGAACGACGCGCCGATCTCGGGCCTGCTCAAGGCGGCCGGGATCGACGCGCTGCGCTATCCGGGCGGGTCGTACTCCGACATCTACAACTGGCAGACCGGCACCGCCGTGGATGGCGGCTACGTCGCCCCGAACACCGGCTGGTCCAGCTTCCTGACCACCGCCAAGGCGGCCGGGGCCGAGCCCATCGTCACCGTGAACTACGGCACCGGTACCACCGCGCTCGCGTCGGCCTGGGCGCAGAACGCGGTGGCGGGCAGTGACAACGTGAAGTACTGGGAGGTCGGCAACGAGGTGTACGGCAACGGCACCTACGGCGCCAACTGGGAAACCGACGCGCACTGCGACACCTCGCTGAACGGCAGCCCGGTCACCGTCGGCAGCGAGCCGTCGCAGACCTACAACTGCGGGCCCACCCAGTACGCGGCGAACGTGCTGGCCTACATCTCGGCCATCCACGCGGTGGACCCGTCGGCCAAGGTGTGCGCGGTGCTGACCACCCCCGGCTTCTGGCCGGACGGGGTGACGAACTCGGAGTACCCGCAGTCGTGGAACCAGACGGTGCTGACCGCGCTCGGGTCGCAGACCCAGTGCGTGATCGTGCACTACTACCCGGGCGGCACGACGGCGGCGGGCATGCTCACCGACCCGCAGGACATCCCCGGCATCATGAGCACGCTGCACAGCGAGATCTCCCAGTACGCGGGGATCTCCAACGCGGCCAGCGTGCCGGTGATCGTGACCGAGACCAACTCCACCATCGACATGGACACCCAGCCGGGCGCCCTGTTCACCGCGGACCTGTACATGACCTGGCTGGAGAACGGCGCGAGCAACGTCGACTACTGGGACGAGCACAACGGCATCGGCACGGTGAGCACCGTGGACGGCGCGACCGACTACGGCGACTCGGGGATGTTCTCCAACGGCAGCAACGGCAGCGGGTACACCGAGCCGACCCCGGAGACACCGTTCGCCCCGTACTACGCCGCCGAGATGCTCACCAAGCTCGGCTCACCGGGCGACACCCTCGTCACCTCGACCTCCAGCAACGCGCTGGTGCGGGTGCACGCCGTCCGCCGGGCGGGCGGCTCGCTGGACGTGCTCATCGACAACGAGGACCCGTCGAATGCCTATACGGTCGGCCTGACCTACAGCGGTTTCACGCCGTCCGGGTCGCCCACGGTCTACACCTATGGCCTTAACGGCACCTCGATCACCTCGGCCACCGGCAGTTCCACGTCGTCCGTGACGGTGCAGCCGTACACGCTGACCGTGGTCCAGCTGCCCGGTTCCGGGGGGACCGGGGTGACCGCGCCGGGCGCGCCCGGCCTGCCGGTCGCCTCCGGGCTGTCCTCGTCCACCTCCGGCAACACCTCCGGGGTGGCCACGCTCACCTGGCCGGCGGCGGCCGCCGGAACCTACCCGGTCGCCGACTACCAGGTGTACCAGCAGGGCAGTGGCGGCGCCACCACGCTGGTCGGCACGACGACCAGCACCACGCTGTCGTTGTCCGGCCTGACCGTGGGGGCGAGCTACACCTATGACGTGGTCGCCGTGGACAGCCACGGCAACACGTCGCTGCCGTCCGCGCCGGTGACGTTCACCGTGCCGCCCCCGGCCAACAGCAGCTGCGCGGTGCACTACGCGGTGACCAGCAGCTGGCCGGGCGGCTTCGGCGGATCGATCACGATCACCAACAAGGGCACCACGGCGATCAACCCGTGGACGCTCAGCTTCACCTTCCCGGCGGCCGGGGAGGCGGTGCAGTCCGGCTGGAACGGCAGCTGGTCACAGAGCGGCCTGAACGTGACCGTGAACGCGGCCAGCTGGAACTCGACCATCGCCGCGAACGGCGGGACGGTCAGCATCGGCTTCAACGGCACTGACACCGGTCAGGACCCGGCCCCGACCGTGCTGTCCGTCAACGGGACGGCCTGCGCCAACAACTGACCGCTGATACGGGCAGGTGGCCGGGGCTGAGGCCCCGGCCACCTCCATCAGCAGCCACAGCAGCAACACCGCTCCCAGCAGCCGGGCCATCTGGCTGATGATGTTGACTTTGCCCACACCGGGGTGTGGGCAAAGTCAACATCACGAACTCGCGGCGCTCCGGGACAGCGCGGAGAACTCGTTGTTCAGCATGCTCGCGGCGGCGACGGTGACGGCGCCTTCACTGACCCGGGTCCAGAGTTTGGCCCGCAGGGCGGCCGCGAGTTGGACGACCGGGGCCTGCTGGCCTTGTTCCAGCTCGTTCACGACCGGCCGGATCAGGTTGCCGAAGTCGACCCCGACGTCCTGGCGCATCTGGCCCGACGCCACGTCGGCGGTGATGGTCCGGGATATCTGGTTGACCGCGGCCAGCGGCGTCAGGGGCGGGGACTGGGGCGGAGCCGTCGGCGGGGACGTCGAGGCGAGCACGGACCGGGTGACCTCCGGAGTCGGGGCCTGGCCGGTCCCCCCTGGAGTTCCCGGGGCCCCCGTGGTGCTGACGGCCCGGGCCGTGTGGGCCAGCGCGCCCGGGGTGACCGGCCGACCGCCCAGCGAGGACGCCAGCACGGCCGCCACCACCGCGGCGGCGGAGGCGGTCACCACCCCGGCGGTGACTACCCGGCCGCGCCGCGAGAGCGCACGCCTGCGGCGGGCCCGGCGGGCGGCGGCGGGGACCGTCGGGGCGCCGGCGGTGAGCGGGACACCGGCCGGGACCGCGGCCCCCGGGCCCGGTTCGGCACCGGCCGGGACGCCCGCCGCCTCCTGAGCGGGCCGGGCGGTCCCGGCATGCAGCGTCCCAGGGTCGCTGGTGTGATCCAGCGGGGGGCCGGGCCAGGCCGGCTGATCGAGCGGGACAGTCGCCTGCTCGGGCGCGGCCGACCAGGCGTCCGCGGCCAGGCCGCCGGACAGCATCTGCCGGGACATCACGGCGGCATGTGCGGCACTGGGGCGTTCCATCGGGCTGGGCCCCAGGCAGGCGGCCCACAGGGCGGCCAGGCCGGGCGGGACAGCGTCCAGCGCCGTAGCGCCGAACGCGGCGCCGCCGGGCCTCCGGGCGCCGGCCTGCCCTTCGTCCTGGGCACCCGCCCGCACCCCGGTGGCGTCCCCGGTCCCGGCCTCCGGGCCAGCCGCGGCACCGGGGCCGATCCCGGCCAGGCAGGCGATGAACACGACGCCGAGCGCATACATGTCGGCGGCCGGGGTGGCCGGGCCGCCGTCGGCCAGTTCGGGGGCCGCGTACGACAGTCCTGGATACTCGGCCCCGGCCGGCTGCCGCAGCCCCCACAGGCCGAAGTCGGTCACCTCGACCCCGGCCGGCCCGAGCACGATGTTCGCCGGGACCAGGTGCCCGTGCGCCACCCCGGCCCGGTGCGAGGCCGCCAGGGCCCCGGACACCGCGGCGACCACCTGGAGCGCCTCCCCGGCCGCCAACGGCCCCTCCGACAGCCGCTGCTCCAGGGTCTGCCCGCCGACCAGATCCCGGACCAGGTAGGGCAGGGTGATGCCCTCCGGCAGCGCGGCTTCGCCATACTCGCGCACCGGGACGATGCCCGGGCCGGACAGCTGGACCACCGTGCGCGCGACGAGGCGGAACCGGGCCTGGGCCACCGCATCCCCGGCCGGGTGCGCATCGAGCACCTTGACCGCGACGTCATGGCGGGACATCCAGTCGGACGCCCGCCATACCTGGCCCTGACCCCCGGTTCCGACTGGCTCAATCAGCCGGAACCGGCCCCCCAGGACCGATGCCTCCCGTAACTGATCCACAGAGCCAAGTCTGCCCGATACGCCCGGCCCAGATCGGCATGGACGGTAATACCCGGCCCGAACGCTGCGATCCGGCCATCACTCCGCCGGGTGAGGGCTTACCCCCGGCAGCTCAGGAACCGCCCCCGGCCAGCCGGCGCAGCGCACCACGGGCCACCTCCGGGTCGGTGGTGGCCCAGAACGGCGGCAGGGTGGCCCGCAGGAAGCCGCCGTACCGCGCCGTCGCCAGCCGCGGGTCCAGGACCGCGACCATGCCCCGGTCCTGCATGGTGCGGAGCAGGCGCCCGGCGCCCTGGGCGAGCAGCAGCGCGGCGTGCGAGACCGCCACGGTCATGAAGCCGTTGCCGCCCCGCGCCGCTACCACCCGCTGCCGGGCCGAGGCCAGCGGGTCATCGGGACGGGGGAAGGGGATCCGGTCGATGACCACCAGTTGCAGCGCCGACCCGGGGACGTCCACCCCCTGCCACAGTGACAGCGTGCCGAACAGGCAGGTCGGCTCGTCCTCGGCGAACTGCCGGATCAGCTGGGCCGTGGCGTCTTCGCCCTGGCACAGCAGCGGGAGGTCGAGTTCGGCCCGCAGTTCCGCGGCGGCCTGCCGGGCCGCCCGCATCGAGGAGAACAGCCCGAGGGTCCGGCCGCCGGCCGCGGTGATCAGCTCACGCAGCTCGGTGAGGTAGGCGCTGGGCAGCCCGTCCCGCCCCGGTGGCGGCAGATGGCGGGCCACGTACAGGATCCCGTGCCGCGGGTGGTCGAACGGCGAGCCGACGTCCAGCCCGGTCCAGGCCAGGTCCGCCCCGCGCCCGGTGGCAGCCGGCCCGTCCGCACGGCTAGGCCCGTCCGCACGGCTAGGCGCGTCCGTGCCGGCTGCTGCGATCCCGGCCGCAAGTGAGGCCGCCGGCCCGTCCGCGGGCCCGGGGCCATTCGCGGGCTCCGGCCGGTCCGGGACCCCGGGGGGATCCCCGGTCCCGGGACCATCTGGCGCGCCCGCCCTCGGGGCGCTCGCTTCTCCGTCCCCGGCCGCCGCTCGTTCCGGGGCGCGACGCCCCCCACGGCCGGGTGCCTGCCCGCGTCCGCCGTCCCTTCCCCGGGCGCTTCCCCGTCCCCGGGCGCTTCCCCGTCCCCGGCCGGGTCCTGCGCGACCGGGAGGGCGGGCAGGCCCCACTGGCGCGCCAGCGGCTGGAATGAGCCCCCCAGGACCAGCGTGGCCGACGTCAGCACCACCCGCCGCCGGCGGAACAGCCGCTCCGCGAGCAGCCCGCCCACCTCGAGCGGCGCTACCTGGAGCGTGACCGGGCGGCGCTGGTCCGGGCCGGACGGGCGGTCCAGCCAGACCACTTCGCGGCGGTCCGGGATCGCCGGGCCGAACGCGGCCAGGATCCGGTCGGACGTCCGCGCCAGGTCGTCGAGCATGGCCAGCGCGGCCCGCACCGCGGTCAGCTGGTCGGCGCCCTCCCCGCCCTCCTGGGCGCCCTTCTCCTTGGCCGTGGCACGGACCTCGGCGGCGCACCCGCCCGCGGCCTCCCGCAGCGCGGCCAGGGCCGTGGCCACCGCGTCGTCCAGCACGTCGATCCGGCCGTCACGAACCCCCGGCAGCAGGACCGCGAGCGCCTCCCCCGCCGTCCGCAGCCGGGCCACGGCGTCGGCGGAGGCGAGCCGGGCGCAGCGGCGGGCCGCGGTGTCCGGCGCCGCGGCGGACAGCTCGCCGGCCGCCTGGGTGGTGACCCGGTTCACCAGGTCGTGCGCCTCGTCGATGATGACCACGTCGTGCTCGGGCAGCACCGGGTAATCCTCCAGCGCATCGATGGCGAGCAGCGCGTGGTTGGTGACCACGATGTCCGCCTTCCCGGCCGCGTCGCGGGCCCGCTCAGCGAAGCACCGGGTACCGAACGGGCAGCGCTGCGCGCCGATGCACTCGGTGGCCGGCACCGAGACCTGGCGCCAGGCCCGGTCGTCTACCCCGGGGACCACGTCGTCGCGGTCCCCGGTGGTGGTCGTCTCGGCCCACCCGGCCAGCCGCTGCACCTGCTTGCCGACCGCGGACACCGCGCCCGGGTCGAACAGCATGTCGGCGGGTTCCTCCGGGGCGCCCGAGCGCAGCCGGTTCAGGCACAGGTAGTTCCGGCGGCCCTTGAGGATGGCGAACACCGGCGGCCGGTCGAGCAGCGGCTCGAGGGCGTCGCTGAGCCGGGGCAGATCCCGGTCGACCAGCTGGCGCTGCAGCGCGATCGTCGCCGTGGCCACCACCACCGCCGTGCCGGTGGACATGGCGTGCGCCAGCGCGGGCACCAGGTAGGCCAGTGACTTCCCGGTCCCCGTGCCTGCCTGCACGGCCAGGTGCCCGCCGGACCGCAGGCTCTTCTCGACGGCCTCGGCCATCGCCACCTGGCCGGGCCGCTCCGCCCCGCCGATCCCGGCTACGGCGGCGGCCAGCAGCTCCGGGACCTCGGGCACGCCGTCTTCACCGGGGGCCATGTCCCGAAACGCTACCGTGCCGGCCGGACAGCCGCCGACGCCCTCGCCCGGCCCCCGCGATCCCGCCTTCCCGGGTAACACCGGCCCCATAGCCACCGCCGCCCCCAGAGGACGCGGAGGATCGCGCGGGCCTAACTACATGGCTGGGCCGTTCATGCACATCCATGTGTATGGCTGCGACAACCATGTAGTTCGTTCGCGCCCCGGGAGCGGGCTCAGCGGCCGGGGAGGGGGGCGGGGGCGCCGCGGAGGGCCTCGAAGAGGAAGCAGCCGAACGCCATCGCGCGCACGTGCACCACGGCGACCGCCGGGTCGGCGTAGATGTCCGCCAGCAGCGCCTCGGCGGCCCCGGCGGGACCGGTGCCCCGGACGCGTGCGCCGCCGGCGCCAGTGCCGCCGGCGCCTGTGCCGCCGACGCCTGCGCCGCCGACGCCGGCGCCGTCTGCGCTGGCCGGGCTGGTGCCGGCCACGCTGGCCGGGTCGGTGCCGTCCAGGCCGAACGGCCATCCGCCCAGGATGTGTCCCCGGGCCGAGTAGGCGCGGAACACCCGGGGCGCGCCGAGCAGGGCAGCCGGGAGACCGTCACCGGCCGGGCCGGGGCACGGAGCGGGGTGGATGAAGACCGGCCCGACCTCGTCGTAGGGGCCGGGATCAGCCCCGGTGGACCGCGCCCAGCGGCGCAGCGGGGCGTAGGAGACCAGGGCGACCCGCTCCCCCGGCGCGCTGGCGCGCAGGCAGCAGCGCAGCGGGCTGCCGCCCTCGGTGTCGGTCAGCAGCCGGGGCGGGTTCCCGAGCGTCGTCGGCGGCCCGCAGGCCCGCCAGCACGGCCTGATCGATGGCCCGGGCCAGGTACCGGCGGCCGGCCCGCCCCGGTCCCGCGGTCGCGGACGTCGTGCCACCGGCCTGGGCGGTGAGTAGTGAGGTAGTCATGCCTCCATCGTCGGCCGGCCGGCCCCGGAAGTCCGGCGGGTATCGGACCAGGCAGCCTGGCGGTTACCGGACCTGGCCGCGCGGGAAAAGCAACGCGGGCAGGCAGCGCGGGCAAGGCAGCCCGGGCAAGGCAGCCCGGGCAGCAGGCAGGCAGCCCGGGCAAGGCAGCGCCGGAAAATCAGTCGCCGCGGGCGCGCGGGAGGGCCTACCGTGATCCGGTCCGCAGCCGCCAGGCTGACCACCGGCAACCGGGAGCTGCCATGCAGATGGTCATGGTGCGGCGTGCCCGGCGGCGGCCAGCGGCGGCGCGAGCAGCAGCAGCAGCCCGCCAGGCCGCCGGACGCCAGCCCACAGCACGCCACCAGGCGTCGCCCAACCCGCGCGGTGCGCACTTCCTGCGTGACCCGGCGCTGATCCGGCACCTGGTCCGGGCCTCCGGGGCCGGCCCGGGGCGGCTGGCGGTGGACCTGGGCGCCGGTCATGGCGAGATCACCGCCGCGCTGGCCGCCCGCGGCGCACGGGTGATCGCGGTGGAGCGGGATCCGCGGGCGGCCAGCGGGCTGCGCCGCCGGATGGCGGGCTCCCCGCTGGTCACCGTGCTCACCGCCGACCTGCGTGAGATCCCGCTGCCGCGCCGGGAGTTCCTGGTCGTGGCGAACATCCCGTTCGCGGCGGGCACCGTGCTGCTGCGCCGGCTGGCGGGCGACCCGTCCGTCCCGCTGGCCGGCGCCGACCTGATCATCGGCTGGGGGGCGGCCCGGGCGCTGACCGCACCCATCCCCCGCAGCGCGGAGATGGCCTGGTGGACGGCGCGGTATGAGTTCCGGCTGGTGCGCCGGGTGCCGCCGGGCAGCTTCGCGCCGCCGCCCCGGGTGGCCGCCGCGCACCTGTCCGCGCGGCCGCGCCCGCTGGCCGGCTCCCGCCCGGGCCAGGCGCTGCTGCGCCGCCTGCTCCGCGTGGCCTACCGGCACCCGTCCGCCCCCGCCCAGCATGCCTTTTCTGGCCTAACGAACCGCGATGCCCGGCTGCCACCGCCGCGCGTCCTCCGCCGTGCCCTGATCGAGGCAGGCGCGCACCCGGGGGCGCCCGCTACCGCCCTCACCTCAGACCAATGGCATGGCCTGGCACTATGGCTGGCTGACAGTCCCGGCTGACCGGCCGCCCCGGCACTGACCGGCCGCACCGGCACTGACCGCGGCCCGGCATCTCCCGGTCATCGCGCAGACCTGCCACGATGACCAGATGACCGATGTGCAATCACCGACGCTTGCCTTCCGCTCCGCCCGGGACCTGCTGCTCCGGCACCGGGTGAACTATCAGGCCGCCGTGGCCGAGTTCTCCTGGCCGCGGCTGGAGGAGTTCAACTGGGCCCTCGACTGGTTCGACGTCATCGCCGCCGAGCACCCGGACCGCGACGCGCTGCGCATCGTCGCGGACTCCGACGCAGCCGCCCGGATGAGTTACGGCGCCCTGGCCGCCCGGTCCAGCCAGGTGGCCAACTGGCTGCGGGGCCTCGGTGCCCGGCGAGGCGACCGGCTGCTGCTCATGCTGGGCAATATCGCGCCGCTGTGGGAGGTCATCCTGGCCGCCATGAAACTCGGCGTGGTGATCATCCCGGCCAGCACCCTGCTCGGGCCGGAGGACCTGGCCGACCGGGTGGCCCGGGGCGCCGTCCGGCACGTGGTGACCGAGACCGCGCTGGCCGGCCGGTTCAGCACCGTGCCCGGCGACTGGACCCCGATCGCGGTCAGCCTCGGCTTCGGCGGCGAGCCGCCCGCGGGCTGGCATTCGCTGGCCGAGTCGGCGGCGGCCAGCGAGCAGTTCGTCCCGGACGGCGTGACGCGGGCCGGCGACCCGCTGCTGCTGTACTTCACCTCCGGCACCACCGCGCAGCCCAAGCTGGTCGAGCACACCCACGCCTCGTACCCGGCCGGGCACCTGTCCACCATGTACTGGATCGGCCTGCAGCCCGGCGACGTGCACCTGAACATCTCCTCGCCGGGCTGGGCCAAGCACGCCTGGAGCAACGTGTACGCGCCGTGGAACGCGGGCGCGACCGCGCTGGTGCTCGGCTACGAGCGGTTCTCCGCGCAGGCGCTGATGGACACCATCGGCGAGTGCGGGGTGACCACGTTCTGCGCGCCGCCGACCGTGTGGCGGCTGCTCATCCAGGCCGACCTGGCCAGCTGTGACGTGACCCGGCTGCGCGAGTGCGTAGCGGCCGGGGAGCCGCTCAACCCGGAGGTCATCGAGCAGGTCCGCCGGGCCTGGAACCGCACCGTCCGGGACGGCTACGGCCAGACCGAGACCACGGCCCAGGCCGGGAACTCGCCGGGGCAGCCGGTCCGCCTGGGGTCGATGGGCCGCCCGCTGCCGGGTTACGACGTGGTGCTGGTGGACCCGGTGACCGGGCAGCCCGCTGGCGAGGGCGAGATGTGCCTGGACCTGTCCCGGCGCCCGCTCGGGCTGATGACCGGGTACCGGGGGGACGCCCAGCGCGCCGCGGAGGCCATGCGCGACGGGTACTACCACACCGGGGACGTGGCCAGCCGGGACGCTGACGGCTACCTCACCTACATCGGCCGGACCGACGACGTGTTCAAGGCCTCGGATTACCGGATCTCCCCGTTCGAGCTGGAGAGCGTGCTGATCGAGCACGAGGCGGTGGCCGAGGCCGCGGTGGTGCCATCACCCGACCCGATGCGGTCCGCGGTGCCCAAGGCGTACGTGACGCTGGCCGCGGGCTGGTCGCCGTCGGCCGAGACGGCGCTGTCCATCCTGGTTTACGCCCGCCAGCGGCTGGCTCCCTACAAGCGGGTGCGCAGGCTGGAGTTCAGCGACCTGCCCAAGACGATCTCCGGCAAGATCCGCCGGGTGGAACTGCGCACCCAGGAGGCGGTACGGCTCGGCGAGCCCGGCACCCTCGGCACCGCCGAGACCCGCGGCACCCTGGAGTTCTGGGAAGAGGACTTCCCCAGCCTCAAGGGATAGCACCGAACGGCGCAGCCGGAGCCCCGCGCAGCGGAAGCCCGTTACGGGTTCCTTCCGCCGCGCGGGGTTCCCGCCCGGCAGCAGCGTGCTGCCGATCCCCCCTCCCGGCGAGGAGATGCCCCCCTAGCCTCCCGCCGGGACAGCAGGCTGGCGGGTAATTCCACGGCCGAAAAAATCCGGCCCCCGCCACGCAACCGCAGATACCCGCGATTGCGCTGCCAGGGTCCGGAGCAGTGCTGTCACCGTACCCCGCATGCGCTGACCTGCCTAGCACACTGCACATCATCATAGATAACTAAGCAAGTTCTTAAAGATTGCGCACAACTTTGGGGTGATAACTGCACAGCGGTGCTCCCGGCGGCGCGACGCGCGCAACTCGGTGGTGATGACTGCACGGCGGCGGCACGGCGGGCACGGCACGGCACGGTGGCACGACACGGCGCCGCCGGCGGGCACGGCACGGATGATCCAGCGGGCACCCGCCGAAGAAGGCTGACTGGGGACATCACTGGCGCACCTTCGAGGTGAGATCCGGCCACGACTGGCCGTGCCGCCAGGGTCTGGAGCGACGCGGTTACTGCACCCGCACGGGCGCAGCACGGCTGCTTACTGCTGATCGTCTGAGTCCGACGATACGCCGTCACAGCGGGCCCCGGTAGCGCGGCCCGCCGGGCCCGTGCCGCCGCCGGCCTGGATGGCCCGAGCACGCCCTGACCGGGCGGACTGCGGCCGCTCCGGCTGCCCGCGGCGCGGCTGCCGCCGGCCCGCCTATGGCGTAGGTTGGTGCCGAACGGCCCGGCAGCCCGGGCCGGCCCGGAAGGGCGTCGAGTCCAGACCCTGCTGACGCTTTCCTTCCTCCACTGAAGGAGCTGGCAGGTGAACGAGTGCCGCGGTGCCGTCGGCCCTGCCGCGGGCGGCCGCGGACGGGGGCGGTGACGTGGCCGCCGACAGGCTGCACCGGATACTGGCGGAACTCTCCGCCGAGGGCAGCGGGTGGCCGGCCTCCCGGCTGTGCGCGGTGTGCCCCAGGATCACCGGCATGAACGGCGCCGGGGTCATGCTCATGTCCGGTGACATCCCCCGCGGGTCGCTGTGCGCCAGCGACGAGGTCAGCAAGCTGATCGAGGATCTGCAGTACACCCTGGGTGAGGGCCCGTGTGTCGATGCCTACCAGCTGGACGCGGTGGTGGCCGAGCCGGACCTGGCCGAGCCGGCGGCCCGCCGGTGGGCCGCGTTCAGCCCGCCGGTACTGGAGGCGGGGGTCCGGGCGGTGTTCGGGTTCCCGCTGCGGGTCGGCACGGCGCGCCTCGGCGCGCTCAACCTGTACCGGGACCGGCCGGGCCCGCTGAGCGCCGACCAGCACGCTGACGCCCTGGTGGTGGCCGACGTGACGGCCCGGTGGGTACTCGACGCGCAGGCCGGGGCGCCCGCCGACGCGATGGCGCAGGAACTCGAGGCCGGCGCGGACTTCCATTTCACGGTGCACAACGCGGCCGGAATAGTCTCGGTCCAGGAAGGGATCAGCGTGACCGAGGCACTGATCCGGCTGCGGGCGTTCGCGTTCAGCCACGACCGGCTGCTGGGCGAGGTGGCCCGGGACATCATCGCCCGCACGCTGCGGCTCCGATGACCCGGCCCCTTGCCTCTCCGGCCGGGGCACCACCGCCACTAGGATCGTCACTGAAGGCCCGGACTGCCGCCTGGCAGCCTGCGGGCTGCGGGCGCTCAGAGAAGGTGGTTGAGATGACCCGTGAAGCCGAGGTGGTGCGCTCCCTGGTCGAGATGGCTGACACCCTCGTCGACGACTACGACGTCGTGGATCTGCTCACCGGGCTCACCGACCGGTGCGTCAACCTGCTCGGCGTGTCCGCGGCCGGGGTGATGCTGGCCGCGCCGTCCGGCAGCCTGGGGCTGGTGGCCTCCTCCAGCGAGGCCATGCGCCTGCTGGAACTGTTCGAGCTGCAGGCCGAGGAGGGCCCCTGCTTCGACGCCTACCGCAGCGGTGAGCCGGTCCGGCAGGAGAACCTGGTGGCCGGCGCGGGGCGCTGGCCCAACTTCGCCGACGCGGCCCTGCAGGCCGGCTTCCAGTCGGCGTCCGCGCTGCCGCTGCGGCTGCGGGACGTGACGCTCGGCGCGCTGAACCTGCTCAGCGCCGACCGTGTTCCGCTGGATGAGGCGGATGTCATCGTCGCCCGCGCGTTCACCGACCTCGCCTCGCTCAGCATCGTCCAGCACCGGGTCAGCACCGAGGCGCAGCGCCTCAACGAGCAGCTGTCCAGCGCGCTGACCAGCCGCGTGGTCATCGAGCAGGCCAAGGGGGTGATCTCCGAGCGGGCCGGGATCAGCCTGGCGGACGCGTTCGCCCGGCTGCGAGGCTTCGCCCGGAACAAGAACCTGCGCCTCACCGAGGTCGCCCAGGCCGCGGTGGACGGCACCCTGGACCCGACCGCCTGGTCGCCCGCTGGGCAGCCCCTGACTCAGCTGGTGACGTCCGCGCTGGTGAACCGGGCCCAGGCGATCGAGCCGAAGATCACGATGTAGGCGGCGAAGGACAGCAGCCCGTGCACCAGGTCGCCGGTGGCGATCGGCGAGCGGAGCAGCGCGTCGAAGGACAGCCAGAAGTGCGTCGGCAGGAAGGGGTGGATCACCGAGAACTGGGGCACGTTGTCCGCCACCTCGCTGGCCACGGCGAGCACCAGGATGGCCGCGATCGCGCCGATCGGGTGCTCGGTGAGCGTGGAGATGGCCAGGCCGATGGCGCCCAGCGCGGCCATGGCCGCCGCGACGAACAGCGTCACGTACAGCAGCCGCAGCAGCCCTTCGGCCAGCGGCACGGTGGTCCCGGACAGCAGCGTCACCGGCCCGATCGGGAACAGGATGGCCCCCATGATCAGGGATACCACCGAGACGATCAGGGAGGCGGCCAGCCCGAAGATGACCACGGCGGCGTACTTGACCGATAGCAGCCGGGTCCGGCCCGCGGGCACGGTCAGCAGGTAGCGCAGCGTCCCCAGGCCCGCCTCGCCGGCGATCGAGTCCCCGGACACCACCGCCACCACCAGCGGCAGCACCAGGGTGAGCAGGATGGTCAGGGCCAGGAAGGACAGGAACACCCCGTTCCCGGCCAGTTGCGCGAAGAACGCCGCGTTCGGCCCGCCCCCGCCGCCGTGCGGCGTGGATACCCGCAGCCCGATGCCCAGCACCACCGGCAGCACGACCAGCACGGCCAGCAGCGCCAGGTTGCGCCAGCGCCGGAAGATAAGGCGCAGCTCCGATGCGAGCATCCGGTTCCATTGCCTAACGGCCCCCGGTGCCCGCTCCCGCCGGGCCAGCGCGCGGCCGTCCGGGGCCGCCGCCAGGTCAGCCGTCGACATCGAAACCCTCCCCGGTCAGCCCGACGAACAGGTCCTCCAGGCTGGGGCGGGGCGTGTCCAGCCCGGCCACCGGCACGGTGGCGTACACCAGCTCGCGGCAGACGTGCTCCGGCGCGACCTCGCCCAGCAGGGCGGTGGCCTCGCCGTCGCCCGCCGCCGCCTCAGCCAGCCCCAGCTTGGCCAGCACCTCCGCGGCGCGCTGCGGTTCCGGGGTACGGACGCAGATCCGGGCCGCGCCCCGGGTGCGCAGTTCCTCCAGTGATCCCTGGAACACCAGCTTGCCGGTCCGCATCACCCCCACCTGGGTGCAGATCTGCTCCACCTCGGCCAGCAGGTGCGAGGACACCAGCACGGTGATCCCGTCCGCGGCGATCTCCCGGATCAGGCCGCGGACCTCGCGGGTGCCCTGCGGGTCCAGGCCGTTGGTCGGCTCATCCAGGATGATCAGCTCGCGCGGGCGGAGCAGGCTGGCCGCGATGGCCAGCCGCTGCTTCATGCCCAGGGAGTAGGCCCGGAAGTGCTTCTTCTTGGCCGCGAGCAGCCCGACCCGGTCCAGTGCCGCGCCGATCCGGGCCCGGGCGGTGCCCGGGTCGGCGGTCCGGTCCGCCGCGTCCAGCCGGGCCAGGTTGTCCCGCCCGGACAGCTGCGGGTAGAACGCGGGCCCCTCGACCAGCGAGCCGACCCGGGGCAGCACCCGCACGGTGCCGGCCGGCATCGGCACGCCGAGCAGGTCCACCGTGCCGCGGGTCGGGTAGGCCAGGCCGAGCAGCATCCGGATCGTGGTGGTCTTGCCCGAGCCGTTCGGCCCGAGGAAGCCGTAGACGCTGCCCCGCGGGACTACCATGGCGAGGTCGTCCACGGCCACCTGGCCACTGCGGAACCGCTTGGTCAGCCCGCTGGTGACGATCGCCGGGGTGACCTGCTGGTCCCCCGCCGCCTGCCCGGCCGGCTCCGGCCCGGGGGCGGCCGCCGCCGTCCCCGGTCCTGCCTGGGCTGGTCCTGCCTGATCGGTACTCACCTCAGCCGGCGCTCACTTCACCTGGGCCGCGGCGGCGTACAGGACCGACGGCGTGACCGCCCCGACCAGCACATGGCCGTTACTGGTGATCAGCACGGAGAGCAGGCTGGTGCGCAGCAGCCGGCCGCTGCCCCAGGTCCCGTGCACGGCCTTGGCCGAGCCGAGCAGCGCCCCCATGACCGCGGCGCTCTCGCCGCTGCCGCCGCCGGAACCCGCGACCGCGGACCCGGCCGCCTGCCCGGCGGACGCGCTGGCCGCGCCGCCCATCCCGGTCAGCCCGCCCAGGGCCGAGGCGGGCAGCACCGCCACCGACAGCCAGTCCTTGCCGATCACCTGGGGCTGCCCGGCAGCCGCCTGGCCCGTCGCGGCGGCGGACCTGTGCATGGCACCGGTGGGCAGGGTGACGTTCTTCACCTTGGCGCCGCGCGGCGGGGTGAAGCCGAAGTTGGCCGCGGCCGGGGCCACGTACGAGATCGAGGTGAAGCCGACCTGGAACGCGGGCGTGCGCGCCCCGCGGGCGAACACCTGGACCCGCAGCGGCACGTTCTTGGCCGCATCGATGGCGATCGTCACCCGGCCGATCAGCGAGTTCCCCGACTTCGGGCTCAGCGCGAGCTGGTAAGCGGGCTGCCCGGCGACCGAGACGGTGCGCTGCACGCTGACGTTGGTGCTGGGCCCGACCGCCTTGAGCGCCTCGCTGGCCGCCTGCTGCGGGGTGAGCGGGACCCCGGTCGGCGCGGTGGTGGGCATGGGCGCCGCCCCGGCGGGTGCCTTGGCCGGCAGCTGCATTCTGGTCACGCTGTTCGTGCTGCTCTGCCACATCCACACCTGGCGGCCGCCCCGGATCAGGTCGCTCTCGCTCATCGGCACGGGCATGGACAGCCGGAAGTGGGCCGGGTTGGCGTACCAGATCTTGATGGTGTGCGATCCGGCCAGCAGGGACGTGGCCGAGTTCTGGTTCCCGAGGCCGGGCAGCTGCGGGATGCCCAGCGACGCGGTCTCCACCACGGTCCCGGTGAACGCGGGCGGCGGGGCGGTCCGCCCGGCCAACGCGGCCAGCAGCTGCGCGGGCGTGCGGGCCGGCAGCTCGGGAGACGCCTGGGCGGCACTGATCATGGAACCGGCCGTCACGGCGGCGGCGATAGCCACGGCACCGACCGGGACCGCCCACCTCGCGTGCCGGGACAACATCGGCAGCGCTGTCATCGTGAACCTCACTTCTGTGCCTCACGTCGGCAGCCGGCGCGCTTCCGGGCCGCTGCCATGTCACTGGCGCGGGTTCGGCGCTGGCCGGGCGCCTCCCCGCTCCTCCCATCATGCAGCACCATTTCTGTGCCCAAACTGTGAGCGCCGCTGGGCAGCGCGAACGGGCGCGGCGCCGCCGCCACGTGGCGGCCCGGATGACCGGGCGGCAGGGTACTCTCGGGGCCGTGCGAGTGCTCGTCGTGGAAGACGAACAGCGGCTGGCCGCCGCGGTCCGCCGTGGCCTGGCCGCCGAGGGCTTCGCGGTGGACGTGGCCCACAACGGGGAGGATGGCCTGCACGCCGCCCGGGAGGGCGGCTACGACGCGGTGGTCCTCGACCTGATGCTGCCCAAGGTGTCCGGGTACGCGGTGTGCCAGCAGCTGCGGGCCGAGGAGAACTGGGTGCCGATCCTGATCCTGTCGGCCAAGGACGGCGAGTATGACCAGGCGGATGGCCTGGACCTGGGCGCCGACGACTACCTGACCAAGCCGTTCTCCTACGTGGTGCTGGCCGCCCGGCTGCGTGCCCTGCTCCGCCGCGGCGCCAGGCCCCGGCCTGCCCTGCTCCGGGCGGGCGACCTGTCCCTGGACCCGGCGACCCGCCGGGTCCGCCGCGGGGAGGCCGAGATCTCGCTCACCGCCCGGGAGTTCGCCGTGCTGGAGTACCTGATCCGGCGGCCCGGGCAGGTGGTGTCCAAGTCCGAGCTGCTGGAGCACGTCTGGGACAGCTACGACTCACTCGACCTCAACGTGGTCGAGGTATACGCCGGCTACCTGCGGCGCAAGATCGATGTGCCGTTCGGGCGCAACGCCCTGCAGACCGTGCGCGGGGCCGGCTACCGGCTGGCCGCGGACGGCGGCTGACCAGGGCCGCCCGGCCCCGGGAGGCGAGCAGGTGAACGGGCTGGCGGGCTGGTGGCGGCGGCGCAGCCTGCGGGCCCGCGTCACGCTGGCCTCCACGGCGGGACTCGCGCTGGCGCTGGCCGCGGCGGCGCTGCTGCTCAGCGTCACCCTCGCGGCCTCGCTGACCCGGACCCTGGACAACTCGGCCCGGCAGGGCGCCACCGAGGTCGGCGACGCTGGCCAACAGCAACCGGCTGCCCGACCCGGTGCTGGTGCCCGGGACCGTCAGCGTGCAGGTCCTCGACGCCGCGGGCCGGATCGTGGACGTGTCACCGGACGGCGACTGGCTGGTGCCGCTGCTGCCCCCGGCGCAGGCCGCGGCCGATGCCCGGGACGGCCGGACGGTGTTCCTGAACGGGCGCCCGTTCGACCTCCCCGACCTGGTCCGGGTGGCCGCGGTGCCGACCCGGGACGGCGGCACCGTCATCGCGGCGGTGGCCTACGGCCAGGTCCAGGACAGCCTCGCCCTGCTGGCCCACGCGCTGGTGATCGGGACGCCGGTGCTGCTGATCCTGCTGGCCGGGGCCATCTGGCTGATCGTGGGCTCCACCCTGCGGCCCATCGCGGAACTGAACCGCGGCGCGCAGGAGGTGACCCGGACCGGCCGCCCGCACGCGCTGGCCGTGCCCGCCGCCAAGGACGAGGTGCGCAGCCTCGCGATCACCCTCAACGACATGCTCAGCAGGCTCGGCGCGGCCCAGGAGCGGCAGCGCGGCCTCGTCTCCGACACCGCCCACGAGCTGCGCAGCCCGATCGCCAGCATCCGGGCCCAGCTGGAGGTGGCGCTGGACCACCCGGACAGCCAGGACTGGCGGCAGACCGCCACCGACGTGCTCGCCGACACGCTCCGGCTGGCCCGGCTGGCCGAGGACCTGCTGGCCCTGGCCCGGCTGGACGAGCGGGGACGGCCCCGGCAGGCCCGGGAGCTGGACCTGGCCACGCTGGCCGCCGGCGAGGTCGCCCGGTACGCCGACGCCCGGGTCCCGGTGCTGCTGACCGAGGGCCAGCCGGGCCCGGTCACCGGCGGACCCGGACGGGCTGCGCCGGCTGCTGGGCAACCTGATCGACAACGCGGTCCGCTACGCCCGGTCCCGGGTCGGGGTGTCGGTGACCCAGGACGGGCGGTGCGTCCGCCTGGCGGTGGCCGACGACGGCCCCGGGATCCCCCAGGCGGACCGGGAACGGGTGTTCGGCCGGTTCACCCGGCTGGATGCCGGCCGGAGCCGGGACGGCGCCGACGCGGGCGGGGCCGGGCTGGGCCTGGCCATCGTCCGGGCCACGGCCGACGCGCACGGCGGCTCGGTGCGGCTGGAGGACGCCACGCCGGGGCTGCGCGCGGTGGTGCTGCTGCCCGGACGGCCTACCAGCCGCCCCACGGCAGCACCGCGGTGACCGCGATGACCGCGAACAGCAGCGTCAGGTACGCGATGGACAGGTGGAACAGGCGCATCGGGGCCGGGTTGGCGCTGGGCTGGACCACGCCGGCACACGCCCCCTCGGTCACCCCGGAGTCCGCCGGGGCGGCCGCGGCCACCACCACCTCGACCGGCGCGGTGACCTCCACGGCCGTGGCGACCTCCGGCCGTGGCGCTCCGCCTGCGCCGGCCGGGACCGGGCGGGGCGGGCGCGGGCACCGGGGCGGCGGGCACCATGTTCCGGCGGGCATCGGGCATGGCCGCCACCCGCGCGTGCAGCCGGTGCGCCTCGGCCAGGAACCAGCCGCCGAGCGCCACCGCGCAGGCGGTGTACACCCAGCCGGCGTACGGCGCGAGGGCCAGGGTGACCACGACCATCACGTAGGAGTAGATGAGGATCTTCCGGGCCACCTCGGCGGGGGACGCGACCACCGGCAGCATCGGGACCCGGGCGGCGGCGTAGTCGTCGCGGAACTTCATGGCCAGCGCCCAGAAGTGCGGCGGCGTCCAGAAGAAGATCACCGCGAACAGCACGACGGCCGGCAGGCTCACCGTCCCGGTCACCGCCGACCAGCCGATGAGGACCGGGAAGCAGCCGGCCGCGCCGCCGATCACGATGTTGGACGGCGTGCGGCGCTTGAGCCCCAGCGTGTACACGAAGACGTAGAACAGGATGGCGCTGACCGCGAGGGCCGCGGACAGCCAGTTCACCAGCAGGCCCAGCAGCACCGTGGACAGCGCGCCGAGGACGATGCCGAACACCAGCGCCTCGGCCGGCTTGATCACCGCCGCCTCACGGCCCCTGCCGTTGAGCGGCCGCCGTGAGGTGCGCCGCATCACCGCGTCGATGTCCCGGTCGATGTAGCAGTTGATGGTGTTGGCGCTCCCCGCCGCGAAAGCGCCCGCTACCAGCGTCACCAGCAGCACCCGGACCGGCGGCAGGCCGCGCTGCGCGAGCAGCATGGTGGGCACCGTGGTCACCAGCAGGAGCTCGATGATCCTGGGCTTGGTCAGGGCGAAGAGCGACCGGGCGACCACCCGGGCGGAGCGGCGCCCCGCAGCCACGGGCAGCGCGTCGGTCGCTGGGGTCACTCTGGGTCCTCCGTGCTGTCCGTCGAGTCCGTCGTGCTGTCCGGCGCTGGTCGTGCTGCCCGGGGCGGCTGCTGTCCGGCGCGGCGGATTCCATGCCGGCTGCCCGCGGCCGCCGGCTCCGCGTCCGCGCTGGCCGCGCCGACCACCGGCGGGGTGCCCCGCTCGGCGAGCGGCTCGGTGCCGCCCGTGCTCGTCGCCAGCGGGAAGCCGGTGGCGGCGGCGATGGACGGCGCCGCTGCCGTGTCCGGGGCGACCGGCTTGGCCCCGGAGATCGGCCGGTGCCCGGGCACCGTGTGCGGCCGGGTGAAGACGAAGTAGAGGGCGATCATCACCACGATGAAGAAGCCCAGGGGCAGGACCAGCGTCATCACGGCCGAGCCGTTGTTATACCCGACCAGCGCGGCTGGCGGAATCACTTCGTGCACTCTATCCTCCTGCGGAGAGCTGCTGGTGACTGCGTCATCGCCACCCGGTCCGGGCCGGCCAGGTGGACTTCGTTGGCCGGAGTATCCGCTCCAGGCCGAGGGAAACGGCGCCCGAGTCCTCCTCGATGTACCCACTGGATGAGGAGGGCGATGCCGGTGATCACGTACGGCAGCAGCATGAGCACCCACAACTCGGCTCCCCCGGCCTGCTGGTCGAAGGGCACCGTCAGCACGCGATGGTGTCCCACCCCCAGGTAGGCCGGGTACAGCACGTGCGGATCGAAGCCGAGCACCATGCCCAGGATGGTGCCCGTGACCACGCACGATGCGATGAGCATCACCCGGTGCAACGGCCCGAACTGCGGGCTGAACGGGCGGGAGCCGATGAGCTGGAGCCAGAACAGCACACCCACGCCAAGATAGCTGACCACCTGGGCGGCGAGCACCAGCGGGTGGTGCACCCCCGCGTCGTACAGCGGCGGCACGTACCAGCCGCACCAGACCAGCGTGAACAGGGCCGTCACCGCCACCGGCCAGCTACGCCACCGCGGCGGGACGGAGCCCGCCGCGGCCGCTGGCAGCCCGGCCCGGATCGCGCGGTCAGCCGGGCCCGGTAGCGCCCGGCGGCCGAGCCCGCGCCACAGCACGAGCCACGGGGCGCCGAGCACGAGGAGTGCGGGCGCCACGATCCCGAGCAGCAGGGCCTGCAGGGTGCGCACCCAGATGAAGGTGCCCGCGTAGTACCCCAGCGGGGATACCAGCGCGATCACCACGGCGAGCAGGCCGAAGTAGAACGCGACCGCCTGCTGCCCCAGCCCGGGCGGCACCGGCACGCCGCGGTGGCGTGCGTCGGCGCGCAGCCCGAGCAGCCCGGCCAGGTGCACTGCCGTGACCAGCAGGCACCCGGCCAGGACCGCCACGTTGGCCGACCAGTGCGAGACAACCAGGTTCATGACGGTCGTGGGCCGCCGGTGGCTGACGTGGGCGCAAGCCCACCCGGACCGGCCACTCCTTTCCGCTCAGAGCACGTAGAACAGGATGAAGAAGAAGATCGTCACGATGGCGATGAAGTTCCAGATGAGCGTGAAGCCGCTCAGCGAGGACTGGAACCGCTGGACCGCGAACGCCTCCGCGTAGGTGGGCGGCTGCTCCACGAAGAAGATCCCCGGGAGGGCCCGGGCCCGCATGACCAGGATCTCCAGCCACATCATCATGGCCAGCCAGCTGATCAGCAGGACCGGGTAGGTGTCGACGAACACGCTGGAGAAGCCGGAACTGCCCGGCTGGAACGGCAGGTTGAGCAGATCGAGGATCTGCACCACCACCGCGGCCACCCCGAGCAGCAGGGCCACCAGGCTGGCGGCCTGCCAGACGTTCTTCGCCCCGGCCTTGATCCGCAGCAGGCCCACGTACTGGATCGCCGCGCTGGCCACGACCAGGATCAGGACCGTGACCCCGTACCCGATCGGGGGTGCGTGGTAGCCGGAGCCCTGCCACCGGCCGGCCGAGTTGACCGAGCGGAGGTAGAAGTAGGCGAACGCGAACGCCCCGTACAGGAAGGACAGCGCGCCCACGGCGAACCGGGCCCCGGTCCAGGCCGCGTTGAGGGCCGCCTCGTGGTAGAAGCCGGCCTCTTCAGCCGCCCGGTCCAGCTCGGACGACGGCTGCGTAGTCTGCTCCGCCATGGCCTAGGCCTCCACTCCGGTGCCAGCGGTCGCGTACGACGCGCTTACCACGCCGACCGGCGGGTGCAGGTCGGCGACCGGCGGCGCGTCCTTCACGCCGTAGTCGTACGGGCCCGCCAGCACCACCGGGATGTGCTCGAAGTTCCCGGGCGGCGGCGGCGAGGCGACCTGCCATTCCAGCCCGCGGGAGTTCCACGGGTTGGCGACTTCCTTCTCCCGGGCGAACACGGTGGACCAGATGAAGTTGATCAGGAAGATCAGGATCGACGCCCCGAGCAGGAACGAGGAGATCGACACCCAGTCGTTGAGCCCCTGCAGGTTGCGGGCGTACTCGTAGACCCGGCGCGGCTGGCCCAGCATGCCCACCGCGAACAGCGGCAGGAACGTGGAGTTGAAGAAGATGAACATCGTCCAGAAGTGGAGATAGCCGAGCTTCTGGTTCATCCGGATGCCCATCATCTTCGGCAGCCAGTAGTAGATCCCGCCGAAGAAGGCGAAGATCAGCCCGCCCATGATCGTGTAGTGGAAGTGGGCCATCACGAAGAACGAGCCGTGCTCGGTGGTGTCCGCCGGGACGTCGGACAGGAACACCCCGGAGATCCCGCCGATCAGGAAGTTGAAGTACAGCCCGAGCGCGAACATCATCGGCACCGTGAACCGCATCTTCGCTTTCCAGAACGTGCCCATCGCCACCAGGTAGATGAACCCGGTCGGGATGGAGATCAGCTCGGTGGTCAGCATGAACAGCGGCCGCATCTCCGGGTTGATGCCGCTCATGAACAGGTGGTGCTGCCAGACGAAGAAGGACAGCAGCGCCACCCCGATCATGCCGGCCCCGGCCACCCGGTAGCCGAACAGCGGTTTCCGGCAGAACACCGGGATCAGCTCGGACACGATGCCGAACCCGGGCACGGCCAGGATGTACACCTCCGGGTGCCCGAAGAACCAGAACAGGTTCTCGTACAGGTAGCTGCTGCCGCCCAGCTGGTTCACGTAGTTCGCGGTCTCCACGGTGCGGTCCAGGACCAGCAGGTACAGCCCGCCGACCAGCACGGGGACCGACAGCACCATGAGGAACGAGACGGTGATCATCGACCAGACGAACATCGGCAGGCGGCTCCACCGCATGCCGGGGGCCCGGTAGTTGACGATCGTGACGAAGATGTTGAACCCGGCCAGGATGAGCGCGACGCCCGCGATCCCGAAGGCGACCGCGTAGGAGTCCATGCCCTCGGTGGCCTGCACGTTGAGCGGCGCGTACCCGGTCCAGCCGGTCGGGAACCCGCCGAGCAGGACGCCGGACAGCAGGACGACGTAGGCCGCCGGGGTGAGCCAGAAGGCCAGCGCCTCCAGCCGGGGGAAGGCCATCCGCTTGGAGCCGATCATGAGCGGCATCAGGTACTGGCCGAACGGGCCGAGCACCACGGACGACATCATCATCATCATCATGGTGCCGTGCTCGCCCACCACCATCAGGTAGTTGCTGGCGCTCATGATGTGGTACGTCGGCGACAGCAGTTCCGTCCGGATGGCCATCGCGAACAGGCCGCCGGTGCAGAAGTAGACGATCATGCCGACCAGGTACTGGAGGCCGACCACCTTGTGGTCCAGGGTGTACCGGAAGTACCGGGCCAGCCCGGTGGCGGCCTCCGCCTCCTCCTCGGCCACCGGCACCGGCTTGCCCAGCATCTGCCGGATCAGGTCGTTGAACACGCCCAGCCCGGCCAGCCAGCCGACGGTCCCGAACACGTAGCCGAGCACGAGCGGGAAGTCGTTCATGCCGGACAGAGCGTTCCGGGCGTACTGCCAGGACAGGAAGTTGCCCAGCCAGTGCCCGACGAAGTAGCCGATGACGGCGCCGATGATCCCGGTGTGCACGGCCGGCCGCATCCACCAGGGCCGGGCCCGGGCCGGGCCAGACGGGCCTGATCCCGCTGGCTCCTGCGCCTTTTCCGGCTCTATCTCGATGGACATCCGGTCACCTCTCCATCGCAGTGTTGGCCTGGGGCCCGAGTGTGCTTACGGCTGCGCGCCGCGCAGCGGGCGTCAGGCCGCCGGTCATGGCTGCACCGGGTCGGACGGCGGGTAGTAGTAGCCCGGGGCGCCGGTGATGCCCAGCTTGACCAGGACCTTGCCGAGCTGCGGGATCACCGTCGGGTCGTAGGTGAGCGAGTACGGCGGCAGCGCGGCCAGCGTGCCGTTCCTCCGCTGGGCATTCTCGGTCGCGGTGGCCCAGGCGGCGAACGCGGCCGGCGTCACGATGCGGCCGTAGTTGTACATGGCGCCGTGCCAGATCCCGCACAGCTCGCTGCACCGGACGGTGAAGCTGCCCAGCTCGCTCTTGGTGTCGGTGTAGGCGACGTTGTTCACGTTCGGGTTGGCGTCGGCCTTCACCCCGAGCTGGTAGGCCCAGAAGCTGTGGATCACGTCCAGCGAGGTCACGTTGAACTCGATGGTGCGGTTGGACGGCAGCAGCAGCTGCGTGCTCTCGAACCCGCCGAACTGCGGGTACCGGTAGGTGAACGCCCACTGCTGGCCGATCACCTGCACCCGCAGCCAGTTGGAGGTGGTCGGCTTCCACACCGGCAGCGGGCCCTGGCCGGCGCCCGCGCCGGCCGGCACGATCAGCTGGATGGTGCCGAACACGAAGGCGGCCAGCACGATCACCGCGGTGCCGCCGATCCAGGTGGCCTGCAGCCCGGTGTGCCCGAAGATGGGCGGCCCGTCGTCGTCGTCACCGTCCCGGTGCCGCCAGTTGATGAAGGTGTAGCCGAAGTAGATGTAGACGAAGAGCATGACCGGGGCGGCCGCCAGGGCCAGCACGGCGATGTCGAACTGCTGGCCCGGCCGCGGAACTCGACATCCGGCCCGGAGGCAGGTGCGGGTACCAGACGAACCAGATGAGCAGGTCGGCGGCGAGCGCGAGGACGACCCAGATCAGCGCGATCCGGAGACCGTGGTTCGGCTCCTTCTTCTCGTTGTCGGGGGCCGCCGGGGCCTGGGACGCGGCCATCAGGCTGACACCTCCATGTTGCCCATCATGTAACCGAGCGTCTGCATCGGGCCGCCGTTGCCGTCCAGGAAGCCGCCGCCGCACGGCACGAAGCACTGCCAGCGGAAGGTCCCGGCGTGCTTAGGCGTGAAGAAGCTGAACTTCACCATCGAGTGCGGGCCCGCGGTGCACGGCGAGGTGCCGCACGGGCTGTTGTTGAACAGCGCGGTGTTGGGCGAGGCCACCGGCACGTACACGTGCAGGCTGGGGATGGCGAACGTGTGCCCGACACTGCAGTCGGACCAGGAGTTGAGGACCGAGTACCTCCTGGCCGGGCCGATCGGCTGGCCGACGGTCTTGAACTGCTGCACGGTCATCGCGTTGCCCACGGTGCCCTGGATCTGGCTCCAGTAGTTATTGCGCAGCGGGGTGCAGCCGTCGTAGCCCAGGATCGTCATGTTCACCCGGGTGTTCGCCGGGACCTGGAACAGCGTGGTGTGCACCCAGGCATGGGTCTTCGGGTCCTGGACGTAGTAGCTCACCCAGTCCGGCTGGCTGGCCGAGTTGTTCTGCGGGTCTTCCTGCAGCACCACGTTGACGGATCCACCGGAGGCCACCGGGGTGTAGTTCACCACCGGTGGGCCGCTGCCGATGTAGTACACGGCAATGAAGACCCCACCCGCGACCACGGCGGCGAAGGCCACCACCAGGGTCGCGATACGGGCCGGCAGAGACACCAGTCACCACCTCGCTTCTTCGCGGCGCCTCGCGCACACGACTGGGGCCGGCCGCAATGTCCCCATGACTCCGGGCCGGAAGTCTCGTCTGGTCCCGATCTTGCGATCGTTCGCCATGCCGCGGCAACCTGGCAGCCGCTCAATGACGAAATTGTCATGATCAAGATGTCTCATCCAGGTAACGTTCCTGCTGGACCTGGGTCACGGTACGGCCGCTTCGCGATCACGCTACTGATTGTTACCACTTGCTCACGCACGACACCTCGCGAGGTAAACGGGTACTGCAATGGTTTGCCGCAGTTAACCCCTCGGTAACGATGCTTGACCGGGCGCCTGGTTCCGGTACATCCTGCCCCGAGGGGATCGCCCAGGCGGCGGCGCCACTCGCCACCGCACCGTGCTGACGTATCGCCCTGATGTCCCATGACACGTAATGCACCTGCGAAGACGGTCCACCGGCCGGGGGGGTACCCGACGGCAGCACGGCTGCTCGTTGTGGATGACGAGCCACAGATCCGCGAGTTCATCACCCGCGCGCTGACGGCCGCGGGTTATGCAATCGATTTCGCCGGGACCGGCAAAGATGGCCTGCGCCAGGCCACGGCCGGGGATTACGATCTGGTCATCCTGGATCTGGTCATGCCGGACCTGGACGGCCGGGAGATCCTGGCCCGGCTCCGCCGCGAGCGGCCTGAGCAGGCGGTCCTGGTGCTGTCCTGCCTCGCCGACGTGACCACCAAGGTGGACTGCCTGGAACTGGGCGCCCAGGACTACCTGACCAAGCCGTTCTCGCTCGCGGAACTGCTGGCCCGGGTGCGGGTCAGGCTGCGCGACGACGGCCACCCGCTGGCTGAGGTGCTCAGGGCAGGAGAGCTCGTGCTGGATTTCGGACGGCTGGAAGCCAACATCGGGCATGGCCCGGTCCCGCTGACCCGCCTCGAGTTCCTGCTACTCCGCGAGCTGATGGAGCATGTCGGCCAGTCGGTGCCCAAGGGGCAGCTGCTCGCGACCGTGTGGGGGTACGACTTCGATCCTGGCTCCAACGTCGTGGACGTCTGCGTCCGGCGGCTCCGCTCCAAGCTCGGCTTCGGCCTGATCAAGACGGTGCGTGGTGAGGGATACCAGCTCACCGCGTGACACCGGGACCATGGACCCGGACGAGGCGGGCCGCTCCCGGCTGCGCACGGCCCTGCCGGCCGGGCTGTGGCACTCGCTCCCGTCGGGGCTGCCGCGGCGCCGGGGCGCCGGGCGGCGCCAGCCGGCCGGCCCGGCCGCCGGCCCGGCCGCCGCCTCCGGCAGCTTCACCTGGCCCTGGCGGGTCGCCTGGGTGGACGTGGCGTGGGCCGTCTTCTCCGCGGTCAACCTGGCCTGCATCCTGGTCTTCTCGCACTGGGAGACGATCCCGTTCCACTTCATCTGGATCAGCCTCACCCTGCTCTACGGGTTCCGGGTCTGGGCGACCCGGCCGACCCTGTGGGTGCTCGGCGTGGTCATGGTCACCACGTTCGCCGCGATCGTCATGGACGTGTACCGCGGCGCCCAGTCGGTGGACGAGCTGAACGAAGTCCCGCTGATGGCCATGATGTTCTGGCTGATGGTCTGGCATGCCCAGCGGAGGCTGGCCGCGGACCAGGAGCGGCAGCTGGTCAGCGAGGAGAACGCGCGGCTGCTGGCCACCCAGCGGCGGTTCCTGCAGGACGCCTCGCACCAGCTGCGCACCCCGATCACCATCGCGCTCGGGCACGCCGAGCTGCTGGCCCAGGAGCTCACCGACCGCGCCGAGCGGCGGGACATCCAGGTGGTGGTGGGCGAGCTGGCCCGGCTGCGCCGGCTGGGCGAGCGGCTGCTGGTCATCGCCGCGTCCGAGGACCCCGACTTCCTGCGCCCCGAGCTCGTCGCCCTGGACCGGTTCACGATGGACGTCATCCGCCGCTGGCGGCCCACCGCCGAGCGGCAGTGGCGGATCGGGCGGCTGGACCGGGTGACGGTCAGCGCGGACCGGGAACGGCTCGCGCTCGCGGTGGACGCCCTGCTGGAGAACGCGGTACGGCACACCACCGACGGCGACATGATCGAACTGTCGGTGGCGGCCAGCGGCCCCGGGATGCCGGTGCGTATGATCGTGGCGGACACCGGGGCGGGCATCCTGCCCACCGAGCTGGCCCACATCTTCGACCGGTTCCGGACGGGATCGCCGGCCGGGGGCTCCGCGGCCGCCGGTGCGGGCACCAAGGGCACCGGGCTGGGGCTGGCCCTGGTCCGCGCCGTGGCTCACGCCCACGGCGGGGACGTCCGGGTCCGCAGCACGCCCGGCGAGGGCAGCGAGTTCGAGCTGGTCCTGCCGGTGCCCGCGGTCAGCGCCGTCACCGGGGTCCCGGCCGCGGCGCTGAACTGGGCAGCAGGCTCCGCGGACCCGGCTCCGGACCGGACGCTGAAGGATGATCCATGGGCAACCAGGAACAGATGACCTCGAACACGGCCGGCGGCGGCACCGATGAGCTGGCGGGCGGGCCGGATAGCCCGCGCCCGGACCGTGGCCTGCGCGCGTGGTTCCGCACCCGGAGCCGGGCGGCCCGGCTGGTGATGACCTCCACGGCCGCGCTGACCGCGGTCATCGTGGCCCTGCTGGCGCTGAGCGCCACCTCGGGGGGCGGCACGCCGAAGGCGGCCGCCGCGCAGCCGCCCCGGCCTGCCCCGGCGTTCAGCCTGGCGGTCCTGGGGCACCCCGGCCAGCATCTCTCGCTCGCGAGCTACTCCGGCCACCCCCTGATCCTCAACTTCTTCGCCTCCTGGTGCGCCCCGTGCCAGCGGGAGACCCCGCTGATCGCGAAGTACTACCAGGCGGCGCACGGCCGGGTCACCATCCTGGGCATCGACAGCGCCGATTCCGCCACCAAGGCCGAGGCGTTCATCCGCAAGGCGGGCGTGCACTACCCGGTGGTGTCCGCGCCCGATAGCCACGGCCCTCTCCTACCAGGCACCCGTCCTGCCGGTCACCTTCTTCCTGGACGGCAGGCACCGGATCGTGCGGACCATCTACGGCGCGGTGACCCGGGCCGAACTGAACAGCGGGGTAGCGATGATGACCGCCGCGCGCGGACGGGGCTGACGGCATGGACACCCCGACCAGGACCGACCCCCCCTACGTCCCGATCCGGGCCACCCGGTGGCCGGTCCGTAAGACGCCCCGCTGGGCCTGGCTGGTCGCCGCCGTGCTGGTGATCGCCGCCGTCCTGGTGGGACTGGCGCACAAGCCCACCCACTCGCAACTGGCCTCCGACCTCAAGGGATACCTGGCCGACATGCGGACCGGCACCGAGTCCTGCGCCGGCGGGGTCAGTGAATCGCTGACCGCGCTGCACGGGATCGGCACCGGCGCCGGCGCGGTGTCCCGGGCCCGGGACACCGTCCAGATCGCGCACACCGGGGCGGCCAACTGCGAGCCGGCCAACAGCCAGCCGATCGATGACCTGAGCCAGTACCAGGTGACCGAGTCACTGGCCGGCTTCCACCTCGACACCGTGGTCAACGACCTGGTCTTCTGGTGCTCTCCCTATGCGGTGCGGGTGCAGGACGACGTGGCGAACGTGGCCGGGGCCACCCAGCCCGCGGCCCGGCAGCAGGCCGAGGCGGCGCTGAGCCGGGACACGGCCGTCCTGAACGCCGAGCGCGCCAAGATCGACAAGATCCTGCTGCACGCCATCCACGCCACCGGAGCCACGGCCCAGCTTCCCCGGCTGCCCGGCTGACGCCGGCCGCCCCTCCGCCCCGGACATTCCCCCGCTGCTCCTGCCCGGCCGCGCCTTCCCCCGGCCACCCCGGCCCGGCCGCCCCCCGGCGGTCTGCGTCTGCGCGGTGACTTGGGACCCCCTGGGAGGTCCGAACTCACCGCACAACGCCGTGCACCGGGCCCGGTGGGCGGCGGCCCCGGCGGGTCACCGCGTGAAACGGGCCAACCGGGGCACTGAGGGAGAAGCGGGCCAGCCCGGCATGGGTGGGTATGGTCCCCGGGGGACAGGACGGAGGAGCCGACGATGCGAAACGGCATGCTGGGCACGGCGCTGGCAGGCCTGGCCGGCCTGGCCGTCGCCCAGGGCGCGCCCGGGATCACCGCGCTCGGGCCGGTGCGCCGCCGCTTCTTCCCGGGACTGGCGGGCCAGGGCCGGGCCGGCCATGTGGCGCTCACCTTCGACGACGGGCCGCACCCGGGCAGTACGCCGAGTTTCCTGGCCACGCTGGACGCGCACCAGGTACGGGCCACGTTCTTCCTGCTCGGCCCGATGGTCGCCGCGTCCCGCTCGCTGGCCGCGGAGATCGCCGCGGCCGGGCACGAGATCGGTGTGCACGGCTGGGAGCACCGCTACGCCACCCTGCGCGGCCCCCGGGCGCTGCACGACGACCTGGCCCGGGCCTGCGACACGATCGCCGAGGCGGCCGGCACGGCGCCCCGGCTGTTCCGGCCGCCGTACGGCGTGCTCAGCGCGGGCTCACTGCTCGCCTGCCGCCGGCTCGGGCTGCGGCCGGTGCTGTGGACCTGCTGGGGCCGCGAATGGGATCCGGGCGCGACTCCGGGAACGGTGCAGGCCAGCCTGGACGCCACCCTGGGCGGCGGCGCGACCGTGCTGCTGCACGACTCGGACGCCGTCGCCCCGCAGGGGGCCGCGGCGGCCGCGCTGGGCGCACTCCCCTGGCTCCTCGGCGAGTGCGAGGCGCGCGGCCTGACCGTGGGGCCGCTAGCCGATCACGGGCTGGGCGGAACGGCCGCCGCCGGGGCGGTCCAGGGCCGGCGGCAACGAGGGCCGGGCCGGGGCATGGATGAGGAATCCTCAGGACGCATTCAGCTAACGTCCAGATTCGTGGTGCTTACTGAGAGGTGCCTGGAAGGCACGGGCCGACCGCCCGGCTCACCGGCAGCGATACGCACGCACGTAGGCTGTAATCCGGGACAAAGGTGATACGGATGCATGAAGGTCAGGACCGGGATGGCGGCCAGCCGCCGGAGTTCATGGGTGCCTGGTCACCCATTCCGGAGGAGCACCAGCCCGACCAGGCCGTCGGCAGCAGCCAGCCGGGCAGCGCCACCCCGGCGGACGAGGCCGGGCCCGGCCCGGCCGGCCACGACCCGTGGGTTGTCACCGACGCGGACCAGTCGCCCGAGGCGGTAATTGCCCCCGAGGGGGCCACTGCGGCCGGGACCGCGCCGCCGGACAGCGGCGCACCCGGGACCAGCCCGGCCGCCCAGCCCGGCGGCCCCCAGCCCGCCGACCCCCAGCCCGCCGCCCAGCCCGCCAGCCCGGAGGCCGCCAGCCCGGACCCCGGTGCGGCCTGGGCCGCGGGTACCGGCAGTGATCCCTGGTCACCAGCGGGTGGCACGGCCGCCGGCCAGGGCGGGTTCTACGGGCAGCCGCGCTCGTGGGAGCCACCTCAGGGCCAGCCGGGCTACGGGCAAGGCGGATACCCACCGCCCGGGTACGGCCAGCAGGGCGCTGGTCAGCCCGGGTACGGGCAGCCGGGCCAGGGCGGCGGGTACGGCCAGGGCCGGCGGGTACCGCCAGCCCGCATACGGCCAGCCCGGCTACGGCCAGCCGGACTACGGCCAGGCGGCCTTCGGGCAGCCCGGCTACGGGTCTGGTGCCGACCAGCCCGGCTATGCCCAGGCGAGTGCCGGGCCGGAAGGCCCGGGCCAGCCTGGATACGGCCAGCCTGGATACGGCCAGCCTGGCTACGCCCAGGCGAGCGCCGGGCCGGCAGCCTGGCTACGGGCCAGCCTGGATACGGGCAGCCTGGTTATCCCCAGGGCGGCAGCGGCCAGGGCGCCCCGGCCAGGAAGGCACCGGCCAGCCCGGCTACCCGCAGGGCAGCCCCGGCCAGGAAGGCACCGGCCAGCCCGGCTACCCCCAGGACGGCCCCGGCCAGGAAGGCACCGGCCAGCCCGGGTACGGGCAGGCTGGCGGCCAGCCCGGGTACGGGCAGCAGGGTTACGGGCAGCAGGGCTATGGGCAGGCTGGCGGCGCGGGCCCCTGGGCCAGCCCGCCGGGGGGCGCCGGCGGCGGCTGGAACACGACCGACATCATCGGCTACGGCCAGCAGCCCGAGCCGCCGCGGCGCAGGCACCGGGCCGTCGTCTACGTGGTGGTCGCCGCGCTCGCCGCGGCCGCGGGCGCGGGTGCCGTGGTCGCGCTGACCCACAACTCCTCCACGTCCGGCAGCAGCGTGTCCTCGCAGCAGATCCCGTCGCCGAAGGGCAACTCGGGCGGGGCCAACACCGCGAACGTCAACGAGCAGGCGGTGGCCAACAAGGTCGAGCCGGGCATCGTGGACATCAACTCCACGCTCAAGTACGAGAACGGGGCCGCGGCCGGGACCGGCATGGTGCTGTCCCCTAACGGCGTGGTCCTCACCAACAACCATGTGGTGGAGGGCTCGACCGCACTCCGCTCGACGCTGGTGGTCGGCGGCAAGAGCTACACCGCCACCGTGATCGGCGTGGACCCCACCGATGACGTGGCGCTGGTCAAGCTGCAGGGCGCCACGGGCCTCAAGACCGTCCAGGTCGGTGACTCAGCCAGGGTGAACCTGGGCACCGGCGTGGTGGCCATCGGGAACGCGGGCGGCACCGGCGGCAGCCCGACCGTGACCAGCGGCGCCATCACCGCGCTGAACCGGACCATCACCGCCAGCGACTCGGGTAGCGGGGCGAACACCGAGACGCTGCACGGCATGCTGCAGACCAACGCGTCCATCGCGGCCGGTGACTCCGGCGGGGCGCTGGCCAACTCGGCCGGCCAGGTGATCGGCATGAACACCGCGGCGAACAGCCAGAGCCTGGGCGGTCCCGGCACCGAGCAGGGCTTCGCCATCCCGATCGACAAGGCGCTGGCCATCGCGCGCCAGATCGCCGCCGGTCACGGCGGCACCAAGATCCTCATCGGCCCGAGCGGCTTCATGGGGGTGGGCGTGGACAACGTCAGCAACGCCAGCCAGTGCCTGGCCAACGGCGGGCTCAACTACACCCCGCCGACCGGGTCGGGCGCGCTGATCTGCAGCGCTTACCAGGGCACCCCCGCCTTCCAGTCCGGGATCCGGGCCGGGGACGTGATCACCAAGGTGAACGGCCAGTCGGTCAGCACCGCCAGCGGGCTGACCACCATCATGCGGCACTATCGGCCCGGCACCACGATCTCGGTGACCTGGGTGGACTCCAATAAGCAGAGCCACACCTCGTCCCTCACCCTGATCGAGGGCCCGGCCAAGTAGCGACGTGCACGACTGATCAGGGGATTGCCGTCCCCAGGCCGGCGGCAATCCCCTGATCATGTACGGGCCCCTGATCATGTACGGGCCCCTGATCATGTACGGGCCCTTGATCATGCACGGGTCAGGGAGTGAGCCAGGCACGCAGGCGCCCCTCCACCTCGGCGATCTGCTCCATCGGGACGTGCTCGCCGCGGGAGTGCGCGATCTCCGGGTCGCCCGGGCCGTAGTTGACCGCGGGCATGCCGAGCTCGGCGAAGCGGGCCACATCCGTCCAGCCGAACTTGGCCCGCGGGGTGCCGCCCACCGCGGCCAGCAGCGACGCCGCCGCCGGATCGCCCAGGCCGGGCCGGGCCCCGGCGGCCCAGTCGGTGCACTCCACCTCGAACCCGCGGAACACCTCGCGCACATGCTCCTGCGCCTCGGCCACCGAGCGGTCCGGCGCGAACCGGTAGTTGACCGTGACCACGCACTCGTCCGGGATGACGTTGCCGGCCACGCCCCCGCTGATGAACACGGCGTTCAGCCCTTCGTGATACGTCAGCCCGTCCACCTCGGGTTCCCGCGGCACGTAGGCCCGGAGCACGTCGAGGATGGCACCGGCGGCATGAATTGCGTTAAGCCCGTTCCAGGACCTGGCGCTGTGCGCACGCTCGCCGGACGCGCGGACCTCAGCCCGCATCGTGCCCTGGCAGCCACCCTCGATCCGCGCGTCGGTCGGCTCCAGCAGCACGGCCAGGTCGCCGGCCAGCAGGTCCGGGGCGTTGCGGGACAGCCGGAGCAGCCCGTTGCGTTCCGCCTCGACCTCCTCCCCGTCGTAGAAGACGTAGGTGACGTCGCAGCGCGGCCCGGGCAGCGAGGCGGCCAGCCGCAACTGGACCGCCACCCCGGACTTCATGTCGCAACTGCCGCAGCCGTAGAGCAGGCCGCGTTCGGCACGGGAAGGGAGGTTGCCGGCGATCGGGACCGTGTCGATGTGCCCGGCCAGCACCACCCGCTGCGGGCGGCCCAGCCGGGTCCGGGCGACCAGCGCGTTGCCGTCCCGGCTCAGCTCCAGGTGGGCCAGCGGGCGGAGCGCCGCCTCGATGATGTCGGCGAGGCGTTCCTCGTCCCCGCTGACCGAGGGCACATCGACCAGGGCCGCGGTCAGCGTGGCCGCATCCTGGGAAAGGTCAAGGTCTAGGTCCACGTCGGGAGCCTAGCCGGGGATCATGGATGATCGAGGCAGTACCACCCGCCGTCGAAGGGGATCGCGCAATGCTGGGTGTCAACTCCGAGGTGGGCCGGCTGCGCCAGGTCGTGCTGCACCGGCCCGACCTGGAACTGCGGCGGCTCACTCCGGACAACGCCAGTGACCTGCTGTTCGACGGCGTGCTGTGGGCCGGGCGGGCCCAGGCCGAGCACGACGAGTTCGCCGCCGCGCTGGCCGCCCGGGGCGTGACCGTGCACTACTACGGCACCCTGCTCACGGAGACCCTGGACATCCCGCAGGCGCGGGACTACATCCTGTCGCGGGTGTTCGACTCCCGGCTGCACGGGCCGCTGGCCTGCGATGCGCTGCGCGAGGGCGTCGAGGGCCTGGATTCTCCGGCGCTGGCGCTCATCCTGACCGGCGGCATCACCAAGCGGGAGTTCCTGGAACTGGCCCCGGAGCCGAAGAGCATCGCCTTCCACTCGCTGCGGATGGACGAATTCGTGCTGGCCCCGCTGCCCAACCTGCTGTACCAGCGGGACACCTCGTGCTGGATCTACGGCGGGGTATCGGTCAACGCGATGGCCCGGCCGCCGCGGACCCGGGAGATCGTCAACGACGAGGCCATCTACCGGTGGCACCCGATGTTCGCCAGCGGCGGTTTCGAGGTCTGGTACCACGGGGAAGACGCGGCCCCGGCCACCATCGAGGGCGGCGACATCCTGGTCATCGGCAACGGCGCGGTGCTGGCCGGGATGAGCGAGCGGACCACTCCGATGGCGCTGGAGATGCTGGCCCACCGGTTGTTCTCCGCCGGGGCGGCGCGCTGCCTGGTGGCCCTCGACATGCCGAAGGCCCGCGCGTTCATGCACCTGGACACCGTGATGACCATGTGCGACTACGGGGTGTTCACCAAGTACCTGGGGCTGGGCATGCTGCCGTCGTACACGGTTGAGCCCGGGGCGTCGGCCCGGGAGCTGAAGGTCACCGACCACCCGCCGGAGGACATGCACACCGCGATCGCCGCCGCGCTGGGGCTGCCCAGCATCACCGTGCTCACCGCCCGGCAGGACGTGGCGGCCGCCCAGCGGGAGCAGTGGGACGACGGCTGCAACGTGCTGGCCATCGAGCCCGGGGTGGTCGTCGCCTACGACCGCAACGTGACCACCAACGACTACCTGCGGGACAACGGCGTCGAGGTGGTGGAGGTGCCGGGCAGCGAACTGGGCCGCGGGCGTGGCGGGCCCCGCTGCATGAGCTGCCCCATCGAGCGCGACGCCTGAGGGCGGCGGGGCGGCCGGGCGGCGGGTCGCCGCCGGCGAGGCGGCGGAGGGCGGGGCGGCGGACGGCGAGGCGGCCGGGCGGCGCGCGGCAGGGCGGCGCGCGGCAGGGCGGCGCGCGGCGGGGCGACGGGCCGCCGCCGGCGGAGCCGCGCCGGCGGCGGCCGGGCGCCGCGGCGGAGCCGCCGCCGGCGGGGCGACGGGCCGTGCGTTGAGACCACGTAGGCGGTCACACGTCACCGCCTAACTCATACCTCCCGGTCTGCGGCCCCGACGGCAAGGCATCCCGGTCCGCATGGCCGGACCGAGCCGGGCCAGCCCCGGCTGCGCAGCACGGCGCCGACCTGGGCCGCGACCCAGCAGGGGCGCTGGGTGATGGCCGCCCATCCATAGCGCAGCGTGACGAGGCCACCAGCCGCGGACGCGTTGTCCCGTTCCCGGTCCCGCCACCGGGCTTCCGGCGGGTGGGCCACAGCTCCGTCGGTCTCGACCGCCACCCCGAACTGCCCATACAGCACATCCCGGTAGGCATTCCGCGATCCCTGCCGGGCCTTCGCCTGGCGCTGCCCGGCGGGCAGCCCATGCGGCCGCTCCACATCCCGCAGGTACCGCAGTTCCAGCAGCGAGTGGGCCCCGGCGCCGACGTCGACCAGCGCGGCGGCCAGTTCGTGGCGCCAGCGGGCCCGGTGCCGGGCCGCCAGCGCGGCCTCCAGCCGGGGCGGGGTCGTCAGCCGGCTCCCGCACGCCCGGGCCAGCCAGGCCATCGCGTCATCCAGTGTCCGGGCGCCCAGGGCCAGGTCGAGGGCGGTCTCCTCGATCCGGGTCCGCGGTGGCCAGGCTGCTGGGTGCCGAAGGCCGGCGAGGCTGGCCCGCCGGTGCAGCATCACCCCGGCGATCGGGCTGACATGCTGCTCACGCGGCACGGAGACGTGGATGGCCGAGGCGGCACCCGGGCTGTCGGGCGGCACCAAGTGGTCCAGTTCGGCTGCGGTGAGGTGGCTGAGCACGGCATCCGGGCCCGCCCGCAGCAGCGCGGCCCACATCGCCGACGAACGCCGCAACTGCCCCGGGTAGGTGGCGTACACGCCCCGGTGCAGTGGTTGCCAGCGGCCGGCTCGGAGCATGCTCCGGACCGCTATCGGACCTATCCCCGCCTCCAGGGCCTGGGCCCGGGAGATCACCCCGTCTTGCAAGTCCAGCAGGTCGCCGCAGGCCGCCGGTAAGACTCGTGTCATGCGTCCACCCTCGACTGCCCGGCGCGGCCCCCGCCACCCGACTTTCCTTCCTGTGGATAACCCCGCCCACTCTGCCTGGAATGCTGTGGATAACCCCCCTCCCGCCCCCCGGCGGGACTGGAAGTGAATTGGTGCGGTGAGTTCGGACCCCCCAGCGGGTCACAAGTCACCGCGCAGACGGGACCACCCCCGGCGACGGCGGAGCGCGGTGACTTCGGACCCCCCAGGAGGTCACAAGTCACCGCGCAGACACAGACCGCCAGGGCGGCAGGGCCACCCCCGGCGGCGCGGCCTCCCCCGGCGGCGCGGCCCCCCCCGGCGGCGGCGTGGCGGAGGACGGTTCCGCCGCGGGGGTGGCGGCGCGGGGGCGGCGGGAGCGGGAGGACAGGTGGCGGGCGCCGTCGTGCAGGGCGGCCAGCACCACGGCCACCCCGGGGCGGCGGACGCTGGCCGTCCGGGCTACCGCGTACACGTCGCGGGCCATGTCCGACCCAGGCAGTTCCCGGACCGCGACCCGGCCCTCGCCGGCGGCCAGGGCCAGGCGGGGCACCGCGGCCACGCCGATGCCCCGGGAGACCAGCGACAGGATCGTGCCCAGCCCCTCGAACTCCCAGGGCATGGCGGGTGCCCCGCCGGCCGCGGCGAGCAGCCGGTCGGTGGCCTGCCGGGACGCCTCCCCGGCGGGAGCGGCCATCCAGCGGCTGGTCTGGCTGAGCTTGCGCAGGTCCACGGGCTCGGCCGGGTCGGCCAGCGGGTGGCCGCGCGGCACCACCAGCACCAGCGGGTCGCGGACCAGCGGGTAGAACTGGAGCACGCCGCCCACCGCGGACCGGGCCAGCCGGCCGGTCCAGTCGTCCACCAGGGCGACGTCGGCCTCGCCCCAGCGCACCGAGTTGAGGCCCTCGTCCCGCTGGGTCTGGCGGAGCAGCAGGGTGAGGGCCGGGTGCGCGTGCAGGCTGCGCGCCAGTGCGGGCGCGAAGGCCGCGGCGGCGGTGGGGAACGCGGCCACCGACACCCGCCCGGAGGGCTCGCGCTCGGTCGCGGACAGCTCGGCCTCGGCCTCCTCGACCTGGGCCAGGATGCGTTCGGCGTGGACGACGAGGCGGCGGCCGGCGTCGGTGAGCTCGGCCGACCGTGCGGTCCGGTCGAGCAGGATCACGCCCGCCTCCCGCTCCAGGGCGGCCAGTTGCTGGGACACCGCCGACGGGGTGTAGCCGAGGGCGGCCGCGGTGGCGGCGATGGTCCCCCGCCCGGCGAATTCCTTGAGCAGCCGCAGACGGCGCAGATCGAGCATAAGTTCAGCTTAACCTTAACCCTAGAGATAGCAGCTTGTACTAATGCATAACTGAAGGCATGCTGGCCAGAGTGGTCGTTGGTCCCCGAGACCCCACTTATGTGACGATCACGTTTCGGCGCAGCGCGGCGCGCAGGCCCGTATCGAGGAGTCGAGAGCCATGTCCATGGCTGGTACAGCCATGCCCTTCACCCGGCCCGGTGACCCCGCCCCCGCGCCCGCCGCACCGGTCCTCACGCCAGCGCTGCCACCCGCGCTGGCGGCGGTCCCGGTGTCCGCCACACTGGCCGCCAACGAGACCATGGCCCGGAAGCAGCGGGCCGGCGAGCCGGTGCTGCCACTCGCCTTCGGCGAGGCCGGGCTGCCTGCCCATCCCCTGCTCCGGGACGCCTTGGCCGCGGCCAGCGGCGGGAACGCCTACGGTCCGGTGGCCGGGCTCGGCTCGCTGCGCGAGGCGGCGGCCGGGTACTGGGCGCGCCGCGGCACTCCCACCGGCGCCGCCCAGGTGGTCTGCGGCCCGGGCAGCAAGGCACTGCTGTTCGGCCTGCTGCTGGCGCTCGGGGCTGACGTGGCCCTGCCGCAGCCCAGCTGGGTCAGTTACGCGGCCCAGGCTGCCATGATCGGTGTCCGGCCGCACTTCGTCCCGGCCCCGCCGGGCGAGGGCGGGGTGTGCGACGCGGACGGGCTGGCCCGGGCGGTGGCCACGGCCCGCCAGGCGGGCCGCCGGATCGGCGCCGTGGTCCTCACGCTGCCGGACAACCCGACCGGGCGGCTGGCCCGCCCGGCCAGCGTGCGGGCGCTGTGCGAGGTGGCCCGGGAGCATGACCTGGTCATCATCGCCGACGAGATCTACCGGGACCTGGTGCACGACCCCGGGGCGGAGTTCCCCAGCCCGGTGCGGTACGCCCCGGAGCGGACCGTGGTCACCACCGCGCTGAGCAAGAGCCTGGCGCTGGGCGGCTGGCGGATCGGCGTGGCCCGGCTGCCGGACAACGCCACCGGCCGGGCGCTGCGGCAGGCCCTGCTGGGTATCGGCAGCGAGATCTGGTCCGCCCCGTCGCTGCCCATCCAGCAGGCCGCAGCGCTCGCGTTCACCGAACCACCCCCAATTACCGAACGGATTTCCCGGAGCCGGTCCCTCCACGCAGCCGTGGCCCGGGGGGTCGCGGACCGGTTCGCCGCCGCGGGGCTGGTGATCCCCGCCCCGCAGGCGGCGTTCTACCTCTATCCCGACTTCGAGCCCTGGCGTGCCCACCTGCGCGCGGCCCACGGACTGGTCACCGGGACGGACGTGGCGGGGCACCTGCTGCACCGCTACGGCCTGGGCCTGCTGCCGGCCAGCGTGTTCGGTGAGGAGCCCCGGGCGCTGCGGATGCGGGTGGCGACCGGGCTGCTCTACGGCGAGACCGAGGAGCAGCGGGAGACCGCGCTGGCCGCCGCCGACCCGCTGGCGCTGGCCTGGGTGGCGGGGGCACTGGACCGCCTGGAGGAGGTCCTGGCCGGGCTGGCCCCCTGAGCGATCAGGCCGGGTGGCTGGCGTGCAGGGCGTGGCCGGGCGGCGGGCCGATCGTGGCGGCTTCCGGCCCCAGGCGCTCGGTGTAGCGGGGGTGGACCTGCTGCCAGATCTGGCCCCAGCCGGGCAGCGGGGCGCCGTCCAGGTGGCCGCCCAGCCGGTCCAGGCACTCGTGCCAGCCGGCCGCGTCCCGGGCGGCCTTGCCCAGCTCCCCGAACGTATCGGTCAGGGTGAGCACGGTGCCGGGTCCGTCCGGGCGCAACTCGATCCGCAGCCGGTCCGGGCCCCAGCTGAACTCCAGCAGGGTGGGCGGCTGGAAGGCGACCATCTCGCCGTCGAAGCCGTCGCCGGCTGGGCTGACGAAGCGGAGCGCCGCCCCGGCCCGGCGCTCCCCCTCGATCTGCTGCGGGAACCAGGCCGCCAGGTGCTCGGGCTCGGTGACCGCCTGCCAGACCCGGTCCACCGGGTGGGCCAGGCGGCGGGTGAACGTCAGCGTCCACTGATCGCCATGGGGGGCGAGGACGCCCAGGTCCGCGTCGTCCATGTTCAGCTCTCCTTGTTTCCGGGCCCGGTGCGGGGCATCGCGCCGGGGTGGTGTCCCGCCCGCGCCGCCCCGGCCCGCGGCATCGCCCCGGCCGGCGGCATCGTGTCGGCCGGCGGCATCGTGTCGGCCGGCGGCATCGTGTCGGCCGGCGGCATCGCCCCGGCCGGCGGCATCGCGTCGAGATGGCGTTCCAGCGCGCCGAGGCGGTCGCGCCAGGCGGCCCGGTAGGGCGCCAGCCACTCCTCGATCTCGGCCAGCGGCTCGGGCCGCAGCCGGTACAGGCGGCGCTGGCCGTCGGCGCGGACGCCGACCAGGCCGGCGTCCCGGAGCACGCGCAGGTGCTTGGAGACACCGGGCTGGCTCAGCCCCGTCGCCGCGACCAGGTCGCCGACCGCCTGTTCCTGCTCGCGGAGCAGGTCCAGGATGCGGCGGCGGCTGCGGTCGGCCAGTACCTCGAACACCCGGCAAGAATAACCGCTGAGACATATAACTGTCGAGCGATATACGGGCGTTACTGGTTGAGGCCGCGCTCGATCGCCTCGATGATGCGCGGCCGCAGCTCGGCCGCGCTGATGATCGCGTCCACCGAGCCGACCTCGACGGCGCGCTGGATGCTGTGCACGCGGTCGAACTCCGCCGCCGTCTCGCCCAGCTTCTCGGCGCGCACGGACGACTGCACCTCGGCCAGCTCGGCCGTCAGCGCGGCCCGCTCGGCGCCGCTCACCTCGGCCAGGCGGCCCTGGAGCGAGGCCACCCGCGGGTCGTTCGCCGTGCGGGTGTTGACCTCTCCGGCGAACACGACCGCCGCGGCGGGAGCGCCGCCCAGCACGGAGGCGAACGAGCCCTCCAGGGCGAGCACCGTCATGGCCGGGTTCAGCGCCTTGGAGAACACCACGAACGCGCCGCCGTGGTAGCGGGAGATCACGGTGAACACGATCGGGCCCTGGAAGTTCACGATGGCCCGGCCGATCTCCGCGCCGTACTCCAGCTGCAGCCTGCGCATCGACTCCGGGGAGCCGTCGAATCCCGACAGGTTGGCCAGCACCACCAGCGGCCGGTTGCCGCTGGCCGCGTTGATCGCGCGCGCCGCCTTCTTCGAGGAGCGCGGGAACAGCGTGCCTGCCGTGTAGGTGTCCGGGCCGTCGGTGGGCGGGAAGCCGCGGCGCGGCACCGACCGCGACTCGATGCCGAGCAGGCATACCGGGCGGCCGCCGAGGCGCACGTCCTGCACCACCGCGGTATCCGCGTCCGCCATGCCCGCCCAGCGCTCCAGCACCGGGTGGTCCTGGTCGGACAGCGCACGCATCACCGTGCGGATGTCGAACGGCTTCTTCCGGTCCGGGTTGTGCTCGGCCGAGAAGATCTGGCCCACGGTGCTGAAATCGCTGCCGGCGATCGCGTGCGGGTAGTCCGACACGTCGCGGCCGGCCGGGTCGGTGGTGGCGGCCTGCCGGGGCGCGGCCTCGCCCGGCACCACGTACGTGTGGTCGTAGTGCGCCATCAGGATGTCGCGCGCCCCGGCCAGGTCCGGCGCCCAGTACTGGGCCTGCCCGTTCGGCCCCATCACCCGGTCGTAGCCGCCGATGCCGAAGTTGTCCTCGGCTGACACGCCGCCGGAGAAGTCCAGCGACTGCTTGCCGGTGAGCACCATCGCCGAGTCCGGCGTCATCACCAGGATGCCCTTGGTGTGCATGAGCATCGTGGCCTCGGCGTTCCAGTACGGCTGGGCGCCCACATTGATGCCGGCGACGACGATGTTGATCTCGCCGCCCGCCTGGGTGAACCCGACGATCCGGTGCAGCGCGGCGGCCACCCAGTCCATGTTCTCGGTGCCGGAGTCCATCGAGATGCGGGCGCCCGCCGAGAGCGCGAACCACTCGAGCGGCACGCCTTTGCGCTCGGCCAGGTCGAGTGCGGCGATCACGCGGGCGCACTCCGGCTCGGACAGCGCGCCCAGCGCCTTGGTCGGGTCGCCCAGCAGCACCACGCGCTCGACGCCCTCGGGCACCAGCGGAGTCGGCGTGCTCACCACGCCGGCGACGATCGCGGCCGTGTTCCCGCCCCGCGGCCGGTCCACGGGCACCAGCGCGCCCGCGTCGTCGAGGTCGTGCTCGGCGAAGCTGCCCTGGCCGGCCAGCATCCCGGTGAGCTCGTACGGGTACACAGTGCCGCGGCGCGCGGCGCGGAGCACCTTCTGCCGGTAGTCGTCCAGCGGCTGCACCGGCTCGGCCGGCGGCTGGCCGCACCGACAGCCGGACGCCGGAGCCGACGTCGTCGCGGATCGTCACGGCCACGTCCGACAGCTCGCCCGTCTCCGGGTTGCGGCGCCGGGCCAGGAAGAGCACCTCCTCCAGGCCCGCGGCGGCCGTGGTCGGCAGCACGCGCTGCGACGATCAGGTTCAGCTCGTCCATCGACAGCTCGACCGGCGGCCAGACGTAGATGACGATCGCGGTTGGTGTCGAAGCGCTGCTTCGCCGGGCGCTGCGCCTGGACGTTGCGGATCGCGTCGAGGCACGCGGCGAGGGCGTCCTCGGCCGCGGGCAGCGCGGCGAGCCGCCCGTCGGCCTCGCGCAGCGGGGTGAGGTCGCGCACCTGGGCCATCGCGACCAGCCGCTCGTCGGCCGGGTTGGCCTGCGCGACGCATTTGAACAGGTACACCTCCTCGTCCGCCGACGGCAGCCGGGTGAGGTCGAACTCCCGCAGCCGCTCCAGCTGCATGCGCTCGGCGACCCGCGGGTGCAGGCCGCGGATCAGCCGGTCCTCGGCGAATCCCGACCTGCGCCGCGGCGGAAGGTGAAGTGGTGGTGCATCACCGCGCCGCCGCCCCCCGCGACGGTCGCGGTGATCCGGTCGGCACGCTCGGGCAGCGGCTGCGCCGTGATCACCTCGCCGAGGCGGGCGGCCATCGCGTCCACGTCGGGCTGGCCGGCCCACCGCACGTAGACGTCGGCGACCACGTGCGCGCCGGCCGGGGCGTCCGCGGCCAGCTCGCCGACGGCCGCGCACGGCGTCGGCCAGCTGCGCGAAGTCGACGGCGGTGGTGACCACCCGGGCCGGCTCCACGTGCTCGGCGGTGACGAACGTGCACCCCGCGACGTCGCGCGAGCGGATGCCCGACAGGCCCTTGCTGCCGTAGTAGCGGCGGGTCATCACCTCCAGCAGCGGCGCCGGGTCGGTGCCCGGGCGGCCGATGCGCTGGCCGAGCAGCCGCACCAGTGGCTCGGAGACGGCGACCATCGCGGCGATCCGCTCGGCGCGGTCCGGCGAGTCCGGGTTCCGGTCGAGGTGACGCAGGCTCTGCCGTACCCCGGCGTAGGCCTCCGCGCGGGCCCGGCGCAGCAGCGGCTGCGCGAACCAGCGGAACACGACACCGCGCGCGAGGTCGCTCACCGACGGGTAACGCACCTGGGTGGCGGCTATGAGGTGCTCCAGCGCCAGGCCGGCCTGCTCGCGCAGCGACTCCGCGGGCGGCGCCTCGGTGAGCCACTGGCGCAGCAGCGCCGAGACGATCGCGACGTCGGCCGAGGCGCGCTGCTGGGCCAGGAAGATGCGGAAGACCGCCTCCTCCAGCTCCGGGGTGCGCTCCAGGCCCGCGACACCGTAGTGGCCCAGCACGCGCTGCAGCCTGCCCTGGAACGTCTCCGGCAGCCCGGCGCGCTCTACGTCGAGGCTCTGCAGGTAGGTGTGGAAGTACTCACGGGCGCTGTGCACCGGGCGCTCGGCGCTGATGTCCTCGCCGGCCGGCTGTTGCGGGTCAGCTCGGACAGGTCCGCGAACATCTGGAGCAGCCGGACCTCGGCCGTCAGCGGACGGCCGGACTCGCCCAGCTCGGCGCGGGCGGCGAGGTAGCCGGTGAGCGTGCGGCGCTGGTCGTGCTGGTCGACGTCGAAGCCGAGCAGCAGGCTGCGCAGGTCCTGCAGGCCGCGCTCGGCCCGGTCGGCGGCCGACGCGGCGGCAGGCTCGGCGGGCAGCTCGATCTCGCCGGCCTCCCCGGTGCCGGGGGCCTCCGCCTCGGCGTCCCCGTCCGCCAGCGGCTCCAGCACCAGCAGCGCGGCGCCGGCCTCCACCTGGCTGCCGACGGAGACCGGCAGCTTCCGCACCCGGGCGCGGAACGGCGAGCGCAGCACCGTCTCCATCTTCATGCTCTCCAGCACCAGGACCGGGGCGCCCGCCTCCACCTCGTCGCCGACGGCGGCCGGCGTGGCGACCACCAGGGCGGGTGCGGGGGACCGCACGACCCCGCCCTCGTCGAGGCTGACCCGGTGCGTGACGCCGTCCACCTCCACCAGGTGGATCGGCCCGTGGGTGCTGGTGACCAGGCGGTAGCGCTGGCCGTTCACGGTGATCCGGCCGGTGTGGGAATCGAAGCGCTCGATCTCGACGTCGGCCGGGTGGACGCCGCCGCCGCCGCTGATGCCGACGCGGAAGCGCGTGTGCCCGGTGCGGGCCACGCTGACCCGGTAGCTGGCGCCGCGGAGCTTGAGGTCGAGCGGGCGGCCGCTCTCGTGCCGCACCTGCGGGCGGCCGCCGTGCGCGGTGGCCAGCAGCCGCTGCCGCGCGACCTCCTCCTCGTCCTCATAGGCCTCGATGGCGGCGGCCGCGAGCGCGATCCCGGAGTGCCTGCTGCTGACCAGCCTGCCCTGGCCGCGGACGCGGTCGATCCAGCCGGTGTCGGCGCTGGCGTCGATCACCTCGGGCTGGTCCAGCAGGTCGAGCAGGAAGCTCTTGTTGGTGGCACCGCCCTCGATGATCACGGTGGTCTCGCGCATCGCGCGGCGCAGCCGGGCGAGTGCCTGGCCCCGGTCGCTGGCCGTACGCGATGATCTTGGCGATCATCGAGTCGAAGTCGGCGGGGATGGTGTCGCCCTCGCTCACGCCGGTGTCGACGCGGATGCCCGGGCCCGCGGGCAGCAGCAGCCGCTCGATGCGGCCGGGGGCGGGAGCGAAGTCGCGGTCCGGGTCCTCGGCGTTGAGCCGCGCCTCCACCGCGTGCCCGGACTCGGCCGGCGGCGGCCCGTCGAGCCGGCCGCCCGCGGCGACGTGCAGCTGCAGCCGCACCAGGTCGGTGCCGGTGGTGATCTCGGTGATCGGGTGCTCCACCTGGAGCCGGGTGTTCACCTCGAGGAAGGAGAACAGCTTCTCCCCGGGGTGGTACAGGAACTCGACGGTGCCCGCGCCGCGGTAGTCCACGGCCAGCGCGAGCCGCTCGGCCGACGCCTTCAGCTCCGCGTTCTGCTCGGCCGAGAGCACCGGCGACGCGGACTCCTCGATGATCTTCTGGTTACGCCGCTGGACCGAGCAGTCGCGGACGCCGAGCGCCCACGCCGTGCCCTGGCCGTCGGCGATCACCTGGACCTCGACGTGCCGCGCGCCGGTGACCAGGCGCTCCAGGAACAGGACATCGCTGCCGAACGCGCGCAGCGCTTCCTGGCTGGTGCGCTCGTAGGCGTCAGCGAGGTCCCCGGCCGAGGCGACCATGCGGATGCCGCGCCCGCCGCCGCCCGCGGTGGCCTTGAGCATCAGGGGGTAGCCGATGTCCGCCGCGGCCCGCAGCGCGGCGTCCAGGCCCGCGACCGGGCCACGGCTCCACGGCGCGACCGGGACCCCGGCTTCTTCGGCGATCAGCTTCGCGCCGATCTTGTCGCCGAGCTTGCGCATCGCCTCGGCGCCCGGCCCGATGAACGTGACGCCCGGCCTTCTCGCACAGCTCGGCGAACGCCGGGTCCTCGGCCACGAAGCCCCAGCCGACCCACGCGGCGTCGGCCCCGGTCTCGGCCAGCGCCTTCTCCAGCACGGCGAGGTCGAGGTAGGGCCGGGCCGACGCGGGACCCAGCGGGTAGGCCAGGTCGGCCTCCCGGACGAACGTCGCGGACCGGTCCGCCTCGGTGTACAGGGCGACCGTCTCGGTCCGCGCCCCGGTCTCCGCGCACAGGTCCCGGACGGCGTGGATGAGCCGCATCGCGGCTTCCCCGCGGTTGACGATGGCGACGCGACTGAACAAGGGCTGAGCCTCCCAATACCTGCACGGCAGGCGACGTCCGGCCGGAGCGCCGCCTGCACGTGCCTAAACCCTGCTCCCTTACCGGCGGGTATACCAATGTCGGGCATGGCGCAGGCCGGAGGCGCCATGTTGTGGGAACCAGCCAAAAGGGAGCAACGCAGCAGACCTGCAGACTACGAGGCCCGGCCGCTGCCCTAGGGCGCGGAGTGCCCCAGGGACTCCACGCCCAGGCCCAGGGGCTCCGGGCGGGACGGCGCCTCGGCCAGCGGCAGCAACTGCGGGCGCTTGGGCACGATGGCGTCCCCGGAGGAGCGGCCGCGGATCCGGCGGCCCAGCCAGGGCGCGGCGTGCACCCGCGCCCACCGGGCGTCCATCCGGCGCGCTGACAGCCAGCCGAGCGCGGGCGAGCGGGGCAGCCGGTCGAGCGGCGGCCAGGGCTCCCGCCAGTCCCCGTCCGCCGGCACGCCCATCGCCTCACAGGCCCGCAGGGCCACCCGGTGGTGCCCGTCGGGGGTGAGGTGCAGCCGGTCGGCGCTCCAGGCCCGGGGGTCGCGCAGCGCCGGCATGGACCACAGGTCCACCAGGGAGCAGCCGTGCCGGTCCGCGATGACCCGCAGGTGCATGTTGAACGCGGCCACCTTGCCGCGGATGAGCCGGAGCACCGGGAACCGGGGGTCGAAGCCGGTGAACATCAGGACCGGGAGGCCCGCCTGCTGCAGCGTGAGGATCATCGCGTCGAACGACTCCGCCAGCAGGTCCGGGTCGGCGCCGGGCCGGAGCATGTCGTTCCCGCCGGCCGCGATGCTGACCAGGTCGGGCCGCATGGCGATGGCCTGCGGCACCTGCTCGTCGGCGACCTCCCGCAGGACCTTGCCCCGGACGGCCAGGTTCGCGTAGCGCAGGCCGGGCTCCAGGCCGGCCAGGCGTTCGGCGAACCGGTCCGCCCAGCCCCGGTAGCCGCCATCGGCGGCCGTCAGATCGTCGAGTCCCTCGGTGAAGCTGTCCCCGAGCGCGACGTAGGAGCGAATCCCCATGGTCACGTGCCCTCCTGTTCCTCCCCTCCATTGTGCGCCGGGGCGGGGTGCGGCCCCGGAGCACGGTGCCCGTGACCCACGAGCACCCTAGGCAGGAGCCAGGGCGGGGACGTCACCCTGGCGGAGTTAACCCGGCGGCGTCAGCGGATCTCGCCGCGCTCGCGCAGGGCCCGGATGTCCTCGGCCATCCGGAAGATGACCATGAAGAACTCCAGGGTGATGCGGTAGAGCGCGGTGACCACCAGGAAGTACAGCGGGGCGCCGATGAGCAGGACGATCAGGCCGAGCACGAGATTCGAGGCCAGCATGGTGACCGCGAAGGCGAGCGCGCTCAGGCCGACCACGACCACGATGAGCAGGTAGAGCACCTTGACGACCTTGGGCGTCACGAACGAGGTGAACCCGAAGTCGAACAGGGCATTCAGGAAGTTCCTGGACTCCTCGAGAGGCAGTTGCGGCCGCTGGCGGCTGGCGTGGCCGGAACCGGCGGCTGCTCCACTGGACTGGCCCGCGCCGGCGCCGGCTTCGTGGGCGGCGCTGGCCCTGGTGCCATGGCCGCCGGGGCCCGGGGCGGCCCGGCCCGCGGCGGGGCCGGATGGCGGGGCGGACGGGCCGGCGCTGGGCTCGGGGCCGGGCGGGGGCGTCTCCCACGGCGGCTGGCCCTGCGTCGCCTGGTAGGACGGCTGGCCCTGCGTCACCTGGTAGGACGGCTGGCCGGACGGGACCGCGCCGTAGGAGGGCGGGTACTGCTCCCGGCCCAGACCGCGGGCCCAGCCCTGGCCAGGTAGTTGCTCAGACATGGCTGCCCCAATCCGCGAACTCCTCAAGCGACGTAGCCCGCAGGGCACGTGCTTACCGGCTGGCGCGGCAGCCTAACAGCGAACTGATCCGCCAATGGATCAATCCGGTAACGAAGCCCGCCTAATCGGCCGTCCCGGCGGCCCCTTAACCGCTACGCGACGGCAAAGAAGTACGGCCGCCGGCACCGCTGGCGCGGTGCCGGCGGCCGGTCCAGCCGCTTGGACTCAGCGGGGCGCGGCTGGGGTCACGGTGAACGGATACTTCTTGGCGAACGCCGCGATCGAGTCCTGCCGGATGGCGGCCCAGAGCTGGCGGGAGATCGCCCTGTCCAGGAAGACATTCCCGCGGGCGTAGTGCACCGGGGCCGTGACATAGGTCGAGGTGCCGATCAGGCTGCGGATCTCCATGGCAAGGTGCAGGAGCTCGGCGTTGGTGAAGTTGCTGTCCACGGTGAGCATGCTGATCAGCGCGTGGAGCACGCGGTACATGGTCACCGGGTTGGTGAGCAGGTGCTCGACGTACAGCTTGCGGATCACCGCGCGGATCAGGCTCTGCTGGCGCAGCACCCGGCCTTCTTGGGACAGGGTCGGCTGACGTGCGTATTTCAGGGCGTTGACGCCGTTGAGATGGTTGACCCCGATGTGGAACACATGGCCAAAGCTCACCGCGACGTCTGGCAGGGTCACGTCCACGCCGCCCATCACGTTGACCACGTTGGCCACGTGGTCGAAGTCAATCCGGGCGTAGTGGTTGATCTGCACGTGGGTGAGGTCTTCCACCGTCTGGACCAGGAGCGACGGCCCGCCGTAGGTCAGCGCGCTCTGGATCTTCCCGTGGCCATGACCGGGGATCGAGACGATGGCCCCGGGCGGGATCGACACGACGCCGCCCGAGTACTGGTCAGCGTCAACATGAAGGATCATGATCAGGCCGCTGGACGATAGGGGGCTGACGGGCACGGGACTGCCGGTCGGGCCGAATCCCGCGCCGGTGATCAGCACGTTCATCGCCTTCATGTGGTCGTAGTAACCGGGGGCTCCCCCGGACGCCGCGGTGAGCTTGGTGAATTTCACCGGGATCCGCTGGATGCTACTGGCCAGATGGTTCACGTACGCGTAGCCGCCGGCCGCGACCGCGCCGATGAGCACCACGAACGAGGCCATCGAGATGAGGGCGATGCGCAGGCCACGCCGACGGCGCGGCCGCTGCCGACCCGCACCGTGCTCCCCCGGAACCTCGGCCCCGGCCGGGTCATTCCGGCTGGGCGTCTCGGACATTGCTGCTGCTCCCTTTGCGTAGGCGGCGCCAAGCACGTCTGCCAGGCTGCTAAGAAGTACGGCCGCCGGCACCGCGGCTGCGGTGCCGGCGGCCGGTCCAGCCGCTTGGACTCAGCGGGGCGCGGCTGGGGTCACGGTGAACGGATACTTCATGGCGAACGCCGCGATCGAGTCCTGCCGGATGGCGGCCCAGAGCTGGCGGGAGATCGCCCTGTCCAGGAAGACATTCCCGCGGGCGTAGTGCACCGGGGCCGTGACATAGGTCGAGGTGCCGATCAGGCTGCGGATCTCCATGGCAAGGTGCATGAGCTGGGCGTTGGTGAAGTTGCTGTCCACGGTGAGCATGCTGATCAGCGCATGGAGCACGCGGTAGCCGTGCAGCGGGTTGCTGAGCAGGTGCTTGAGGTACAGCTTGCGGATCACGGCCCGGATGAGGCTCTGCTGACGCAGCACCCTGGCCTCTTCGGACAGGTTGAGCTCCCGTGCGTAGTCCAGCGCGGTAATGCCGTCCAGGTGGTTCACCCCGACGTGGAAGACGTGCCCGAAGCCAACCGTCACGTCCGGCAGGGTGACGTCCACGCCGCCCATGACATTCACGACATTGTCGACGTGACTGAAGTCGATCCGCGCGTAGTGGTTGATCTGCACGTGCGTGAGGTTCTCGATGGTCTGGACCAGCAAGGACGGCCCGCCGTCCTTCAGCGCGTCCTCGAGCCTGCCCTCGCCGTGGCCGGGAATCCGGACCATCGACTGCGGGGGGATGGACACGACGCCACCGGAATACTGATTGGCATCGACGTGCAAGATCATGATCAGGCCGCTGTCGGATAGCTCAGAAACGGGCTGTGAACTCCCGGTAGGCCCGAATCCGGCCCCGGTGATCAGCACGTTCATCGCCTTCATGTGGTCATAAGAACCAGCGGGCGAGTCCGCGGCCGCCAATTTGGTGAATTTCACCGGAATGCGCTGGATGCTGCCGGCCAGGTGGTTGACGAACGCGTAGCCGCCGGCCGCGACCGCGCCGATGAGAACCACGAACGAGGCCATCGAGATGAGGGCGATGCGCAGGCCACGCCGACGGCGCGGCCGCTGCCGACCCTCGCCGTGCTCCCCCGGAACCTCGGCCCCGGCCGGGTCATTCCGGCTGGGCGTCTCGGACATTGTTACTAGCTCCCTTTGCCTAGGCGGTGCCAGGTCGCCCTGTCGGGGTTAATATCGGCGGCTCGCCTTAGCGCAGTGCTGGGCTGCAAAGGCGCGGTCCAGGACGTACCACCCAACCGGCCAAGCCGAATCTGCCAGGCTTCTACTACAAGCCGTGACACTTCAAGTACCCAGGGTAATGTATCTCACGCAAGCGCAGGCGCATTTACTGGGGCACGGCGAACTGGCAAAGCGCGACGAGGAGTGAATGGTGCGCAATGAGGCGGCCGACGCCAATTCACCGGCCTTCCGTCTATATCGGGCCTTCCCGGTATCACGCCGGGTCAAAGCCGCTATCGAAGCCGGTTACGACACGGCGGCTTGGCTGTCTGGACTGCTCGCCACCGCCTGGGTGACCGGAACCGGGTATACCCCGCTCTCCCTGGCCGCACTGTCCGTGCTGGTCGGCCTGACGGCCAGTGGCGCAGGGCTGTTCGCCGGCTTGTACCGGCATCATTACCAGCGCGGCAGCCTGGATGAACTAGCCGGCATCGCGCTGGCTGCCTGCAGCACCGGACTGGCACTGCTCCTGCTGACCTTGGCCCGCGTGGCCCCGCTGCCGGCCTTGCCGCGGACGGTAGCCGGGGCTGGGATGTTCGCCGTCGCCGCGATGCTCGGCGGCCGGCACATCCTCGTCGGGCTGCGACTGCGAGCCCGCGCGCCGGTGACCGAGGCCACCGACATCATCGTGTTCGGGGCCGGCGAGGCCGGCACGATCCTGGTCCTCCGGCTGATCCGGGATCCCCAGGCCAAATACCGGCCGGTCGCCCTGCTGGACGACGATCCGGACAAGCGCCGGCTGCGCATCGGCGGCATCCCGGTGCGCGGGGACCGCTCGGCCATGGCCGAGGTGGCGGCGAAGACCGGGGCCCGGGTCCTGGTCATCGCGATCGCGGGCGCGAGCGGCACGGCCATCCGCGACCTCAGCGCGGAGGCGGAGCGGTGCGGGCTGGTGCCCAAGGTGGTCCCGTCGGTGAATGAGCTCATCAGCGGGAGCGCGCGGATCGAGGGAGTGCGCGATCCCCGTATCAGCGACCTGCTGGGCCGCCGTCCGGTGCGGACCGACATCACCGCCATCGCCGGCCACTTCGCGGGCAAGCGGATCCTGGTCACCGGGGCGGGCGGGTCGATCGGCGCCGAATTGTGCCGTCAGCTGCACGGCTTCGGCCCGGCCGAGCTGATCATGCTGGACCGCGACGAGTCAGCGCTGCACGCCGTGCAGCTGGCGCTGCACGGCCAGGCCCTGCTGGACTCGGATGAGACCGTGCTGGCGGACATCCGCGACCCGTCCCGGGTGCGCGAGGTGTTCGACCGGTTCCGGCCGCAGATCGTGTTCCACGCCGCCGCGCTCAAGCACCTACCGCTGCTCGAGCGTTATCCCGCCGAGGCGGTCAAGAGCAATGTGCTGGGCACCCAGACGGTCCTGGAGGCCGCCGCGGCCTGCGGGGTCGCCTCGTTCGTGAACATCTCCACGGACAAAGCCGCCGACCCGGTGAGCGTGCTCGGGTACTCCAAGCGCATCGCGGAGCGGCTCACCGCGCACATGGCGGGCCAGGCGGACGGGAGTTACCTGAGCGTCCGGTTCGGCAACGTGCTGGGCAGCCGCGGCTCGGTCCTCACCGCGCTGTCCGCGCAGGTCCAGGCGGGCGGCCCGGTCACCGTGACGGATCCCGACGTGACCCGGTACTTCATGACCGTGGACGAGGCGGTGCAACTGGTCCTGCAGGCGGCCGTCATCGGCAGCTCGGGCGAGGTCCTGGTACTCGACATGGGCGAGCCGGTGCGCATCGCCGACATCGCCCGGCGGCTCGCGGCCGGGTCCAGCCATCCGGTGGACATCGTGTTCACCGGGCTGCGCCCGGGCGAGAAGCTGGCCGAGGACCTCCTCGGCCAGGGCGAGGTAGACCGACGGCCGCGCCATCCGCTGATCCAGCATGTCCCGGTGTCGCCGCTGTCGCCGGATTTGCTGCCCGGCCTGGACCTGGCCGCTGACGCGGACTCGGTGCGCAAGGCACTGGCCAGCTGTGCGCTGGACTCCGGCTCACGAGTGCCCTGGCAGTCCGCCCGTCACTAACTGGCCGTAGCTTGCCGGCCTGGCACCCCCGTGTCCGCCGGCACTCCCCAGCAGAGGCCGGCCAGCTGCCTGGTGAAGTGCTCGATCTCCGCGGCGGCCGCCACGTAGCCGCGCATCGGGCCGCCCATGGGGTCAGCGATGTCGTCCTCGGCCGCGTCTCCCAGCAGCGCTGCACGCTCCCGGCCGTCGTGCACTCCAGCCAGCCAGTCCCGGAGCGGCTCGCCCTGGCTCCGGGCCCGGAATTCACCACCGCGCCTGACGATCTCCTTGAGCGTGAAGGTTCGCGGCCAGCTATCCGGCTCCGTGACGACGGCGTGACGGACATGCTGCCGCGCCATCCCGATGATGAGGGCAGCCTCGCGAAGGACGCTGGTCGTGACCGGACGGCTGCGATGCCCGCTGACGTCGAGGCCATAACCCGCCATGACGGCCGCTACGTCGGGCGGCGGCACCTGACTGTTCCCGGATACTCCGGCGGAGCAGACTCGCACAGCCAAGCCAGCGCGGCCAAGCCGGTCCGCGAGCAGCGCTTCTGCCATGACCGACCGGCACCTGTTCGCTGTGCAGAGGATGAGGACACCGCTCGCTGAGTCAGCTTCCCGCATGACTCCCGCTTCCATTGGCCGGCAATTCCGGCAATCATACTCACTAAATGTGAGCAGGTGTACACTCACTGTTCGCAAAGCGCGCCACGCGTAGGCCCGCGAACGTTCACAGATCGAGGGGGACTCACCCGATGGCTGAGTTCGGCACCAGCCCCACTCTGCGCAGCTACCTGGTCGTGGTCCAGCGGCGGAAGTGGTGGGTGATTGGCCTCGCTCTGGCCGGCCTGGCCGGCAGCCTGGCCCTGTCCCTGACCCAGGCCAAGCAGTACTCAGCCACGGCCCAACTGCTGGTGCAGTCATCCGGGCAAGGAGTCAACCTGGGCGGCGCCCAGCAGGGCGTCACCACCACGGACGTGCAGACCGATCTGCAGCTGGCCACCAGCGCGCCGGTCGTGCGGCTGGTCCAGAAGAAACTCGGCAGCGCCCCGGCCATCTCGACGGCAGAAGTAGCCCAGACGAACGTCATCGCCCTGACCGCGATCAGCTCGTCCCCGGCGCGGGCCGCGCTCATCGCCAACACCTACGCCACCGCGTACGTCGCCCAGACCCGTCAGGTCGCCATCAGCGACCTGACGGCCACCCAAGCGCAGCTGCAGGGCCAGATCACTTCGCTTTCCCGGCAGATCAAGTCGCTGGAGGGACAGCCCAGCCAGGCGGCCCAGGTAAGCGCTCTGGTTAACCAGGAAGCGGTGCTCAAGGAGGAGGTGGCCCAGCTTCAGGTCAACGGGGCCGCGGCAACCAGCGGGGTCGAACTCGTCACCCCGGCCCAGGCTCCGTCCTCGCCGAGTTCCCCCAAGCCGGCCGAAGATGCCCTGCTCGGCCTGGCGGCCGGCCTGCTGCTCGGCCTCGGCGCCGCGTTCCTGCGGGACAGCCTGGATGACGCGCTGACCTCCAAGGAAACGACAGAGCGGCTCGGCGGCGCCCCGGTCCTGGCCCTGGTCCCGATGGTGAATTCGTGGAAGAAGCGGGAACGCCCGGTGGTCGCGGCGAGCGCCGAGCCCACCTCGCCCGTCGCCGAGGCCTACCGGTCACTGCGCACCTCAGTGCAGTTCGCGCGGCAGGCCCACGAACTGCGGACGGTCCTGGTGACCAGCCCGGCCGCGGCCGAGGGCAAGACGTCCACGCTGGCCAACCTCGGAGCGGTGTTCGCCCAGGGAGGCGAGCGCGTGGTCCTGGTCTCCTGCGACCTGCGCCGGCCGCGCCTGGGGCAGTTCTTCGGCCTGGACGAGCACACCGGGCTGACCAGTGTGCTGCTCGGCCAGCAGACGCTGGAGCAAGCCCTGCAGCCGGTCCGCGGCTACGACTGCCTGTGGCTGCTGGCCGCCGGCCCGGTGCCGCACAATCCGGCGGAGTTGCTCAACGGCCCGCAAGCCCGGGAAGTGTTCGAGACGCTGCAGGAGAACTTCGACCTTGTCCTGGTAGACAGCCCGCCGGTGCTCCCGGTCACCGATCCGATGGTGCTCTCGCAATACGCCGACGGCACGCTCCTCGTCGTCGCGGCCGGCCAGACCAGGCGCACCGAACTGCAGCGGGCTGCCGAGCGGTTCAGCCAGGCCAAATCACCGCTAATAGGCATCGTGCTGAATGAAGTGACCAAGCTAAGTGGTTACGGATACGGGTACGGCTATGGCTACGGATATGGCGCATACGAGCCTGACCCGGCAATGACGGCCGTACCCGCCCAGGCTAACGGAAAGCCGAGTAATGACCCCGAGGCCAGGCGCTCACATCGGTCCAGCTAGTCGCCGATGCCGGAAACGTCGGCCCAGGCAAGCGGTACAACAGAAACTTTAAGTAATTAGTCGATTACACAGTGAGCATGACCGGGGTACCATTCCCCGTGTGTCAGGGATGGGGGCCTTCACCGCGGTCGCCGCGTGCGGCGGGATCGTCCTCCTGGCTGAGCCCCTGACGATCGGGATGCTCCGCCGCTGGCAGGTCATCGACGTCCCTGGCCGGCGTTCTTCGCACAGCGTGCCGACGCCCCGGGGGGGCGGCCTGCCGATCGCAATCGGGCTGCTGGTGACAGCCACCCTGACCCGCTATAGCGCCAGCGCCGCGTTCGCGGCCGCGGTCGGGCTGCTGGGCGCGCTCGGCCTCGCCGACGACCTTCGCAACCTGTCTGCGGACCGCCGCCTCGTTCTGCAGGCGGCCGCGAGCGCGGTGGCCGCCGCGCTCCTTATAGAACCAATGCACCTGCCGGTCGTCGCCGCGGCCGGGCTGGTCCTCGTCGCTGCGTGCATGGATCACCGGGTTCGTCAATGTGTTCAACTTCATGGATGGCGTGAACGGGATCTCCGCGGCGCACGCACTGATCGCAGGGGTCGCCTACGCGTGTTACGCCGCGTGGGGACAGCATCCCTTCCTGCTCGGCGCCAGCCTGGCCGTCGCGGTGAGCGCGCTGCTGTTCCTGCCCTGGAACGCGGGCCGGGCCTGGGTGTTCCTCGGCGACGTGGGCAGTTACGCGCTGGGCGCCGCGCTGGCCGTGCTGGCCGCTTGGGCCGTGCTGCGCGGGGTACCGGTGGAAGCCGTTCTCGGCCCGCTCGCGCTGTACCTGGCCGACACCGCGTGGACGCTGCTGCGCCGCATCCGCGCGGGCGAGCCCTGGCTGCAATCTCACCGCACGCACGTCTACCAGCAGTGGTGCGACGCCGGGTGGTCACACCAGGAGGTCACCCTGCTGACCGCCGCGCTCACCATCCTGCTCACCCTGCTGGGGGCGGTGAGCCTGACCGGTGACCTGATGCTGCGCGTCGCGGCGGACGCAGCCGGCCTGCTGCTCCTCGCGTGCTACCTGCGCTCCCCCGCCTTGTTCCGGTGGCTTGGCTTCGGCACCGAGGCGCACCGGCCGTGTCATCCAGGCAGCACCGCCTCGTGGGCGCCCGAACTGGAAGGAAAGCTTGGCTAAGGTGCGCATTCTCATCGTCACGCACTACTTCCCCCCGGAGAGCGGCGCGCCGCAGGCCCGGCTGGAGGCGCTGGCCCGGACGTGGGCCGGCGACGGCGATACGGTCACCGTGCTCACCGGCATGCCGAACCACCCGACCGGCGTGCTCCCGCCGCAGTACCGGCACGCGATCCGGCGGCGCGAAAAGCGAGACGGCTACCGCATCCTGCGGACGTGGCTTTACGCCACCCCGAATGAGGGTGTGGCCCGCAAGACCCTGGGCCACCTGAGCTTCATGGCCAGCAGCGTGCTGCTGGGCACGGCCGCCAGCGGCCCGGCCGACGTGGTCATGGTGTCCTCCCCCACCTTCTTCTCCATCGGCTCGGCCTGGCTGCTGGCCCGGCTCAAGCGGGCCCGGCTGGTGGTGGAGGTCCGCGACCTGTGGCCCGCCATCTTCACCGAACTGGGTGTGCTCAAAAACCGCTGGATCATCGGCGTGCTGGAGCGGCTGGAACTCGCCGCCTATCAGGCGGCTGATGAGGTCGTGGTGGTCAGCGACGGGTTCCGGGACAACCTGATCGGACGCGGCGTGCCGCCGTCCAAGGTGCACACGATCCGGAACGGCGTCAGCCTCGGCCGGTTCGATCCGGCCACGCGGGCCGATCCCGCGGTGCGCGCCCGCCTGGGCGCCAGCCCGGGTGACTGCCTGGTGCTCTACCTCGGCACGCACGGCATCTCCCAGGGGCTGCCCGCGATCACGGCAGGCGGCGGCCCGACTGGCCGCGCACCCCGTGCATTTCGCCTTCGTCGGCGAGGGCGCCGACAAGACCCGGCTGGAACGGCGCGTCCGCGACCTGGGCCTGCGGAACGTGACCCTGCTGCCCGGGGTGCCCCACGGGGAGGTCCCCGCGCTGCTGGCCGCCGCGGACATCTGCCTGGTCCCGCTGCGGGACGTGCCGCTGTTCAGCACGTTCATCCCGTCCAAGATGTTCGAGTACCTGGCGGCGGGCAAGGCCGTCATCGGCTCGGTGGCCGGCGAGGCGGCGCAGATCCTGCGCGAGGCGGGCGCGGTCGTGGTGCCGCCGGAGGACGCCGTGGCGCTGGCCGACGCGATCCGCGGACCTGGCGGGCGACCCCGGAGCGGCGGCAGGCCATGGGCCGGGCCGGGCGCGCCCACGTCGAGCAGTTCTACGACCGGGCCGCGCTGGCCCGGGAGTACCGCAAGATCCTCGACGCGGCGGGCGGCCGCCGATGAGGCTGCTGGTCACCGGGGGCAGCGGCTTCCTGGGCGGGTATGTGCTGGACGAGGCAGCCCAGCGCGGTCATGAGGTGGTCGCGCTGGCCCGCAGCGACGCGGCGGCCGAGGCCGTCGGCGCGCGCGGCGCCACGCCGCTGACCGGCGACCTCGACGACCCGGCGCAGCTCGCGGACGTGTTCGCCACGGCGGACTGCGAGGTGCTCGTCAACCTGGCCTCGCTCGGCTTCGGGCACGCCCCGGCGATCGTGGCGCGCCGCCCGGTCAGCCGGGCTGGAGCGGGCCGTCTTCCTCTCCACTACCGCGGTGACCACGACCCTCCCGGCACGCAGCAAGCAGGTCCGGCTGGAGGCCGAGCAGCAGTCCGCAACTCTGGGCTGACCTGGACGATCCTGCGGCCCACCATGATCTACGGCGCGGCCGGGGACCGGAACCTGTCCCGGCTGCTCCGGGTGCTGACCCGGACCCGGGTGCTGCCGGTGCCCGGCGGCGGCAAGCACCTCCAGCAACCGGTGCACGTGGCCGACCTGGCGGGCGCGGTGCTGACCGCGACCGAGCGCACCGCCAACGTCGGCAGCTGCTACGACGTGGCCGGGCCGGAGCCGATCACGTTCGCCGCCCTGCTCCGCACGGCCGCCCGTGCGGTCGGCAGCCGGACCCGGTTCGTACCGGTGCCGCTAGCCCCGGTGATCGCCGCCGTCCGCTGGTACGAGACGCTCAGCCCGGCGCCGCGGCTGCGCGCCGAGCAGCTGCAGCGGCTGGCCGAGGACAAGTCGTTCCGGATCGACGAGGCGGCCCGGGACCTGGACTACGCGCCCCGCTCGTTCGACGAGGGAATCCAAGCCGAGGCCGCCGCCCTGGGCCTGGCCGCGCCGGGCGGGGCCGCACGGAGGCCATCGGCACAGAGGCCATCAGCACACGGCCGGGCCGACGGGAGGGCGTCATGACCGCCCCCGGTGACGTGGCCCGGTTCGCCCGGACCGCCGCCCGGCTGCGCCCGGCCCAGGTCACCCAGCGGGCCCGGCTGCGCGCCCAGCGCCAGGCCCTGCGGCACGTCCCGGCGTCCCGCCGCTGGCTGCTGGCTGGCCCGAACCCGGCGGCCGCGGCGGGCTGGCCCGCGGATTTCACCCCGGTGGACGCGGCCATGTGGCGGGAGTGGGCCGGGCTGCCGTCCCTGCAGGCGGGCTGGATCGAGCTGCTCGGGATGTCCCGGCGGCTGGCCCGCCCGGCCGCCGGAGCAGCACGGGAAGCACCGGCTGACCCGGCGGACCGCGCCGAGGCCGCCCATGGCTGGCTGGCCACCGACTGGCCCGCCGCCGACTGGGCGCAGCCCGGGGCGCCGCTGCTGTGGCGCTTCCACCTGCAGTACTGGGACTGGGCCTGGGCGCTGGCCGCCGACGCCGCGGGCAGCAGCCCGCAGGCAGCCGCCGCCGACACGGAGGTGATCGGCGCCCGGGAGTGGTTCACCGAGCTGTGGTCGTCCTGGCAGGCGGCGACCGTCCCCGGCCGGGGTGACGCGTGGCTGCCCTACCCGGCGTCGCTGCGGGCCTGGTCATGGTGCGGCCTGTACCGGCCGCTGGTGGCCGGCACCCGGATCGAGGAGCCCTTCACCGCGAGCCTGGCCGCGCACGCCGGGTTCCTGCGGCGGCACCTGGAGACCGACGTCGGCGGCAACCACCTGATCAAGAACCTGAAGGCGCTGGCCGGCCTGGGCATGTTCTTCGCCGACGAGCGGCTGCTCGCGGGGGCGCTCAGCCGGCTGCGGCGGCAGCTATCCATCCAGGTGCTCCCGGACGGCGGTCACTATGAGTGCGCCCCCGCCTACCACTGCCAGGTGCTGGCCGACCTGGCCGACGTCGCCGGGCTGCTCACGTCGGGCGGCCGGGAGCCGCCCGCCGAGCTCACCGACGCGATCCGCCGGATGCGGCACTGGCTAGGCGGCATCCTCTCCCCCGCCGGTGAGATCCCGCTGCTGAACGACGGGTACCCGGTCGAGTCCCGCTCTCCTCAGCGCGGTCCGGCCGGGTCCGGCGCCGACCGAGCCGCTGCTGGTCCTCCCGGACTCCGGCCTGGCCCGGCTGACCGCGGGCCGCTGGCACGTGCTGGCCGACATCGGCGCCCCGTGCCCCGACGACCTGCCCGCCCACGCCCACGCGGACACGCTGAGCTGCCTGGTGCACGTGGACGGCGAGCCGCTGCTGGTCGACACCGGCACGTCCGGCTACGCGGCCGGGCCGGTCCGCAGCTACGAGCGCTCCACCGCCGCGCACAACACGGTGACCGTGGACGGCGCGGACTCCACCGAAGTGTGGGGCGCGTTCCGGGCCGCCCGGCTGGCCAGGGTCAGCGGAGTCCAGGCCCGCGCGGATGGCAGCCTGCTCACTGTCGAGGCCGGGCACGACGGGTTCCGCCGCCTCCCCGGCCGGCCGCGGCACCAGCGCCGCTGGTCTCTGACCCCGGCCGGGCTGCGGATCGACGACCTGGTCACCGGGGACCGGCAGCATGAGGTGACCGTGCACTGGCACCTGGCCCCCGGCACCGAGCTGCGGATCGCCCCAGGCGGGGCGGTGGCCACCACCCCGGCGGGCGAGTTCCGGATCGGGGTGCAGGGCCCGGCCGGCCTAGCCGTCATCGTCGGCTCCGGCCCGGTGGCCCGCGCGTTCGGCCGCTCGGTAACCGCGCCGGTGCTGACCTGCCGGGCGACGGGGCCGCTGCCGGTCAGGTTCAGCACGCAGTGGCTCCGGACCGCCGAAGCCCATCCGGCCACTGTCGGCGAACCGGCCGCCGCTCAGGCCATTGCCATGGGGCTGGCGGGATAGTTCGGGCCTCTCGCAACGGCCGCCCGGCCGAGTGTCCGGTAGTTCCAGCCGGCGTCACGCCACCGGGCTGGATCGAGCGCGTGACGGCCATCGACGATGTTCCGCCGCGCCACGGCCTTGCCCAGTATCTCGGGGTCCGCGGCGCAGAACTCCGGCCACTCGGTGAGCATGAGGAGCACGTTCGCATCTTGACCGGCGCCCAGCATCGACGGCGCATAGTCCAGCTCAGGATGGACCTGCTGGGCCTTCCCAGTCGCGACCGGGTCGTAGACAGTGACCGGGGCGCCCTGGTCGAACAGCGCCTTGGCGACGCTGAGCGCCGGAGAATCCCGGACGTCATCAGAGTCGGGCTTGAATGCGGCGCAAGCGATGCGGGGATCACTGCCGAGGATCTTGGAGAGCAGCAGCACGTCGCCGCCGACGGCATCACAGACTTCCGCCATCGCATTGATGAAAGAGATCTTCGCGGCCAGGAACGCGTTCGCCGCCACTTTGGCCACCTTGGCCGTGGCCAGGTCGGTCACGAAGAACGGCCGGTCAGCCGCGATCTGCTGCGCGTAGATCTGCCGGAGCAGCATCTCCGCACGAGCGGACTGGACGCCGGCCACGACCCGGTCCGGTCGCAGAGTGTCCTCGACCTGGGACAGGTCCGCGGAGTTGTCACCGGGGCGCTGGGTGTGCCCACACAGATGAAATGGACATGGCTCCGGTCGGTATCGACGCCCAGCACCTCGAACCCCATGTCGGCCAGGCACGCGGCGTGTGCGGCACCGAGGTATCCCGCCCCCAGAACGGTGAGCCTGGGGTGCCGGGGTATTTCCGTCACGTCAATCACCTTTCCTTGCCAAATAGGGCGACTGCGCATCGGCCGGTGACAGCCCTCGGCGGGAACAGGCCTCCATCTGCCCCCCCTTTCGTGGCCCAGGGTTACATACAATTCGCGACCGTACGACTACATGAAGTTACAGCTTGCGTTAGCATTTCCCTGCCGAACGACATCGCTGGCCTGGATGTTGGCCCTGATCGGCTGGCCTGCAAATACACGGCCGCCACCGAGACAACCGCCCTGACCGCGGAAGGAGCGGCATGAAGCAGATCGTCCAGCCGCTGGCGGGCGGCCCGGTCGAGGTGCTCGACGTTCCCCGGCCGGTCCCGGACGCCACCGAGGTGCTGGTCCGCACGGTCGCATCGGTCATCTCTCCCGGCACCGAACGGGCAGTCACCGCCCTGGCCCAGTCCAGCCTGCTGGCCAAGGCGCGGGCCCGCCCGGACCTGGTCCGCCAGGTGGTCCGCAAGGCCCGGACCGACGGCCTGGCCGCTACCAGGCAGACGGTCCGCAGCCGACTAGCCGAGGACCTGCCGCTGGGCTACTCGGCGGCAGGCATCGTGCTGGCCACCGGGTCGGCGATCACCGGGGTGCGCCCGGGCCAACTGGTGGCGACAGGCGGTGCGGGCAAGGCTAACCACGCCGAGTTCCAGGTGGTGCCCGGTCTGCTCTGTGCCACCGTGCCGGAGGGCGTCCCGGCGGAAGAGGCCGCATTCACCACGATTGCCTCGATCGCACTGCATGGCCTGCGCCAAGCCGAGGTGGGTCCCGGATCGAAAATCGTGGTGCTCGGGCTGGGCCTGATCGGCCAGCTGGCAGCCCGGCTGGCTATGGCGGCTGGCTGTGCGGTGGCGGGGATCGACCCGGCTGAACACGCGCGGGCCGTCGCGGCCGCCTCCGGGGTGCTGGCCCTGGACGAGCGCGGCGAGGTCACCACCGACCAGGTGCTCGCCTGGTCGCGCGGCCGGGGCGCGGACGCGGTGCTGGTCTGCGCGGCGGGCCGCTCTTCGGATGCGGTCATGCGGGTCCCGGCGCTCTGCCGGGACCGGGCCGCGGTGATCATCGTTGGGGATGTCGGACTGCACCTGGACCGCACGCCGTTTTACGAGCGGGAACTGTCCGTGCGGTTCGCCCGCTCGTATGGCCCAGGCCGTTATGAGCCGAGTTACGAGGCGTGGGGAGTGGATTTCCCGGCCGGGCAGGTCCGGTGGACCGAGGGCCGCAACTTCGAGGCGGTGCTCGACCTGCTGGCCAGCGGGCGGCTCGCCGTGGCTGACCTGGTCACCCATACCTATCGACATCGCTGAGGCGGATGCCGCCTACCGGCTGATCGAGCAGCGCACCGAGCCGTACCTGGCCATCCGGCTGGCCTACCCAGGCGATCCGGACCCGGCCGCGGATGACGACATCCGGCTCCGCGGCCCCCGGCCGGGCACTGGATCTCCGCCGGGATCGGCTGGGCCGGGGCCGGGGCGTTCTCGACCGGGACCCTGCTCCCAGCATTCCAGGCCGCGGGATTCGACCACTTGGTGTCCATCACCTCGGCCAGCGGCCTGTCCGCCCGGCGGGCAGCGGAACGGCATGGTTTCGGCAAGGCGGTCTCGGGATTCGATGCACTGCTTGGCGACCCGGACGTTGAGCGTAGTCGTCATCGCGACTCCGCACGACACCCACGCAGATCTGACCACGCGGGCGCTGGCCGCCGAACGGCACGTGTGGTGCGAGAAACCGCTGGCACTGACCCTGGACGAGCTGGACGAGGTGGAGAAGGCATGGCGTGAGTCAGGGTGCCAGCTCGCCGTGGGCTTCAACCGCCGCTGGTCGCCCGCCGTCCTGGCCGCGCAGCGGGCACTGGCCGACGTCTCCGCAGCGAAGCTCGTGGTGTACCGGGTGGCGGCCGGGCCGGTGCCAGACGGCCACTGGTATCACGATCCCAGGCAAGGGGGCCGACTCCTCGGCGAGGTCTGCCACTTCGTGGACGCTACCCAGGCGCTCGTCGGTGTGCCGATCGAGGACATCACCGGCATTGTCCGGTGGCGGCGCTCCCGATGCCAGGAACGGTGACGATGCGGCCGTGTCGCTGCGGTTCAGCGATGGATCGCTCGCGGTCATCGGCTATGGCAGCGCCGTTCCGACGGCTGGCAAGGAATGGATCGAGATCCAGGCGGGCTCGCACCGCATCGTTATCGACGACTTCCGGTCCGCCGCCATCGACGGCAAGACGATCTGGAAGGGCCGCGCAGACAAGGGGCACCGGGCCGCGGTAACCGTGTTCCACCAGGCGGTGCGAGGCGGCCCGAAGCTGCCGACCGAGGTCATTCTGGCCACGATGCAGGCTACACTTCAGGCCGCACGCAGGGACAATCCGGGTGGTTAGCCAGCGAATCTTGGAACCTGACCAAGTGAGATGCCTGTTCGATTCTAAAGCCGCCGACTGGGCGCAAAAGTATGCTCCGGGCGGCGCTCTGGTCCGCCGACGGGCATGCTTGAACGCCGCTCTCTACGCCCATGTACCGGATGCCGGGCAGGTTCTTGACCTGGGCTGCGGCACCGGCAACATAGCTTATTCACTGGCAGCTTCGGGCATGCAGGTGACCGCCTGTGACATATCAAAAGAAATGCTCCGCCACGCGGAGAATCAGGATCTTTCCGGCATGGTCGAGTGGGTGTCGCTCGACACGGGCTGGCAGGCACTGCCCTTCCTATCTGACACTTTCGACGCGATTATCGCCGCCAGCGTTCTCGAATATGTTGAAAGTCCTGACGGGGTGATGCGTGAATGCGCCCGGGTACTGCGGCCCGGCGGTGTCATCGTATGCACCATGCCGAATCCAGCACATCCCGTTCGCTGGATGGAATGGTCGGTCAACCTTGTGGCAGGCGGAATCAGGATCACTGCCACCGCCCGACGCTCCCCACGGCTGAGCAGTTACCTGGTGTACCTGCAGATCTCCCGACACAGGCACCTGCCCAAGTGGTGGTCCGGGGTAGCGGCGAGCTGCGGCCTGGAAGCTATGCCTCGCCAAGGCCGCGCCGGCGCGTATGGCCCGCTGCGCATGATGATCTTCCGACGTCCCGATCACCGCATACGCTCCCGCGACCAGGCATGACATTTGCCGATATCACAGGCCGAGAACAGCCCCGTCAGAGGGGACTCGGCCGTCCTTGCCCGTCGGCTAGCTAGCGGACTATCAAGCCGCGCCGCATAGCCACGTCCCCGCAATGCCATGCAATAGCCGGTTGAGCTTTGACGGCGGGAGCTGACGTGGCGGTGGGTCAGCCATTATCTCAGTCAGTGAACCTTTTTCATCCTCGATCTCGCGGGCTTGAAGGACGTGGATGGCTTTGGCCAGCTGTCCGGCCTGCCAGGGGCAGCAGCGGAGTTTGCGCAGGATGCGCCAGGTCTTGAGCTGCGCGTTGGCGCGTTCGCCGGGGCTGCGTAGCTGGGCGTGCGCGCGGTTGGCGTCCTTCTGCGAGGCAGGCTTGCCCCGTCCCCGGTAGGGGATGCGGACGTGCTCCCCGGCACCGGCGTATCCCTTGTCCGCCAGCACCACCAGCCCGGACGCCGCCAGTTCGCGCAGGATGCCCCAGATCCGGGCCGCAGTCAGGTCGTGCACGGCACCGGGCAGGGGCCCGGACACCCACAGGATCTCGCCGTCGGGGGCGGAGATGACCTGCAGGTTCATGCCGTGGCGGCGGTGCTCTGCCGGAGTAGAACGGCCGGTCCGCGGCGACCCGGTCGATGGGGATTAACGTGCCGCCGTGCACCACGAAGGCGTGCCCGGCCCTTGCCGCCCGGGCCAGTGCGCGGCGCAGCCCGGGGAGCGGGCGGCCAGCAGGGCCACAGTCTCGGTGACGTAGCGCCAGGCGGTGGCGGTGCCGACGCCGAACCCGGCGGCCAGCTCGGCGAATGTTTCGCCTTTGCGCAGGTAGGCCAGGACCAGCAGGGCCTGCCGGCCCGGGCTGAGCTTGCGCCAGCTCGACCCGATCTGCCTGCGGTGACGGCGGATGACCCCGGCGGTGTAGTCCAAGGTCTGGGACGACAACGGCAGCGCGGCACGGTAGAACAGCATGGAAGCCCCTGGGCAGATGAAGGTGATTGTGGTGATCGCTTCATCTACCAGGGGCTTCGCCGCGCCGGAAGCCGGCACGCCGCCCGCGATCAGGTCATATGCCGGGCCACTCCAAGATCAGGATGAAAAGGGTTCAGTGAGCGACCTTACGATGCTGGCGTCGATGAGCGGCGAGTCGCACCTTCCGACGCACGGTTTTGAGCGCAGCCGCCAGCAGCTCCCGATCAGCAGCTCCGCCCGCCAGAATAGAGACGACGATCGTCGGAATACCACAGAAAGTGGCCGCAATCATCAGTCGGCCAAGGTCGCTAGCCACCAGTCCACACAGTAGAATAGCCGCCGCCGTCCCTGCGACGAACGCCGCGACCGACAGAACAAGCGGGCGATCCCATGGGACGAAGTTCATCCGATGCCACAAGAACAACGAGGCAAGGCCGTTGGCGACGAGGATGGCAATAGCCGTCGCTGCTGCTGCTCCGACCTTCCCCAGGTGTGGGATAAGCGTCGCACAGGCAATCACGCTGACAATAATTCCAATAAGCGCATTCCGGGCCAGCACACGGGGAAGGCCCAAGGCGTAAATCGTGAAGGTGTTGAAGCCCAATAGCACATCGAGGGTGACGCCGACGGCGAGGATGCGGGTCGGAAGCACCATGCCGACAGACCGGTTCCCGAAAAGCAGGTGCAGCAGAGGACCGGGGGCCGCGGCCATGAGCCCCAGCGCCGGAGCGCACAACATCAGCCCCCACCGGGAAATCCACCTGGTGAGGTCGAGCAGGTCCGCATCGCTCCCGCGGACCCGTGCTGCCGTCATTGCCGGCAGGGCGTAGCTAGCGAGGATGGCAAACATTGCTGCAATGGCGTCAGCGATCGCAGATACTGGCGCGTACGCTCCTGCCACTGCGCTCCCATGAAATCCTCCAAGAAAGACTACGTCGAGTTGCGAGACGGCCACCACGAACGTCGCGGTGGCAAGCGCAGCCAGACCGTAAGTCATGAAGTACTTGCTATCCAGGGATCGCTCGGGACGCGTACGCAACTGGCCGATCCAGCCCGACCACAGGATTAGGCCGACGACACTGACGCCCATCGCCGCCGACTGGACCGCGGCCATAGACACAGCCGAGCGCAGACCCGCCACCAGGAGAGTGATTGTCAATGGCAGGATAAGGCCGGATCTCAACGCGCTGGACATCAAAGGGATCTTCGGCTTGAACGTCGCCTGGATGAGGCCCATCGAAGCGTCACGCAACGGGGCGACGAGCGCCACCGGCGCGAGCATGAGGAACGCAGGGACAGCCGGCGACAGGGACGATACCCGGCTCATTATTAGTGAGACGACCACCACAGCCACCGAGACAAACACCATCAGGTACACGATTACGCGCGTCGCGGCCCTCGCAACCGCGCTGAGGCCCTGGTGCTCCCCAGAGGTCACTACCTCAGCAGCACGGTGCGCGACGCTGCCCTGCAACCCGAATGCCGCTAGGGGGACTACGAACGCACTGACGCCCGTTGCCAACGCATAGGTCCCGAACGAGGACGGTGACATCAGCCGGACGAGGAGCACCGTGAGCGGGAGGGCCGTCACTGCCGAGAGGAGCCAGGAAGTCAGGCTCCATGCGCTCCCGGCCAAAATGTTCGACCGGGACTTCCGGGCATTGCTCCAGGGATGTGCGGGCTTATCCGGAGCTATTCGATTGGCCACCCTTACTCAGTCCGACCTCTATGTCGTTCGGAGACAGCCTGCCGGATCGACGTCTCTCCGGCCAAGACGATCTTTGAGTTCATCAGGAACGTCTCGGCATAGGAATTCGAGGTGAAAGTGGCACGGGTGCCCGGGTGCCCACGCGCCCGAGCGCCTTACACCGCCTCCGACCAGCTCGGAGACGGGCACCGTGGTCCTCACGCTCACCCGCTCGGACGAGAGGAAACGCAGATCGTTCGCGTCTCCCAACCTCCGGACCTAGCACGAAGGGCCGACCGGTAGCGAGGGACTCCGACGCGAGGAGCGGCGCCGGGCACTTGCGGCTCGGCGCCGCAGACGGGAACACGTCCACAAAAGCGTGGCCTTCCAAGCATCCGAGGTAGTGAACTCTTCCCAGGCGCCGAACTGCGTCCGCAACCGCGGGTGGTAGCTGCCCATCACCCACGATCACGACGCTCTCAAAGTGCTGAAGGAACATCAGCGTCATACGCAGCGGCCTCGGGGGGAAACCGCGGATATGGCCACAGCCATGGCCGCAGCCACTTCTTCCGGCCTAAAGGCTGCGCTGAGCCCGGGGGGCACGGCCCGGCCTCTCACCCGCATGACCGCGTCAACCAAGGCACGTGGCGTGGCCGAGGCGAGCGGCGATACTGCTTCCCCCGCCATCTCCCGCAAGTCTGGGAGGGAGCCCACACCTGGGCCTACTACGATGGGCCGCAGCCCGACCAATGCCTCGCAAGCCACGAGCGGCCAGGGATCCCTTCTGCTGGGGATGAGGATCACAGCCGACTGCTCAAACAGCCGTGTCTTCGCGGGACCCTCGACGAAACCCGCGTACTCCAGCCCGCGCAGCCGGGAGGCTAGGGCGATAACGTCAGAACTTAGGGGACCGTCGCCCGCCACAATCAGCCTGGGGAACAGCCGCAAGATCTGAGGTGCCGCGGCGAGAACGAGGTCTGCTCCCTTTCGCTCCGACAACTCCCCGATAAACAGTGCTGCACCTTGTTGCGGCGGCTGGCCGATAGCCCGCAGATCCGTAGCCTCCACCGAGTTGGGCGCACGGTGACAGGGAAGTCCCGGAACCAGTCTGCGGACGAATGCCTCGGAGGCAGCGCCCGGAACGATCGCCGCCGAACATGATCTCAAGAACCGGCGCCGCATGGTATTGCTGATGGCCCCTCGGTGCTGTCCCGTGAGCTGCGAGCTCTCTACCCAGCCAATCACCGGCACACCCCGCCGCCGCGCCCACCGCAGAGCCGACCAGCAGGCGTGGACATCCCACCCTCCCAGTACGACCGCCTGTGGTTTCAGGTCATCCAAGGTGGCACCGACACCGCGCGACACCTCCAGTGTCCCCCGGCCGATGTCTAGGCGATGACCAGGCAGAACCACAACGCGGCAGCGAACTTCAGACCACGGGATCGTCCAGCGCCGGTTAGGCGTTCGGTCCCGCCGCGTCAGTACTAGCGTAAAATCGCCGTTCAGCGCATCGCTCATGCTATTGAATAGGGATACGCGATAAGGACCTAGCGATCGTTGGAACAAGACGATCATTTTTCCCCATTGTCGGACGAATGGCGGCGTTGACGCGCCGAACTTGCCTTGGTTATTCCAGTCGTTGGACCGCGAATAGCATCGCCTTCCTGGCCATAACGATTCTGGCCTCGAATTGTTCTGGCATGATGGCTGCTGTCAGCCGCCAGATCGGCAGTGCTTCTGACCTGATATCCTCGACCACCAGCCAGCCGCCGACCTTAATTCTTCTTAGGCCAAAGTCAAGAACAGCGAGATTCGCGTTTGGCGAATGAAGGCCATCATCGATGATCAGATCGAAGTGGCCGCCGATTTGACTAGCCAGGGCCGTAAGCGATACCGGATCGGTCTGGTCCACGAAGAACGTTGTAATCCGGCCTTCCTCGAACAAGATCTGGCGATCGATGTCGGCGCCGTAAACGCGCGCTTCCGGCAGGAAATCACGGAATGCCCGCAGCGAGCCACCTGGCCTGCCCCTCTTGCCCATATTCGAGATGAGCCGTGGATTATTCGTTCCCAGCCCGATCTCCAAAAGATCAGTTACGGACGTTGGATCGGATAGTAGTGAACCGTAGAGAAGGTGATAGTCGTGATCCCTAGCCTTATCACTTCCATAATAATCGTAAAGTTCTTTCAGTTTGGCTGCAGCAAGCCTTTTTCTCGCATTGTCAGCGAAGCACGCGATCGGGACTGCCGCATTTGCAGACTTACGATTAAATGAAGCAACGCTAAACAAAAGGGGAAATACCTGCTGCGCCGCCTGAATCGCCACTTCCGCCAAGTCATGGGCAGAACCTGCCGAAGCCGGGGTGAACATCGGGAAGCTACCTATAATGCGTGCATCACCTGGGTGGAGGACTCGCCTAGCTGCTCCTTTAAGTGCCCGGCGGAATATCATGAGATCGGCATGCGATTTAACTCTTCGCTCTGACTTAGATTGGTCAGTCGAGATATACATCTCTCCCCCTTACCTGTCGGGCTTAAGCACGACGGCATTGTTGTGGACGGTCATCTCCATCTCAACGATCTCCCCTTGTGGCACAGATACGCTCGTGGTCCCGGGAGGACGGAAGCTCCGGCCCCGCTTGCACCACCCGACCGATGACGGTCCTAACGACACGGGGTAGAGCGGTAAGCTGCACAGCCTGGAACTTTTGCCTGGCGGGGACCAGGTCCGCTGTGGCGGCCCGCCGCAAGATGCGCGCGAGCATCTCACCATTACGTGCCCACGAGTAAGTCGCCTTCAGCTCCTCGACCTGATCGTCTGGCACGCACCCCTGGCTCACGGCAGCCAACATCGCCTGGCCCAGCCCCGCCACATCGCCGGGCGTAACCAGACGCGCCCAGCGACCGTACAGTTCCCGGTGCGGGGGGATATCAGATAGGACCACAGGGACTGACATTGCCAGTGCCTCTCCGGGGGGCAGCGGGAACGCCTCTTCGCGGCTGGCGCTCGCGAGCACCGCGGCGCGTTGGAATAGGTCCAGCAATTCGGCTTTCGTCTGGAAACCCATGAACCGGACGCTCTCCGCGCAGTCCAGTTCAGAAGCAAGATCCTCCAGCCGTCGGCGCAAGCCAATCTCTAGCTCGTCCCCGGCGATGACTAGCTCAAAGGAATCGCGGAGGCCTCGCTCTGCGGCAAAAGCGGCGATTACCTCGCCGATACGCTTGTATGTGTAGAGATTCGAGACCACCACAATAGCGTCGCGGCGGATGCCCGCTTTGGGCCGGAAAGCTTGCTCGGCTTGCCCCAGACCCGAAAGTACGATCGAGTAGGGACGCCGAAGAGCGGAGTGGCGCGAGAACTCAGCGGCAGTCGAAGCTGAGATATGGACAAGTTCTGAGGCCCGAAGAGCCGAGAGCCAGGCGACCGGCCGCGCGACTGCCATTCGCAGGGATCGGGGAGCGTCAGCCCGGAACAAATGAGGATTCTGCACGCACACGACGGTGGGGAGCCCTCGTGACCGCAACGGCGCTGTGGAGCCAGGACAGTACAGCACCTCGGCGCCCCAGCGCCGCGCTTCGAGCGCGATCCGACCGTGGATAAAGCGGAGCCGCTCCAGCCGGGACCTGCCATCGACCACTCGTACCGCACTGGCTGGCGATCTCAGAGCATCTCGCAGCTCCGCGGCAACTGCCATGCGTGCGAACACAAGCAGCGAGATACCTTGACGCTCCAGCTCCGGGAGCTGACTGCAGAGGTAGCTCAATCCCCCTCCCGGCGCAGTGGCGATGGCCTCCACCGCCACCCGCAGCGGGCGGCTTGCCGTGGGGCGCTCTACCTGATCCTCGGGGACTCTCCGGACCGCTACCATCTCAGCCCTGCCCCCGCGGCTCAGAGGACTCAGGGGTTGCACGCGCCCATCTCGACCGGCTGAGCATCCAGATGGGATAGACAATCGCCGCGAACTCATACACAGCGAAGAACATGAGCGAGCGACTGAGCACCGAGCTGAGCACCGCTCCTGTGGCTGCTGCCACCGTGGCAGTTTCCATGCGTCTCCGGTCGGCCGTGTCCGAACGTGAGACGGCCCACCCCAGCATCGCGCCAAAGCCGAGAAGCCCGATCAGGCCGAAGTTGGCGTCTGCCTCGGCCCACAATGGAACGGCCGCTCCGGTCCCGGGGAGGGTCACCACCTGGATCATCGACGTCATAGCTGGGAGCGGCTTGTCTCCCGTGATGAACTGCGGCACAAAGAGCCTCGGCAGCTGGAGATATGACTCGCCAAGGAGAAGACCGGGCTGCTGTTGGTGGATCGCCGCGTAGGGCGTGGCGATGTTTATAGAACTCGTACCAATTTCCTCCAAATGGCCAATGCCGAACGAGCTGGCTGTGACGACACTGCTGGACTCATGGTTTCCGCGATAGACTTGGACCACAAAAAATGCCACTGCGGTCACCGTAAGTCCAGCCAGGAGCACCTTTGCCCGCTGTGAGCGCGGGACAAGCCGACCCTTGTTAGGCCGGGACGTCGCGCGCACGGCGAACACCCCGATTAGCGTGACGACAAGCCGGTACTTGAATCCGATCGTTGCGTACAGGAAAAGGTTCAGCATGATGAGCATAAGAACGCGGATACGGTACGCTTTAAGATCGAGGAGGCCCGAGGCTGCGATCGCAGCGCCAATCGACACGTCGATCCCTGCGCTAAGGAACAGGTAGTTGCCTGAGTTGGCGCTTTGCGCACCGCCCGCTGGGAGGGGCCGGAACAGGTCAAAACTGATCACTGGCTGGTGGGAGCTAAGCTTGAAAGCGACGAAGCAGCACAGCCCGATGACCTCCATGAAAACAACCCCCCGCCACCAGTGGTTCGGCGGTACTGCTGGGCGGTGGCTAACTCGGGAGCCTGAACCCTGCACCATGGCATACATGCCCGAGACTAGGAACATTCCCCCGGTGACAGCCAGGGCGGCCGCGGTCGTGTACTCCAGCGCACCCTTCGCGACAGTACCGGGCGCGAGAGGCGAGAACGGCTCCACGGCAGCCAGGACCGGGGCCCAAGATCCGTATATAACCAGGACGAACGCGGTCAGCGCTCCGGCTGACAGCGGCCCGGCCGTCGCACCCCCCGGTCGGATCAGGAGCCACCCGGCAATCGACAGATGCAGCCCAGCGTTTATGACGATCCAGAGGAACCCAAAGCCGTTCTCGATCCCTACCAGCGACGAGCCGAGCAAGCTCACGGACATGGCGCAGGCAATTAGCGCTGGCCGCACGCCCTCGTTCGCAGGCATCGGCTCTGAGTGTCCGCGCCAGCCCGTCTGAAGCGGGTGACCGGGATAGCCAGGGGCCTCGTGCGGGAGCCACGCAGGCGCCGGGCGGGAAGAATCCTTGAAAGGGGGGCCGGGACCTTTCATCACCCACGCGCCGAAGACTTGATCCGTTGCTTGAAGTCCAGAAGATCGGCCTCCTCGATTCTCTGGCCAGGCGCGTGGTCCCGCAGAGCCTCCAGGGCGCAGAAACGCAGAAGGCTTGGCGACAGCTTCGTGCCACGAATCCAAACGCAGGTTGGCGGCAGTATGGTGTGCGCATAGAGGGCGAACGCCATCCTCCAGATCGGAAACGCCCAGCGCGGCAGGTAACGTTGCTGGAACATTAGCTTGTTCCGATACCCGTTATAAACGAACTCGGGTGCGCTGTTATTATGGCTCCCATCTCCCCCATGAATGCAGCTCAATAGACGGTTCATAGCGCAAACGGTATCCTGACTTTCGGACGCGGAGAGAATAGTCCCACTCCTCTTGGCCGAAGAAGTACGCACCTGCGAGCATTCCTACACGTTCGATTACATCGCGCCTCGCGACAGCAAACGCCAGGGAGACGAAAGTGACATCTGCCGCGAAGTCACACTGGCCACGGTCCCGTGTCCTTGCGCCGAAGATGGCCACGCCACCTCGCCACCGACGGAGCCGTCCTCCTCCATACCACAATAGGCCGTCTGGACGGAGAATTTTCCCCGTGAGTAGGCCGATTGAGTGGTCGTTACGCACCATGTCGACAGCCTTGAGTAGGTCGTCAGCAGATATCTGAGCGTCGTTATTCAGGAACACGATCACGTCATGCTCTTCGCGCGCCAGTACCCAACCCAGCCCTGCGTTCATGCCGCGAGCGAACCCCTCGTTTTTGGGCAAGCGTACGATCGGCACATCAGGATGAGCGCGTGCAATCAGCTCCACTGAGCCGTCATTCGAGCCATTGTCGATTGCTACCACGTGCAGTGACGAGGCGTCGGATTGCAAACAAGCGAGACAGTTGAGGGTGGCCGTGGCATTGTTCCAGTTGAGAACAAGCACAGCCGCCTTCCGGCATCCGGAGTGCTCATGCCTATCTGGATCACTATTTGCCCGATCCTGCGCCTTTTCCTTCATTGGTCTGCCCCTTGGATTGTGGCCGCGACCGTCACGCACCTCGGTGCCGTTCATCAAGCCGCCCCTCGAAAGTCCACCGTGCCACGGTGCCCCAGGTCAAAAGCTCCGTCGCCTAATGTCTAGTCACTCATAGTAGATGAGATGCTACTCAGGGTAAGTAGAGTAGCAGCTATGCAGCTACCATGCCCGCGGATTGCTCCACGGCCGAGTCGGACCGCGGGCCGTTGCCGACCCGGGAAGCATCTTGCCGACTAGTACGGCAGTAGCCATTCGTTAGCTGAGCTGGGCAATCATCGCGTATTCGCGTGGCGAGTCGTGTGCGCTGGTGGTACCAGCGGGCGAGGGCTTGGTGGCGGCGTCGCCATGCCTGCCAGTGCTCGGTGTGGCCGGGCGGGGCGGGCCGGGCAAGCGCATGGCGAGCAGGCGGGCGGTCTCGGGGACGGTCAGCGGGATCATGCCCGGGTCGGCGGGGGGTGGCTGGTCTGGCCGGGCCGGGGGTGGTGCCTGGGTATCGGTGCGGCCTTTGAGCTGGGCGGCGGTGATGGCGCAGATGGCCAGGGCGGCCATGACCAGGACGGTGTGCCGGGCGATCGCGGTGTAGAGCCGGACCTGGGACTCATCGAGCCCGAAGCAGTCCTTGCCGAACCGGAATTCCTCTTCCACCGGCCAGCGCAGCCCGGCGGCGCGGATCAGCCGGGTCAGCGTCAGCGGCTGGCCCTCGGGCACGAAGCAGTAGTGAAAGGCCAGCTCACCGGTCTTGAGGTGGTGGCGGATCAGCAGGCAGTGCCGCGGGGAGGCGGTGGCCAGCCACGACCAGGCATACCAGCGCTCGCCCTTGGAGCCCTTCCCGGCGGAGCGGACCTCGGGGTGCTTGCGGGCCAGGCAGCTGGCTGGCGGCCTCCGCGCAGGTTAACTTCTTCCCGCCGGGCAGGGTGAGGCGGAAGTTGCGAGGGGACGCGCAGCACGTAGGCCTGGCCGCGGTCTTCGAAGAACTCCCGCAGCTGCGGTGCAGCTGCCGTAGACCTCGTCCCCGCAGAAGAAATCGAACCGGATGCCGTCGGCGAGCGCCTCGGCGGCGATGTCGATGGCCAGCTGGCCCTTGGTGCGGAACTCCAGGTCCAGGGGCAGGCCCATGGCCAGGGAGCTGCACCGGGTCCTCGATCTGGGCGGCGGGGATCCACTGCCGGGCGCCGATCAGCGCATGCCCGGCATGCTCGCGCACATACGCCAGGTGCACGGTGTTGATCCCGTTGGCGACCTTGCCCGCGCAGCCCAGGTACTGCCGCTGCACGCCGGCCGTGGCAGTGCCCGCCTTCTCCTGGCCCGGTCTCATCCAGCGCGCCGATCACCAGGCCGCGCCGCCGCCCGGACCGCGGCGCCGCCTCATCCAGGCCGGCGACCGCGAACCGGCGCACCACGCCCATCGCCGCGAAGGTGTCCCACGACCGCGCGGTTGAGCAGCCGCTGCGTCCGATCCGGCGCCCGGTCACCCGCATGCTCGGCGATCGTCCAGCCGTTGCGCTTCGGCAGCCCGCTGGCCAGCGCACTGACGTATTTCCCCGCCTGCAGCCACGGCTCCGCCCGGGCGAAACACGGCCTCAGCAGGCCCAGCAGCTCCCTGCGCTTCCGGGCGCCCAGCCGCGCCCCTATCCTGGCAGCCGCAGCCGCCTCCGATTTTGTTGTCGTCACACACGCATGATCGCGAGGCGGCTGCCCAGCGCAGAAACCAGCGGCAACCCCAGCCAGCCGGCATCATCCCAGCTCAACCTCCGAATGGCTACTGCCGTACCAGTGAGGCTCCGCCTCTGACCGTCTAGCTGCGTGGTTGCGGCTGGTCAGACGGCGTGTCCTGGTTCATCCTCGCGTGCATAGGGGTGGTTGCGGAGGGTGTCATGGGCGCACGCGTGGTGACGGTGAATGAGGTTCTCGGCGGGCATGTGCAGCTGGACATCGAGTGCCTGGACCGGGTCTACCTCAACGCCTATGTGCCGATCCTGCAATCGAGCGGGCAGGTCGTGGCGTTCATGACCCAGCACCTGGGCCTGCCGATTCCCTCCCCGGCGCTGTTCGACAAGATCGGGCAGCAGTTCCGCCGGGCGGTGGCCTCCTTCGCTGAGGCCAACGACATCCCGTGGGTCAAGTTCGCCAAGGACGACCGCAAGGCCGATGTGATGGCCCCGTACCTGAAGCGGGCGGCGGCTGCCGGCCGGCCGCAGGTGGCGGCGATCGGGGTGGCGCAGGAGTTCCAGCGGGTCTGGGCCGCCTACCGGCGGGAGACCAGCACGGCGGCGCCGCAGTTCACTTTCGCCAAGGCTGACCGGCGGGTGACCTGCTACTACTTCTACCTGTGGGACGCCGATTTCGGCCCGGCGTTCATCAAGGTCTGCGCGTACTTCCCCTACCCGGCCAAGATCTGGGTCAACGGCCACGAGTGGGCCAAGCGGCAGGCAGCCAGGGCCGGGATCGGCTTCACCGAGCTGTCCAACGGCTTCGCCGCCTGCGACGACCCGGCCGCGCTTGCAGGAGATCTGCGACCGGCTGCGGCCGGGCACCATCGAGGTGTTCGCCCAGCGGTGGCTGCACCGGCTGCCGATGCCGTTCGGCCCCGCGGATCAGCGGGCCGGGTACTGGTGGGAGATCTCCATGCGCCAGGTCGAGGTCTCCCGCACCCTGGTGTTCGATGCTCCCCGCCGGGCCCGGGCGTTCTTCGAGGCGCTGATCGCCGACAACCTCGACATCGGCCGCCCCGCCAACGTCGAGATCATCTTCGGCCGCCGCATCCGCCGCGACACCCCCGGCGTCTTCCGCACTGCCATCGACCGCCCCGCGGTCGGCCCGGACACCGGCGGGGTCGTGCTCAACGTGTTCTACAAGCATTCGCGGATCAAGCAGTACCTCAAGGACGGCCGGGCGATGCGGATCGAGACCGTCATCAACGCCCCCCGCGACCTGGGCTGCCACGCCCGCCTCCCCAACCTGGATGAGCTCCAGGCCAAGGCCCGCGCCGCCAACCACCGCATACTGGAAGCTGAACGTGCCGGCCAGGGCACCGTCCTTGCGAGCCCAGCCTTTGAGCGGATCGCGCACCCCTCCGTTGACGCGGACGGGCGGAGGACCCCGGCTCTCAGATTCGGCGATCCTCGGGTCATGGCCCTGGCCGGCGCCCTGTGCCACCACCTTGCTCGCCGCGACCGGCATCACCAACAAGAGCCTGCGCGCCTTGATGACCGGACTGCTGCACGCCCCCTACACCCCCGGCCAGATGACCTACGACCTGCGGCGGCTCCGCCTGACCGGGCTGATCCGCCGGATCGAGCACACCAACCGCTACGTCCTGACCCCCGACGGGATCAAGGTCGCTGTCTTCTACACCAAGCTCCACAACCGGCTGCTGCGCCCGCTCCTGGCCGCCGACCAGCCCCAAGCCCCAGCCGAACTCCGCGCCGCCCTGCGCGCCATCGACCAGCACATCGAGCACCTACATAACCCGCGCCCGGCTCAGCCCGGCCGCGTGAAAACTTGACACAAACGTCCAGAAGCTAGCGACCAAGGATCGCTAGGTCGCCCGAGCAGTACACCTGCGCCCCGAACTGCTCCTGCGATAAGCCCGTCTGGTCCGGTAGTGCCGTAACTTGGCGCCGAACACGCGGAGTGGGCCCATGGCCGCGCCGAGATGATCCCGTGCCGTGGTCAGGTCTTCCTCTAGCACGAGCTGCGACATAAACCGAAATCTCCGGCCTGCGCCGATATCACCCCGGGGCCGGGACCGACTCCGGAGCTACGGCCGACGCAGTCCTAGTCCAAACGTAGCTCTCCAGCGCCAAGACTGTATGGAGCCACGCACCCAGAGCCAGACTGACCAGAATTGGCCCATACCGCTTAGTACAAATGTGATTAATTCTTAACTATTCACGACACGAGGAAGAACTCTGATAGTCGTCGATGACCACTGACATGCGGTACCGTTCCGCTAGCCGACGGCCCCGGTGCAGCTGCTCTGCGTAGTCATGCCCGAGATCGCCACCACCCGCCGAAATCCGCACTATCTGAGACGGCAGCGCGCATATTCGTGCTGATCGAACCCCGGAGCCAATATGTCCCAAAAGTCGATTCCGTCGAGAAAGAGCGAACGCTTCCTGCGGGATCAAATTCATTTTCCCAGACATTCCAGAACTAGCATTAGTGGTTACTGGCCGGTTAAGCGTTGGCTCTTCAATCCCTGGTTTGCGCTCACTTTCACCACTGCCATAGCAACTCTCCTTGTTCTGTACGGCCTCACGCGGTCTCCGCTGACTTGGGACGATGAAGTGTTCTACGCCGAGCCAGCTCGCACCCTCGCGAACTCGGGTTCCCTCGCCTCGCCCATGTTCTTCGATATAGCCGGACTGAACCACTATTTTCTTTATCAGCCACCTGCTTACTTTCTCCTGATGGCCGGCGTATATCGAATTCTCGGTTTCGACGAGACACTGGCTCGGCTCGGCAGCGCGGTTCCTTACATCGCGGGAATCATTGTGGCGTTCTTTCTTGTTCGTTCGATAGCGAACCGTATCGGCGTCACCAAGCCGCTATCTTCTCTTGCTGGCCTGGTGGCCGCTTTCTTGATAGCTTTCAACGAGCAATCAGTTGAAATGGCGCGATCCGGAAGGGCAGACTGGCTCGCAGTTCTCCTGCTATTCCTAGGCTGGCTCTGCATATCTCACATAGCGCATACGCCGACCCATGAACTGATATGGGGTAGCGTCGGTTTCGCCCTATTGCTGATCGCTGGACTGACGCACCCGGCTCTGGGCGCGCCAGCAGTCGGAATTATCGTAGCAGTGATTTTCTGTTCCTCACGGTTCGGGCTTTCCCGCCGAACCGCCCTGCTGGCGTGCTTGCTAAGTACAGTACTGGTCGTACTGCCTTACGTGGCTTGGATTGCGCCACACTTCGGTGATTGGCAGGCACAATTCCTACATGGCGTTGTCGCGTCGGGCTCGGGCAGCTACGGCAGCTTCCTAAGCGCGCAAATTGGCAATGTGATGGGGGTACTTAAGTACGAACCCGCGATTGTTGCCGTAATCATTATCGGTCTCGCCTTCTTTCCGTGGCGCGCGTCCCCCGATTCGGTAGGCGCACTTATCGGTATAGGCATAGTTGCCGCCGTGAGTACCGATAGCTATATAAAATTCTTCCTCTTGGTCGCGCTTGTTCCAGCGCCTGTTGGGCTCCTGTTCCAGATTAAAAGAAACGGAAACCGATATCGCCAACTCGCCGTCGCGCTTATGGTGCTTGCAGCAATGAACGGATTCATGTTCCCAGCGCTTCGGGCTTATGAGATTCATCAATTTTTCCGGCAACGCAGCCCTGCTCTAGTAACGGCGAACATCGAACGTTTCGTTCCCCGCGGATCGCACCTTATCGGGAATTCCAGGAGTGTACTTTGCCGCCGTCGCCGACGGTGCGGAGTTCCGTTATTCTCAAATGCTGTACGGCGTGAGATGGGGCAGCACTGCGAATCTTCAGGATCAGTTTCGCCGCGCAGTGGAGCAGTACAAGCCGACTTGGTTTGCCTTGCCTACCACGGTCCAGCCCTACCGTGAGTACTGCTACCTTCCCGTCCGGTTCCGACGCGTCTCAACGGTCAACGTCCAAGTCTCGTCTGGTCTCAACGCAGCGGGGCAGAGCAGCGTAACATATACTCTTTGGAAGACATATCCAGGGGCTTCATCCGGCTGTCGAGCATGAAGTGAGGGACTTCCTTTATGGGAACGCGAGAGCCCCGAGTCTCCATCGTCATGCCCGCGCGTAACGAGGGGAATCATATCCGGCCTGTCCTAAGCCGCCTCGCCGAGGCAGTCATGCTACCCAGCGAGGTGCTCGTAGTTGTCGATGACGCAGACGACACCACAATTCCCATCGTGGCTGACTACGGATCGCACGAGCCATGCATCAAATGCTTGATCAATACCTACGGATGTGGCCTAGCCAACGCCATTCGATTCGGGATTGACGCCGCCGCGGCACCAGTGACGGTCGTTACGATGGCCGACGGGTGCGACGACGCCAGGCAGATTGACGACCTTGCCCGCCTAGTAGAACGGGGAGTTGTCGTGGCCGCCGCATCTCGTTACATGCCTGGTGGCCAGCAGGTTGGAGGACCATACCTGAAGGGGTTGCTGTCGAAGACGGCCGGCCGCACTCTCCAGTTGCTCGCCCGTGTCGGCACCCGAGACGCCACGAATTCCTTCAAGGCGTACTCGACTGGGTTTGTCCGTGAGGCCGGCATAGACTCACGGAACGGCTTTGAGATTGGGATTGAGCTTACGGCTAAGGCCAAGCGCATGCACCAGCCTGTAGCGGAGATACCAACCATCTGGCTTGATAGACAAGCAGGAATATCCAAATTCAAGATTGCCCAGTGGATGCCTATGTACCTGTACTGGTATGTCTTTTCATTCGGCCCGCGGCTGACCGCTGAGGAGATCCGGGCGCGATCGGCCAGACGCGCTACTACTAGGTGAGCGAACCCGGGAGGTCCGAGCCGATGGTCTTCATCTCGGCGGTGAAGGACTTCCAGTCGTTCGGCGCGAAGACCAGAGTCGGGCCGTCCGGATTCTTCGAGTCGCGCACCGCGACCGTGTTACCGACGAGCGCCACCTCAACGCAGGCGCCGCCGTTGCTGGTGCTGTAGCTCGCCTTGCGCCACTCGAGCGGCTCACGGCGGGTCATGGGAGGTCCATGTCTTGGCCAGCTTCCTCCATCAGCTGCCAGAGAGGCAGACCGGGGAAGTGCCTCCGCTCTGAGCGTATCCCACATGACCGTCAGGGCCGCGACGTCGTCAGCGTCCTCGATGATCTGCCCGCGTGCTGCCGTGTCCTGGTAGGCGACGGTGCGGCGCCTCCTGCGAAGTCCGCGATCACGAATGCACCGCCGCGCAGGCCTTCGTGCGCGCCGACCGCTTGCCGGGATGACCTGCACCACGATGTTCGGCCGCCGCGCCGCCTTCATCAGCCGGGTGAGCTGCTCGCGCATCACGTGCTTGCCGCCGACCGGCCGCCGCAGCACGCCCTCATCCAGGATCACCCACAGCATCGGCGGCGCTGTCGCCGCTCCAGGATCGCCTGCCGTTCCATCCGGGCTGCCACCATCTCGCTCGATCTCCTCATCGGTAGCCCCGATCCGGGTCCGGAAGACGGCGCGCGCATACTCCTCGGTCTGCAGCAGGCCCGGGACCAGCCAACGGCTCGAACCACCGCAGCGTTTTAGCCGAGGCTTCCTTCTCTGGCCAGCGGTGGAACCAGCCTGGATAGGCCCGCTGCTTCAGGTAGTCCCGCAGCAGGTCCCGCAACCGGCCCAGCGCCCCATCCGTGCCCAGCTCAGGGACACCGTCGCAGGCCGCCGTGAACTCCTCGGTGGGTGCGCGCTGGCCGTTCTCGACCTTGCCGATCAGGTCACCCGAGCAGTACACCCGGGCGCCGAGCTGCTCCTGCGATAAGCCCGCCCTGGTCCGGTAGTGCCGTAACTCGGCGCCGAACACGCGGAGCGGGCTCATGGCCGAGCCGAACTCATCCTGCGCTGCCATCGGTCTCCCGTCCTGGACGCTGCCGCTACACGCTCCGACATCTCCCGGACCGCACCGACAACGTGCTGGCCTGGGGCGACTCCCCGCGACACCCGGCGCGGTCCTAGTACCAAACGTAGCCCTCCAGCGACAGGCTGTATGCGCATCAACACGCCAGAACCATCTGATTTCACCGCACCGGCCGAGCCGAGGAGGACCGACCAGGTCATGACGATCAACGGCCCCGATTTCCTGGCACCCGACCTGGCGGCCGCGTTAGAGGTCGCGGCAGCGGCCGCCGCCACGGGCCCTGTGACCAGCACCAGGGCGGCCGTCCGCGCCAGGCGGCGCGTCTTTCCCGGCGACCCGGCCCAGGTCGCCCACGCCCGCCGGTTCGTCCAGCGGACCCTGGCCCCGCACGGTCCCGCCGCCGACGCCGCCCTGCTCACCAGCGAGCTGGCCACCAACGCGATCCGGCATAGCGCGAGCGGCCGCGGTGGGACGTTCGAGGTCATCATCTGGCAGGCCCGGCCACCGTCCGCGTCGCCGTCGACCGACGCCGGCTCTCCGTCCATCCCCGTGCCAGTCCCGCCCGGGCTGCTGACCTCATCCGGCCGCGGGCTCGCCCTGGTCGACGCCCTGGCCTGCCGGTGGGGCCAGCACACGCGCCCCGCACGGCAGAACGGTGTGGTTCGAGTTGCCTGCCTCATGAGCACGCGCTGGACGACCGTGCTGGACGGCACCCGGCTGCGGGAACTGCGCCGCACGCCAGCGGCCTGTCGCGGGCCGCACTGGCCCGGCAGGCGGGCATCAGCGCAGCCACGGTGGCCCGGCTCGAACGCGAGCCCCGCGCCGGTGCCGCGGCCGGACCACTCGCCCGGGTCGCCGCCGCGCTCGGCGTGGAACGGGCGCCTCACGCCTGGGAGGACCGCCGCGCCACGGCTGGTGTCATTACTGAGTCTCACCGTCTCCCCGGCGGCGGCCTGGGTGGTTAGCGTGTCGCCTGGCTTGGAGGAGGGCTGCGCTACTGGCTAGCACCGGCACGTCGCGAGCCGGGTGCCGGCACTGACCCCTGCGCGCCGTCTGCGGAATCGTGTGGAACGGAGGTCGCGCGGCCGGTGCGGCGCCTGCGCGCCCCCGCCATCCGGGGCCTGCGCGGCCACATCCGGCGCCCGATCGTCACTAGGTTGGGGGCAGCATCCCCCGTGGGAGTGAAAGGGGCGGTGCCTGACAGCTAGCGCGGTGACGGGATCGCGGCCAGCGGAGGGGGATCCTCGGCGATCCATGCTGGAGACCCCACAGCGCAGTAGTCGATGGTGCGGAAGATCGCTGAGCGGCGAGCGTGTTCCCGGTCGAGGCCCGCAGCGTCGGCGATGATGTCCGGCTGCTCGTTGATCGTCGCGTCGTCGGGCATCTCGTGGAGCCTGTCCCACAGGCAGCGGGCGAGGTCGGACCCGATGTCGCCGCGCAGCAGGCAGGATCGACGGTGAGCCAAGGTTCCCGGTCCCCCCGAGCACCTGCTCGTGATGCAGCGCGGCGTCGACGGCACGATCGCCGGTGGCGGAGGTCAGGGTCTCGGCGGCGGTACAGGCAGCGGCCAGCATTCCGGCCGGCACCGGGCGGCCCAGCGCGACCCAGTCTCGACTTCAGCGTGGCCAGCCGATCCCGCACCAGCTCGCCGGTGCTGAGCACCCAGCTGGGGGCAGGTACGGCGAGCCGGCGCATCATCCTGCCCACATGCCGGGCTCGGGAGGACCAGGACAGCCAGCCATCATCCTGATCCCGCGGATCAGCCCTGGAGACCAGGACGGAGCGCGCAGATCCGGTGCCCGGCGCGGACCTGCGGTGACGTTCCCGCAGCGCGCCTGGGCGTCCGGGGCGGACCGGTCGCTTACTGGCGGATGCGCGCCAGGACCAGGGTGACGTCGTCCTCGCCCTGCTGGCGCAGCGCCGAGGTGACCGCCGCGCAGCACCCGTCCAGGGTCTCCCCCGGCCGGGCCAGCGCCGCGCTCAGCGCTTCGCGCAGCGCGGCGATGCCTTCTTCCAGCGGGCGGGTCCGGGTCTCCACCAGCCCGTCGGTATACAGCGCGAGCGTGGCGCCCGGCGGCAGGCGGACCCGGGTCTCCTGGAACGATCCGGCGCCGAGGCCGAGGGGCAGCCCGGCGGGCAGGTCGAGCACCTGCGTCACGCCGTCGGCCTGGGCCACCACCGGCGGCGGGTGACCGGCCGCCGCGATCACGCAGGAGCCATCCGAGGGGTCGATGACGGCGGCGATGCAGGTGGCGAACGAGGCGTCGGGCAGGCTGGCCGCCATCCGGTCGAGCCTGCCCAGCACCTCCCCGGGCGGCAGGTCCAGGTCGGCCATGGTGTGCGCGGCGGTGCGCAGCTGGACCATGACCGCGGCCGCCTCCGGGCCGTGCCCCATCGCGTCGCCCACGATCAGCGCGGCCCGGCCGCCGGGGAGCGGGACGATGTCATGCCAGTCCCCGCCCACCATGCTGGCGCCGACCGGCACGAACCGGTGCGCCACCTCCATGCCCGCCGGGATCTCCGGCTCACTGGCCAGCAGGCCCTGCTGCAGCGCGACCGCGGACCGCCGTTCCCGGTCATACAGCCGCGCGTTGTCGATGCACACCGCGGCCCGGGACACCAGTTCGTCGGCGGCGGCGATGTCCGCGGGCCCGAACGGCGGGCTGCTGGCCGCCCGCCCGAACGTCATGCACCCGAGCACCATTCCCCGGGCGGTCAGGGGAACGGCCAGGAATGACGCGAGCGTGGCGGTGAGTTCCCGGCCCCCGGGGCGGCGGGCGATCCGCTCGGCGGTGTCGTCGTCGAGGCGGCCGAACAGGACCGGGCCATTGGTGCTCATGGCGCGGAAACTGGGCGAGTCCGCGCCGAAGACGAGCACCTCACCGGGGCGCAGCATGTCGTCGGTGACCGCCGCCGGCTGGCCGACCAGGCGGGCGGCGAGCCGCCGCACCACGGCGGCCGGCCCGGCCTGGCGCCGGGCGGGCTCATCGGCGGCGAGCAGCCGCTCGGCCACGAAGATGGAGGCCGCGTCGGCGAAGGCGGGCACGGCGACGCCGACGACCTCGCGGGCCGTCGTGGGCAGATCGAGCGTGGTGCCGATCCGGTCGGCCGCGTGGCGCAGCCAGCCCGGGCCGATGACCATCGAGGCGTGCTGGGCGATGACCAGCACCCGGGAACCCGGCCCGGCCAGCGGCTCACAGCGGATGGCGACCGGCCCGCTGCCGCCCGCGAACGCCATGGCCAGGGTGGCGGTCCAGACCCGGCCCGTCCGCGACCTCGGCGAGCGCCTTGCGGGTCATCTCGCGCTGCCCCGGCCCGGTCATCAGCACGTCGCAGATGTCCCGCCCGGTCACCGCCTGGGCCCGGTGCCCGAACAGCCGCTCGGCGGTCACCGGCCAGGAGTGCACCAGGCCGTCGGGGTCCAGGGTGAACGCGGCCAGCCCAGCGAGGTCCGGCCCGCGCCGCCGGGGCAGCACGGGCCGGCTATCGCCGGCCATCCTGGACTCCACCGCTAGCTGCACCAATCCTGCCGGTCGGTTCGCCCGGCGAGCAGGCCAGACTGCCGGCCACGCGGGCCGGTCCGGCGGCTCCGCGGGCCTGCCTATCCGGGCAATGACCGCGGGCCATTCGGTCCCGCGGCGGTGCGGGCCGGGCGCCTATTGCCCGCACTGTGCGATATCGTGCGATGCGAAATCTATAGCACTAACAGGCACAAAAAGCACCGCGCGCGGCCAGACCGTGATCAGGGAATCTTCCTGCGGAGGAGCCCGGGCACGGGTGAAACACCGGGCACGGGCGACGAGAGCGAGGGGTCTTGGCGGGCGAGCCGGACTGGGTACCGCCGGGAGTGGACACCAAGCGGGCCAACATCGCCCGGGTCTACGACTACTGGCTCGGCGGCAGCCACAACTTCCTGGCCGACCAGGACCTGGCCCGGGCCATGGCCGCGGTCGAGCCCACCATCCGGGCGGGCGCCCGGGCCAACCGCGCGTTCATCGGCCGGGCGGTGCGGCACATGGCGGCGGCCGGCATCCGCCAGTTCCTCGACATCGGCTCTGGCATCCCGACGCAGGCCAACGTGCACGAGGTCGCCCAGCAGGCCGCCCCGGGCGCCCGGGTGGTCTATGTCGACGTTGACCCGGTCGCCATCGCGCACAGCAAGGCCATCCTCGCGGGCAACCGAGTATGCCGACGTGATCGACGGCGACCTGCGCGAGCCGGAGAAGATCCTGTCGCACCCGACGACCCGGCAGCTGATCGACTTCAGCCAGCCGACCGGGCTGCTGCTGGCCATGGTGCTGCATTTCGTCGCCGACGCCGAGGACCCGTGGGCGATCGTGGCCAGGCTGCGGGACGCCCTGGCGCCCGGCAGCTTCCTCGCGCTGAGCCACGTCAACAACGAGGGCCGGCCGGAGAAGGCCCAGGCCACCGAGAAGGTGTACAACCGCAGCGTCGCCACCGGCGTGCACATGCGCTCCCACGCGGAGATCCTGCGCTTCTTCGACGGCTTCGAGCTGCTGGATCCCGGCCTGGTCTACATCCCGCAGTGGCGGCCCGACTCGCCGTCCGACGTGCCCGAGGACCCCAGCAAGTTCTGGGTCCTGGTCGGGGTCGGCCAGAAGCCCTGACCGTCCCGGGCCCAGGCCGGCTGTCACCCCCGCAGGCCCGCGGCCGCGGGCCGGGCGGCGGCGGGCGCCCACGACCTGATCACTGTGGCGGGGACCCCCACGGCCAGCGAATAGTCGGGAACGTCCCGGGTCACCACGGCGCCGGCGCCGACGACAGCACCGCGGCCGATCCGGACACCGGCCGTCACCACCACGTTCTGGCCCAGCCAGGCGCCGTCGTCAATGATCACCGGGCGCACGTTGGTCACGCCCTGGCGCCGGATCGGCCGGCTGGGATCGGCATAGTGATGGTCGTGATCGGCGATGTAGACATTGCGGGCCACCCCGACTCCGTTGCCGATCCGTATCGCGGATACCGCCGAGATCACATTGCCCCCGGCGAAACCGCAGTCATCGCCGATTTCGATGACCGGGGCGGTGGCCGGAGACAGCGGGCTGGCCCGGAGCCAGCACCCAGCGCCCAGGTACACACCGGAGCCGAGCGCTATCCAGCGCTCGCCGTCCAGGCGCAGCGGCGGCATCACAGCCGTGCCCTTTCCCCACTGGTGGAAACCGCGGGACACGAGCAGCGTGAGGGCTCTCCCCCTGGCACGCTGCCCAAGCCGGTACAGCGCCGCCCCGCTGACCTGTCCAGTCATCGTTTCCCGCCTCGTTCTTCGCCGCTGACCCGGCCGGCCCGGTGCCGGCCGGCCTAGTAGGCGCCGGACCGGCGCAGCACCGCGGCCCGGGTCTGCCACAGGATCTGCAGGTCCAGCCCGAGCGACCAGTTCTCCACATAACGCAGGTCAAGCCGGACTGACTCTTTCCAGGACAGGTCCGACCGCCCGTTGACCTGCCACAAGCCGGTGATCCCCGGCTTGACCACCAGCCGGCGCCGGACATGGTCGGCGTACCTCGCCGTCTCGTCCGGCAGCGGGCCGCGGGCCGACCAGGGACATCTCGCCGAAGAGGACGTTAAGCAGCTGGGGGAGCTCGTCGAGGGACCAGCGGCGCAGCCACGAGCCGGTGCGGGTCACCCGCGGGTCGGCCCGGATCTTGAACAGCACGCTGCCCGCGTCGCTCAGCCCGGCCAGGGCCGGCTTGCGCTGCTCGGCATCGGGCACCATCGTGCGGAACTTCAGCACGGTGAACGGGCGCCCGTCCTTGCCGATCCGGGTCTGCCGGAACAGCACCGGGCCGCCGTCGGCCAGCCGGATGACCAGGGCGATGACGGCCAGCAGCGGGGCCAGCAGCAGGGCCACGGCCGCGATGGCCCGGTCGAGCCCGCCCTTGACGGCCCGCCGGAAGCCGCCCAGCTCCGGGTGGTCCACGTGCAGCAGCGGCAGGCCGGCCACCGGCCGGATCGTGGTGCGCAGGCGGCACCCGGCGGCCAGCGGGCGGGCCACCGGGGCATCCGGGCCGCCCGGCGGGTGCAGGGTCAGGGCGCGCAGCCCGGCGCGCTGGGCCGGCGGGATGGCCGGATCCGCCACCCGGCCGGGCGAGTACGAGACGGCCAGGAAAGCCACCGGAAGCCGCGGGATGAACTGGTCACCGGTAATGTCCCCGGCCGCACTGGCGCGTTGTGGCATAGCTCCCCCGATACAGCCAGGCCGCGTATTAAATGACGTTTGGGCGGCGGGCGGAATCCGCGCCCCGGCCCGCCCGCGGTCAAGGAATGGCACTGCAGCCTATCCGCGGCGAGCCCGCGCGGGCCGGACCGCCACGCCCGCCGCCCGGGATTCACCCGCCCCCGGCCGCCCAGGTATGCGGCACCGGCTGGCCGGGTACGTCCTCCCGGCGCCGCGGGGCCCCGGAGCCGGGGCTGGTGATTCCTGCGGAATGGGCGTTATGCCACGCCGCGCCCATTGCCACCGGTGCACGGGGCGGCCTGGGCGAAGTGATTGACTTAGCTCGGCCACTCGGTCGCTATCCCCCGGAAGGCGTGGCATGGACGCAGCGGCACTGGCCGGGCTCAATCCGTTCGGCATATTCGAGGTGGAAGCCGCCCGGCTGGACCATTTCTTCGCCGGCCTGGACGCCGCGGGCTGGTCCCGGCCCTCGCGGTGCGCGGGCTGGTCGGTGCAGGACGTCCTCGCCCACCTGGCGGGCGAGGAACTGTACAACCATGCCTGCCTCAACGATGACCTGGACGGGTTCCGCGCGATGGTCCGGGCGGCCGGGATCACCGGGGGATTCAGCGACTTCAACCAGTGGTGCGTCCGGCAGCGCCGCGGCCTGCCCGCGGCCGAGGTGCTGGCCGAATGGCGGGAGGCCAGCGCGGAGACCCGGCACCGGATGGCCACGCTGGGCCGGGACGCGCCGCTGATGACCGCGGCCGGCCCCTACCCGGCCGGGCTGCAGGCCATGCACTACAGCTCGGAGTGCGCCACCCACGCCGATGACATCGGCGCCCCGGTGGCGCCGGGCGAGGAGCCGGGCCGGACCGCGTGGCGGGTCAGCTTCGGCCGGTACGCGCTGGACGAGCAGAACTCCCCGGCCAAGGTCCTCCCGGGCCGCTACCTGATGACCGTGCAGCTCGGCGACGTGACCGCCGAGCTGACCGCGGAGGACTTCGTCGAGGCGACCGTGGGCCGGCTGCCGGACGGCTACCCCCTCGACCCCGCCCTCCGCGACACCCTCCGCTGCCTCGCCTAGCGATCCGTGGGGGCCTGACCGGCTAGCCCGGGGCGCGCGGCCGCCGGCGCGGCGGGGACGGCCTGAGCATCCGCCGGGCGGCGCGCCCGGCGGACGGCCATGGCGGCCAGCGCGCCGAGGACCGAGAACCCGGCCGCCGCGGCCAGGGCCGGGCGGTACCCGCTGGTCACCGCCGCGGGCCCGGCCAGGCTGCCGCTGGAGTTGAAGATCGCGGTCGCGATCGCGATGCCGAACACCGCGCCGAACTGGCGCAGCGTGTTCAGGATCGCCGACGCCTTGCCGAGCGCCGCCGGGTCAACGGCGTTCAGCGCGGCGGCCGGGATGGTCGGGAGGGCCATCGACACGCCCACGCCCGCGATGATGAACGGCGCGAGGTACGCGGTGTAGCCCGAACCCGAGCCGGCCAGCACCACGATCCAGGCGAACCCGGCGGCCTGCAGCAGCAGGCCGGGAACCATCAGCAGACGGGGCCCGATCCGGTCCGACAGCGCGCCCGCGAGCGGCGCGATCAGTAGCGGCGTCGCGGTCCACGGCAAGAACCGCAGGCCCGCCGTCAGCGGCGAGTCGCCCCAGCCGAGCTGGAAGAACTCGCTGGTCAGGAACGCGGCCGCGTAGATCGAGGCGCCCAGCAGGAAGGCGGCGGCCACCGCGGCCGAGAAGCTGCGCACCCGGAACAGGCCGAGCGGGATCATCGGCTGCGGCGCCCGGGTCTCCCAGAGGAGGAATCCGCCGAGGAGAACGGCGCCGAGCGGCAGCCCGGCCAGGACGTCGTTACTGGTCCAGCCCGCCTGCGAGCCCTGGACCAGGGCCCAGATCAAGGCGGCCGCGCCGGCCGACACCAGGGCCAGGCCCGGGACGTCGAGCCGGGTCCGCGGACCGCGGCTCTCGGTCAGCCACAGCCGGGCCCCGGCCACCGCCGCGATGCCGACCGGCACGTTCACCCAGAACACCCAGTGCCAGGACAGGCCCTGGGTGACCGCCCCGCCGATCAGCGGGCCGGCCGCGACGCCAAGACCGGAGATCCCGCCCCAGATCCCGATGATGGCGCCGCGCCGCGCGGCGGGAACGCTGAGCTGAGAATGGTCAGGCTCAGCGGCGTGATGACCGCGGCGCCCAGCCCCTGCACCGCCCGGGCCGTGATCAGCAGCCCGACGCCCGGCGCCAGGGCGCAGGCCGCCGAGGCCGCGGTGAACAGCGCCAGGCCCGCGGTGTAGACCCGCCTCCGGCCAAGCCGGTCGCCCAGGGCCGCGGCGGTGACGATGCCCGCCCCGAACGCCATGTTGTAGGCGGTGACCGTCCACTGCAGCGTGCCGAGGCTGCCGCCGAGCGAGCGGTGGATCGACGGCAGGGCGGTGACCACCACCAGCGCGTCGAGGACGACCATGAAGAACGCCACGGAGGTGACGGCCAGTGTCGCCGCCTGCCGCGCCGATGATGCGCGCGGCGAAGCGCTAGCTCCCGTGGTCAGTTGCGTGCTGGCGGTCATCGGTTGCTCCAATCAGGTGTTGAGCGCGAGGGGCGCGGCCCGGCCGGGCTGGCCTCAGCGGGACTGGTCTCCGGCACCGGCCCGCGGCGGCACTTCGCCGAGCTGAGCGACCTCGACGCCGCCGTCGCGGGTGAGGCTCGGGCAGCCCTTGGCCAGGGCCAGCGCCTCATCCAGGTCGGCCGCGTTGATCAGCGAGTAACCGCCCAGCTGGGTGCCCGGGCCGCAGTTGCCGAGCGCAGCGGCCGCCAGGCCCGGCTGGCCGATGTCGGCAACGTGGCCGTCCATGCCGGCGAACCAGGACCTCCAGGCCTCGGCCGATTCCGCGGTGCGGGTGTAGCCGGGCGTCAGGCGGTAGGTGAAGACGAAGCTGGGCATCGATCTGCTCCCTTGCTGGTGGCCGCAGCCTCTTGGCGGGCTGGGCCGGTCACTGGGGCAGACACCGGCCGCCCGGCAAAGTGGGCGCCCCCTGGCCGCCCAGTTCACGGCGGCGGCGGTGTCGGTATCAGCGAGCGGGTGTCCGCAGCGGGAGGCAGGGATGCGAGGGTGGAAACCGTGAGCACAGAGCTGATCGACCGGGCCCGGACCGGGGACGAGACCGCATTCGGTGAGCTAGTCGGCCCGTACCAGCGCGAGCTGCAGGTGCACTGCTACCGGATCCTCGGCTCGGTGGCCGACGCCGAGGACGCGCTGCAGGAGACCCTGGTCACCGCCTGGCGGAGCCTGCGGCAGTTCGAGGGGCGCGCGTCGGTCCGGACCTGGATGTACCGGATCGCGACCACCCGGTGCCTGAACATCCTGCGGGCGGCTAGCCGGCGGCCGGTGATGACGCTGCCGCAGGGAGTCCGGCCGCCGGAGCCGTCCCGGCTGGGTGAGGTGCTCTGGCTCGAGCCGTATCCGGATCTGCTGCTGGCGGAGCTGCCCGACGCGTCCGCCGGGCCGGAGGCGCGCTATGAGGCCAGGGAGGCCATGTCGCTGGCGTTCGTCACCGCGCTGCAGTTGCTGCCGCCGCGTCAGCGCGCGGCCCTGATCCTGCGCGATGTCCTCGACTTCCCGGCCCGGGAGGTCGCGGCCATGCTGGAGACCACCGAGCAGTCCGTGACCAGCATGCTCAAGCGGGCCCGGTCCACGCTGAGCCGCGAACTGCCGTCCGCGGACGAGGAGCCGCCGGCGCCCCCGGGCTCGCCGGCCGAGCGAGAGCTGATCGCCCGGATGGTCGAGGCGTTCGAGGCCGCCGACGTTGACGGCATCGTGGCGCTGATGACCGAGGACGCCTGGCTCCGGATGCCGCCGGTGCCGCTGGAGTACCAGGGCCGCCAGCTGATCAGCGACTTCTACGCCACCGTGGCGTTCCGGCAGGGGCGCCGGTACCGGATGGTGGCGACCCGGGCCAACGGCCAGCCCGCCCTCGCGATCTACCTGCGCGATCCGGTCAACGGCGTGGCCAGGGCGTTCGGGCTGCTCGTGCTCACGCTGACCGGCGACCGGGTCAGCGTAATGACGCGCTTCGACAACGCCGCGCTGCCCGCCTTCGGCCTGCCGCGCACCCTGCCCGGCTAGCCAGGGAGGCCGGCGGCCGGGCTGGCCAGCTACATGATGGGACAGCCTGCTTCACGGTCGTGACGGCCGCATACTGCAAAGTGTACAATTTGTAGTATGCCTGATCCGTACAGCCTGACCGAAGCGCGCGCCCATCTCGGGGAGCTGGTCGCGCGGGCCAAGCACACGCACCGCCCGGTCCCGATTACCGAACACGGTAAGCCCACCGTCGCCATCGTCAACATAGATGACCTGGCTGATCTGGAGGATCGCGCCGCGCTGGCCGCGCATTACGCGGACAAGCTGGCCGGCCGCGAGGGCATCCGGCTGGCCGGCCTGGATGCCGCCCTAGACCAGATTGACGCCGACCACGGTCGATGAGCCTCACCGTCATCGTGCCGGAGACGGCGATCCGGGCGCTGGCCCGCATCCGCTCGGAAGACAAGGATGCTTTCGCCCAGATCAGGCAGGCGATGTCGGCGCTGGCAGATCAGCCGCGCCCAGATGCGGCGGCCGCCTGGGGAGACAGCGGGATCTACCGCCTGCATCGTGCGGGCATACGGATCTTGTATGAGGTTGATGACCGCGCGTCAGCGGTCTCCATCATCAACGTCGCGTCCACGCCGTAACCGTGCCTGCCGCCTACGCATCATGATGCGTTGATGTTATGATGAGGATATGCGGACCACCATTGATCTTCCGGATGACCTGCATAAGCAGGCCCTGGCGATCGCCCGGGATAAGTCACGGACGTTGAGTGAGACGGTGGCCGATCTGATGCGCCGGGGGCTCAGCCAGGGCCGCGCCGGCGACGTGTCACTCAGCACCGTCACCGGCCTGCCCGTCGTGCATCTTGGCACCGTGATCACCACGGAGGACGTCCGCGCGCTGGACGACGAGGACGCGTGACTATTCTCCTGGACGCCAACGTGCTGATCGCCCTGCTCGTCGCCGACCACGTGCACCATGCGCCGGCCGAGGCGTGGTTCGCAGCCAGCGCCGGCGCGTTTGCTACCTGCCCGATCACCCAGGGAAGCCTGGTGCGGCTGCTGATCCGTGATGGACGGCCCGCGGAAACCGCACGTGAGGTCGTCCGCGCAGTGTCGGCTCATCCGCGCCACGAGTTCTGGCCTGACGATCTGAGTTACTCCGACGTGCCGACGGCCGGGATTGTCGGCCACCGTCAGGTCACCGATGCCTACCTGTCCCAGCTCGCCCGGGCTCGCCAGGGCCGCCTGGCCACCTTCGACGAGGGGATGGCCAAGCTGCACGACGACGTCGTGGACCTTGTTCCCACGGAATGATGAGGCCGCCCGGCGGGTCGGCGCAGTACATGACTGCCCTGGCCTGGCGTGAAATTCGTCACCTAGCCAAGAGCCCTGTCCGGGTGGATGAAACATCCGCCCCGGCCCTGGCTGCCTGCCGCAACTCGCTGGCCAGCCGCCCGTTGAGGATAAGGTTCTCTGCGTCGGCGCGCACGGCTGTCAGCCCGGTGAGCGGCCGGACATGGTGCGCCTGGCTCGGCACGCCGAAGTCGGCGAGGCCGCGACCCGGTGCGGTTCACTCGCGGCGGCGGAACGGCGCCTTGTCATCGTCGGCGGCCGGGGGGTCATCTTTGCTGTCAACGAGCACTGGAGCCGCGCAGCGGGCGGCTTGGCGGGACCGGGTGGCGGCGTCTGCGCCGAGCCCGCTCTGCTTGATGCACCAGTCCGTCCACTCCGGCAGCAACCCGAGCGCCTGGTTGGCGTAGTCGGCAAAGTAACCTTCCCGGATCAGGTGCGCGGCCATCTCGATACGGTGCGGCGAGCAGGCGTAGAACGAGCGCTCGTCCAGATTCTCCGGCGGTCCCCACTCGCCAAGGATGGTGCCCGTGGCCTCGGTCACTGCCTCGGGAACGTCATCGTGGCGGGCGGCGTACCAGGCCAGGAACGCATCACGCGCCTGGCCGGCATCGAACGGGGATGAGTCTGTGCCGGTGTCCGCGGATGCGGTGAGGTCACGGGCACGGCGCCGCAGCCGGTAGTACTCACGGATGAGTTCGCGAGGCTCCCGCCCCTCCATCATGTCCGCCAGAACCCCGGTCTGCAGGCAGGGGGCCAGCAGACGGGCGCTCATCCCCACCGCGCACGGTGACAGCTCCGCGCTGGAGGCTGCCGGGCCGACGGCCTGGCGCCATTCACGCAACCCGTCCTCGGCCGAGTCGAACACGCCGGCACCGACGACAACGGCGATCCAGCACAAATCGATGTCCCAGGCATACCAGTGATCCGGTGTGCCCTCGTCGTAGCTGAACGGAGCGATGAGCAGGACCCGACTGCCGTACGCGTCGCGGGCGGCCAGAGGCTGCCCGCTCGGCCGGCAACCATCGGCCGGGCAGCCGGGACCGGGCTCCAGCCCGCGGCTGGCCAGCAGCTCGGCGGCCTTGGTTGCTTCGGCCAGCGCGGTCTCACGGGGATCCTTGATGCTGGGGAACTCCCCGTGGAAAATGTGGGCAGTTTCGCTCGCCTCCTCGGGGAGCATCCGGGGCGCCGTCAGAGCCAGCCCGCACAGCAGCGCCCAGAGCCTTCGCCAATCATCAGCGCCCTGTGCTATCTCCGCGCGCAACGCCGCCCCGGCCACCTCGGCGAGGGCGCGCAGCCACTGGGCTGGATGAAGACCGGTCTCTGGCGACCGGAAGCGATCGTAGAACTCATCGCCCACGATCTGGCAGGTCTGCGTCTCCACATCGGCCAGGCGGGACGGCCAGGTGAGGGCGCGGGCCCGGGCGAGAATGCGTTCGTGGGATTCCTGCCACCACGCCGCGGCTGACGCGCCGCCAGCCAGGCGATACGCCAGCTCCCGGAACGCGGCCCCATCCGGATTCCCCTGGGGCTCCCGCGGCAGCTGCCCGAACGCCGACCGGGCCTGGACCCGTCGCTCCTGCAGCTGCTGGGACCGACGCTGGGGGTTGCCGCTGAGGCCCTGGCGGTGAGTCCTAGGCTTGCGGGAGGCTCGCTTCCTGGAGGACACGCCCGTCAGCGTAGCGGTTCCGGGGTGTTCCCACACGGGCTGCGTCCGGGGCGGCGATGGAAGCTGACCAGCGTTCCGGTGTCCAGGCTGAGACGGGACAGATGACTGGGCGAGACTGGCCTGACCGGTGGCCGGCTGGGGTCCGCCCCGTAATACGATTGTGTTATGACGCAAACGTCTGGCCCCGAGGAGCTTCCGTCGCCATCTTCGGCACTGCTGCAACTCGCCCGGCTCAAGTCGGGCATGAGCCAGCGGGAACTGGCCGAACGGGCGGGAGTCCCGGTCACCATGATCTCGGCGTATGAGCGTGATCTGCGCCAGCCCACCCTGGCCACGCTGCTCAAGCTGCTGCGCGCGGCTGGATTCGACCTCCGCCTGCATCTGGCCGCCTATGACCCGCATGACGACATACTCGCCGGGCTGGAGGCTGGCCGCTCCGAATCCGAGCGGCAGCACCGGGATTCCCAGCTGCAGGCATGGCGCCAGGCCACTCCCGCAGAGGATGTGGCGTGAGCGGCCAGGAGGCTGCCGGTGAACCGGAACTGAACGCCGCCGCCATCATCGTTGCGCTGAACCGGCACCAGGTGCGCTACGTCGTCATCGGCGCGTTCGCCGCTATCGCGCAGCAGGCCCCGATACCAGCGACCAGAGACATCGATCTCACGCCGGAGACAGGCCAGGAGAACCTGGCTCGGCTGTCGCAGGCACTGACGGAACTTGGCGCGCGGGTCCGGACCGAGGGAGCGCCGGGCGGGCTGCCGTTCAGCCACGATGCCACCTCCCTGGCGGCAGCCGAGATATGGAACCTGATCTGCCCGGACGGCGAGTTCGACATCTCGTTCCATCCGTCAGGCTTCGCTGGCGGCTACGCACAGCTTGTGGTCAACGCGCATCGCCTGCGCGTGGGCGAGGTGGAAGTCGTCGTCGCCGACCTCGCCGACGTGATCCGGTCCAAGGAGTCGGCCGGCCGCCCGAAAGACCTGCGCGTGCTGCCGCTGCTGTACCGGCACCAATCCGCGCGGCACGGCGAGCAAGGATGACGGTGCTCTCGCCGGCGGGCACTGACCTCAGCCGGGTCCCGGGGGAATGGCGCCTTCCAGGGCGGTCAGGCTGGTAAGCAGGTCCTCGCGGCCATGCGCCCCGGCCCAGCCCCTGATCATGGCGGGCAGTGGCCGGGGCAGGTGGGCCGCCGCGAGCGCGGCGAAGTCACCGGCCACGGAACATCCGTTCAGGAAAAACGGGGGACCGGCGAGGCCGGTGATTTCCTGGTCGCTGACGCCGGGGTGGCGGATCACCTGCCGGAGCGCCCCGATAATGCCCCGCGGGCGGAACGGCGGCCTGGTGCCCTTGCGGTAGGTGTTGCCGTTGATGAGCCCGAGGGGGACCGGGGCCAGGTCGCCGCGCTCGGCGGCCAGCGCCACCAGGCCGGCCCGGGAGGGCCGGGATTCGGTATAGGGCGGGTTCGCGGCGGGATCGTTGCCGCGGCTGCCGAGGTTGCCCTGCCCGTCCACCAGGCGGACCGGCATCATCCACGGCCGGGCCAGGTCGAGCAGCACCTCATAGGCGTAACCCGGGGCCAGCCCGATACGCTCCTCGACGGCCGCGAGCACCTTCGCGCTCTTGCGGCAGACCCGGCTGGCCCGGGGCCCGGGCGGGCTCATCACGTCCAGGATCGTGCATTCCACCAGGCCCAGGCCGGTCCGCTCACCCATCGCACTCATTCCTTGAACTGGCGCCGCAACGCCCAGGTGTCAACCCGGCCGGCCACCGGGACACCGATGTCAGCCACCGGGATGGTCACCGCGGACCGGCGCAGCCGCGCCCAGTCCAGCCGGCCGCGTTCCAGCAGGCAGTCAACCCTGCCATAGGACGTACCGACCCCGGCGACACCCAGCAGCGGGAGATCCGGGGCCCGGGGGATCTCGCGGGGCCGTAGCGCCACCGTGGCCAGGGCGTCCCGGAGGTGCTGGAGGTTCTTGCCACCGGGCTCGATGACCAGGTCAGCGTCGGCCACGGCGATCCGCTCCCCGTGCAGCCACAGGGCCGCGCTGCGCCAGCAGGAACGACACGCCCTCGGCGGCCAGCACGGCAGCAGCCAGCACGGGCACCGGGTACGGCCGGGACGGGCGGCCCGTCCCGGCCGTCCCGCTCCGGGGCCGTGCTGGCAACTGCATGGCTGCGTTAGATCGTCTCCGGCGGGCCGGTGCTGGAGAGGGGTGGCCACATTCTGTCCTGGCATCCTGGCACCAGGCAGCGGCTGGCACGGCCGAGATCCGCAGCACGCCGCGGCGGCGGACGATCTGGGCCTGGAAGGCGATGTGAAACTCAGCCACTTGACCCGGCCGCGAGTGACGTCGTCGTGGCGCCAACGATCCGGCAGGTGCTGACCGGGGACGACCCGGTCCTCGATACAGCACTGAACTACGACCTGCCCCGGCCGTAGCCCCCGGCCCGGGCTGGTCAGGCGGCGGCGAGTCTGCGGCGCTTGCTGAGCGCGTAGGCGATGCCGCCGAGCAGCAGCAGGCCGAGGCCGCCGAGGGTCAGCCGGATCACCCGGCCGCTGGCCGCCGGGGCGGGAGCCAGGTTGGCGGCCGCGCAGACCGAGGTGGCCAGGAGCAGCTTCTGGTGACCGCGCAGCATCCTGATCCGCAGCGCGGCCACGGTCAGCGTGCCGCCCGCCCCGGTGAACTGGCGGTTGACCATGATCACCGCGGACCCGGGGATGACCACCCGGGTGTTCGGCGCGGCCGTGGCCGGCAGCCGGATGACCCGCCGGCCGGCCCTGACCACCCCGCCGGTGACCCCGGCGGCGCCGGTCACGGCCGGGGACTTCCCGCCGAACCGGCACGACGACGACACGGCCCGGGCCCGCAGCGTGACATGCCCGGGCAGGGCCAGCACCACCCCGGGCAGCTGGGACGACGCGCTGACGGCGCCGGCCCGGTCGGTGACGACGCCGGTGCTGAGCAGGCCCGCGGCGTCCACGTTCGGCAGCACCACCGGGGAGCCGCCGTCATAGGTCGCGTCCCCGGCCTGCTGCACGCTGACGCGGCCCGGAGGCCTGGAGCGCGTAGGACTCATTGACCGGCGGGACGGACGCCGCGGCCGCCGGGGCCGCGGCCAGCACCGTGGCGGCGGCCACGCTGGCCAGCGAGGCGGCGGCCCGGGCGGCACCGCTGAGCATCCGGTTCATCGGCTCGTCCCTCTGCACGGCACCGGCGTGGCTTTCACGATTGGTAACCGAACAATAGCCGAACGGCACGCAGAGTGGCGGCCGATTACGCCCAGCCACGCCGGGCCGCGTGACGAAGGTAAGGCGACGCGGAGGGCGCCGGCCCATCCGGGCCGGCGCCCTCCGCGGTTCCTGCTACCGCGGCCCGGTCAGCAGCGGGTGACCCCGATCGACACGTTCTGCCCGGAGTAGGACACGTAGATGGCGGTGGTCTGGCGGATGCCGCCGTAGTAGTTCCGCTTGTTCAGCGTGATGGTGACGCCACCCGGGATCGTGAATCTGGGTGTTGACCCCCGGGGACACCGGCAGGTGGATGACGGGCTGCCCGGTCTGCACGATGGAGCCGCCGTTGAGGGTGGTGCTGCCGCCCAGGCCCGTGGTGCACATGCTGATCGCGGTGCCGGCGCTGATGGTGGCCAGCGCGGACGAGACCGACACGACCGGGTTCTGGACCTTGGAGTAGGACGTGTCCGGGCCGGACCGGTCCAGGATGAACGAGGCACTGAACAGGCCGCCGGCGCTGACATTGAACGCGGTCACCGGGGTGACGCCCGGGGTGGACAGGGCGACCTGGGGCAGCGAGACGATACCGGTCGCCTGCGCGCCCCAGGACCGGGGCAGGGTGACGGCACCCGCGGGCAGGGCGGAGGCCAGCACCGCGCCGCCGACGACCGCCAGCGACCCGGCGACCTTGACTGCGCCGCTGAGAAGTCGGTTCATGAAGAGTCCCATCGGATCTGGTGACCAGGAGATCACCGGGCTATGACCTTGAGTAATCGCACGGGAGCTTACAGTTACGTAAGGTGACCGGCAACCGCAATGCCGGTTACCCCCTGTAACAGTTCGGCCGCCACCGGCCCCTACACGGGGACGTTGCAATACGTCCCGGCCACCAGGATGTGCTCACCGCCGCCCGGGGAGATGTCCATCGCGGTGACGGACATCTCGTCCGGGTTGCCGGCGTGCTCGTTGAGCACCAGGCGAGCCGCCGGCGAAGTCGATGACCGTGCCCGGGGCCGGGTCGGACGGCAGCGGGATGGTGGTCCCGCCGATCTGCAGCACGCTGCCGCTGCCCAGCGCGGCGCCGCCGGAGACGCTGCCGCCGGCCCGGCACCACGAGGACAGGCCGGCCGCCCGCACCGTCACCCGGCTGTTCACCTGCACGACGACGCTGCCCACCTGGGCCGACGACAGGGAGGGCGTGGCCCGGTCCAGGACCCGCCCGGTCGCGAGCAGCCCGGGCAGGGTGATCCCGGACGACACGGCCGGCGAGTTGTAGTCGGTGGCCAGGGCGATCTGGCCGAGATTGCCGTAGGCCCCGCCGGAGTCCTGGACGGCGAAGGCGCGGTCGCCGCCGTCGGCGCTGGCCGGCAGCGCGGCCGCCAGCATGATGCCGCCGGCGACCGCCACCGACATGGCGACCCGGACGGTGGTGCCCAGTCTGCTGCGCCTGATGCGCATGGTGAATCCCCCGTTCAGTGCGGCCAGCCCGCGCCCCGGGCGGCCAGCGGTCTTCCGGCTTCGAGTAGCCGGGATGTGACGTTCAGTAATCGTAGGTGCGGAACTGGTGACGGCCGGCGTTCGCGCGGCCGGCGCGCCGGGCGGGGGCGGGCAGCGCGGTGGCCGGCCAGCCGGCAGACTGGGGTCATGAACGCGCCTGCGGGCTACCGCGAACCTCCTGACCCCGTCTTCCTCTTCGACCTCGACGGCACGCTCATCGACAGCGTCTACCAGCACGTGATCGCCTGGCATGGCGGCCCTGTCCCGGCTGGACATCGACCTGTCGGTGTGGCGGATCCACCGGCGGATCGGGATGAGCGGCGGGCTGTTCGTGTCCGCCCTGGTCCGGGAGACCGGCGTCGAGCTGTCCGAGGCGGATGTCGCCATGCTGCAGCAGGCGCACGCCGAGGGTTACCTGGCCCAGGCGGATACGGTCCGGGCCCTGCCCGGGGCGGCCGGGCTGCTCGCGCGCGCTCACCGCGCACGGCGTCCGCTGGGCCATCGCCACCAGCAGTTACCGGCACACCTCGGGGCACGCGCTCGGCCTGCTCGGGCTGCCGGAGGACACGCCCATGATCACCCGTGACATGGTGCGGCGGGCCAAGCCCGACCCGGACCTGTTCCTGGCCGCGGCGGCCCTGCTGGAGGTGGACCCGCGGCACGCGTACGTGGTCGGGCGACAGCGTCTGGGACCTGCTGGCCGCCCGGCGGGCCGGGGCCATCGGCATCGGCCTGATGTCCGGCGGGTACGGCCGCGAGGAACTGGAACGGGCCGGCGCGTACCGGGTCTACGCCGACCCGGCCGACCTGCTGGCCCGCGCCGACGAGCTGGGCGTCCGCGACCTGGCCGGGTGACCGGGCCCGGACGCGCCGAGGGGCGCCAGCCCGCACGGGTGGCGCCCCCCAGGGCCCACGGCGGGCCCTCAGATCCTGCTGGTCAGGTCGGCGGCGCTGTGTAGCACGCCGAGACGTTGAGCACGATCCGCTGGCCATCGGTCAGGTCCACGTAGACCGCGGCGAAGCCATTTTCCCCGCTGCTGTCGGTCTGGTCGTTCAGGGTGACCGTGCCGTCGCCGTACGGCAGGGTGATCACGGTGTCCGCCGCGGGCTTCTGCGGCAGCGGGATGGTCGGCTGGGACGGGAGGTTGTAGGTAATCGAGCCGCCGAAGAGATTGGCCCCGCCGAACGCGTTGCCGCCGAAGATCCGGCACCAGGAACTGGACCCGGTGAGGGTCAGCTTCCCGTTGTCCGGCAGGTTGATCACCACGCCCCCGGTGATCCGCGACGAGGCGCCGTCCGCGGCCGCCCGGTCGAAGATGGGCCCGGTGGCGAGCAGCCCGGGCACGTTGGCGTTGGACGCGGACAGCGCTTCGCCGACCGACGCATCGGCCACCGGCGGCGTGAAGATGGTGCCGCCCGTCGCGGCACCATAGGCCCCGTTGCCGAACGGGGCCGCGCCCGCCGGCCCGGCGCGGCCAGGGCAGCCCCGCCGAGCAGCGCCAGCGACCCGGCCGCCGCGGCGGTCCGGCCGATCATTCGTTTCATCTGGATTCCCCCTTGTTGACTGTGCTATTCGGGCAACCACGGGGCGCCGGCCGGGCTGGCCGGCGCTCCATCCGGAACCGCAGCGGCGGGAACGTCAGTGCCCGCCGCACGCCGTGCCGGTCAGCCCAGCGGGGCGGCGACGTAGCACTGCGACACGCCGAGGTCGACGGTCTGGCCGCCCAGCACCGCCTTGATCGCCTCGAAGGTGTGCACGCCCCCGGTCGTGTTCTGGTAGTTGAGCGTGATCGTGCCTGCGCCGAGCGGCAGGCTGATCACCGTGTTCGGCGCGGGCTTCTCCGGGAGCGGGATAGTCAGGTCGGACGGGCGGAGGTAGGTGATCGCGCCGCTGAAGATGGTGACGCCCCCGAAGACGTCGCTGCCGTCCACCTCGCACCACGACCGGAGGCCCGAGGTGGCCAGCGAGTTGTTAGCCGGCTGGTTGAGCAGCGAACCGTTACCCGGCAGGGTGAGCACGGTCGGCCCGTTGACCCGGGCCCAGGCGCCGCCGCTGGACGCGCGGTCCGTGATGGTGGTGGTGGAGAGCAGCCCCGGGATGTTCGCGTTGGACGCGACCGCCGGGTTGAAGCCGGGCGCGGTCGCCAGCGCGACCGGGCTCAGCGTGATCGTGCCGGTGGCGTCGGCCCCCCAGGCCTGGTTCGTCGTCGGGCCCGCGAGCGCGGGGGCGCCCCCGGCCACCAGGGCGCCACCGGCCAGCGCCAGCGACCCGGCCGCCGCCGCGGCGGCGGTGATCATACGTTTCATCTCGTTCCCCCCTGTTTCTCGTTGGTTCGTCCATAGTTGGCGGTCACGGAGCGGCCCGTACCCGCATGTGCAGCGTTAGTAACTCCTCGTGAGCATATAGCTGCTGGCAGTGATCGTCGTAGTGAAGCGGTAACGCCTCGCACCTGCCGTCCTTTCCACACATGGTTATCGCTTATGTACCTTCCGTGATGATTCCTATGGGGTCCCCGGGCGGCGCGGGCGCCCTCGCCCGGCCGCCCCTGGACGGTGCATGGGTTCTGTTAGGAACCGCCAGGCCTCCGCATGGGAGCCGTTTGGACCCGCTTCCTGAGCACTTACCGGGGTTTCACTGTGAGGTGTCAGCGGTCGCATACGACCCTGACCGTCACCTGAAAGGGCCCGCTCAGCGGGCCGCCGGCCGCCACACCCCCCCGAGGCGGCGGCTGGCCGGGTGGCGCGTTCAGGTAACGCCTAGGAGGGCCCCGTGCTCGACCTTCTCTACATCGGGATAACGATCGTCGTCTTCGCCGCGTTGTTCCTGCTCATCAAGGGGGTCGAGCGAATTGAGCGCTGAGAACCTGATCGGCCTCATCGTCGCCGTCCTGCTGACCGGGTACCTGGTCGCGGCGCTGCTCTTCCCGGAGAGGTTCTGATGTCCTCGACAGCTGCCGGCTGGCTGCAGGTCGCCCTGCTGGTCGCCGCCCTGGCGGCGTGCTACAAGCCGCTCGGCGACTACATCGCCCGCATCTTCACCAGCGAGAAGCACTACCGGCCGGAACGCGGCGTCTACCGGCTGATGGGCATCGACCCCGCCGCCGACCAGCGCTGGGGCACCTACGCCCGGAGCATGCTCGCCTTCTCGGCGGTCAGCGTGCTGCTGCTGTACCTGCTCGAGCGGGTGCAGCACTGGCTGCTGCTGTCGCTCGGGCCTGCCCAACGTGCCGCCCGCGCTGGCCTGGAACACTGCCGCGTCGTTCGTCACCAACACCAACTGGCAGAACTACTCCGGCGAGTCCACCATGGGCTACCTGGTCCAGATGAGCGGGCTCGCGGTGCAGAACTTCGTGTCCGCCGCGGTCGGCATCGTCGGTGGCGATCGCCCTGATCCGCGGCTTCACCCGGTCCAAGACCGACCGGCTGGGCAACTTCTGGGTGGACCTGACCCGGGCCACCTTCCGGCTGCTGCTGCCGCTGGCCATCATCGGCGGGATCGTGCTGATGGCCAGCGGCGTGGTGGACAACCTCACCGCCACGCACACCATCGGCACGCTGGCCGGCGGGCACCAGACCATGGTCGGCGGCCCGGTCGCCTCGCAGGAGGTCATCAAGGAGATGGGCAACAACGGCGGCGGGTTCTTCAACGCCAACTCGGCGCACCCGTTCGAGAACCCGAACCCGTTCACCAACTGGTTCGAGATCTTCCTGCTGCTGCTCATCCCGTTCTCGCTGCCGCGCACCTTCGGCAAGATGGTCGGCGACAACCGGCAGGGCTACGCGCTCGTCGCGGTCATGGCGTGCTCTGGCTGGTCTCGGTGGCCGGCGATCAGCTTCTTCGAGGCGCACACCGGCACCGGCGGGACGGCCGCGGTCGCGGCCGGCGACGCCGATGGAAGGCAAGGAGACCCGGTTCGGCATGCCGGGCTGCTCGCTGTTCGCCGCGTCCACCACGGTGACCTCCACCGGCGCGGTCAACTGCTTCCACGACTCGCTGTCGCCCGTTCGGCGGCGGCATCGCGCTGTTCGACATGATGTTCGGCGAGGTCGCGCCGGGCGGCATCGGCGCGGGCCTGTACGGCATGCTGATCCTGGCCGTCGTCACCGTGTTCATCGGCGGCCTGATGGTCGGCCGGACGCCGGAGTACATCGGCAAGAAGATCCGGCCCGACCGAGATGAAGTACGCGGCCCTGTACATCCTCACCACGCCCGGCGGCCGCGCTGATCGCGGCCGGGCTGTCGCATGGGGCTCAAGGTGCCGCGGGCGTCGATCCTCAACCCGGGACCGCACGGCCTGACCGAGATCGTGTACGCGTTCACCTCGATGGCCAACAACAACGGCTCCGCCTTCGCCGGGCTGACCACCAACACGCCCTGGTACAACACGGCCGGCGGCATCGTGATGCTGTCGGCCGGTTCGCGCCGATGATCTTCGTGCTGGCGCTGGCCGGCTCGCTGGCCAAGCAGCAGCCGGTCCCGGCCAGCGCCGGGACGCTGGAGACGCACAAGCCGCTGTTCGCGGGGCTGCTCATCGGCGTGATCGTCATCCTGGTCGGCCTGACCTACTTCCCCGCGCTGGCGCTGGGCCCGTTCGCAGAAGGACTGCACTGATGTCAGTAACCACGACCCGGCCGTCCGGCCAGGCCCGCGGGCCGGCCGGATCAGGCCGCCACCCAGCCGAGCCGGGTCGGCGGCGGCCTGCTCGACCCGAAGATGCTGCTGGAAGTCCAGCCCGGACGCGTTCAAGAAGCTGGACCCGCGGGTCCAGCTGAAGAACCCGGTCATGTTCGTGGTCGAGGTCGGCGCCGTGCTGACCACCGTTCACCGCGATCGTCACGCCGTCGGTGTTCACCTGGACCATCGTCGTCTGGCTGTGGCTGACCGTGGTGTTCGCCAACCTGGCCGAGGCGGTGGCCGAGGGCCGTGGCAAGGCCCAGGCCGAGACGCTGCGCCGGACCAAGCAGCGAGACCGTGGCCCGGCGGCTGGTCGGCTGGCAGCCCGGCCAGGCGCGACATCCGGGAAGAGGAGGTCCCGGGCACCCAGCTCGCCCTGGGCGACTACGTCGTCGTCGAGGCCGGCCAGATCATCCCCGGCGACGGCGACGTCGTCGAGGGCGTCGCCTCGGTGGACGAGTCGGCCATCACCGGCGAGTCCGCCCCGGTGATCCGGGAGTCCGGCGGCGACCGGTCCGCGGTCACCGGCGGCACCAAGGTGCTGTCCGACCGGATCGTCGTGAAGATCACGTCCAAGCCGGGCGAGACCTTCATCGACCGGATGATCGCCCTGGTCGAGGGCGCCGCGCGGCAGAAGACGCCGAACGAGATCGCGCTGAACATGCTGCTCGCCTCGCTGACCATCATCTTCCTGCTGGCGGTGGTCACGCTGCAGCCGATGGCGTATCTACTCCGGGGCCCCGCAGTCCATGGTGGTCCTGGTCGCGCTGATCGTGGCGCTGATCCCGACCACCATCGGCGCGCTGCTGTCGGCGATCGGCATCGCCGGCATGGACCGCCTGGTGCAGCGCAACGTGCTGGCCATGTCCGGCCGCGCGGTCGAGGCGGCCGGCGACGTCAACACGCTGCTGCTGGACAAGACCGGCACCATCACCATCGGCAACCGGCAGGCCACCGAGTTCCTCCCGGTCGACGGGGTCGACCGCGGCGGAACTGGCGGACGCCGCGCAGCTGTCCAGCTGGCCGACTACACCCCCGAGGGCCGCTCCATCGTGGTGCTGGCCAAGGACCAGCTACGGCCTGCGCGAGCGGCACGAAGGCGAACTGCAGGGCGCGGAGTTCGTGGAGTTCACCGCGCAGACCCGGATGAGCGGCGTGGACCTGGCCGACGGCCGCGCAGGTCCGCAAGGGCGCGGCCGGCCTCGGTCGCGGCAGTGGGTCCGGGACAACGGCGGCACCCCGCCGCCGAGCTCGGCGAGCATGGTGGACGGCATCTCCGCGGTCGGCGGCACGCCCCTGGTGGTGGCCGAGAAGGCCAACGGGCACGGCCCGGGCGCTCGGCGTCATCCACCTCAAGGACGTCGTCAAGGAGGGCATCGCCGAGCGGTTCGCCGAGATGCGCAAGATGGGCATCCGGACCGTCATGATCACCGGCGACAACCCGCTGACCGCCAAGGCCATCGCGGACGAGTCCGGCGTGGACGACTTCCTCGCCGAGGCCACGCCCGAGGACAAGATGGCGCTGATCAAGAAGGAGCAGGAGGGCGGCAAGCTGGTCGCGATGACCGGGGACGGCACCAACGACGCCCCCGCGCTCGCCCAGGCCGACGTCGGGGTGGCCATGAACACCGGGACCTCCGCGGCCAAGGAGGCCGGGAACATGGTGGACCTGGACTCCAACCCGACCAAGCTCATCGAGATCGTGGAGATCGGCAAGCAGTTGCTGATCACCCGCGGCGCGCTGACCACCTTCTCCATCGCCAACGACGTGGCCAAGTACTTCGCGATCATCCCGGCCATGTTCGCCGGCGTGTTCCCCGGCCTGCGCCAAGCTCAACATCATGGGCCTGCACAGCCCGGAGTCGGCGATCACCTCCGCGATCATCTTCAACGCGCTGATCATCGTCGCGCTGATCCCGCTGGCGCTGCGCGGGGTCCGGTACAAGCCGTCCTCGGCCGCCGCGCTGCTCCGCCGGAACCTGCTGGATCTACGGCGTCGGCGGCCTGATCATCCCGTTCATCGGGATCAAGGCCATCGACCTCATCATCAAGTACATCCCAGGATTCGAGGTGATCTGACATGAACCGTCTTCCCGAGCCTCGTCCGGCAGCACATCGCCGCGCTGCGCGCGCTGCTGGTGCTTCACCGTGATCTGCGGGCATCGCCTACCCGCTGGTCATGTTCGGGGTCGGCCCAGGTGGCCTTCCACAACCAGGCCAACGGCTCGCTGGTCAGCTACCACGGCCAGGTGGTCGGCTCCAGCCTGCTGTGCCAGGAGTTCGTCGACGCCAAGGGCAACCCGCTGCCGCAGTACTTCCAGCCCCGGCCGTCCGACGCGGTCAACGCCGCGGTCAAGACCGACTACGGCTGCGACCCGCGGCTTCTCCGCCGCGTCCAACCTGGGCCCGAACAACCCGGCCCTGGTCAAGCTGATCAAGCAGCGGCGGGCGCAGATGGCGGCGTTCAACCACGTCAAGACTCGCCAGATCCCGCGGACGCGGTCACCGCGTCCGGCTCCGGCCTGGACCCGGACATCTCCCCGCAGAACGCCTACCTGCAGGTGAACCGGGTGGCCGCGGCCCGGCACGCCAGCCCGGCGGCGGTCCTGGCGCTGGTCAGCCAGCACGTCGCAGGGCCGCACGCTGGGGTTCCTGGGCGAGCCCAGGGTGGATGTGCTCACCCTGAACATCGCCCTCGACCAGAAGTTCCCGCTGCACTGAACGGGAGATGATCGTGATTGCCAGCGCGGGCGCACCGGACAACCAGACCGGTGCGCCCGCGCGCATGCCCGCCATGCGGGCCCGCGGATCCTCATCGTGGAGGACGAGCCCGCGCTGCTCCGCGCGCTGCGCATCAACCTGCGGGCCCGCGAGCTACGAGGTCGTCACCGCGGCGGCCGGCCGGCCAGGCCCTCGGCCAGGCCGCCCAGCACCGCCGGACGCGGTCATCCTCGACCTTGGCCTGCCCGACCTGGACGGCATCGAGGTCATCCGCGAGCTGCGCACCTGGTCCGCGGCGCCGGTCATCGTGCTGTCCGGGCGCACCGGCTCCGGGGACAAGATCGGCGCCCTGGACGCCGGCGCGGACGACTACGTGACCAAGCCGTTCTCCATGGAGGAACTGCTGGCCCGGCTGCGCGCCGCGCTGCGCCGTGACGAGAGCGGCCCGGCCGGGCCGGCCAGGTGCGGCATCGGCTCCTGCCTGGTCAACCTGGCGGCGCGCAGCGTGTCCCGGGACGGCCAGCCGGTCCGGCTCACGCCCGACCGAGTGGCGGCTGCTGGAGATCCTGGTCCGCCATCCCGGCCAGCTGGTCGGCGGCCGCCGGCTGCTGGCCGAGGTGTGGGGGCCCGGCCTACGAGCACAGCGCCCACTACCTGCGGTTCCACATGGCCGGGCTGCGCCGCAAGCTGGAGGACGACCCGGCCCGGCCGCGGCACCTGCTGACCGAGCCCGGCATGGGCTACCGCTTCCAGCCGTGACTACTCGCGATGCCGGGGTAGGCACATGAGCGCAGATGCGATGAGCGAGCAGGACTGCACAGGCCGAGCAGGACCGCGGGCAGCTGCGGATCTACCTGGGCGCCGCGGCCGGGGTCGGCAAGACCTACGACATGCTCAGCGAGGGCCACCGGCGCGCCGAGCGCGGCGCCGACGTGGTGGTGGCCTTCGTCGAGACGCACGGCCGGCCGCACACCGCGGCCCTGCTGGACGGCCTGGAGGTCATCCCCCGGGCCAGGATCAGCTACCGCGGGCGCCGACGTTCGAGGAGATGGACCTCGACGCCGTGCTGGCCCGCCGGCCCGAGATCGCGCTGGTCGACGAGTTCGCGCACACCAACGTGCCCGGCTCGCGCAACGCGCAAGCGCTGGCAGGACGTCGAGGAACTGCTCGCGGCGGGCATCGAGGTCATCTCCAACGGTCAACATCCAGCACCTGGAGTCGCTGAACGACGTCGTCGAGAAGATCACCGGCGTGCCGCAGCGGGAGACCGTGCCGGACGCGATGGTCCGCGCCGCCGACCAGGTCGAGCTGGTCGACATGACGCCGGAGGCGCTGCGCCGCCGGATGGCGCACGGCAACATCTACCCGCCGGAGAAGATCGACGCCGCGCTGACCAACTACTTCCGCACCGGCAACCTGACCGCGCTGCGCGAGCTGGCCCTGCTCTGGCTGGCCGACAAGGTCGACGAGGGGCTGCAGCGCTACCGCGAGGCGCACGGCATCCACGGCACCTGGGAGGCCCGGGAGCGGGTGGTCGTCGCGCTGACCGGCGGCCCGGAGGGCGAGCACGCTGATCCGGCGCGGCGGCCCGGATCGCCGCCCGGTCCACCGGCGGCGACCTGCTGGCCGTGCACGTCACCCGGTCCGACGGGCTGACCGGCGCGGACCCGGCCGCGCTGGCCGAGCAGCGGCGGCTGGTCGAGTCGCTCGGCGGCACCTACCACCAGGTCGTCGGCGACGACATGCCCGAGGCGCTGCTCAGCTTCGCCCGGGCCGAGAACGCCACCCAGCTGGTGCTCGGGCGCCAGCCGCCGGACCTGGCTGTCCGCGCTGCTCACCGGGCCCGGGATCGGGCAGCGGACGATCCGCGGCTCGGGCGACATCGACGTGCACATCGTGACCCACGCGCACATGGGCCGCGGCCGCGGGCCTGCCCCGCTCCCGGGGCGGGCTGACCCTGCGCCGCCAGCTGGCCGGCTACGCGCTGGCCGTGGTGCTCTGCCCGCTGCTGACGCTCGTGCTGGCCAGCCTGCGCGGCCAGCTCAACCTGACCAGCGACGTGCTCGTCGTTCCTGGTCGCGGTGATCGCGGTCGCCCTGGTCGGCGGGTTCGTGCCCGGCCATCCTGGTCGGCCATCGCCGGGTCGCTGCTGCTCAACTACTACTTCACCCCGCCGCTGCACCAGTTCACCATCGCCGAGGCCAACAACGCCCTGGCGCTGGTCGTGTTCGTCGCGGTGGGGCTGATCGTCAGCTCGGTGGTGGACAGCGCGGCCCGGCGCACCCGGCAGGCCGCGCGGGCCAGCGCCGAGTCGGAACTGCTGGTCACCACGGCGGGCAGCGTGCTGCGCGGCGCAGCGGGCGCTGGAGGCGGTGCTGGACCGGGTCCGGGAGGCGTTCGGCATGGAGTCGGTGACCCTGCTGGAGTGCGCGGCCAGCCAGAGCACCGCGGCCCGCGGCCCGAACGCCGGGTGGCGGGCGGTGGCCCACTCCGGCGAGCCGCCGGTGGCCCGGCCGGCCGACGCCGACGTGGAGGTGCCGGTGGCCGAGACCCTGTCGCTGGCCCTGCGCGGCCGCCGCGCTGCCCGCGACCGACCGCCGGGTGCTGGGCGCGTTCGCCGCCTACGCGGCGGCGGCGCTGGAGCAGCAGCGGCTGGCCGCCGAGGCCGAGGCGGCCCGGCCCATCGCCGAGGCGGACCGGATGCGCACCGCGCTGCTCGCGGCGGTCAGCCACGACCTGCGCACCCCGCTGGCCTCGGCCAAGGCCGCGGTGACCAGCCTGCGGTCGGCCGACGTGCAGTGGGACGCAGGAGGACCGGGACGAGCTGCTGGCCACCGCGGACGAGTCGCTGGACCGGCTGGCCCACCTGGTCGACAACCTGCTCGACATGAGCCGGCTGCAGGCCGGCGCGCTGTCGGTGTTCCCCCGCCCGGCCGGGCTGGACGAGATCGTCGCCCGGGCCCTGGACGACCTGGGCCCGGCGGGCCAGGCGGTCGCGGTGGACATCCCCGACTCGCTGCCCGAGGTCCGGGTGGACCCGGGCATCCTGGAGCGGGTCATCGTGAACCTGACCCAGAACGCGCTGCGCTACTCCCCGCGCGGGCACGCCGCCGCTGCTGACCGCCAGCGCGCTCGGCGACCGGGTGGAGCTGCGGGTGGTCGACCGCGGGCCGGGCATCCCCGAGGCGCAGCGGGACCGGATCTTCGTGCCGTTCCAGCGGCTCGGGGACACCGACAACACCACCGGGGTCGGGCCTGGGGCTGGCCCTGTCCCGCGGGCTGACCGAGGCCATGGGCGGCACGCTGGAGCCGGAGGAGACCCCGGGCGGCGGGCTGACGATGATGCTGTCGCTGCCCGCCGTGCCCGCGCCGGAACTGCCGCCCGCCGACCCGCCCGGCGAGCCCGGCGCGCCGCGTGCACGGGCCCGATGCCGCTGCCTGCGGCCGGGGGACCCGCCGCCGATGAGCGGTGAACCTGGCAGGCTGGCCGGGTGACCCGCGTCCTGGTGTCGACGACGAACCGCAGATCCTGCGCGCGCTGCGGATCAACCTGCGGGTGCGCAGCTACGAGGTGGACACCGCGGCCACCGGCGTCCGAGGCCCTGGCCAGGCCGCCGCGAAGCACCCGCCGGACCTGGTGATCCTCGACCTCGGCCTGCCCGACCTGGACGGCGTCGAGGTCATCGAGGGGCTGCGCGGCTGGACCCAGGCGCCGATCATCGTGCTGTCCGGCCGGGCCGACAGCCACCGACAAGGTCGAGGCGCTGGACGCCGGGCGCCGACGACTACGTGACCAAGCCGTTCGGCATGGAAGAGCTGCTGGCCCGGATGCGGGCGGCGGTGCGCCGGGCCGCGCCGCGAGACCGACGAGCCGCGGGTCCGCCTCGGCGACCTGGTCGTCGACCTGGCCGCCAAGCGGGTGACCAGGGCAGTCCGAGGCCGGGCCCGACGGCGGCGCCGACGTCCGGCTCACCCCGACCGAGTGGCACCTGCTCGAGGTGCTGCTCCGCAATCCCGGCAAGCTGCTCAGCCAGCGCCAGCTGCTGACCGAGGTGTGGGGCCCGGGCTACGCGGACGCCGCCGGCAACCTCCGGCTCTACATGGCCCAGCTGCGGCGCAAGCTGGAGCCCGACCCGGCCCGGCCGCGCTGGCTGCTCACCGAGCCCGGGATGGGCTACCGGTACCAGCCCGGCCCGGACGGCGAAGCCAGGCCGGCGGGCTGAGCCCGCGCCGCAGCCGTAGCCACCAGGTCCATCCCTGACCCGAGAGGATTCCCGTGCCGGACGATCAGGTGAGGTCAGCCATCGCCAACTGGGGACCCCGGTTCACCGGGCAGGGCGTGGATCCGGGCGACTTCGCCCGGGTGACCGGCGGGCTGGAGAACTGGGCCGACTGGCTGGACGCGTGGTGCGCGAACGGGGATCTGCACGCCGGCCTGGCGCGAGAGGCGGAGGGCCTGGGCCGGCGGCGCACGGCCGGCGAGGCCTGGGTCAGCGCGGCGCTCAGCTATCACTTCGCCAAGTTCGTCTGGATGCTGGACGAGACCAGGCACCGGGCCGCGGCCGACCGGGCCGTGGCCGCGATGGCCAGCGCGCACCGGCTGCTGGACCCGACCGCGGAGCGGCTGGAAATCGGGTTCGACGGGATCACCATGTACGGCAACCTGCGGCGCCCGCCGGGAGCGGACCGCCCGCCGCTGGTCCTGCTCATCGCGGGCCTGGACTCGACCAAGGAGGAATTCTTCGCCGCGGAGAACGTCTTCCTGGCGCGCGGCATGGCCACCTTCTCGCTCGACGGGCCCGGCCAGGGCGAGACCGGGTACGCAAGTACGCTGCGCCCCGACTTCGAGGCGCCCGTCGCCGCGGCGCTCGATGTGCTGACCCGGCGGCCCGACCTCGACGGCGGCCGGGTGGGCATGCTCGGCGTCAGCCTGGGCGGTTACTTTGCGGCCCGGGCCGCCGCGTTCGAGCCCCGGATCAGGGCGCTGGTCACCTCCGGGGGGCCCTATGACTTCGGGGCGCTCATCCGGAACCGGCCTGCGCACAGCGTCGCTACCTTGGCCCATAACAGCGGGACCAGCAGCCTGGAGGACACCTACGCGTTCGCCGGGAAGCTGAGCCTGGCCGGCGTGCTGCACCGGCTGACCCAGCCGATGATCGTGGTCTTCGGCCGGCTCGACCGGCTCGTCCCCTGGCCGCAGGCGGTCCAGGTGGCCGACGAGGCACCGGGCGCCAGCCTGTGGATGTTCGACGAGGGCAACCATGTGTGCATGAACATGACCTACCGGTGGCGCCCCCAGGCCGCCGACTGGCTGGCCGAGCGGCTGGCCGAGGCGGACTAGCCCCAACGCCGCGTAGTTAAGGCTTCCGCTGCTCTGTCCAGGCGGCCCTTTGGCGCGTGCCGTCAGCGGGAGGGCCAAACTCACCGCACTCCGCCGCCGGCCGGGGCGGCCCAGCCTGCGCGGTGACTTGTGACCCGCTGGGAGGTCCGAACTCACCGCACTCCGCCACGGCGGGTCTGGGGCGCGTGCCGTCAGCCCCCGTGCCCCCGCGCAGCCCCCGTGCCCCGCGCAGCCCCCGTGCCCCCGCGGGCCTGGTCCGGCCCGACGCCGGCCGCGATACACCAGCTGCCGCCAAGCCCCATCTGCCCGCGCTGACAAGCGGCTTGGACCGCCAGCTACGCGGCCTTGGGACTAGCCCCCCGGGGAATGACCCAGGCCGCGGCCGGGCGCACCCCTGGGCCGCGGCCCAGGATGCCTGCTCCCGTACCTTCGTGTACATGTCGCTGACACTGCTCGACTGGCGCCGCAGGATGGCCCGGCTGTACGCCGAGGTCCGCAGCGAGCCGGACCCCGTGGCCGCGCACGAGCACTGGCGGAGGACCCGCGATGAGCTGCTCCGCACCCACCCGGACTCCCCCGTCCCCCAGCCCGGGCGCGGCACCTACCCGGGCGCGCCGGTCGCTCCCTACGATCCGCGCCTGCGCTTCGACGCCGCCGTGGACACCGACGTGCCGCCCCAGCACCTGGAGGTGGCCACCGGCACCGATGGGACGGCCCGCTTCGATCGCATCGGGCGGGCCCACCTGCCGGGGACCGGGGATCTGGATGTGTGGTGGCTGGCCTCCTACGGCGGCGGCGTCTTCGTCCCGGTGAAGGACGGCACGGCCGGGGCGGCCAGCTACGGCGGCGGCCGGTACCTGATCGACACGGCCAAGGGCGCGGATCTCGGCGGCGGCGATGGCCGGCTGATCCTCGACTTCAACTTCGCCTACAACCCGTCGTGCGCCTACGATCCAGCCTGGGCCTGCCCGCTGGCGCCCCCGGGCAACACCCTCGAGCGCCCCCTCCTGGCGGGCGAGCTGATGCCCTGACCCGCCCTGGTGAACGCTAGCCGCGGATCTGGTCGCGGACGGAGGCGGTGATCTGCTCGGCGCGGGCGATGATGTCATCCGCCTTGCCGGTCTCGGCGATCATCTCCAGGCTGGCCTGCTCGTCCGTGATCCCGGCCAGGTTGACCTCCACGTTGACCCGGGCGGTGGCGGCGGCGGAACGCGCCGACTCGGCGGCCGCCGCCACGTCGCTGAGCACGTTCCGGTTGCCGATCACCACCAGCGCCTCGGCCAGGTCCACCACCATGCCGGCCACGCTGATCACCTGGGCGGGCGGCCAGGCCGCGTTGGCCAGCGCCTGGCTGATGGCGCCGGCCCGGTCGGCGCGCTCCTGCTCGGTGCCCTGCGGCAGCCGGTAGGCGTCGGTCACGGCCAGGAACGCGTCCGCGTCCGCCTCGGCCAGCCGCAGCGCGATGGCCCGCAACTCGTCCACCTCGGCGATGATCCGGCCGATCGTCACCTGGTGCTGGGCGTACCTCTCGCCGGTGGTGTACCGGGCCACCATGCCCAGCAGCGCGGCGCCCTGGGCCGCCTGCAGCGCGGAGGCCGCCCCGCCGCCGGGGGCGGGCACCCGCTCGGCCAGCTGGTCCAGGAAGTCGCCGAGCTTCTCGTCACGGATAGCCAAGGTCCCTCCGGCCGGGCAGCGATGTCAGTGGGACGATCCTCCCACGCCCGGGACCGCCGGATGCGCCGGGAGGCACCGCGCCCGGCCCGGGCAGGCGGTCAGCGGTCCGGTGGCACGCTGCCCGGTTCCTCATCCGGGGCCAGGTGGGCCAGCCGGAAACGGAACCGGCAGATGACGACGTTCTCGGTGCCGTTCATGATGGCCCGGTTCAGCACGGAGCCGCGCTGGTTGTGCAGGAACCACAGCCACCAGTGCTCGGGCTGCACCTCCGGGATCAGCACCACCACCCGCCGGCGCAGGTCCTCCTGCTCCCGGGCCCGGACGTAGTCCACCACTGGGGGGCCCAGCGACCGGCGCCGGGTGTGCAAGGTGACCAGCGGCACCCCCGGATTCCAGGCCTCCCACTGCTCACGGAACCGGGAGTGATGCTGCTCATCGTCCGGATCGGAGTAGCAGACGGTCATGGCGACCACGTCGTCGCCCAGCGACAGCGCCGCGGACACGCCCTCCCGGGCCAGCCGGGACAGCCCGTAGACCGGCACCAGGACCAGGGCCGGGGTGCGCTCCGGCGGGTCCGGCAACTTGCCCAGCTCGAGCTGCCGGCCGATCCGCTGGTAGGCGGCCTGGATGCGGGTGAACATCAGGACCAGCAGCGGGATGACGATCACGACCAGCCAGGCGCCCTCGGTGAACTTGCTGACCAGCTCGATCGCGAGCGCGGCCGTGGTCAGCACGGCGCCCAGCCCGTTGATGAACGCCCGGGTCACCCAGCCGTCACCGCGCTGCTCGCGCCAGTGCCGCACCATGCCCGCCTGGGACAGGGTGAACCCGACGAACACCCCGATCGCGAACAGCGGGATGAGCGCCTGCGTGTTGCCCTTGGCCGCGACCAGCAGCACGGCCGCGGCGACCGCCAGCACGCTGATCCCGTACCGGTACACCTGCCGCTCGGCCCGCAGCGCGAACATGTGCGGCAGGTAGTTGTCCTTGGCCAGCAGGCTGGCCAGGACGGGCAGCCCGCCGAACGAGGTGTTCGCGGCCAGCGCCAGCAGCACGGTGGTGATCAGCTGGATGGCGTAAAAAAGAAATCCATGCCCAACGCCCGCTGCGGTCAACTGGGCCAGCGTTGTCTCCGTGGCCGAGGGGGCGGCATGGAACTTGCGGATCAGGATGGCGATCCCGATCAGCATCAGGCCGAGGATGATCCCCAGCATCATCTCGGTGTGCTGGGCCCGGCGGGCGCGCGGCCGCCTGAACTCGGGGACCGCGTTCGCGATCGCCTCCACCCCGGTCAGCGCCGAGCAGCCGGAGGCGAACGCCTTGAGCAGCAGCAGGATGCCGACCGACTCGGCCACCGACGGCAGGTGGCCGGTCAGCGGGACCGCGGGATGGGAGCGGAGCAGGCCGCTGACGATCACGATGACGATGGCCAGGATGAACAGGATGGTCGGCACGATGAACACCCGGGCCGACTCGGCCACGCCGATCAGGTTGACCCCGGTGATCACCGCCAGCACGGCCAGGCACAGCCACACCCGGTCGGGGTACAGGTGCGGGAAGGCGGAGGTCAGCGCGGCCACTCCGGCGGACACCCCGACCGCGGCGTTAAGTACGTAATCGACGGTGAGCGAGGCGGCGGCCACCAGGCTCGGCACGCGGCCGAGATGCCGGCCGGCCACGGCATACGCCCCGCCGCCCCCCGGGAACGCGGCGATGACCTGACGGTAGGAGATGACCAGGACGGCCAGCAGGACGACGATGGCCAGCGTGACCGGCAGGGTGTAGGCCAGCCCGGCGGTCCCGGCCGCGGCCAGCACGATGACGATGGCCTCGGGGCCGTAGGCGACCGAGGACAGCGCGTCCAGCGACAGGGCCGCCAGCCCGGCCAGGGCGGTGAGCCGGTGCCGGTCCTCCTCATCCTGGCCGGGCGCAGCGGGCGGGCGGGGCGCGGTATCGCTGGCCGTCATGGTTGCTCATCCTGCCCTGCCCAGGTGACGGCACGGAGCCCGGCCGCCCCGCTGGCGGCCGGGCCCGGTGCCCCGCTCAGCCCGCCCGGCCGCAGCCGCCGGAGACCTCCGGGTTCCGCTGCACCGCGCTGATCAGCGTCCCGCCGTAGAAGGCCAGGTCCGGCCGGCCGTACTGGCGGGCCCGGCCCAGGGCGTTGACGGTCACCCCCGGCACCGAGGTGCCGAAGTTCCACACGCAGGCCCGGCCGCCGCCCAGCCCCTGTCTGCTCAGCGACCAGTACGGGTAGAACCTCGCGGACAGCGGCGGCGCGGTGCAGTTCAGCCCGGTGGAGGTGTGGCAGAGGAACTCCGAGCCGCCGATGTCGGTCTCGAACTGCACCTGCGGGTACGGGTGCCCGGACGCGTCGAACGGGCCCGCGTAGCGCATCATCGTCGGGTGGTTCGCGGTCCCATCGGGCCAGCTTCCCCGGTGGTACGGGGTGCCGTCGAAGTCCAGGTCACCGTTCTGGAACTGGTCCGCGAAGCAGCCCGCCAGCGGGGCATGCTCCCGGGCCGGCCGGTTGTTAATCAGCACCGGGCGGCTGCCCGCCGGGAAGCAGTAGCCGTCGGCGAACTCGCACAGCTGCCCGCTGCCGGCGTCCTTGGTCGGGCAGGCGATCGGCCCGGTGGTGCCCTGGGTCTCCGCTCGGCGGCACACGACGGTCTTCGCGTTGCACGGGCCCTCCCCGGCCGCGTGCCTGCCCTCGGAGCCGCGGCCGCAGGTCTGGTACACCCGCGGGTCGCGGTAGGACTGGCCGGCGCCGGTCAGCGTGAAGCCATCCCGGCTGGTCACCCGGCGGCAGGCCTCGAAGTGGCCGATCTCCTGTTCCATCAGCACGCCGCCCTGCAGCGCCGCCCACGGCACCATGTTCTGCTGCCGGGCGGTGTCGTACTCGGCGTGGAAGGTGAACGGGTGCCCGTCGCAGGTGGCCATGGACGTGTTCATGAAGCCGTTGCGGGCGCTGGCCGTCATCCAGCCGGCCTGCCCGGTGGTCAGGTCGCGGACCGTGGCCGTCAGCCCGGACGGCGGGTCGGTGATGGACACCCGGAGCACGTCCCCCGGGTTGAGCTTGAGCGTCCGGGCGTTACCCAGGTAGGAGCGGACGGTGACGTCCTGCGGGCCGGGCGGGCCGGCCGGCACCCCGTTGGTCTGCAGGAACGCGAAGTTGACCGGCTCGATGCAGGTGTTGTTGCAGGTGGCGAAGCCGTAGCTGCATTCCAGGCTGTCGATGGTCAGCGCCCCGCACCACTGCTTCACGCTGCAGCTTTCGCTGTCGGCGAACGGCGTGAAGCCGGGCGGGTAGAACTGCAGCTCCATGAAGGCGGAGCCGGCCGCCTGCGGGGTGTTCGTGCCGACATTGGCGTCGCTGTCCGGCAGGCACGGGTTCTGCGGGTAGGACATCGGGTCGCAGATCGGCAGCCCGAACCAGGGCGCCACGCTCAGTTCCCCGTAACTGGTCACGCTGCCGGATGCGGTCGGACGGCGCGCCGGGTCGGCGGGGAGTTTCATGAGATACGTCATCGTGTTGCCGGAGCCGTGCGCCTGTGAAATGAATTTAACGCTCGGCTCATCATGCCCGACATACCAGCCGTTATCGATGAAGCGTGATGCTTTCTGGCCTTTCTTGCGGAACACCGGATCGGTGCACAGGCCACGCATCGCGGGCCGCACTGATTTGTACTTGGGGCTCCATCCGTTGCAATCCAGCTCATTGACGGCATTCGGCCGGATCGTCGCCGACCGGGCACCCGTAGCCGCCGGCGTTCCTGGCTGGCTGCCCGCCGCGGCCGGCCCGGCCACGGCTAGCTGGCAGGCCACCGCGGCCGATACCGCGCCCGCAGCCAGGAGTTTCACTCCGGCCCGGCGCATGTTCACTATCCCGCTCTTGCGCACGTATATCCCCCGTTTACGCCGAATCCCAGATACATTCCGGACTGCTGAGAGAATGCTGTCAGCGACGTGACGAGGCAGAATTTAGCGGGAAGCGCCAGAGCGGTCAAGAAAAGCGCGGCGGGAGGAAATCCGCGCCGCGCAGAAAGCTAGTGCCAGCCGGCTAGCCGATGACCAGGAGGGCGATGACGAAAAGCACCACGGCGACCGCGATGACGGCCGCCGCGAGGATGGCCACCCGGTTCCGCGGGGCCCGCATGGTCCATGGTGCCGAGTCGGCCCCGGCCCGCTCGTTCGCGAACGCGCGGAACTGGGCTGTGCTGGCCGAAGGATCCTGTTCGGGGTGAGGCATGGCTCGAACTGTAGCGACCCTGGCCAGGCCCTGAGCGGGTTTATTACGGATTCATGGCGGATTCCCCGGCGGCCGGCGGCCGCCCCGCGCTGCCGGGCGGCAGGATGTCGGCCCGGCTCACCAGCCGGGAGAGCACGATCACGCTCCGGGTGCGGACCACGAACGGTTCCGCGCCGATGCGCTCCACCACCTGCTCGAAGTGCCGCACGTCGGCGGCCCGGATGTGCAGCAGCGCGTCGGCCTCCCCGGTGATGGTGCAGGCCCCGGTGACCTCTGGGTACTTGGCCAGCGCGGCGCTCATGCTGGACGGCGAGGTGCGGCCGCGGCAGAACAGTTCCACGTACGCCTCGGTGGTCCAGCCGAGCGCGCTGGGATCCACGGTGGCGGTGAACCCGGTGATGGCCCCGGCCGTGCGCAGCCGGTCCACCCGCCGCTTGACCGCCGAGGCGGACAGCCCGACCCGGGCCCCGATGTCGGCGTAGCTGGCCCGGGCATCCTCGACCAGCGCCCCGACGATGCGCTCGTCGAGGTCGTCGAAGACAGCCGGTCTGCCAGGCACGCTTCCGATCCTGCCAGCCACGCCATCGGTCCGCGACACGCAGCAAATGGATGACCGTAATGACCGGATAAGCGGGAAAATCTTTCACGCTCTGATTACGATCGCGAGCCAGGAGCAAGGGGATCGTGGATGAGAGTCTGCACCAGGTGCGGGAACCTGGCGACCGGGCGGCAGCGTTACTGCACCCGCTGTATCGCGCCTCTGGATCCGCCGGCGGATGACCCGTTCGGCCCGCCCGGGAACCCGCCCGGGGCGCCGGGCCCGGGCGGGGCGGTGCTGCCCGCCCGCGGGTACCCCCGGGCGGTGCCTCCCCAGCCAGTGTTCCCCCACGGGGTGCCTCCACGGCCGGTATCCCCACGGCCGGTATCCCCACGGCAGATCTTCGTCCCCGACGTGGAACGGCGGCAATGGGACATCCGCGCGCTGCGGGCCGGGGACTACGACGACCTGTTCGCGGGCGGCGAGGCGGACACCAGCGTGCTGCCGCCCCTGGTGATCGACGATCCGCTGCCCGGTGACGAGGACGACCCGGGCGGCCCCGGTGACCGTGACCGCGGTTACCGGGATTACGGCGACGGCGATTACGGCGGCCGGGATGACGGCGGCCGCCACGGCGCCAGCGGCCGGCTGATGTACCCGGCCGCGGATCCGCGGCATGCCACCGACGGCCGCCGGGCCCAGGTCGCCAGCGCCGTGCTGGGCACGGTGCTGGTGCTGGCCGCCTTCCTCACCGTGTGGGCCGCGGTCAGCCGCCACGGCGGGCTGGCGGGCTCAGGCACCCGGCTGTCCTCCAGCCAGACGTCGGCACCGCGGGGCCGGCTCCACCCGAGTGCCCGGCCCGGGCGCTCCGGCCAGGCCGGGAGCCCGCAGGCCAGGCCGACGGCGGCGGCCGCCGCCACCCCGGCCGTCCCGGCCACGCCGCAGGCCGCCGCCACCCCGGCCGTCCCGGCCACGGTCACGCTGGCTCCCGGGGTGGGCCAGGATCCCGCCGCCGGCCCGGTGCAGAGCCTGCTGGCCAGCTACTTCACCGCGATCAACGAGCACCGGTTCAGCCAGTACGCGCAGTCGTTCCTGCCGCCGGTGCAGCACCAGCTCAGTGCGGCCACCTTCACGGCCGGGTACGGGTCCACCACCGACACCGGCATCACCCTGGTCGCCATCACCGCGGCCCGTCACGGCCTCGCCGCGACCGTCAGCTTCACCTCCACCCAGCGCTCCGCTCCCGGCGCGAACGTCACCTCGTGCACGGACTGGGACATCACCCTGTTCCTGGGCCGTCACGGGCCGGGTTACCTGATCGGCGCGCCGCCGCCCAGCTACCATGCCTACCATCACGCCTGCGGGTAAGGAGTCGGATACGTGGCTCGGCTGGGCGGCATGTACGGACCGGACCTGACCTTCCTCGGCGTGCCGCGGGCGGACCTGGCCGACCCGGCCTCCTGGGCCGGCTCGGACATCCTGGTCATCGGCGCGCCGTTCGACGGCGGGACCTCGCACCGGCCCGGCGCCCGGTTCGGCCCGCAGGCCATCCGGGCCACCGACTACCTGCCGCACGACGGCTCCCGGCCGCACCTCGCCCTGGGCGTGGACCCGCTGGCCGAACTGCGGGTCGCCGACGCCGGGGACGTGGAGATGCCGTCCGGGGACACCGAGCTGTCGCTGCGCCGGCTGGAGCAGGCGGTGCAGCGGGCCGCCGAGGGGGGCGCCATCCCGGTCATCCTCGGCGGTGACCACACCATCGCCTTCCCCGACGCCACCGGCGTGGCCCGGCACGTGGGCTGGGGGCGCCTGTCGGTGATTCACTTCGACGCGCATGCGGACACCGGCGACACGCAGTTCGGCTCGCTGTACGGGCATGGCACCCCGATGCGGCGGCTGATCGAGTCGGGTGCGGTGCGCGGCGACCGGTTCCTGCAGATCGGGTTGCGCGGCTACTGGCCCGAGCCGGAGACGCTGGACTGGATGGCCGGCCAGGGCATGCGCAGCTACGAGATGACCGAGGTGGTCAAGCGGGGCCTGGATGAGTGCCTGACCGAGGCGTTCCGCATCGCCACCGACGACTGCGACGGGGTGTTCCTGTCGGTGGACGTGGACGTGGTCGATCCGGGCATGGCCCCCGGCACCGGCACCCCGGAGCCAGGCGGGCTGACCGGGCGCCAGTTGCTGGACGCGGTCCGCCGGATCGCGATGGAGCTCCCGGTGGCCGGGGTGGACGTGGTCGAGGTCGCCCCGCCCTACGACCACGCGGAGATCACCGCGTTCCTGGCCGGCCGCGTGGTCCTGGAGGCGCTGTCCGGGATCGCGTGGCGGCGGCGCAGGCAGGCGGCCGAGCCCGGCAGGCCGGCCCGGGATCCGGCCGCCCCGCTGCTCGACGGCCGCGGCTGACGCCTGGCCCCCGCGGGCGCCCCGGCCCGGCTGACGCCCGGCCCGGCTGACGCCGGCCCGGCTGACGCCCGGCCCGGCTGACGCCCGGCCCGGCTGACGCCCGGCCCGGCTGACACGCGGCCCGGCTGACACGCGGCCCGGCTGACACGCGGCCCGGCTGACGCCCGGCCCGGCGGCGCGAATCCGCCCGAGCCAGGAGCCCGGTCAGGTGGCGGCCGCGATGCGGGCGGCGGCGCCGTCCAGGATCAGCTCGACCGACACCTGCATCTCCCCCTTGGGATCGAGCCGGTCGGCGCTGGTCATCGCGTCCCGGAACCGGGGGTATCGCCCGCTGGCCAGGATCTTGCCGAAGAAGGCGCCGGCCGAATGATCGATCTCCTCGTCGGTCGCCTGGAGCCGGGCCCGCAGCCGGGCCTCGGCCGCCGCATTCTGGGCCGCGGCCAGCACCGTGTTGCTCACCGTGATGATGATGGCCGCCCGGTCGGCCACCGGGAGCGGCGTGCCGTCCAGGATGCTGATCGCGAACTCGAACGCGGCCATGCCGTGCGGCGTGATGGGCGGCCGCTCCATCACGGCCTCGGGATACCAGGGATGGCGCTGGGTGAAGTCCCACAGGCCGCTGGCCAGCGAGCGCAGGTCGGCCCGCCAGTCCCCGGACGGCGCATCCGGCAGCTCATCCTCCCCCTGGGTCGTGTCGATCATCAGGCTGACCAGGGCGTCCTTGTCGGGCACGTGCCGGTAGAGGGACATCGCCCCGGCGCCCAGCTCGTGGGCGATCCGCCGCATGGTCACCGCCGCAAGCCCCTCGGCGTCGGCGATGCGCACCGCCACCTGCACGATCCGCGCCCGGTCCAGCGGCCCGCGCGGCCCGGCGGCCGCCTGGTCCGGTGCCCAGAGCAGCTCGTAGCCATCCCAGAAGGCCCGCGCATCCCCGGCCTCGCGGTCCCGCTGGCGGTTCCGCCCGCGAACTCGCGGCGTACCTTCCCCGCTTGACATGCGTACAGTGTAGACCTAGCGTACCGCGTACGCATCGAGTACGACGTACGCAAGGAGTGGCCGATGACCGAGTACGCAATCCGGGCCGACGGCCTGGCCAAGTCCTTCGGCCGGACCCAGGCGCTGCGGGAGGTGAGCCTGCGGGTCCCGCAGGGCAGCATCTGTGCCCTGCTCGGCCGCAACGGCGCGGGCAAGACCACGACCGTCCGCATCCTCACCACGCTGATCCGGCCGGACGCGGGCCGGGCCGAGGTGGCCGGCTTCGACGTGACCGCCGACCCCGCGCGGGTCCGCGCCCGGATCGGCGTGGCCGGGCAGAGCGCCACCATGGATGAGCTGCTCACCGGGCGGCAGAACCTGGACATCATCGGGCGCATGTACCACCTCGGCCCGGCGCGGTCGCGGCGGCGGGCCGAGGAGCTGCTCGGCCAGTTCGGGCTGGCCGGCGCGGCCGGGCGGACGGTCAAGACCTACTCGGGTGGCATGCGGCGGCGCCTGGACCTGGCGGCCAGCCTGGTGGCCGACCCGCCCGTGCTGTTCCTGGACGAGCCGACGTCGGGGCTGGACCCGGTCAGCCGGGGCGAGCTGTGGCAGACCATCCGGGATCTGGTGACGGCAGGGACCACCGTCCTGCTCACCACTCAGCACCTGGACGAGGCCGACCAGCTGGCCGACGAGATCGTGGTGATCAGCGGCGGCGTGGTCGCCGCCTCAGGCAGCCCGGCGCAGCTCACCGCGGCGGCCGGGCAGGCCCGGCTGCGGGTGACGCTCGCCGAGCCGCGGGCCGCCCAGCTGGCCCGGATCCAGGCGGCACTGGGCCCGGGAGCCCGGGTGGACGGCCGCGCGGTGATCTCGCCCGCACCGGCCGGGCTGGCCAGCCTGGCCGCCGCGATCACCCGGCTGGAGGCAGCCGGCGCCGCCGTGCACCAGGCCGGGCTGGAGCATCCCACGCTGGACGAGGTGTTCGGCACGCTCACCGGCGAGCGCGACCCGGAAGACACCAGCCGTGCCGTGACCCGGGACGGCGCATCCCGCCACATGGAGACCACCGCATCATGACCACCCTGATCGCCGAGCCCCTCACCCCCGCCTCCCGGATCCGCTTCGCGCTGACCGACGCGGTCACCGCCACCCGCCGCCTCCTGCTGCGCAGCCTGCGCCAGCCCGACATCGTGATCGGCGGCCTGCTGATGCCGGTCATCTTCGTGCTGCTGTTCGGCTACGTGTTCGGCAGCTCGATTCACGTACCGGGCGGCAACTACCGCGCCTACCTGATGTCCGGCCTGTTCGCCCAGACCACGTTGTTCTCCTCGGCCTCAGTGGCCGTCGCCGTGGCCACCGACATGTCCGAGGGCGTGATCGACCGGTTCAAGGTGCTGCCGATCACCCGGTCCTCGGTGCTGATCGGCCGGACCGTGTCCACGGTGATCGTGGGCCTGCCGTCGCTGGTGGTGATGATCTGCTGCGCGCTGGCGGTCGGCTGGCGGGCCTCCAACGGCGTGGGCGAGGCGGTGGCCGGCTTCGCGCTGCTGTCCCTGTTCGGCTTCGCGATGGGCTGGGTCGGTGCCGTGATCGGCCTGCACGCCAGGAGCGCGCAAGCCGCGGACGTGCTCAGCATGGTGCCGGCGTTCCTGCTCGGCTTCGTCTCCAACGTGTTCGTGAACACCGCGAACATGCCGGCCTGGCTGCGGGCGTTCGCGAACTGGAACCCGATGTCCGCCGTGGTGGCCGCGTCACGGACGCTGTTCGGCAGCAGCGAGGGCGTGCCCGAGCCCGCCGTCTGGTCACTCCAGCACCCGGTGGTCACCACGATCGGGATGAGCGTCGCACTGCTCGGCGTGATGGTGCCGCTCGCCGTGCGCCGGTACACCCGGGTGGCCCGATGAACCGCGGCACTGAAACTTACATATTACTAGCGAGTAGGTAATTACGGAACCCTGACGGGACACCGCCGCGCATTCCCGCGGCGTGCCGCTACGGACCACAATTGTCCCATCAGGCGCAGCGCGGTGAGCGATTCAGGGAGCGCACATGCGGTTCTGTACGAACTGCGGTAACCCCGTCGGTGGATCGCCACGGTACTGCGCGGGCTGCGGCGCCCACGTCAACCCGGCCCCGGTGAACAGCATGGTGGGGGCACAGGCACCGCAGGTGGGGCTGCCGGTGCTGCCGCTGGCGCCGGCCCAGCCGGCCGGCTGGCCGCCCCCGCCGGCGCTGGGAGCTGACCCTGATCCGTGGACCCCGCGCCATCTCCGGACCACGCCCGGCGCCGCTGCCGCCGGCGCCCCCTGGCCCGCCGCCAACACCATGGCCGACCCCGGGCACTGGCCCGCCGCCAACACCATGGCCGACCCCGGGCACTGGGCCGCCGCCAGCACCACGGCCGACCCTGACCCGTGGCCCCTGACCAGCCCCATGGCGGCGGCCGCCCCCTGGCCCGGGGCTGGCGCCACAGCCGACCCCGGCCCCTGGCCGCCGGGAGATCCGTGGGCTGAGCCGGCCGCGGCGCCGGGCCGTGCGTCCGCCACCTCACCGGGACCAGAATGGGCCGCCTCACCGACTCCCGCCGGCCCCCCGCAGGCCGGCGGGATGGCCGGGGCCGTTGCGCCAGCATCCGATCCGCTGCGCACGGCCCCGGCCTTTTCCCGCCGCAAGCCGCCATCCGGGCACCGCATGACCATCCTGGCCATGGCGACCACGCTGGCCTTGCTGGCCACCGCCGGGGCGGCGACCTGGCAGGTCAGCGAAATCGGCTCCGGGCCCACCGCAGCCGCGGCGAGCCAGCACCCGGCGGGCGGCACCCCCGCGTCCCGGGCCGGATCGGCCGGGGGCGCCGGGTCTGTCTCCGGCACTGGCCACGCCCGGCCATCCGGCGCCGCCCACCGGCCGCCGTCCAGCCGGCCCTCGACCAGGCCAGCCAAGACGGCCCCGGGAGTGGTGGGCAACGACGTGGTCGCGGTCAGCCCCGCCGTCCTCGGGGCCCCGCAACTCCAGCCGGTGGTCGCCTTCCTGACGACTTATTTCGAGGCCATCAACGGCCACGATTTCCCGCAGTACGCCAGCCTGTTCATCCCGTCGATCCGCGCCACCATGCACCATTTCGGGGCCGGTTACGCGACGACCTTCGATTCCGGCGCCACGCTGACCGGGCTGGCCACCACCGGCCCCCAGGGCCTGGCCGCGACGATCAGCTTCACCAGCCACCAGAGCCCGGCGGCCAGCCCGGACCATGCCGCATGCGACCAGTGGGACATCACCCTGTTCCTCAGGCACCACGAGGGGGCCTACCTCATCCGGCATCCTCGTCCGGGTTTCCCGCAGTTGGTGCTGCCCTGCTCCTGAGCTGGGACGAGTCTCCGCCGGTCGCACGGGCGCTACTCCCGCGGGAGTAGCTGGCGCCGCCAGCCGGCCGGCCAACTGCCTCCCGGTGGCGGACGCGCCCAGGCCCGCCGGTCACGAGCATTGGGAGTGCTGACTTCCACTCCACGGCTCGCAGGAGATCGACATGGCTGGCTCATCCACCCTCCGCTCCCAGGGCCCATCCCGCCCCGGGCTACTTGGCCGGCTCGGCCGGGCCTGCTTCCGGCACCGCTGGCTCACTCTGATCGGCTGGCTGGCCGGAGTCGCCTGCCTGATCACGTTGTGGACCATGTACGGCGCCGCGGCCCTGGACAACTTCGGCGGCAGCGACCCGGGCCAGACCCTGCTCAACCAGCACTTCCACCGGCAGTCCGGGGACACCCTGACGCTGGCCATCCGGTCTTCGGCACCCGTCGGGTCGCCCGCCGTGCGGGCCCGGGTCACCGGCGCCCTGGCCCCGTTCGCCCGCGCACCGCACGTCACCGCGGTGGCCAGCCCGTACCAGGTACCCGGGCAGATCTCGGCGGACGGGCACATCGCGTTCGCCACCGTCCAGTTCAGCGTCCCGGGCGCGAACATCAGCAACTCCGAGGCACTCGCGCTGATGAACGACGCCCGCGCGGCATCCGGCCACGGGGTGACCTTCTCCCTGGGCGGCGACGTGGTCAACCTGGCCGAAACCCCGTACGGCGGCCCCACCGAGGGCGTCGGCGTGCTGGCCGCCGCGATCGTGCTGCTGATCGCCTTCGGCTCATTCCTGGCCATGGGGCTGCCGGTGCTCACCGCGGTCCTCGGCATCGGCGCCGGGCTGTCCCTGATCGCGCTGCTCGGGCACATCGTCCCGGCCCCGTCGTTCTCCCCGATCGTCGCATCCATGATCGGCCTCGGCGTTGGCGTGGACTACGCGCTGTTCATCGTCACCCGCTACCGCGAGGGGCTGCGCAGCGGCCAGCTGCCGGTTGATGCCGTGGTCACCGCGATGCGGACCGCGGGCCGGACGGTGCTGATCGCGGGCAGCACCGTGATCATCGGCATGCTGGGCCTGCTGGTGCTGCGAGAGTCCCTGATGAACGGGGTGGCCGTGGCCGCGGCCGCCACCGTGGCCATGGTGCTGCTCGGCTCGCTCACCCTGCTGCCCGCGCTGCTCGGCTTCACCGGCAGCAAGCTGGCCAAGCCGTCGCGTATCCGGCTGCCGCGCTGGCTGGGCGGCCGCGCGGCCAGCCAGCCCGCCACGAAGCGCCCAGCGGCGGAACGATGGGCGGGCGTGATCCAGCGCCACCCGGTGGTCGCCGCGGTTCTCTCCACCGGGCTGATCCTGCTCCTGGCCGCCCCGGCGCTGGGCATGAAGCTCAGCATGCCGGACGAGTCCAGCCAAGCCCGCGGGACCATGGGGTACGCCAGCTACGCCACGATGGCCGAGGGGTTCGGCCCCGGGTTCGACGCACCGCTGATCGTGGCGGCCGCACTGCCCTCACCGGCCGCCAGCACAGCCCGGCTCAGCCACGCGATCGCGGCCACGCCCGGCATCGCCCGGGTCACCCCGGTACAGGTCAGCCCGGATGGGAAGGCCGCCCTCATGATCGCCTACCCGAAGACCGGCGAGCAGGACGCGGCCACCAACGCCCTGGTCAACCAGATCCGGGGGCACGTGCTGCCGCGCGCTACCGCGGGCAGCGGCATCCGCGCCTACCTCACCGGGCCGAACGCAGGCAACGTATCCTTCGCCAACCTCGTCGGCCAGCGTCTCCCCTGGCTGATCGGCGTGGTCGTCGCACTCTCCATGGTGCTGCTGCTGGTGATGTTCCGTTCAGTAGTAGTGGCCGTGAAGGCGGCGGTCATGAACCTGCTGTCGATCTCAGCGGCCTACGGGGTCCTCGTCCTCATCACGCAGGACGGCTGGCTCGGGCGGCTGTTCGGCTTCCCGGAGAAGATGCCGGTGACCACCTGGGTGCCGATGTTCCTGTTCGTCATCCTGTTCGGCCTGTCCATGGACTACGAGGTGTTCCTGCTGTCCCGGATCCGCGAGGCCTACGACGCGACCGGCGACAACGCGGCCTCGGTGGCCACCGGCCTGGCCCGCACGGCCCGGGTCATCACCGCGGCGGCGGCCATCATGGTGGTGGTGTTCCTGTCCTTCGTGCTCGGCGCCAACGTGTCGGTCAAGCAGATCGGCCTGGGGCTGGCCGTGGCCGTGCTGATCGACGCGACCGTGGTCCGGATGGTCCTGGTGCCCGCGGTCATGGAACTGCTCGGCAAGGCCAACTGGTGGCTGCCCGGGCCGCTGGCCCGGATCCTGCCCGCACGCCCGCTCATCGAGGACGACTCCGAGCCCGTGGCCCGGATCCCGGTCCCGGCCGCCGACTGACCGGACCGGACCCGGCTGGACCCGGCTGGACCCGACGGGGGCCGGCCGGGTCCGGCCGCGCAGCTGGGGGTAGGGGGTGCGCGGCAGCCACAGGCCGCCGTCGGCGGTGGCGGCGATCCGGTACCGCTCATCCTCATCGGCGCCGGCCGTGGGTTTCGGCCCGTGCCGGTGTCGCCTGCCTGTGCCATCCCATGGTTTCTGGCCGCGCCGAAGGCGTGGCCCAGGCGGGTGGGCAGGGTCCCGGCATGATGGCGTGATGTCCGGTTGATGCCGTCCTGGCTGGTGCGGCGTGGCGTGGCGTGAGCAGTACAGGCACGGCTTCCGGTTAGCGTCACCCGCGCCGTGTGCGACGGCCTGGTTCACGGTCACTTGACTGGCGGGAATGAGGTAACAACGGCCAGTTCATGGCGGTGCGTACCGTACAGGGTGAGGCGGGTCAGCCTGATCCCCTCCGGGACGGCGGCGGCAAAGTACTTCCGGCCGCCGACGACCGCGGGCGTCAGCCGCTTTGCCGTGCCATTGGACAGCTGGGCGAGCAGGTAAACGGTGCGGGCGTTGGTGGTCCCCGGGTACCAGATGATGGCGCCGCTGGGCATGGCGTAGGGGATCGGGGCGAAGGAGACTCCCCTCGGGGGAGCCCCGACCGGCCTGCACAGGCCCGCGCCCGCCACCCCACCCGGCCCGAGGTGCGCGCCGAAGCACTCGCCGTCCGCGCCAAGCGACACCGTCATCCGCCACGAGGTCCCGCCCGTGCGGCCCGAGCCGATCGCACCGGACGCCACGTTGCCCGTCGTCCCCTGCATGTTGATCCAGGTGCCGCTCTGCTCCGGGCTGCCTGGGCTGAAGATCGCGGACGGCGGCGCGTAGCCGACCAGGCGTCCCTGCGCCGAACGGGCCGTTATCCGCGTGACCCCCTGGGCCGGATACTCGAACCCGGTGAGCCGGAACCGCTGGCCGCAGACGGTGACCGGGATCGGGTGGAGGCTCAGGCTGGTTCCGTTGCCCAGGTTGGCCGTCACCCGGCTCACACCGGGCCGCAGCGTGAGGAACGCGAACCCGATCCCTGGCCTGCCCGGGCTGACTGCGAAGAACGCGGCGTTGCCCAGCGCCAGTCCGGGCAGGAACCCGGGCTGCAGCAGATCGCCGTCCTGCCCGTTCAGGACGATCCCGGGCAGGCACCGGTAGCCGGGTTCGGCCAGGTTGACCGCGGCCAGCCGCCACGCCCTCGCGTCCGTGGTCCCGGACGCGAAGACGCTTTCCCGGGGGGCCGTACCCGGCGTGACGCCGGTGGTGCCGGGACCAGGCGGCCCCGATGCGCCGCCGGGCCAGCCCGCCGCGCGGACCGCCAGCACGCCCAGGCCGACGGCGATCACGGCTACGCCGGACGCCAGAAACGCCAGCCGCCGGGAGCGGACCGCCCGGGAGCGGCGGAAGACCTCCTCCACCGGGGCCGGCGAGATCTCGGTCAGGTCCATTTCTTCATGCAGCCGCCGCCGCAGGGCAGGCTCGTCAGGCAACTTCACCGGGCACCTCCGTGCCTCTTCACCGGGATTCCCCGTCCACCAGGGCGGCGCTGGCCCGCAGCTTGGCCAGCGCCCGCCACGTCTGGCTGCGCACCGTCCCCTCGGAACAGCCGAGCAGCGCCGCCACCTGCGCGTCGTTCATGTCTCCCCAGTAGCGGAGCAGGATGACGGCCCGCTGCCGCGGCGGCAGCCCGCGCAGCGCGGTCATCAGGTCCGAGCGCTGGTCGGCCCGGACGGCCGGGTCGGGGAGCGGAACCTCGGGTGCCCCCCAGGCCACCTCGGCCGCCCGCTGCCTGCGGAACCGGCGGCGGCTGGCATTGATGAGGATCTTGCGCACGTAGGCGTCGGGGTCGTCGGCCCGGCGCACCCGCCACCAGGCCGTGCAGGCGTCGGCCAGCGCGGTCTGGGCCAGATCCTCGGCGAGCCACCGGTCCCCCGTCAGGCCATAGGCCAGCCGCACCAGTTCCGGCCAGCGGCTGACCATGAACTCGCGGAACTGCTCACGGTCCTTGCCGTTCACGCCATCTCCTGCTGTAGCGAGTCCAGATCAGCTGCCGGGCCCGTCGATGGCGGCCTGGGTCGCCTCCACATCAGATAAGAGCACCGGCGACCAGCGGACTACTGCACCAGCGGGCAAAATCGCCGGCACTCGGCACCCGCCGCCAGGTGACCGGCCAGGACAGGGGTGATGGCGCTGCTGGCTTGCGCGGCCGGCTGATGCTCAGCCAGTGCGCTACGCCTGGCTAGGATGCGCGGGTTCAAACGCCGGGCGAACACGATCAGCCGCTGGCCCAGGCGGCGCAGAAGGCCCGGTTCGCGGTGACTGACTGGTAGAACCTGAACCCATCGTGGCGGGCGGCGTAGTGTTCGCCCCGCTCAGCACGCTGCGTGTGGTCGAGGGCCCAGGTGGGCCGGGTGGCCGCAGGCGGCCCGCACACCGTGCGGACCGTGTGGTCCCGCGCCGGGTCGTTGCCCATGTCCTGCGGGTAGCTGGCCCGGCTACCCAGGGCTGACTGTGGTCGTGGTTGAGAGCAATGCTTGAGACCTGTGGCTGGCCGGGGAGGGGTGTACCTTCCCGGTGATTACTCGGGCCGCCTCCGCTGCGCGGCCGCTCCCACGTGCTGTCCGCCCTGCCCGCCCTCGCCCCGGCCGTCCTGGCCCGGCCCGCCCCGGCTTCGCCCGCCGTCCTGGCCCTGGCCGTCCTGGCCCTGTCCGCGTGCGCCACGCTGTTTGCCCGGCAGCTTTACCCGGATATAGCCGTTCTGCGAAATGAGTTTGGGTGCCGGATGAGATCACTGTGAGCATGATCGCTTACTCATGATCGGGGAGTTGGTAAATTAGCTTTGGCGCGGCAGACGGGACGTGTCGCATGCCCGATAATCCCGGAACTGGGAAGGGGTCGGCCTATGTGGGAGAATTGCGTCGGCTGCGGCGAAGGGCTATTCGCGGGTGACGCCTTCTGCGGCAATTGCGGGCGGCCCACCACGACGGCGGGCGGCCCGGCCGGGCGCGGGGCATCGGGTGAGCAGCCAGGCGTGCACCCCGGGGCGCAGTCCCGGGCGCCGGCCGCTCGCGGCGCCCGGGCTCCCCAGCAGACCGCGGTGCCCCCGGCCCGCGTGGGCGAGCCCGGCTCCGGGCTGATCCGGATCTACGCTAAGCCGACTCCCCCGACCGCCGAACCCGTCACCGACCCCGCCCCAGCTCCGCGGGCCGCCCCGGACAGCACCCGGCCCGGGGCGACCGGCGCCCTGTTTTCCCTGGCCGGCACGGAGGCTGCCGGGTCTGATCCGGCACCGTCGCCAGCAAGCGCGGCGCCCGCTCCGGGCGGCACCCTGGCCCAGCAGGCAGAGGCATCGCTGTGGCCAGCGGACCCCCGGGAGGCCGGCGCCAGCGGTCCCGCCGGGCCAGCCGGCGGCCCGCCGCCGCCGGATCTCTGGGAGCCAGCGGCCGCGGGCCGCACCGGCCAGCCAGCGGCAGCGGCCAGCCTGGCCCGCACCCGGATGACCGGGCAGGCGACCTTCGACCCGGCCGGCAACAACCGTTTCCTGCAGCAGGTGCTCCGCCAGGCCGCCATCTTCGCCGGAATCTACGCACTCATCCAGACCGCGGCCCTGCTGTGCTTCGTGCTGATGGGATTGTCCGGAATGGGCATGAGCGCTGCGATGAGATTGGAGATCATAAGCCTCAAGATAGTGGCAGTCATCCTCGTCATACCATTCTGGCTGATTCCGGTTTCCGCGTTGCTGGGCCAATGGACAGTACTGGTCGAGGGCAGCGGGGAGACCGCTAAGGAGACATTTCAGCGCATGAGCGCCGCATTCAGCGAGCATGAAGTCCCCGTCAACTCCGTGGACATGCACACCGTGCTGCCGTCTGGGGAGGACTCCCGCGTGTACCTGGAGTTGCGGCGGGGCAGGTTCCGCGGGTTCCTGTCCTGTTTCCCGCACGGACGTGACCTGTACCTGGGCTGGACGTTCTGGCTGCGGATGTCGCCGGCCCGGCTGCTCCTGCTGATTCTCGGCCGGCGGCTGCGCAACCCGGGCGGGGGCGGCGACATCGACCAGGCGCTGGGCACGGAGTCGGCCCGCGCCCTGGTCGCGGCCATGCACAGCGCGACCCTGGCCGGAGCGGGCGGGACGACGGCAGGTCCCGAAGATCCGCCGCCCGCCGACCCCGGGCGTGACGTCGCGGTCCGGGTGGGCTGAGCGCGATGCGATTCTGCACCACGTGCGGCACGCCGGTGAGCGGGCTGCTGCGTTTCTGCACCCGGTGTGGCGCACCGTTGAACCGCCCGCTGGAGGACGAGCCACAGGTCACCGGGGCGCGCCCGGCCGCCGCCAGGGTGGGCGCGGCTCCGGCTTCCCCGGGCACGCCCGGCACGGCTGCCCCAGGCACGGCTTCCCCGGACGCGGCTTCCCCCGGTGCGGCTTCCCCGGACGCGGCTTCCCCCGGTGCGGCTTCCCCCGGTGCGGCTTCCCCGGACGCGGCTTCCCCGGACGCGGCTTCCCCGGATGCGGTTTCCCCGGCCGCGGGCGGCTCACCGGTCCCGGCGCAGCCCGGGCCTCCGGCGGGGGAACATGCCCCGCAGACCATCACTGCCGGGCCGGAACCCGCGGACGAGGGCCTGGATACCGGCCGCCCCGCACCGGACACGGCCGCCCGCGACCCGCACGCCGCGGCGCTGACCGACGACGCGCTGACCGACGACGCGCTGACCGACGACGCGCTGGCCGACGACGCGCTGGCCGTGGACGTTCCGGCCGAAGTGCCGGTGGCCGACGCTCGGGTAGCAGACGCCCCCGTGACGGACATCCCCGTGACGGACATCCCCGTGACGGACGTTCCTGGGGCGGACGTCCCGGACGGGCCGACGGGGGCGCCGGCCGTCATGCCGGTGACCATCCCGGCCGAGGAGGAGCCCTGGCTGCCCGGCTTTGGCGAGGCCGGGCCGCGGTCCACAGACCGGCCGGACGACCTGGAATCCTGGCCGCCGAGCCTGCCTCCGCTCTGGTCGGGGCGCCGGGTCCGGGCTCTCCTGCTACTCACCGTGGCCGGGGCGGTGGCTGTCGTGCTGGCGGCCTGGCTGGCTGGCCAGCACCATCCGGGGGCCAGCGCCGGCCAGCCCCGGGCCACGGCCGCCTTGCCGGCCCCCGTCACCGGGCAGCCGAGCGCACCGAGCCCATCCGGCACCGGGGCTGCCCGGCCGTCCGCCCGCGCCACCGCCGATGGCCGGACGCGGCCGTCGCCGGGCGGTGCTGCCGGGGCGGCCCCTGGGACGCCCTCCCGCCGGGGGACCGGCGGGAGCACCGGGCCCCGGTCAGCCCACGGGACCTCTGGCCACCACGGAAGCTCCGGGCACCGGGCCACCTCACCAGGCCAGGCCACCTCACCAGGCCAGGCCACCTCACCAGGCCAGGGAACCGCCCCAGGCCAAGGAACCGCGCCAGGGCAGGGCACCTCCCCAAGTCAAGGAACCGCCCCGGGCCAGGGATCCGCCCCAGGCCAAGGAACCGCCCCGGGCCAGGGATCCGCCCCAGGCCAAGGAACCGCCCCGGGCCAGGGATCCGCCCCAGGCCAAGGAACCGCCCCGGGCCAGGGATCCGCGCCAAGGCAGGGCACCTCCCCAGGCCAAGGAAGTTCAGCAGGGCACGCGAGCTCGGGCCACCGGACCTCAACCGGCCACGGCGGTACCGGGAAGCCCGGTGGCCGGTCACGCCCGGGGAGCCGCGCGCACCGGGTGAGCCCGGGCCGGGCCCGCGCCGGCTACGGCATCGTCACGATCGCCCCGCACCTGGCCCACAGCGCCTTGGCACGGCGGGTCGCGACGCTGCTGGACAGCTACTTCACCGCCGTCAACCACCGGGACTACCGCCGCTACTCGCTCCTGTTCGGCCGCTGGCACCAGCTGGCCCGGCGCAGGTTCCTGGCCGGCTACCGGTCCACCCGCGACTCGCGGGCCACGCTGATCGGCCTGGCCGGCCCCGGGCGCGCGCTGATCGCCACGGTGACGTTCCAGAGCCGTCAGGCGCCGGCCGCCAGCCCGGACCATGCCCGGTGCGATGACTGGGAGATCAGGCTGTACCTGCGGCGGACCGGCGGCCGGTACCTGATCGTGGCGCCCCCGGCGCGCTATGGGGCCCGCTATCACGCGTGCGGCTGACCGACCGGACCGGAAACTGCCGTAACGACCTGCTCCGATAGGCCAGCCGGCGGCCATCGGGGCGATGAATCGAGCCGATCTATAATTGCTGGATGTTGGATGTGACCAGGCTGCGGGTCCTGGTCGCGGTAAGCCGGCACGGCTCGGTCACGGCCGCGGCGCGGGCGCTCAACTATGCCCAGCCCTCGGTCAGTCATCACCTGGCCCGGCTGGAAGCCGAGACCGGCGCGGCGCTGACCCAGCGGGCCGGGCGGGGGCTGCGGCTCACTGATGCTGGCCGCCTGCTGGCCGAGCGGGCCGAGGAGATACTGGGCCGTCTCGACGCCGCGGAGAATGAACTCGCGGCGCACGTCGGGCTGCGGGCCGGCCGGATCCGGCTGGCCGCTTTCCCGTCCGCGCTGAGCACGATCGTGCCGGCCGCGGCCGCCCGGCTGGAAGTGGAATACCCCGGCATGGACCTGACCCTGGCCGAGGCCGAGCCGCCGGAAGCGGCCCACATGCTCCGGGCCGGCTATGTGGACGTGGCCCTGGTGTTCCGGCACTGCCAGGATGGCATCGCCGCCAGTCCCCCGGCTGACGACGACGCCGGGACCCGGTCCCGGCTGCTGCTCGACGACCCGATTTACCTGGTGACCCGGAGCGGCGCGGAGCCGTCCCTGCCGAAGCGGCCGAACCTGGCCGACTACGCGCAGCAGCGCTGGATCGGCGGCTGCGAGCGCTGCCGGCGTTACCTGATCTGGCAGTGCGAGCTGGCCGGCTTCACCCCCAGGATCGCGTTCACCACCGACGACTTCGTGGCCGTGCAGGCCCTGGTGGCGGCCGGGCTGGGCATCACCACGCTGCCCGGGCTGGCGCTGCGCGCGGCCCGGCACCCGGGCATCCAGGCGGCGGCGCTCCCCGGATCGCACCGGCAGGTGCTCGCGGTGACCTACGGACAGGGCCCCGAACCCCCGGCCATCGCCCGGCTGCTCGATGTGCTCAGCCAGTCCAGCGGTACCGAGCCCGCTAGATCGAGCGGGTGACGCCCTGCCAGTATGGCTCGCGCAGACGGCGCTTGAGCAGCTTGCCCGCCGGGTCCCGGGGCATCTCGCTGATGAACTCGATCTCGGCGGGCCACTTCATCCGGGCCAGCTTCCCCTCCAGCGCGGCCAGGATGCTGGCCGCCAGGTCCGGGCCGGGAGCGTGGCCCTCGGCCGGCTGCACCACGGCCATCACCCGCTCCCCCCAGTCCTCGTCCGGGACACCGAACACGGCCACGTCGGCCACCCCCGGGTGCATGATGATCTCCGCCTCGATCTCGGCCGGGTAGATGTTCGACCCGCCGGAGATGATCATGTCGGACTTGCGGTCGCAGAGGAACAGGAAGCCGTCGTCGTCCAGGTAGCCGATGTCCCCGGCGGTGAAGAAGCCCCGTAGCCGGGCCGCCTCGGTCTTGGCCGGGTCCCCCTTGTACTCGAAGTCGGACAGCATCATCTTCAGGTAGACGGTGCCGGGCTGGCCGGGCGGGCACTCGCGGCCCTCCTCATCCGCGATCATGACCTCGCTGACCGGCCACGGCCGGCCCACCGTCCCGGGACGGGCCAGCCACTCCTCGGGGGTGGCGATGGTGCCGCCCCCCTCCGTGGCGGCGTAGTACTCGTATACCCGGGGCCCCCACCAGTCGAGCATGCCCCGCTTGAGGCCGGCCGGGCACGGCGCGGCGGCATGCAGCAGCCACCGCATGGACGACACGTCATACCGGCGCCGCGTGGGCTCGGGAAGGTCCAGCATCCGCTTGAAGTGGGTGGGCACCATGTGCGTGCTGGTCACCTGGTAGCGCTCGACGCAGGCCAGCGCCGTCTCGGCGTCCCAGGAATCCATGTAGGCGAGGGTGTGCCCGAGATGGATGGCGGCGCCACCGAAGACGGTCACCGCCGTGTGGTAGTTCGGCGAGGTGACCAGGTGCACGTTGGGCTGGCCCGGCTCGGCCCCGAAGAACTGGAACAGGGCCGCGTTCGCTTCCGCGGCGTCGTCCGGGTCCAGGCCGGACAGCGGGCGGCGGACCCCTTTGGGGCGCCCCGTGGTCCCGGAGGTGTAGTGCATGCTGGCGCCGGAGGTCCGGCCGGCCGGCAGCGTGGCAGGCTGGCCCTCCAGCAGGCTGTCCGCCGGCCTGAACCCGGGGGCGGCCCCGTAGCCGAACCGGCGCCCGGCGGGCACGCCCGCCTGCTCGGCCGCCGCGGCCCCGGCCGCGGCGTACCGCTCGTGCACGAAGAAGGCCTTGGCCTCGCTGTCGGCGACGATGTAGGCGATCTCCGGCGCGGTGAAGTGCCAGTTGACCGGGGTGTAGTACCAGCCGCCCTGGAGAGCGGCCAGGTACACCTCCAGCGCCGCGCGGCCGTTGGGCAGCAGCCCGGCGATGCCGTCCCCGGGGCGCAGGCCGAGCGCGCGCAGCCCGTGGGTCAGCCGGTTGACCCGGGCCAGCAGTTCCCCGGCCGACTGCCGGGTGCCGTCCGGCTCGATCACCGCGGTCCAGCCCGGGTCGGCCAGTGCGCGGTGCCAGAATGCGAGCCCCATCGCTCACCCTCCTCACGACCTACTCCCGAGTAGATCACGGCCTGGCCCGGCCGGCCCAGACCCAGCCCGGCCGGCCCGCCATCGCCGCATACCGGCCGCACCGCAGGCCGCCGTACGGTACATAGGGAGCGAGACGATCACGCACCATGAGGGGCGGGCATGAAGCGGATGCTGGCACGGACCGGCCGGGTGGTGGCCACCCTCACCGCTGGGGCGCTGCTGGCCGGATGCCAGTTCGCGGTCGTCCCGCCCAAGAAGCACGCCGCGGCGAGCGGGTCGGCCAGCCCGGCCCTGCGCGACCCGTACGGCGCCCGGCTGGCGGATGCGCCGGCCCTGCTCATCCAGTGCCTGGTGAACCAGTCCGGGCTGCGCCCCGGCACCGGCCTGAGCTGGTTCAGCAGTGGCAAGGTCACCGTCAACACCGGGAACGCCAGCGATTTCCAGGCCTGGTGGCAGGCGCACGACAAGCCCGGTCCCTACCCGCAGACCTTCCGCATCGCCGGGCACCAGACCCACTACCTGGAGTTCGGCACGTCCTGGCTGAAGCAGGGCTCGCTCTGGGTCCCGGCCCACAGCGGTGACGCCAACCCGAAGGCGCTGCAGTACTCGCTCATTGCCTGGGCGAACTGGACGGCGGTCAACGGCCGGCTCCCCGCCGGGATCTGCGGCACGTCGATGACCGCCACCCAACTGCAGGACGAGGTCTTCGGCAACTCCACCCCCAACCCCTGGTAACCGCTGGCCGGGGACGTGATGGCCCGGCCGGTAGGGTGAGGTCAGGTGAGCCGGGAAGACTGGTCGGCGCTCTGTCCGCGTGCGGAAGGAACCCAGCCCAGTGCCGGTGGCCGTCGAGGTGCTCGCCTTCTGCCTCGGCACGGCCGTCAGCCTGGCCACCAGCTACCTGCTGGTCACCCGCCTGGAGCGGATCGGCGAGCGGATCGGCCTGTCCGAGGCGCTGCTCGGCGTGGTGGCCGCGCTCGCCGCGGATGCCCCGGAGATCACGTCGGCGGTTACCGCGCTCGCCCAGCACCAGCAGAAGGTCGGCGCCGGCGTCATCATCGGCTCCAACGTGTTCAACCTCGCGGCGCTGCTCGGCCTGGGGGCGGTGGTGGCCGGGAGCATCGCGCTGCACCGCAAGGTGGTCCTGCTCGGCGGGGTGACCGGCCTGTGGGTGGCCGTCGCCTGCCTGGTCACCGTGACCGGCACCATCCCGCCCGCGGCCGGGCTGGCCGCGGTGCTGGCCGTGCTGGTGCCCTACCTCATCGTGCTGGGCGCCGGGCGGGCTCGCCTGGGCCGCCTGCCCCTGGCCCGCCGCTGGGAAGGCTGGCTGGCCGTCGCCATCTCCGAGGAAGAGCAGGAACTTAACGAAGTCATCCACCCGCCGCACGGCCGCCGGATGGATGTGATCGTCGGGGCCGGTGCCCTGCTGGCGGTGGTCGTGGCCAGTGTGGTCATGGAACGCGCGGCGACCTCGCTGGGAACCCGCTTCGCGGTGCCGCAGATTGTCACCGGGGGCGTGGTGCTGGCCGCGGTGACCAGCCTGCCCAACGCGGTAGCGGCCGTCTACCTGGCGGCCCGGGGCCGCGGCGCGGCCATGCTCAGCACCACCCTGAACAGCAACGCGCTGAACGTCACCGCCGGGCTGCTGCTGCCCGCCACCATCACCGGGCTGGGCGCGCCGTCGGTGCACGCGGTGCTGATCGCGGTCTGGTACGTGGGCCTGACCGGTGCCTCGATCGCGTTCACCTACCGGGACGGCGGGGTGCGCCGCGCCACCGGGTTCCTCATCATCGGGTCCTACCTGGTGTTCCTCGGCTCGCTGCTGAGCACCGCGGACAGTCCCGCGCCCGGGCTGGGGCTGACCGTCGGCCCGCTGCTGGTCACCGCGGCGGCCTGGCTGGCCGGGCTGGCCCGCCGTCCCGCCCAGGTGCGCGCGACCACGGCGGCCGGTCAGCCCTCCGCCGTCACCGAGACCTCCGAGGAGAACACCTCGTAGGCGTCCAGGTCCACCTCGCCGGCCGGGTCGGCCGCGGCGCCGAGCGCGACGGCGTGCCGCAGGGCGTCTGCCCACGGCCAGTCCTGGGACACCGCGGGCAGCAGCCCGGCCACCACCGCCTCGCCGGACAGGGACAGGCCGGGGTAGCCGTCCAGGACGGCCTGCCACTGCTGCCCCTGGCCGGCCGCGGTGAGCAACTCGGCCCCCGACACCATGGCCGCGGCGGCCGCGCCCCGGGCCACCAGGCCGTCCGGGCGGGCCGACACCCCGGCGCCCGGCGGCCCGGCCGTGGACGCGGCCAGCACCAGCGCCGGGTGCCGCGCCAGGCTCTGCCACAGCACCGGGCCGCCGGCGTGCACGATGGCGGGCACCCCGGCCTCGGCGGCGTAACTGGCCAGCGAGGCGTAGACGTCACCCGGCAGCCCGGCGGGCAGGCCGCCGCTGAGCACCACCGCCTCCATCCCGGGCAGCAGCTTGCGGTACTCGGCGGCGAACCGGCCGAGTTCCTCGGTCGTGATGAACGGCGCCGGCTCGGCCAGCCGGGTGGTCTCCTCGCGGGCCTCATCCAGCACGTCAACGACGCGGCGCGACTCCCGGGCGATCCGGGTGAACGCGGTCGCCACCCCGGCCCGGGCCAGGTCCGCCTCGATCACCAGGCCCGCGCCGCCGCCGGCGAAGCCGGCGGCCAGCACATCCTCCCCCAGGCCGGCCAGCACCCGGGCGACGGCCAGCCCGCCGCCGCCCGCCCGGTAGACGAGCTGGCGGACGTGGTTCGTTGCTCCCCAGGAGATCTCCGGGGCCTCGTAGCTGACCTGGAGCGTCGCGTTCAGCGTGACGGTGAGGATCACGGCACCGGCACCGGCACCACCGCGGCCTCGTGGCCGGGTACCGGGCACGGGAGCAGGTCGGCTGGCACGCGCGCAGTTTAGCCCGGCGGCCCTGCGGCTGGCCCGCGGCACTAGCCTGGCGGGCATGCGTTCTGCCGGAAACAGGCTGGCCGCCGCAAGCGCGGCGGCGGATTTCTGCTGCGTGCTGCTGTTCGTGGTGATCGGCCGGGCCAACCACCACGACGGGGGCGGTCTGGCCGGCCTATGGAGCACGTTCTGGCCATTCGCCGCGGGCACCCTCATCGGGCTGCTGGCCGCCCGGTTCTGGCGCCAGCCGGCCGCGGTGCTGCCGACCGGCGTGATCGTCTGGCTGTGCACGGTCGCGTTCGGGATGATCCTGCGGGTGCTGGCCGGCCAGGGCACCGCCGTCGCCTTCATCGTGGTGGCACTGGCCTTCCTGGGCCTTTTCCAGCTGGGCTGGCGGGTGGCGTGGCGCTGGCTGCGCGCGGCCCGGCAGCGGGCCAGCGTCAGCGGCTGAGCAGGATCTGCAGGAGCTGCCCGGCCAGCACCGCGTACCCGGCGGCCGCCGGCGCCCCGGGGCCGCGCGGGCTCAGGACGGCCCGGCGAAGTCAACGTCCTTGGTCTCGGCCGTCCCGGCCGACCGCCCCGGCGCCGTCTGGTAAGTCCAGTACAGGTTGGTGTGCGCGATGACCTGATCCGGCGGCGGCGCTCCCCAGGCGGTCTGGTCCCCGGTCGTGTGGGCGTCGCTGACCAGCGTCGCGTCGTACCCCCGGACGAACGCGCCGTGCAGCGTCGAGCGGATGCACGCATCGGTCTCGGCGCCGACGACCACCAGCCGCCCCACGCCCAGGCCCGCCAGCACGGCCTCCAGGGTGGTGTCCTCGAAGGAATCACCGTAGTTCTTCTCGACCACCGGCTCGCCGTCACCCGGCGTCAGCTCGGGGACGATCCGCCAGCCGTCGCTGCCTCTCGCGAGTCCCTCATCGGAGTGCTGTACCCAGACGACGGGGACCCGTTCCCCCCGCGCCTTCTCCACCAGGCTGCCGACGTTCGCGACGGTCGCGTCGCGCTGGTGAGCCTCCGCGACGACGCCGTTCTGCACGTCGATGACGAGGAGTGCGGTGTTCGGCCGGTTCTCGAGTGTGGTCATGGTCTCCCCTGGCTCACGCGGGCCTAGGCGGTCGCGGGGCGGACCGCCGGGCCTCGGTGAGCGCGCCGCCGGGCCAGCCGCTGCCGCGCCGCGTCCGCGTTGTGCTGCAGTCGCTGCACTTCTTTTTCCAGGGCGGCCGCGCCGACGTCGGTCAGCCGGTAGTAGCGGCGGAGCCGGCCGTCCACCATTTCTTCGCGGTCCGCCTCCAGCAGGCCCTCGGCGGCCAGCCGGTCCAGCGCGCCGTACAGCGTGCCGGGGCGCAGCGACAGCCGGCCGCCGGACAGCGCGCCCACCTCGCCGATGAGCGCATAACCGTGCAGCGGCTGGGGGGCCAGCGCGGCCAGGATCAGGAAGGTGGGCTCGCGGAGCGGGTCACTCATGGACCGCAACATATCGGTGATCAACGTATCGGGACAAGCACCCCCCGCCCCCGGGCGGCCGGAGTGACCGACGGAACAGGACTGCATGGCCGCCTGCCGGGAAGTAGCTGCGGGCAGTCCGGACAGCGGCAGAGTGGCCGACCCGGTCCAGGCTGCCTGGTCAGGCAACAGGAGGCAGGCAGATATGAGCGAGAACCCGGCCCAGAAGGACCCAGAGGAGTGGGTCACCGGTGATGAGCCGATGACCGCGGCCCAGGAGTCCTACCTGCACACCTTGGCCCGGGACGGGGGCGAGGAGGTCCCGGCGGGACTGACCAAGGCCCAGGCCTCGGAACTGATCGACGAGCTGCAGGGGCGCAGCGGCCGGCTCCAGGAGGGCCGATAACTATCGGCAACTTTCGGCCCGTATAGCGGTCACCCAAGCCCCTGCGCCGGTCATCCCTGCCCGCAAACCGGCCGAGCCATCCCGGGCGCCGACCGGAACGGTGCTGAAATTTCGCCGGGGCACGGGGCGCCGCGGCGGTCCTGATGGCCACCGGGTCCTGGACTCACGCAGGCAGGAAGCGGTAAGGGCATCCCAGTGGCACAAGCCGCCGGGATGCCGCCGCCTGATGGTTGACACCCGGTCCCGCCGCCCTCACACTTTCGAAAAGTTTCGAATCGTGGAGGTGAGTGATGAGCATCCGGATTCCGGCCAGGTTCTGGCGCATCGCGGGCGGGTTAGCCATCGCCCTGGCCGCGGCGGTGGCGGGCGGCCTGCACTGGGTGGCCCCGGCCGCGGCGGCCTCGCTGGTCCAGGTGACGAACTTCGGCTCCAACCCCGGCGGCGACCAGATGTACGTCTACGTGCCGAACAGCGTGACCGCGCACCCGGCCATCCTGGTCGCGCTGCACCAGTGCACCGGGTCGGGGCCCGGGTTCTACGGCAGCACCGAGTTCGCGTCGCTGGCCGACAAGTATGGCTTCATCGTCATCTACCCGTCGGCCACCAGGAGCGGCAGTTGCTGGGACGTGTCGTCCTCCCAGGCGCTGACCCGGAACGGCGGCAGTGACCCGGTCTCGATCATGTCCATGATCACTTACGCGGAGCAGCACTACAACGGCGACTCGTCCCGGGTCTACGTCACCGGCGCCTCTTCCGGCGCGATGATGACCGACGTCCTGCTGGGCGACTACCCGGACGTCTTCCAGGCGGGCGCCGCCTTCATGGGCGTGCCGTTCGGCTGCTTCTATACCGGCACCGTCGACGGATGGAACTCCGCCTGCGCGCAAGGCCAGGTGACGATGACGCCGCAGGCCTGGGGCAACGAGGTCCGCGCCGCCGACCCGGGTTACAGCGGGCCGCGGCCCCGCGTCCAGCTATGGCACGGCACCGCCGACCCCACGCTGAACTACGCCAACTTCGGCGAGGAGATCAAGCAGTGGACGAACGTGCTCGGCGTGAGCCAGACGCCGTCCTCGACCGACACCCCCGTCTCCGGCTGGACCCGTACCCGGTATGACAACAGCGCTGGCACCGCCGAGGTGGAGGCGTACAGCATCGCGGGCGCGGGTCACGTCCTGCCGGAAGCCGGCATGGCCGCCTACGCCATCCACTTCTTCGGCCTGGACACCACGGCACCGGCCAGCCCGCCGCCGACCACCGCCCCGCCGACTACCAGCCCGCCGACCACCGAGCCGCCCACGAGCCCGCCGCCGACCAGTCCGGCCCCCGGCACCGCCTGCCACGTCAGCTACGCCACGTCGAGCCAGTGGACCGGCGGCTTCGTCGCCAGCGTCACCATCGGCAACACCGGGACCGCCCCGGTCAGCGGCTGGACACTGCGGTTCACGTTCGCCGGAGACCAGAAGATCACCAGCGCCTGGGGCATGACCGCCAGCCAGAGCGGCGAGGCCGTGACCGCCACCAACGCCAGTTACGACGGGAGCATCAGCCCCGGCGGCAGCATCTCGTTCGGCTTCCAGGGCACCTGGACGTCCAGTGACGCCCCGCCTGCCACCTTCAGCCTCAACGGCACCACCTGCACCTGACCCAGGGCCGCCTCGCCCGGCCCAGGGCGAGGCCGGACTTCGTGATGTTGACTTCAGTCACACTCCCATGTGACTGAAGTCAACATCATCAACAGCCGATCCCCGGTTGGCGTAACACCTTGCCCCTCCTTGTGCCGCCTTCTAGACTGAACGTTCAGTCAGCACAAGGGAGCGCAGTCGTGACCACCGTGACGAACGGCCCGGACCAGGCAGCCAGCCATCTCCAGGACATCATCGCCGAGCAAGAGAAGATCTTCGTCGAGCGGCAGCCGGAGTCGGCCCGGATGGCCGGCCGGGCCCGGGGCGTCCTGGCCGGAGGAGTCACGTCCAGCTGGCAGATCACGGTCCCGCAGCCGGTGTGGCTGAGCCACGGCAAGGGCTCCAAGATCTACGACGTGGACGGCCACGAGTACGTGGACCTGCACGGCGGGTACGGCGCGGCCCTGGCCGGGCACGCGCACCCGGCCATCGTCGAGGCGGTCCGCAGCCAGGTCGGCCTGGGCACCCACTTCGCCCAGCCGACCCGGAACGCGGTCGCGGTCGGCGAGGAACTGGCCCGCCGCTTCGGCCTGCCGCTGTGGCGGTTCGCCAACTCCGGCACCGAGGCCACCATGGACGCGGTCCACCTGATGCGCGCCATCACCGGCCGCGACCTCATCATCAAGGTGGAGGGCGGCTATCACGGGCACCACGACTCGGTCCAGGTCTCGGTGGCCCCGGAGGCCGCCGACGCAGGCCCGGCGGACCACCCGGCCCAGGCGCCGTCCAGCACCGGCATCCCCCGGGCTATCACCCGGCTCACCCTGATCGCCACGTACAACGACCTGGCCAGCGTGCAGCGATTGCTGGACGAGCACCCCGGCCAGGTGGCCGGGATGATCATCGAGCCGGTCATGATGAACGCCGGGATCATCGAGCCCGAGCCGGGCTACCTGGCCGGGCTGAAGGACCTGCTGCACTCCCGGGGCGCCCTGCTCACCTTCGACGAGGTCAAGACCGGGCTGACCGCGGGCCCGGGCGGCGCCACCGCGCTGGCCGGGGTGACCCCGGACATCATGACGCTGGCCAAGGCCATCGGCGGCGGCGTCGCCATCGCCGCCATCGGGGGGTCGGCCGAGGTGATGGAGCATGTGGCCAACGACGACTACGAGATGGTCGGCACCTTCAACGGCAACCCGCTGGCGGTGGCCGCCTGCCGGGCCATGCTCACCGAGGTGGCCACCCCGGAGGCCTACCAGCGGATCGACGCGCTGCGCGAGCGCGCGGTGGCCGGCATCGAGCGGGAGATCGCGCGTACCGGGCTGGCCGCGCACGTGGTCGCGGTGGGCGCCAAGGGCTGCGTGGTCTTCTCCCCCGAGCCGGTCCGCAACTACCGCGGCTTCCTGGACGTCGACGACCGGTACAGCCACGCGCACTGGCTGTTCCAGCACAACGGCGGGGTGTTCCTGCCGCCCTGGGGCAAGATCGAGCAGTGGCTGATCTCGGTCCAGCATGACGAGCCGGACATCGACCTGCTGGTGGCCAACTTCGCCGCCTTCGCCGCGGCGGTGACCCGGTGACCAGCCCAGGTTTCCGTCCTGTTTCGGCTGCTCGGTGCCCCTGTTGCCGACGGGACGTTCGGCCTATGCTGTCGCAATAACGCCCGCTATTGACGGACTGTTCAGTCAAGGCTCATGAGCCGCCCGGCCGCCGGGGATCACCAGGATCCCAGGCCCCGGGCGGCCCGGCCGGACCGCCCGCCACGACCGCCGGAGGAAGAAGCGAGCTGGTGCACCCGCGAGAAGGCTGGCCGAAAGACGGGTCACGACCGCCCCTGTTCACCCGGCGCGGCTTCCTGGGCAGCGCCGGTGCCGGGCTGGCCGCGCTGGCCGGCGGCGGGCTGCTGGACGCGTGCGCGCCCGCGCTGGCGGGCAAGGGCAGCGTCCCGCTGCCCCGCCCGGACAACCCGGTGACCTGGCCGGTCTTCACCGACAACAAGCCATCGCCAGCGGCCTGAAGCCGGAGACCGGGGCCACCCTGCAGATCTTCAACTGGGTCGCCTACGTCAACCAGGCCTGCCTGAACCACTTCGCCAAGAAGTACAACTGCAAGGTCGAGCTGACCACGTTCAACACGATGAACGAGGCGATCGCCAAGCTGCGCAGCGGCGGCGTGTCCTTCGACGTGTTCATGGGCGTGACGGTGGACGTGCTCGGCCAGCTCATCGAGTCCAAGCTGATCCAGCCGCTGAACCACAGCTACGTCCCGAACATCAGCCAGGCCTGGCCGGACTTCACCAACCCGTTCTACGACCAGGGCTGGCAGTACACGGTGCCGTACACGATCTACACGACCGGGATGGCCTGGCGGAAAGACCTGGTCCACGAGAACCCGTACGCCATGCGCAACCCGTGGGCCATGCCCTGGCAGCCCAAGTACCGGGGCAAGGTGGCCATCCTGGACGACTACCGGGAGGGCATCAGCCTGGGGCTGATGAAGAACGGCATCTTCGACCTGAACACCACCGACCGGGGCCAGATCGCGCTGTCCCGCAATTCCCTGCTGGACCTGACCCACCTGGTCAACGTGCACATCGACAACAACGACTACACCGAGGTCCCGACCGGGCAGGTGTGGATCCACCACGCCTGGTCCGGGGACATGGCGTCGGCGCAGTACTACATGCCCAAGGGCGTCCCGGTGGAGACGGTCGGCTACTGGTTCCCGCCGGACGGCCGCGGCCCGGTGGCCAACGACACCAACACCGTGCTCCGGTCGGCCAAGAACCCGGTGCTCGCCCACCTGTTCCTCAACTACCTGCTCGACCTGCCCAACGTGCTGGAGAACATCAGCTTCAACGGCTACATGCAGCCGCTGACCGCGATCACGCCGCAGCGCCTGGTCAAGGAGCAGCTGCTGCCCAAGAGCCTGATCTCCACCGCGGTGCTGCCGTCCTACTTCCGGCGCGGGGTGAGCCAGCTCCAGCTCCCGGTGGACGCGGACGCCCTCTGGCAGCAGGCCTGGCTCGTCGTGAGCAACGGGATCTAGGGGGCGGCGGCCATGGCAACAGCCACTCAGCAACCCGCGGCCCGGCCGCCGGCCGCCCCCGCCGCGGACCGCCCGGCCCGGCAGGGGCGGCTGTTCTGGATCGCCCTGGCCCTGCCGGGCATCATCTGGCTGCTGGTGCTGTTCATCGTGCCGTTCTACGCGGTGCTGGCCATCGCCATGGGCCAGCTGAACCGGCTGTTCGAGTCGCCCATCGCGGTCTGGAACCCGTTCGCCTGGAGCTCCTCCAACGTCATCAACGTGTGGCACGACCTGATCGGCAGCACCTCGTTCGCCGGCCCCATCGTGCTGCGCACCATCGGCTACGTGGCCGCCGCGGCGCTGCTGTCCCTGCTCATCGCCTACCCGGCCGCCTACTTCGTGGCCCGGTTCGCCGGGCGCCGCAAGGCACTGTTCCTGATCCTGCTGATCGCGCCGTTCTGGATCAGCTACATGATGCGGATGCTGGCCTGGATCGACCTGCTGCAGACCGACGGCTACGTGAACAAGGCGCTGTCCGCCCTGGGGCTGATCTCGCAGCCGGTCAACTGGCTGGGCGGCAAGTGGTTCACCGTCGTGCTGGGCCTGGTCTACGGCTACATCCCGTACCTGATCCTGGTGCTGTACGCGGGCCTGGACCGGATCGACCCGGCGCTCATCGAGGCCGGCCGCGACCTCGGGCTGAACCGGGCGCGGACGTTCCTGCGGGTGACGCTGCCGCTGTCCCGGCAGCCGATCCTGACCGGCATGCTGATCACGGTGCTGCCGATGATCGGCGACTACTACACCAACCAGCTCATGTCCGGCGCGGCCAGCACCTCCATGATCGGCAACCTGATCCAGGGCCAGCTCGGCACCCCGGGCCTGGAAGGGCAGGGCGCGGTGCTGTCCCTGCTGCTGCTCCTGGTGCTGCTCGTGCCGATGGTCTACTACGTGATGGCCACCAACCGATCGTCCCGGGAGGCAGGGTGACCGCGACGAGCGCCCCGGCGCAGGCCCGGGCCCAGGCCCAGGCGGCCCCGCGCAGCGGCCTGCGGCGGCTGGTCCCGCGGCGCAACCCGTGGGGCCACCCGTGGATCCTGGAGGGCTTCACCTGGCTGTACCTGATCTGGTCGCTGGTGCCGATCGCCATCGCGGTGCTGTTCTCGTTCAACAACGGGAAGTCGCAGAGCGCCTGGCAGGGCTTCTCCTGGCGGTGGTACTTCACCGACCCCGTCAACTCGGTGCTGCACAACCCGCAGCTGCACGCGGCGGTGATCCAGACGGTGCGGCTGTCCGTGCTCACCACCGTCATCGCCGTGCCGCTCGGGGTCGCGTTCGCGCTGGGCCTCAACCGGTGGCGCGGCGTCACCCCGGCCACCTTCAACTTCGTGATGATCCTGTCCTTCGTGGTCCCGGAGCTGATCTTCGGCGTGGCCATGTTCTTCGTGTTCACCGTGCTGTTCACCTCGGTGCACCTGGGCACGCTGGCCGAGGTGCTGGCCCTGGTCACCTGGAACGTGAGCTGGCCGGCCATCATCGTCCAGGCCCGGCTGGTCACCCTGGGCCGGCAGTACGAGGAGGCGGCCGCGGACCTCGGCGCCAGCCAGCTGTCCACGCTGCGCCGGGTGATGCTGCCGCTGCTCGGCCCGGCCATCTTCGCCAGCGCGGTCCTGGTCTTCTCCGGGGTGATCGACGACTTCGTGCTGGTTGACCTGCTGTCGTCCAACGCCAGCAACACCCCGATGTCGGTGATCATCTACTCCACGCAGCACGGCGGCAACGGCGGCCCGGCGCTGAACGCGCTGGGCACCATCATGCTGGTGATGTCGCTGGTCATCGCGGTGATCGGGTACCTGGGCTACCGCTGGATGACGCGCGGCGAGCGGGGCAGCCGGGTGGCCGCGCTGACCACCATCGCCGGCACCGATTAGGGAGGGATCCAGGTGGCAGGCGGGCATATTCAGCTGGTCACGCTGACCAAGCGGTTCACCGAGGTCGCGGTGGACGGCATCGACCTGTCCGTGGACAGCGGCGAGTTCTTCTCCCTGCTCGGGCCGTCCGGCTGCGGCAAGACGACCACGCTGCGGCTGATCGCCGGCTTCGAGCAGCCCACCGCCGGGCGGATCCTGCTGGACGGCACGGACATGGGCGGGGTGCCGCCGCACAAGCGCAACGTGAACACGGTGTTCCAGAGCTACGCGCTGTTCCCGTTCCTGTCGGTGTTCGACAACGTCGCCTTCGGCCTGCGCTACCACAAGCTGCCCAAGCGGGAGATCGAGGGCAAGGTGAACGAGGCGCTCGACCTGGTCGAGCTGCGCGACTACGCCAAGCGCCGCCCGGCCGCGCTGTCCGGCGGCCAGCAGCAGCGGGTGGCGCTGGCCCGGGCGCTGGTGCTCGGCCCGGCGGTGCTGCTGCTGGACGAGCCGCTCGGCGCGCTCGACGCCAAGCTGCGCCGCTCGCTCAAGGTGGAGCTCAAGGCGCTGCAGGAGCGAGTCGGCATCACCTTCCTCTACGTCACCCATGACCAGGAGGAGGCGCTCACCATGTCCGACCGGCTGGCGGTGATGAACTCCGGCCGGATCGCCCAGATCGGCACCCCGCGCGACGTGTACGAGGAGCCGGCGGACACCTACGTGGCCGACTTCCTGGGCGCGTCCAACCTGATGGAGGTGGACGTGGTCGAGCGGGGCCCCGGACCGCGCTGCAGCGTCAAGGTGGGTGAGTCAGCGCTGGAGGTGGAGCGCGGCGACGTGGACGGCCTGGGCACCGCGCACGCGGTCATCCGGCCCGAGCGGGTGCGCATCGAGGAGCACGGCTCGGCCGGGCCGAACCGGGTGCCCGCGATGGTGGAGCGGCTGGTGTTCCTGGGCGCCAGCACCCAGGTGCTGCTGCGGCTGGCGCCCGGGACCCCGCTGCAGGCCCTGGTGCAGAACGACGGCGGCCATCCGCCGCACCTGGCCCAGGGCACCCCGGTGCACGTGTACCTGGCCCCGGACGCGCTCCGCGTGCTGCGCGGCAGCGCCGCCGACCTGGCCGAGGAGGAGCACCTCGCCGTCGGCTGACCAGGCCCACGGGCCGCCCGGCAGGGCGGCCGGGGCAGCGGGGCGGCCGGGGCAGCGGGGCGGCCGGGGCAGCGGGGCGGCCTCCGCCTAGCCGGCCTGGCGCGCCTGGGGGCGCCACTCGAAGCCCAGCTGGCCGGCCACGAACCGCATGCTCAGCTCGAAGGCCCGGGCGGTGGTCACCGACGGGTCCCCCAGCGCGATCTGGATGGCCAGCCCGTCCAGCAGCGCGGACAGCGACACCGCGAAGTCATCCGGGTCGACCGGGCCGAACTCGCCGGCCTCCTGCCCGGCCAGCACCTGCGCGATGATCGTCTCCCGCCAGCGCTCGTCGAACTTCTGCCGGACCCCGGCCACCTCGGGCAGCCGCACCGACTGGGCCCACAGGTCCAGCCACAGCAGCCAGGAGCCGACCGTCTGCGTGTCCGCCTCGGGCAGGCAGGTCATCGCGACCAGTTCCTCCAGCCGGCCCGCCGCGCTGGGGATGGCCGCCATCCGCGCGGTGCCCGCCTCGTACCAGGTGTCCTCGGCGTACCGCAGCGCCTCGGTGAGCAGCTGGTCCTTGGTCTTGAAGTAGTAGATGACCAGCGCCGGGCTGGTCCCGGCCCGCTTGGCCACGTCGGCGATCCGGGTCTCCGGGAAGCCGCGGTCCTCGATGACCTCGATGGCGGCCCGCAGCATCTGCTCGCGGCGCTGGTCGGCGGTGTCGGCGCTGTCGCCGCCCCGTTCGCTCATGGGGACATCCTCGCCCAGTGTCGTCCCAGATCTCCCTGACTCTTGTGGACAACGCTATCAGCTTTCTAGACTGAACATTCAGTCAACTACGTCGGGAACGCGTTCCGGCTGACGGGTTCACCCCCTGAATGCCGGGTTCACACCCTGAATGCCGGGATCGCCCCCGGATGACCGGATCGGACCGCGAAATGTCCCTGGAGGACGGAAGCATGGCCGTAGCAGGCACCGGAACCTACGACGCGATCGTCGTCGGCGGGGGACACAACGGGCTGGTCGCGGCCGCGTACCTGGCCCGGTCCGGGGCGCGCACCCTGGTCCTGGAAGGCCGCCACAAGACCGGCGGCGCGGCCACCACCGAGGCGCCCTGGCCCGAGGCCCCCGAGTTCCGGGTGACCCGGCTGTCCTACGTGATGAGCCTGCTCCCGCCGACCATCATCAACGACCTGGACCTGGCCCGGCATGGCTACAAGATCTACCCGATGGGCCCGTACTACCAGGCCTTCCCCGAGGGCGGCTCGATCAAGCTGTACGCCGACGACGCCAAGCGGAACCACGAGGAGGTGTCCCGGTGGTCGAAGAAGGACGCGGACGCCATGCCGCGCTGGGACGCCTGGCTGGCCGGGCTGGCCGACGTGCTCGGCCCGCTGCTGCTCACCGTCCCGCCCAACCTGGGCTCCCGCAGGCCCCGGGACCTGCGGGAGACCCTCCGGCTGGCCTGGCGCAACCGCGGCCTGGACGTGCGCACGGTCGCCGACGTGACCCGGCTGATGACGATGAGCATCGCCGACCTGCTCGATGACTGGTTCGAATCGGACCAGGTCAAGGGAGCACTCGCCGTCAACGGCGTGATCGGCACCTGGGCCGGGCCCTACGAGCCGGGCACCGCGTACGTGATGGCGCACCACTCGATCGGCGACGTCGGGGACGGCCACCTGGGCAACTGGGGATTCCAGGAGGGCGGCATGGGCGCGGTGGCCAGCGCCATCGAGCTGGCCGCCCGGGAGCAGGGCGCCGAGGTGGCGCTGAACGCGAAGGTCGCCCGCATCCTCGTCGAGGACGGCCGGGCCGCCGGGGTGGTACTGGAGAACGGGGACGAGATCCGCGCCCGGGTGATCGTGTCCACGCTGCACCCGCGGACCGCGTTCCTGGACCAGGTCGGCCGGGAGCACCTGCCACCGGACTTCGCCGCCGACATCGAGCACTGGAAGACCCGCAGCGGCGTCGTGAAGATCAACCTGGCCCTGTCCGAGCTGCCTGACTTCCTCGCCGACCCGGGCTCGGACCTGCAGGAGCACCACACCGGCTCGGTGGAGATGGCCCCCACCATGGAGTACATCGAGCGGGCCTTCCTGGACGCCCGGGAGGGCCGGCCCGCGCTGCGGCCGTTCAGCGACGGGGTGATCCCGACCGCGTTCGACAAGACCCTGTCCCCGGCGGGGACGCACATCATGTCCCTGTTCACCCAGTGGGTGCCGCAGGACTGGAGCGAAGAGCCGCACACCGCCGAGCTGGCGGCCTACGCCGACCGGATGATCGACTGCTACAACGAGCTGGCCCCCAACTTCAAGGCGTCGATCCTGCACCGGGACATCGTCGGGCCGTATGAGATGGAGCAGGAGTACGGCCTGATCGGCGGGAACATCTTCCACGGCGAGCTGTCCCTGGAGCAGCTGTTCCACATGCGCCCGGCGCCTGGGTACGCCGACTACCGCACCCCGGTGCCCGGCATGTACTACGGCAGCTCGGCGACCCACGCGGGCGGCGGGGTGTGCGGCATCCCGGGCTGGCAGGCGGCCCGGGCGGCGATCGCCGACCAGAAGGCGGCCCAGCGGTCCGCGAACGTGCGCCGCCTCACCCGGCGGTCATGACCAGCAACACCCAACCTTCCCAACGCCCCGCTGACCGCACTCCCAACCCGCCCCCGGGGGGCACCGGGGCCGCAGCCGGGAACGATCCGGCCGCGGCTCCGGTGCCCGGCGTCAGCCCGGCGCTCCGGGCCATGCTGGAGGCGCGGAGCGTGGCGCTGGTCGGCGCCAGCCCGCGGCCCGGCAGCCTGGGCGAGCGGATGATCAGCGAGGTGGCCCGCAGCCACCCGGCGCCACGGACGTACCTGGTCAACCCGCGGCATGCGGAGATCGCCGGGATGCCCTGCCACCCGTCGCTGGCCGACCTGCCCGGGCCGGTGGACCTGGTCCTGCTGGCCGTGCCGGACACCGCCCTGGAGGAGCAGCTCGCGCTGGCCGCGGCGCGCGGCGACCGGTCCGCGGTGATCTTCGGCAGCGCCTTCGACCCGCCCGGCCAGTCACCGGGCCAGCGCCCGGGGCTGCGGGCCCGGCTGGCCGCCATCGCGTCGGCCGCGGGCATGGCGGTGTGCGGGGCGGGCTGCATGGGGTTCGTCAACACCGCCCGCGGGCTGCGCGCGGTCGGGTACGTCGAGCCCGACCCGCTGCCCCGCGGGCCGGTCGCGCTGGTCACCCACTCCGGATCGGTGTTCTCCGCGCTGCTGCGCACCCGCCGCGCGCTGGGCTTCACCCTGGCTGTCTCCTCCGGCCAGGAACTCGTGACCGGGGCCGGGCAGTACGCCGGGTATGCGTTGAGTATGGAAGGCACGCGGGTGCTGGCACTGGTCCTGGAGGCGCTGCGCGAGCCGGGCCGGATGCGGGCGGTGCTGGCCGCCGCCGCCGCGCGGGACATCCCGGTGGTGCTGCTGACCGCGGGGAGCACGGCCCGCGGCCAGGCCATGGTGGCCGCGCACTCCGGGGCGCTGGCCGCCGCGGACGGGGGGTGGGAGGCGCTGGCCCGGGCCTACGGCGTGCACCGGGTGCGGGACCTGGCCGAGATGACCGACACCCTGGAGCTGTTCGCGGCCGGCCGCCGCGCCCGGCGCGCACCGGCCCCCGGGGCCGGGATCGCGACCGTGCACGACTCGGGGCTGGAGCGCGCGCACGTCGCCGATGTGGCCGACGAGGTCGGCGTGCCGTTCGCGGCCATCGGCCAGCCCACCCTGGACCGGCTGGCCGGGCTGCTCGACCCGGGCTTGGAGCCGGGCAACCCGCTGGACGTGTGGGGCACCGGCGCGGACGCCCAGGACCAGCTGGCCGGGGCGCTGGCCGCGCTGGCCGCCGACCCGGCGGTGGCCGCCGTCGCCCTCGCGGTGGACCTGGTGCCGGAGTTCGACGGCGACCGGTCCTACCCGCTGGCGGTGCTGGACGCCGCCCGGGGCAGCGGCACGCCGTTCGCGGTGCTGAGCAATGTGCCCAGCGCCATCGACCCGGAGACCGCGGCCGGGCTGCGGGCGGCCGGGATCCCGGTGCTGGAGGGCACCCGCACCGGCCTGCTCGCCCTGCGCCACCTGCTCGACCACGCGGGCCGCCCGGCCGCGGCGGATGGCGGCCCGCCGCCCGCGGACCCGGCCCGCCGGGAGCGGTGGGCGGAGGTGATCACGGCCGGCGCGGCCCACGGCAGCACGCTGTTCCGGCTGCTGGCCGACTACGGCATCCGCTGCGCGCAGGCCCGCCCGGCCGAGTCGGTGGATGACGCGCTGGCGGCGGCCGCGGCGATCGGCTACCCGGTAGTGCTCAAGACCGATGAGCCGGGGATCGGGCACAAATCCGAGGCCGGCGGGGTCGTCCTGGGCGTCGCGGACGCGGCCGGGCTGCGGTCCGCCTACGCCGGGCTGGCCGCCCGGCTGGGGCGCCGCGTCCTGGTCTGCGAGACGGTGCCGCCCGGGGTGGAATTGTCGGTGGGGCTGGCCCGGGACCCCGGCCTGGGCCCGCTGCTGGTCGTCGGGGCGGGCGGCATCCTGGTGGAACTGCTCGCCGACCGGGCCGTGGCGCTGCCCCCGGTGACCCCGGATGAGGCCGGGCGGCTGCTGGCCGGGCTGCGGATCGCCCGGCTGCTGGACGGCGTACGCGGCCAGCCCGCCGCCGACCTGGCCGCAGCCCAGGCGGCCATCGCCGCGGTGTCCCAGCTCGCGGTGGAACTGGGCGGCGTGCTGGACGCCCTGGACATCAACCCGCTGATCTGCGGGCCGTCCGGCGCGGTGGCCGTGGACGCCCTGGCCATTGATGCGCGGCGGGTCAGGCCGTAACCGGGGACGCCAGGACGTCCGCCGGGCTGATCGTCGGCGGCGGGCCAGCAGCCGGCCTGCGTCAGGGTTGCTTCTGCAGCGTGCCCACGGTGACGTGCGGCCAGCTCAGCCCGTTGAAATTCAGCAGCACAAGCTGGGAGTACTGGAGTTGCTGCGGGGCGGTCTGTCCCGTCAGCGTCTCCAGCCAGAACGTGGCCGTGACGCTCGCTGCCACCGCATTCGGGCCCTGAGTACCGCCCCTCAGGAAGGCGGTATTGGAGGTTCCGCCCCCGGGAACCGGAGCGTCGCCGCTGGACACATGGAGGGTGGTGGTCGCGTGGATCTGCTGCCCCGTGATCGCCGAGTGCAGGACGCTGTTCGGGTTGTTGACCATCGCCTGGGTGATGCCCTTCAGCCCGGCCCCGGACGTCCGGAATTGGCTGGCGGTGGCCAGCGTCTGCTCCGGGAAATCGATGGTGGCGCCCGGACTGCCGATCGTGAAGGGCTTGATGCTGACGGCCGGGATGGCCGGGGCGGCGCCCGACGTGGCGGTTCCCTGCACCAGAATGGTCGTGCCATGCGGGATTGAGGCCAGCCGCGCCACCGTGGCCGAGACCTTGGGGTCGGTGGTGGCCGGGACGGACACCCACAGGCCCGGCTCCACATGCAGCCCGGCGTTGAGGTTCTTGTCCGAGATCTGCTGGAGATACGTCAGGCCGGACATGCTGATGTCAGCCTGCAGCAAGCCGCGGTTGGGGATCGCGCCGCTGATGGGGTCGAACTCGAGTTGCTCGCTGGTCACATTGAGCTCGAGGAACCGGTCCTGCGGCGCGTCCGGGTGGTGCGGCCGCCAGATAACGTTGAACCCCTGGCCGCTCCACTTTCCGGTGAGCCCGGCCAGCGGCCCCAGCGGACTCGCCACTGCAGTAGCCGGATCGAGTGGCGGTAGTGGCTGGAATGAGAAATCACTCGCCAGTTCCATGAAAACTCCCCGATTGATTCACCCGGAACGCACTGTTGGGCGCCCATGTGTGTACCATTTCCCCTAAACGGCACACCACACTGTGAGCCAGGCGAGGATGCCTGTCAAGGAAATTTTCCGTAAATCGACCATTCCGGGTCATTTTCCAGGTCAGCGAAAAGGTCATTCCGGGGTAATTGGCAGGACAACGGCGGCTCAGCGCCGGGGACGCCGGGCGGCTGACGCCCGCGCCGCGGCCCGCTGGCCGGCCCCGGCCAGCGCGGCTGCCCGCTGCCGCACCCGGTCGGCGCGGAGGTCGGCGAGACGCCTGTCAAGGAAATTTCCCGTAAACCGGCCATGCCATCATTTTCCACCTGGCCGCAATGGATTGCAGCGCCCGCGACGCCGTTTCAGGCGCCGGTCACCGGGCCGTGCGCGGTGACCACCTGCTGCAGCGCCCGCGGGGGCTTCGTCTCCGAGCACTTGCCCCGTGCGTTGCGCGCCAGCACGCCCAGGATCTCGGCGACATAGCTGCCCGAGCCGCTGATGTGCGCGAATCGGCCGGTCCCGTGGCCGATCCGGTAACTGCCCTGCTGGAGCGCGTTCAGCATGCAGGTCCGGGGGTTGACATGCGCATGGGCCAGGGCGGGGCGGGGACTGATCCGGAATGATCCCCCGCGAAAGCGCAGCGTGGCCGCGGTGGTGTCCAGGTTGGTCGTGCCGCCGGCGGTGAAGGCGCCGGTGGCGATGACGCTGGCCTTCCCGGATACCTGGCCGGACACCATCCGGAACTCCTCCGTCCGGCCTGCTGCCGCACTGGCGCTGGCCGCCGCCAGTCCGGTCCCGGCGACCAGCGCAGCCATCATGAATGCGCTGGCTGCAGCCGCGTGCGTCCTCCCCATGCTTCCCCCCGTTAAATACCGTGCCCCGAATCGTGGGGACGCTAGCACAGGCCGGGAAAGGAGACGGGCCGCCGGCGGTAAGGTCAGCGAAACGACCATTCCGGGGGTAATTGGCCGGACAACGGCGGCCAGCCACCGGTTTACCTGAACGAGAACCCGGTTCGCCGGTGTCCCGTGATCTTGTACGGGCTGGACGCTGCGGGAGTGGTCAGCGTGCTGTGCGTGCTGGTCACGTAGTCCCGGACCGAGCCGCGCATCTGCGGTAGCGGCTTGCCTTCGGCATAGGCCTCGCCGTAGACCGACACGGACGACGTCCGGAAGCCCGGCGCGTCATAGTGCCCGACCGTCTGGCCGTCAACGGTGATCCGGACCTGGCCGTGCGCCACGGTGAAACCGTAGCTGGTATACGCATCGATCCGGACCCGGGACCCGGGACGGGTGGCACCGGTGGACGTGAAGCCCGTGCCCAGGCCGAGGAACCCGCTTGCGTCCCACGATGACACGAACAGGTGCTGGCCCGTGTCCCCGTAGTAGGCCGGGTCGGTCATCACGCCCACCTCGTAGGTCCGGTCGCGGCTGCCCTTGACCAGCATCTCGGTCAGCGAGTGGTCGTTCCCGGCGGGCATCGCCTCGGCACGGGCGTAGAAGGCGGCCGACGCGCTCGCCGGGGATGCACCCGAGTTGTACGCGGTGGCCCAAAAGTAAGCCCCGGCAATAATGACGGCAATCCCGGGGTTCCAAGCGTAGCCAGGCCGGCGTCCAGCTGGCTTTCGTGCTCATTCACGGCGAACAAAAGCCAGTACTCGGCCACTGTTCCCCCTGGGCTCGGGCCAGGCCGAAATTCCCAATTACCTGGCGTATTCCATTACGTGGTTCCGACTCTCGCACCGGATGCCCCGCCGCAGGCCACTCAAGAGGGGTAGGGGGCCTACCCTAAGTGAGGGAATTCAGGCGGTTCCCGGAAGCCGTTCTCGGACAGAACACGCGGCTTTCACCGGGCCGGGCGGCACCGGCCGGGAACCGCCCGGCCCGGCGTCCCGCGAATCGCCCGGCCACGGCGCCGCCCGTGAGCCGCCCGGCCACGGCGCCGCCCGTGAGTCCCCGGGCGGCAGCGGGACGTCGGCCAGGCGGCCGTGGCCGGAGGCCAGGGCAGAATCCCCGGCCGCGTTCCGGGTCCGCCGCCGGGAGTCGGGAGTCGGGCACACAGATGTGCACCTAGCGGATTGATAGTATTACTGTGAGTAATAGGGGTGGTCGGGGGAAATCCACGTACCGGGATTACCCCGCCCGCCCAGAGCACGCTTGGGCCACTCGACCGCCAGGCCAGAAGCGGGAGTTTCCTGCCGACGCCCCAGGTCCCAGGGCCTGATGCCGTCCGAGGAGTCGTGCCGTGAATCATTTCGCGTCAGGCCTGAGGCCTAGCAGACGAAGCCCAGGCAATCGAGGGGCCAGCCCGGCGGCCTGGGTCGCGTGAGCAAACGCGGCTCCATCCCGGGTGCCGCGAGGAGCCCCGTCTCACGGTCGTGGAATCGGTGGGCGATAACCGGGGCCGGCCTCGGACTGGTGGCGCTCATCTGCGTAGTGACGATCGGTTCCCTGGTGACGAGCCATGCGGCTAGGACGAGCGCCCGCGAGGTCCGGACCGCCGACGCGTACGAGCACGCGGCAGCCGCGATCGCCGCCGAGGAGTCGCTCGAGCGGAAGTACCGCCTTGAGCCCAGCCCCGGCCGCGAAGGCAGCCCACACGGCGGCGGAAGTCTCTCTCCAGCAGGCCATGCGACAGGTGGCCGCCCTAGGTGAACAGCACCGATCGAAACCTGGCGCGGGTGGTGCTGCGCGAGCACAAGACTTATATCGCGACCAGCGCGCGGTTGTTCCTATCCGTCGATCGACACGATCCGGCGGCCGTAACGAACGCTATAGACGGCCGGACTGTGGACCCGGTCTTCCACGTGATGGAAGACCAGGTTTATGGAGCGGCCGCGAAACACGAAGCCACGGCTCTCAACGCGACGGCGTCGGTCCGCATGATTAGCCGTTTTGCGCTTATTGTCGATCTTGTCACGCTGCTGGCGGGAATCGGCCTGGTGGGCGGCGGGGCAGTGGTCGTGACCCGCTACCAGCAGGACCTTCACTCGGAAAGTGAGCATAACCGGTACCAGGCCCTGCACGACCCGCTGACCGACCTGCCGAACCGGACGCCTGTTCCAGGACCGGACCGGCGTAGCGCTGCGGACCGCCGCTCGCTCGGGCGCCACCGTGGCCGTGCTGCTCCTGGACCTCAACCGGTTCAAGGAAGTCAACGACACCCTCGGCCACCACTACGGTGATCACCTCCTGCTCCAGGTAGCGGATCGGCTCAGGGAATCCCTGCGTGACGCCGACTCCGTGGCCCGCCTCGGTGGTGACGAGTTCGCGATCCTGCTCCCCGTTTCAGGCTGGGAAGAGGCACTGGCGGCCACGCAGCGCGTCGGTGCCGCCTTGAACGACCCGTTCTCGCTGTACGACATCACTCTCGACGTCGAGGCCAGCATCGGAATCGCCCTGGCCGAACCCGGCGACGACGTCGAGACACTGCTGCGTCACGCCGATGTGGCCATGTACGAGGCCAAGACCGCTCACCGCCCATTCGCCCGTTACGAGCCGTCCCGCGACGACAACAATCTGTCCCGTCTCATCCTCCTGGGAGACCTGCGCCGAGCCATCGCCGCCGGCGAGTTGATCTTGCACTATCAGCCCAAGATCAACACTGGCACCGGCGCGCTGAGCAGTGTCGAAGCCCTCGTCCGCTGGCAGCATCCCACGCTGGGACTGCTGCAGCCCGACGAGTTCATCCCGCTCGCTGAGAGCACCGCGACTAATCCATGCGCTGACGACCGAGGTGCTGAGCCTCGCGCTGAGCCAGGCCCGAAAATGGGCCGACGCAGGACGCCCGATCCCCGTCGCGGTGAACATCTCCGCACGCTCCCTGCTCGACCCCAGATTCCCGGCTCACGTACAGCAACTTCTAGACGTTCATGGCGTCGCACCACACTTGCTGAACCTCGAGCTAACCGAGACGGCAGTAATGACCGATCACGACCTGGGCCTCACCGTCCTCCAGGCCCTCGATTCCATGGGCGTGTCGCTGAGCATCGACGACTTCGGTACCGGTTACTCGTCCATGTCGTACCTCAAGACGCTGCCGATCAGAGGAGCTGAAGATCGACCGCTCCTTCGTGATGAGCATGATGAACGACCCCGAGAGCGGCGTAATCGTGCGCTCCGCCGTTGACCTGGGGCACAACCTTGGAATGACCGTCGTCGCGGAGGGCGTCCAGGACAGCATGGCTCGAAGCGCCCTGGCCGACATGGGCTGCGACCTCGTGCAGGGGTACCAGATCTGCGGGCCGGTCCCAGCCAGGGAACTCGAGCTGTGGATCGAGGCTTCTCCCGCTATCACTTCTCCTCTGGCACCGTCGCTCCGTGGCTCTGCGGAGGCCCACGGTGATGGCCAGTTAAGAGCGCCAAACCCTCGTTCGTCGTTTCGGGGCGGACCGGCCGATCGGCAAGACCCTGGCCACGCAGGTGGCGTTCACCGAAAAGGGTGCCTGGCCCGGCGGCGCAGCCGGTCGGCGCGGAGGTCGGCGAGGACCTGCCGGACCACGTTGCGCCCCGGGATGCCGGTGACCCCGCCGCCGCCGTGCGTCGCCGACCCGGCCTGGTACAGGCCGGGTACCGGGGTGCGCAGGTCCGCGTACCCGGCCGCTGGCCGGGCGTGGAACATCTGCCCCAGGCTGAGCTCGCCGTGGAAGATGTTCCCGCCGACCAGGCCGTACTCCTGCTGCATCTGCTGCGGCCCGATCACCTGCCGGTGCAGCACCGAGCCGGTGAAGCCCGGGGCCACCTGCTCCACCCGGGCGATCACCCGGTCGGCGTAGGCGTCCAGGCCCCCGTCCGGGGACCCGGCGGCCCAGCCGTGCGGCACCCACTGGGTGAACAGCGACATGACATGGTGCCCCGGCGGGGCCAGCGAGTCGTCGAACACGCTCGGGATGCAGATGTCGGCGAACGGCCGCTCCGACGGCTGGCCGCTGACCGCCTGCTGGAACGCGGTCTCGATGTCGTCCAGGCTCTCGGCCAGCACGATCGTCCCGCCATGAACCTGCGGGTCATACCCGGGGTGGCTGGCGAACTCCGGCAGCCGGTCCAGCGCCAGGTTGATCTTCACGGTGCCGCTGCGGGTCTGCCAGCGCCGGATGTCGGCCACGAAGTCGTCCGGCAGGACCGCCGGGTCGAGCAGCCGCAGGAACGAGATCTGCGGGTGCGCCGTGGTGATGACCGTGCCCGCGTCGATCTCCTCGCCGCTGGCCAGCGTCACCCCGCAGGCCCGCGCGCCCGGTCCCGGGCCGCCCTGGGTGCGGATCCGGGCGACCTCGGCCCCGGTGCGGAGGCTGGCGCCGAACGAGCGGGCCGCCGCGGCCAGCGCCGCGGTCACCCCGCCCATCCCGCCGCGGGGAAAACCCCACGCGCCGGCCTGGCCGTCCACCCCGCCGATGTGGTGGTGCAGCATCACGTACGCGGTGCCCGCGGAGCGCGGCCCGGCCCAGGTGCCGATGACGCCGGACACCGAGAGCAGGCCCAGCATGGCGTCGCTGGAGAAGTACTCCTCGCAGCAGGTCGGCGATGCTGCCGGTGAGCAGCCGGGTGACGTCCACCGCGCCGCGCTCGTCCAGCCCGCGCAGGTGGCGCAGCAGCAGGCCCTGGCGCCACAGGTCGGCCGGGCGGTGCGAGCCGAGCCGGGGCGGGATCTCGTCCAGCAGCGGCCCGAGCACCTGGCCGAGCGCGGCCAGGTGCGCCTCGTAGCGCGGGTAGGCGTCCGCGTCCGCGGCCGAGAATTTCGCGATCTCGGCGTGCCGCCGGGCCGGGTCCCCGGGCAGCCGCAGGTACCGGCCGTCGGCCCGGGGCGCGAAGTAGGGCCCCTGCGGGAACACGTGGTAGCCGTGCCGGGCCAGGTCCAGGTCACGGACCAGCGCGGGCGGCAGCAGCGAGACCACGTAGGACAGCGAGGTCACCGTGTAGTCCGGGCCGAACGGGTGCTCGCTCACCGCGGCCCCGCCCAGTACCGGGCGCCGCTCGCAGACCAGCACGTCCAGCCCCTGCCGGGCCAGGTACGCGGCGGCCACCAGCCCGTTGTGCCCGCCGCCGATCACCACGACGTCGTGCCGTGCGCTCACCCGCCGCCTCCCGTCGCCTGCCGCCCAGGATAAGGCGGCCGCGGAACCGGTTCAGAACAGCACGTAGAGCTTGCGGATCGTCTCGTGGATCTGCCAGGTCCCGCTCCAGCCGAGCGGGAACACGGCGCTGTCCCCCGGGCCGATGTCCTGCGGCTCGCCGCCGTCCGGGGTGACGGTCATCCGCCCGCGGGTGATGTGCATGGCCTCGTTGGTCTCCAGCTTCCAGTACGAGGGGCCGGGCGTGCACTCCCAGACGCCGACCTCCAGGTCGCCGTGGGCCCAGGTGGTCACGCCCGAGGTGTGCATGGGATCGCCGGTGGCCTCGGCCAGCGGGCCCCAGTCCTCGAGGTCGCCCTGCAGCGCGGCGGCAGACAGGAACGGGGTCACCGGAAGGGTGTCGGTCATCTGTGGTTCGGTCCTCTCCGTGATCGGCCAGGTCAGCGGCCAGCTCAGTGGTCAGCGTGGGCGTGCGGAATCGGCTCAGTGCGCCGCCAGCCCGGTGGTTTCCGGGAACGGCAGCGCGATCGGGTCCGCGGCCAGCTTGCTGCGGCCCTGGGCGTCAAACCGGTCCAGGCCCAGCCCGGCGGTGTCGACCACGGCGGACCGGCCGGTGAGCACCAGGTCGGCGGCGGCCCGGGCCACGCCGGGGCCCCACATCATGCCGGCCCCGCCGGCCGCCGCCACGGTCACCCCCGGGACCGGCCCGTCCGCGTCCAGCGCGGGGCCGATGATCGGCAGGTGGTCAGGGGTGTAGTCGATGGTGGCGGCCCACAGGCGGCGCAGCCCGAGCCCGGCGGTCACCGGCACCAGCTGGCCCAGCCGGGCCCGCATCCGGGCCAGGTAGGGCTGGTCCACCGCGCGGGCCTCCCCGGGCGGCTCGGCCGGGTTGCTCATCCCGAACAGCAGGCCGCCCTCCTCGGGCCGCCAGTACAGCCCGGCCGCCAGGTCGAAGACCATCGGGACCCGGGACGGATGCAGGTCCGGGTGCGGCTCGGTCACCGCCACCTGATGCCGGGCGCCGCCCACCGGGATCCGCAGCCCGGCCCGCCGGCCCACCCCGGCCAGCTGGGGGCCGCCGGTCAGCACCACCGATCCGGCCGAGATGGCGCCCCTGCTGGTCGTCACGCCGGTAACCCGCCCGTCCTCGCGGGCCAGGCCGGTGAAGGCGGTCCGCTCCCGCACGCCGACCCCGCTGATGGCCAGCGCGACGGCGTACGCCGTGACATTCCGCGGCGGCGTGAGGTAACCATCGTCGGCGCAGAACGTGCCGCCCAGGGTCTGCCCCCGGGCCAGCGTGGGATTGCGCTCGTCGACCTCGTCCGGGGACAGCCAGGTCACGTTCAGGCCCAGGTCCCGCTGCATGACCAGGCGCTCCCGGGCCGCGGGCACCTCGGACTCGGTGAAGCAGGGCAGCAGGTAACCCTGGGCGGTGAACCCGGAGTCGATCCCGATCTCCTCGTGCTGGCGCAGGTAGAAGGCACGGGACCACTGGGCCAGCCGGACCGCCTCGGGGGTGCCGCCCTGGGCCCGCACCACCCCGGCCGCCCGGCTGCTGGCGCCCTGGCCGAGCGTGCCCTGCTCCAGCAGGATGACCCGCAGGCCGTCACTGCGCAGGAAATAGGCGCACCACGCCCCCACCGTCCCGCCGCCGACGACCACGACGTCGGCGGTGTCCGGCGGGCCACCCGGGGGCATTGGCACGCCCCCGATGCTGACATAAACTGAACAGTCAGTCAAGACGGGGCCCAGCGGCCGGCCCGGACGAGGAGCGCAGCGTGTACGGGTTGTCAGCCGAGGACCTTGACCTGCAGGCGCGGGCCCGCGCCTTCGCCGACGAGCTCATCCCCCTGGAGGCCGGCGCCGAGATGGCCGGCGGGGAACTGCCCCCGGACGTGGCCGCCGGGCACGCCAAGCGGGCCCGCGAACTCGGCCTGCACGCCACGAACATGCCCGCCGAACTGGGCGGCGGCGGCTGCAGCACGCTGCAGCAGGTGCTGGTCCAGGAGCAGATGGGCCGGGTCACGAACGCGCTGGGCTGGGTGGCCGCCACGCCCCCGTCCTGGCTGCCCGACGTGGCCACGCCGTACCAGATCGAGCGGTACGTCCGCCCGGCCATCGCGGGCGAGCGGGAGGAGTGCTACGCGATCACGGAAGAGGGCGCCGGCTCCGACGTGGCCGCGCTGCAGGCGACCGCCCGCCGCGACGGCGAGGATTACCTGCTCAACGGCACCAAATGGCACGTCACCTCCTTCAACACCGCGGACTATGCGTTCTTCCAGGCCCGGCTGGCCGACGGGCCGCATGCCGGACAGCACGCCATGTTCCTGGTGGACCTGCCGAGCCCGGGCGTCCGGGTACTGCGCACCCCCGCGTACTCGCATTCGATCAGCCACCATCACCCCATCGTGGAGTTCACCGATGTCCGGGTGCCGGCCGCACACCTGATCGGGGCCGAGGGCGACGGGATGTCGTTCGCCTACGAGTGGTTCCGCTTCGAGCGGCTCATGGTGGCCGCGCGGTGCGCAGGCGCGGCCGAGCGGCTCACCGCCGAGATGACGTCGTTCGCGGCCAGCCGCCAGGTGGGCGGGCGGCCGATCAGTGAGTACGGCACGGTGGCGGCCATGCTGGCGGACAGCCTCACCGAGCTGTTCGCCGCCCGCTCGATGGTCTACGAGACGGCCCGCGGCATCGACCGGGGCGCGGACGTGAAGATCGCGCACGGGCAGTGCTCGATGGCCAAGCTGTACGCCTCGGAAATGGCCGGGCGGGTCGCCGACCGGGCCGTGCAGGTCTTCGCCGGCCGCGGTTACATGCGGGAGAACGTGGCCGAGCGGTTCTTCCGCGAGCTGCGGGTCGAGCGGATCTGGGAAGGCACCAGCGAGGTGCAGCGGGCCATCATCGCCGCCCAGATGGTCAAGCGCGGCCCGGCCGCACTCGCCTGAGTACGGCCGGGCCGCCCGGCCCGGGCCCGGTCAGGCCCCGGGCACCTGGTACGCCAGCAGCGGCACCCAGCGGACCTTCGGCGGGGCCGTGATCCCGCCGGCCGCCAGCGCGCCGCCCAGCCGGTCCCGCATGAACGCCGCCTGATCGGCCCGCGAGGCCCAGACCTCGGTCACGATGAAGGCCCCGTCGTCGGCGGTGCCCGCCGCGTGGGCCAGCATCCCCTCCGGCCAATCCCCCTTGCCGGTCTGCGCGTCGAGCCCCAGCTCGCTGTTGACCGCCTGGTACTCGGCCTCGCCGACGCCGGTGAACTCCAGGATCAGTGTCTCGGCCATACCGGATCCCCCTCTCACGTGGGGCATTCCCCGTTGAGCGCCCCGTCCGTCCGATTATGCGGCACACCACGACGCCCGGCGGTGGCTGCCTGCCCGGCTCGGCCAGATCAGATCGTGACCCGGCGCATCGTGGTGAGCCCGCCGAGCCCCATGGCCGCGGCCACCGCGGCCAGCACGCCGGTCAGCGCCAGTGCCGTCACCGTGCCGAAGAACCGCCCGACCGCGGACCAGTCGTGGGTCGCCGACACGGCCACCACGACCAGGAGCGCCACGAGTATCTGGGCGGCGATGAAGACGAGCAGCCCGGGCAGGCTCCAGCGCCGGAACACCAGCCCGTACCACATGCCGTACAGGAAGAACGCCACCAGCAGCACGAACGACGTCAGCCACGTCTCGTACCACGGGCCGTCCATGATCCACGGCACCCGGAAGAAGTGCAGCGAGAGACCCCACCCGCCGGTGCCGCGCTCCACCAACTGCAGCACGGTCAGCGCGAGGCCGTACACCACGCCCAGCACCACCACCAGCAGGGCGGTGCCGAGGTAGTAAGTGCGGCGGCTGATCCCCAGCATCAGCCCGAACGGCAGCGACCTGGTCATGCTGAGCACGCCGCAGACGAGGAGGAACACGTAGAGCGTCACCAGCCCCCCGGTGTAGTTCCCGTGCGGGCCGGCCGGGACGGTCGCGGCGACGACCACGTTCACACCGAAGCTGAACGTCAGGATGGCCCACGGGATCACCACCCAGGTAATGCGGTCCACCAGGTGGTAGCGGGCCACGTTCACCAGCGTGTTCATGCGCTCACCTTCTCGTCAGCGGAGTGGCCGGCCGCGTGGACCAGCAGTTGCTGCAGGGACAGGGGTTCCAGGCTCAGGTGCAGCGCCCGGGCCCGGGCCTGCGCGGCGAAGTCGAGCGGGTCGGCGATCGTGACCGAGGCCCGCGAGCCGAGCCGCTGCCGGTGCCACACGGTGCGGCCGCCCACGAACTCCTCCACGGCGGTGGCCGGGCCGCTCACGGTCATGCCCGTGCCGCGGACGTCGTCGGCCGGCGCGTCCAGCACCACCCGCCCGCGGTCGAGCATCACCACGTGCTCCAGCAGGTCCGCCACCTCGTCGATGAGGTGGGTGGACAGCAGCACGGTCCGCGGGTGCTCGGCGAACTCGGCCAGCAGCCGGTCGTAGAACAGCTGCCGCGCGACCGCGTCCAGGCCGGCGTAGGGCTCGTCGAACAGGGTCAGCTCGGCGCGGGCCGCCAGCCCGATGACGATCCCGACCGCGGACCGCATCCCGCGCGACAGCCGCTTGATCCGCCGCCGCGGCGGGAGGCCGAAGTCCGAGAGCAGCTGCCGGGCCAGGTCCTCACTCCAGTTCGGGTAGAACCATGAGGCGACCCGGATCGCGTGCTCCACGCGGAAGTCCGGGTAGGCCTGGTCCTCGCGCACGAACACCATGCGCCGCAGCACCGCGTCGTTCTCCGCCGGGACCTGCCCGAACACCCGGAGGTCACCGGCCGTGGGGAACTCCAGCCCGGTGATGATGCGCATCAGCGTGGTCTTGCCTGCGCCATTGCGGCCCAGCAGGCCGGTCACGGTGCCCGGCTCGACCGTGAGGGAGACGTCGTCGAGCGCGGCCTGGTCGCGGTAGCGGCGGCCGAGCGCCGTCGCGGAGATCGTCGGGATCATGGCCTGTTGCCTCCATTGGGCCAGCCGGGTCCCCGGATCAGGGACACCAGCGTGTCGGTGTCGATGCCCAGCCGCATGGCCTCGGCCAGCATCGGGTCGAAGTACTGCTCCGCGAACCGCTTGCGGCGGCCGGCCCGCAGCTGCTCCCGGGCGCCGGCGGCGACGAACATCCCGATACCGCGCCGCTTCTCCAGCACGCCGTCGTCCACCAGCAGGTTGATGCCCTTGGCCGCGGTGGCCGGGTTGATGCGGTAGAAGGCGGCCAGCTCGTTCGTGGACGGCACCCGTGCGCCCTCGGCGAGCACGCCGTCGACGATGTCGTCGGCCAGCTGCTCGGCAATCTGCACGAACAGCGGCATCCCCTCGTCGAGCCCCGGCACCGCACCCCTCCGGTTCAGTGGTTCATTACTTGAGTAATGTACCCATGTGGCGAACTCCGGTCAAATGATGCCCGGGATTTGATTACCCCGCCCACTTGCTTTCACACGATTACTCATGCGA
>CAWIYD010000010.1:0-168378 GCA_963840195.1 uncultured Actinomycetes bacterium
GGACGGGGTCCGGGCGCTGGTGACCGGGGGGACCAGCGGGCTGGGCCTGGCCATGGCCGGGGCGCTGGCCCAGGCCGGCGCCACGGTGGTGATCACCAGCCGGTCCGCCGGCCGGGCCGCGGCCACGGCGGCGCGGTGGCCGGGAGCGGCCGGGCTGGCCGCCGACGCCGGCGACGAGCAGTCGGTAGCCCGCGCGGCCGCCGGCGCGTGGTCCCGGCTGGGCGGCATCGACCTGCTCGTCAACAACGCCGGCCTGGGCATGCGCACGGTCAACCCCCGGTTCATGGTCGAGCCGATGCCGTTCTGGCGGGTGCCCCCCGAGGGGTTCCGCGCCGTCATAGACGTCAACCTGACCGGCTACTTCCTGATGGCCCGGGAAGTCGTCCCCCGGATGCTCACGGCCGGCTCCGGACGGGTGGTGACGATCTCGATGAACCATTCGACGATGAACCGGCGCGGCTTCGTCCCCTACGGCCCGTCCCGGGCCGGGGCCGAGGCGCTGGCCCGGATCATGGCCGAGGACCTGCGGGACACCCCGGTCACCGCCAACATCCTGCTGCCCGGCGGGGCGACCGCGACCGGCATGATCCCGGAGAACCCGGCCGACCGGCCCGCGCGGCTCACCCCCATCGACCCGGCCGTGATGGGTCCGCCGATCGTGTGGCTGGCCTCCCCGCAGGCCCGCGCCGTGCACGGCGAGCGGATCGTGGCCACCGAGTTCGCCGGCTGGCTGGCCCGCCGCGGCTAGCCGGCGGAGGCCACCGGGAGCAGGTTCAGCTCGCCGGAGTCGATCCGCGCGCTCACCATCCGGGCGGCCCGGCTGTCCTGCGGGATCGCGGCCCTCAGGTACCCGGCGGTGACGTCCTGGGTGAGCTGGTAAGCGGTGCGCCCGGGCAGCCACACGGTGGCCTGCGCCGATCGCAGCATGACGGCGAGGCGGCGGGGCGGCGCGGCAAAGCTGGCGCTCAGGTGCCCGGACGTGATGGAGGCGGCCAGGTCCGGGCAGCGCAGCCGGGCCGCGGTGATGTCCGCGCTGCGGGCCGTGATCCGCAGCGGCCCGGCCAGCGCGGTCAGGGTCACCTGGCCGGACGGCTGGTCCAGGACGATGGCGCTGCCCTCCGGCACCGTGAGCCGCAGGCTGCCCGAGCACGGGCTGCCCGCCGCGCACCGGTAGGCCAGCCGGAGCAGGTGGCCGGACTGGTGTGCGGACGCGATGGCGGCGGCCGGCCCAGACCAGTGCAGGGTCCCGGTGACCGTGACCCGGCCCGGCGCGGGCAGGTGGCTGGCCGGCTGGCCGGTGATCGTCACCCGTCCCGGCGGGGCCAGCAGCGTGATGCCGCGCACCGAGTCGGCCACGACGGAGATCACCCCGGGCTGGGCCGCCCGCCGGATGGTGGCGATCGTCGTGGCGAGCGCGCCTGCCAGCAGCACGGCGAGCACGGCGGCGAGCGCGACACCGGGGGAGCGCCAGGCCGGCCCGGCGGGCGCGGTGCCGCCGCGCGGGCTGGGCGGGCCTGGAGGCCCGCGGCGGGGGTCTGGGGTCACGGCCGCTACCTTCCCCCGGGGCGCCCGGTAATGCGCCGCCGGCCCGGTTAAAAGCGCTCCTCAAGGGTACCTGCTGGCCATTCCGGAAGGGGGGAGCGGGAAAGGACAGTGAGCGACCGCTCCACCACTCCGGAGCTATTCAGCCGCAACACTCGAAAGGGTGAACCCCATGCTGGGTTTCGTCGCCGCCGTGCTCTTCGCGATCGCCTTCATCATCAACGCCGCGTCGGTGTCGGTGAGTAACGCCATCTTCTCTGTGACCAGCCTTATGCTGCTCGGGCTGGTCTGCCTGGCCCTGCACCTGTCCGGTGTCGGCACCGGCTGGCGGGTCCGCCGCTGACCCTGGTCCCCGCCGCATCCTGGCAGGCTCCCCGGCGCCCCCCGGCGCCGGGGAGCCTGCCACATCACGGCAGGATGGCAGCGTGAATGAGGCCGACATCGCCCGGGCGCTGCGCGCCGTGGTCCGGGGCTGGGTGGACGATTCCCCGCGCCGCCGCGCCGAGTACTCCAGCGACGCCTCGAACTACCGGGTGGTGCCGCAGGTCGTGGTGTTTCCCCGGGATGTCGATGACCTGCTGGCCGCCGCGCAGGTGGCCCGGGAGACCGGGACCCCGCTGACCACCCGCGGCGCGGGCACCTCGATCGCCGGCAACGCGGTCGGGACCGGGATAGTCCTGGACACCTCGCGGCACCTGGGCCAGGTGCTGGAGATCGACCCGCAGGCGCGGGTCGCCCGGGTGCAGCCCGGGGTGATCCTGGGCCGCCTGCTGGCCGCCGCCCGGCCGCACGGGCTGCGCTTCGGCCCCGACCCGTCCACCTGGTCGCGGGCCACGCTCGGCGGCATGATCGGCAACAACGCCTGCGGCGCGCACGCGCTGGCCTACGGCCGCACCGCCGACAACGTGATCGAGCTGGACGTGCTGGACGGCACCGGGCGCCGGTTCACCGCGGGCCGCGGCCTCGGCCCGGTCCCCGGCCTGGACGCGCTGGTCGGCGCGAACCTGGCCCTGCTGCGCACGGAGTTCGGCCGGCTGCGCCGCCAGGTGTCTGGCTACTCGCTGGAGCACCTGCTGCCGGAGAACGGCACCGACCTGGCCAAGGCCCTGGCGGGCACCGAGGGCACGGTGGTCACCATCCTGGGCGCCACGGTCCGCCTGGTGCCCATCGCCCCGGCGCACGCGCTCGTCGTGCTCGGCTACCCCGACGTGCCGGAGGCGGCCGACGCGGTGCCCGCCATCCTGCCGCACCAGCCGCTGGCCATCGAGGGCCTGGACGCCCGGATGGTGGACGTGGTGCGCCGCCGCAAGGGCGCCGCCCGGGTGCCAGACCTGCCGCCCGGGGATGCCTGGCTGATGATCGAGATGGGCGCCCCCTCCCCGGAAGAGGCACTGGCCCGGGCGCGGGCCATGGTGGCCGACGCGGGCGCCCTCGCCGCGGCGGTCATCCCGGCCGGGCCGCAGGCCGCCGCGGTCTGGGGGATCCGGGAGGACGGGGCCGGGCTGGCCGGGCGGACCCCGGACAACCAGCAGGCCTGGCCGGGCTGGGAGGACGCCGCCGTACCGCCGGAACGGCTCGGCGCCTACCTGCGTGAGTTCCGCGCCCTGATGGACTCCTACCGGCTGGACGGCCTGCTGTACGGGCACTTCGGTGACGGCTGCGTGCACGTCCGGATCGATTTCCCGCTGGCCGCCCGGGGCGGGGCCGCGGTGATGCGCCGCTTCCTGGCCGACGCCGCCCACCTGGTCACCGCGCACGGCGGGTCACTGTCCGGGGAACACGGCGACGGACGGGCCCGCAGTGAGCTCCTGCCGGTGATGTACTCGCCGGCCGCGCTCGGGGCGTTCGGAAATTTCAAGCAGTTGCTCGACCCGCAGGACCGGCTCAACCCGGGCGTGCTGGTCCGGCCCCGGCCGCTCGACGCCGACCTGCGGCGGCCCCGGGCCGCGGCGCTGCCGCGGGCGGGCGGGTTCGCGTTCGGCGAGGACGGCGGGGACTTCACCACGGCGGTGCACCGCTGTGTGGGGGTCGGCAAGTGCCGGGCCGACTCGTCGGCGTCCGGCGGCTTCATGTGCCCGTCCTACCTGGCCACCCGGGATGAGAAGGACTCCACCCGGGGGCGGGCCCGGGTGCTGCAGGAAATGGCCAACGGCACCCTGGTCACCGGCGGCTGGCGCGCCGCCGAGGTGCACGAGGCGCTGGACTTGTGCCTGTCCTGCAAGGCATGTTCGGCGGACTGCCCGGCCGGGGTGGACATGGCCCAGTACAAGGCGGAGGTCGCCTACCGCGCCTACCGGCGGCGGCTGCGCCCGCCCGCGCATTATGCGCTGGGGCAGCTGCCGCGGTGGGCGCGCTGGGCGGGAGTGGCGCCCGGGCTGGTCAACGCGCTGCTGGGGGTCCGGCCGGTCGCGGCGGCGGTGCTGGCCGCCGGGGGGATGGACCACCGCCGGGGCATCCCGGCGTTCGCCGCGGTGCCGTTCCGGCGCTGGCCCGGCCGCCGCAGCCCGGCGGGCGGCGGGCGGCCCGTGGTGCTGTGGGCCGACTCGTTCAGCGACGCGTTCGACCCGGAGGTGCCACAGGCCGCGGTGGCGGTACTCCGGGATGCCGGGTACCAGGTGATCCTCCCCGAGCGGTCCGCCTGCTGCGGGCTGACCTGGATCAGCACCGGGCAGCTGGACGGGGCGCGGCGGCGGCTGCGCGGGCTGCTCGGCGTGCTCGCCCCGTACGCGCAGGCCGGCCTGCCGATCGTCGGGCTGGAGCCGTCCTGCACCGCGGTGCTCCGCTCCGACCTGGCCGGCCTGCTGCCCGGCGACCCGCGGGCCGTCGCCGTGGCCGGGGCCGTGCGCACGCTCGCCGAGCTGCTGACCGCCGCGCCGCCACTCGGCCCGGACCCCGGCTGGGCGCCGCCGGGGCTGGCCGGGACCGAGATCATCGCCCAGCCGCACTGCCATCACCATTCGGTCCTGGGTTACGCGGCCGACCAGGCCCTGCTGCGCCAGGCCGGGGCGTCGGTCACCACGCTGGCCGGGTGCTGCGGGCTGGCCGGCAACTTCGGCATGGAACGCGGGCACTACGAGGTGTCGGTGGCGGTGGCCGAGAACGCGCTTCTTCCCGCGCTGCGCGCGGCGCCGCCCGGGGCGGTCTACCTCGCGGACGGGTTCTCCTGCCGCACCCAGGCCGACCAGCTGGCCGGGGTGCGCGGCCAGCACCTGGCCCAGCTGCTGGCCGCCCGCCTGCCCGGCATCCCCGGACCCGCCGCGGGCGCGGCCCAGCGGGCCCGCCGCTAGGCACACCGCGGCCGCGGGCCGGCCTCAGGCGGCATCGTGGAAGACGAGGCCGAGGGTGAACCGCCGGCCGGAGCGGATCACGGACACGCCGTGCCGGACCGGCGCGGCTGACCAGCCGCGCCCTGATTCGACGGGGCGGTCGCGGGTGGTGAACACGAGGCCGTGACCGTGCGGGATGAGGGTTGCCGTGGCCCGGGACTGGGCCCGCGGCCGCTGCTCGCAGAGCAGGAACTCGCCACCGGTGTGGTCCACGCCGGGATTGCTCAGGTTGATGACGACCTGCAGCGGGAACACCAGCTCGCCGTACAGGTCACGGTGCAGGGCGTTCCAGCCGCCCGGGCCGTATTTGAGCAGAATCGGGGTGGGCCTGGCCTGGCCGGCGGCGCGGCACATGTCCAGCCACTCCGGAAGGCTGTCCGGCCACGGGGCTTCCCGGCCGAGCCTGGCCCACCAGGCGCGCCCGGGGCCTCCGCGGTGCGGCTGCTGCGGCTCATGCTGCCTCCAGGGTGAGCAGGGTGCGCTTGGCCTCAGGACCGCCGAGGTAGCGGCCGGCCCGGCCGTCGGAGTAGATGACGCGGTGGCACGGCACGACGACCGGCAGCGGGTTGGTCGCACACGCGGTGGCCGCGGCCCGGACCGCCCGGGGGTGGCCGGCCAGCTTCGCGACGGTGGCGTAGCTGGCGGTGTGCCCGTACCCGATCTCGGGCAGCCGGGCCAGCACGGCGCGCCGGAACCCGGCCGACAGCCGCCAGTCCAGCGGCAGGTCGAAGCTCTGCCGCCGCCCTGCGAAGTACTCCTCGAATTCCCGGGCGGCCGCGTCCAGCCGGGCCGGAGCAAACAGCAGGCGGGGACTGATCCGGTCGGCCAGGGCCTGCAGCACAGCGTCGTGGCCCTCGCTGGCGTACGCCACCCGGACCAGGCCCGTTTCGGTCGCGGCCAGCAGCAGCGGGCCGACCGGGCTGTCGATGGTCCGGCAGGCCACGTCGAGGATCCCGGCCCGCTCGGCTGCGGCGGCTAGCCGGGCGTGTAGCCGGCGCAGGTCGCCCGGGCTGCCGGGGAAGGCCCGGGCCAGGTTGGTGGTCACGTCATCTGCGTGCACCGGGCTCTCCTTTCGTGGTGCCTTCCGGTGGGCCGGCGCCTGGGTAGGTGCGCCGGAGGGTGGCGATGCCGTCGGCGGCGGCGCGGCGGGCCGCGTCAGCCGTGCCGCCGAGGATGGTGGCGACCTCGGCATACGAAAGCCCGGCCAGATAGTGGTAGGCCACGGCCTGTTTCTGCTTGGCGGGCAGGCCGGCCACGGCGTCGGCGAGGTCGTCGTCCAGCCCTGAGGCGGGCTTATCCGCGGGGCCCGCGGTCGCGATGTCGGGGGTCTCGGCGACCGGTATGGCGCGGCGGCCCGCGGCCCGGGTGACGTCGATGGCCTTGCGGTGGGCGATGGTGACCAGCCACGCCTCGACGTTGGCGTCGGCCGGCAGATCCGGATAGGCGCTCATCGCGGACAGGAACGTCTCGGACCAGGCGTCGTCGGCGTCCGGCCCGAGCACCGCCCGGCAGACCCGGAGCACGGTGGCCCCGTGTGCGGTAACGACCGTCTCAAACGGCTGCTTAGCGGTCATGCTCGCAGGCGCCCCGCCCTGGTTTCCGGGAGACCGGACCGGCCGCCCATTCTGGCCGGCCGGGCGGCCGCGGCGGCCTGGTGCGCGCGCGGCAGCTACCACAGGCCCGTGGTGCGCGCGGCGGCCGCCCCCGGGGCTGTCCCGGCCTGCTCTATCTCCAGCAGTGCTCGCTTACGGCCCAGGCCGCCCGCGTAGCCGGTCAGCTTCCCGGTGCTGCCGATCACGCGGTGGCACGGGATCAGGATGCACAGCGGGTTCTGGCCCACCGCGGCCCCGACCTCCTGGGGGCTCACGCCGTTTCCCAGGCGCCGCGCGAGCTCGCCATAGCTGGTCGTCCGCCCGTAGGGGACCTGCGTGATCAGGTCCCACGCACGGCGCTGGAGCCCGGTGCCGCGGGCCCTGATGGGCAGATCGAATTCACTCCGATCCCCGGTCAGGTATTCATCCAGCTGCCGTGTGACCTCCTCGAATCCCCGGCTGGTGCGGGCCCCGAAGCTCGCACGATCAGGCCTCGGCCAGTGGCGCGGGAAGTACAGTCCGGTCAGCGTGTCCCCGTCCCGCACGAGCGTCAGCTCACCCAGCCGCGTTACGGCCACCGTGTGCCCGGTGACCGCCTGTGCCGCGGTGTCGGCCGTCATCGCCTGCCTCCCTCGATCGCGTTGCCCTGTATCCCGAAGACGCACGCGGCCGGTGATTCGTGAGGTGCCGGGGACGTTGACCTAGCGGCCGCCGGTGAGCTGGGCCAGCGCGCCGAGCACGGCCCGGTCCAGCGGCAGGCCGGGCTGCGGCGCGGTGGTGACGACCGCGGCCACGCCGCAGCCCGCCGCGCGGTCCAGGGCCAGCATGGCACTGAACCCGCCCGTACCGCCGTTATGCCACAGCACCGGCCGGCCCGGGTGCCCGGTGATGTGCCAGGCCAGCCCGGTCATCCGGGCACCTGGGGCACGGGGCTGCGGGCGCTGGGCCGCTTCGATGGCCGCCTGGAGCGGCGTGCCCGCCGGGCGGAGGTTCACGGCGAGGAAGCGGGCCAGGTCGGCGGCGGTCGAGCGGAGTGCCCCCGCGCCGGCCAGCGTGCCCAGATGCCACGGCGGGGCGGGGCGGGGCGCACGGTGCCAGGCAGCGGCCCGGTGCCCGGTGGCGGCGGCCCGGCCGTCCGGCACGCCGATGCTGGTCCCCGCCAGGCCCAGGGGTCCGGTGACCCGGCCGGAGATGAGCTCCCCGTAGCTGCGCCCGGCCGTGTGGCTGAGCAGGTACCCGAGCAGGCCGAATCCGAAGTTGGAGTACAGGTACGCCGGCACCGCCGGTTTCCTGGCCGCGCGCACCGCCCGGAACAGGTGCGCGGTGGTGTAGCGGGCGTACGGGTCGGACGGGTGACGCAGCGCCATGGGGATCAGGTTGCGGGGGAGCCGGGGCAGCCCCGACGTGTGGGTGGCCAGGTCGCGGAGGGTGATCACGGCCGCCGCCGGGCATCCGTCCGCCACCTCCGCGGGCAGGTGGCGGCCGATGGGGTCGTCCAGCCCGGCCTGGCCACGTTCGGTCATGTCGGCCAGCAGCAGCGCGGTGAATACCTTGGTGATGGACCCGATCTCCATGCTGACGTGGGGACCGAGCGGCTCCCCGGCGCTGCCGGGCAGCTGGCCAGTGACCTGGCCGTCCGGTGTCACCAGGGCGTAGACCAGCCCGGCCACGGCGCGGCTGCTGACCAGCGAGCCCAGGTGCTCCTCGATGCGGGCCACGGCCTGCCCGGCGCGCCGGTCGCCGCCGCTCACTGGTCACCCTGATGGCCGCCGCTGGCCGGGACGGCCATATCCGCCGCGGCCGCGATGATGACCAGAGCCGGGACGACCTTGTCGGCGGCCACTGCGTACCGGCCCCGGCGGCGCTGGACGACCAGGCCGGCCGACTGCAGGTCCCGGAGATGGTGGTACAGCTGGCCTGAGGTGCCCAGCCCGGGGATCTCCTGCAGTTCCCCGGCCGTCTCGCCGCCGAGTAGCAGCCGCCGGACGATCTCCAGCCGGACCGGGCTGCCCAGAGCGGCCAGGATCCCGGCCGCATCCGCCCAGCCCTCCGCCAGCACGCCGGGCAGCGGGTGCTCGGCCTGCCAGATCAGGTCGCCGCCGCCAGGGGTGGCGGCCCGGCCCGCGTACAGCAGGCTGCCCGCCACCCCGTCCCGCTCGAACCCCGGGCCGGCCCGCTCGGCCAGCCGGGCCAGGGCCCAGAAGCGTTCCGGATCGACGATCGGCCGGGCGGACCGCTCTTCCCGCGGCCCGTGGTCCGCCGACGTCCCTGGGCCGCCTTCCTCCAGGAGCGCGACCCGCCGCTCCAGATCCCGGACCCGCCCGGCCAGGCCGCTGTCAGGCTGCGCACCAGTCACGTATCTACGATATTACGAATAACCGTAAAAGCAACGGGATCCAGGGGCGCGGACGGCCTGGCGGGCGGCCTCCCGCGGGCGGTGGGCGGCTGGGATGATAAGCCGCGACGATCAGGCGGGGGAGTCGGGCGTAGCGGGGAAGCGGGCCGGCTGGCCCGGGTTGAGGATGGCGTTCTCCGCCGCGGTGAGCAGGCGGGAACGGATGAGGAAGCGGACGCCTTCCGGGGCTTCCAGGGAGAAGCCGCTGCCCCGGCCGGGGACGACGTCCACGGTCAGGTGGGTGTGCCGCCACCGCTCAAACTGGTCACGCGACATCCAGAAGCTGACCGGCTCGGCCACGCCGGGCACGGCCAGCTCGGCCAGCAGCACGTCCGAGGACCCGGTGCGGAACTCCCCGGCCGGGTAGCACATCGGCGCGCTGCCGTCGCAGCAGCCGCCGGACTGATGGAACATCAGCGGGCCATGGCTGCCCCGCAGCGACCGGAGCAGTCCGGCCGCTGCGGGGGTGACCTCCACACGGGATGCCATGCTGATCACCTGGCGCTTCTTCCAGCCCCCCCGGCCTAGAAGAAGCCCAGCGCCTTCGGCGAGTAGCTGACCAGCAGGTTCTTGGTCTGCTGGTAGTGCTCCAGCATCATCTTGTGGGTCTCCCGGCCGATGCCGGACCCCTTGTACCCGCCGAACGCGGCATGCGCCGGGTAGGCGTGGTAGCTGTTGGTCCACACCCGGCCGGCCTGGATGGCCCGCCCGGCCCGGTAGGCGGTGTTCACGTCCCGGGTCCAGACACCGGAGCCCAGCCCGTACAGGGTGTCGTTGGCGATCTTGATGGCGTCGGCGAAATCGGCAAACGAGGTCACCGAGACCACCGGGCCGAAGATCTCCTCCTGGAAGATCCGCATCTGGTTGTCACCCTCGAAGATGGTCGGCTGCACGTAGAAGCCGCCGGCCAGTTCCCCGCCCAGGTCGGCACGGTGCCCGCCGGTGAGTACCTTGGCCCCCTCCTGGCGGCCGATGTCCATGTAGGAAAGGATCTTCTCCAGCTGGTCGTTGGACGCCTGCGCGCCGATCATCGTGCCGGTGTCCAGCGGGTGGCCCTGGATCACCTTCTCGGTGCGGGCGACCGCCGCGTCCATGAACTCGCGGTAGTGGCCCTGCTGGATCAGCGCCCGGGACGGGCACGTGCACACCTCGCCCTGGTTGAGGGCGAACATGGTGAACCCTTCCAGGGCCTTGTCGTAGAAGTCGTCCTTCTGCGACGACACGTCGTCGAAAAAGATGTTCGGGCTCTTGCCGCCCAGCTCCAGGGTGACCGGCTTGATGTTCTCGCTGGCGTACTGCATGATCAGCCGCCCGGTGGTGGTCTCGCCGGTGAAGGCGACCTTGGCCACCCGGGCGCTGGACGCGAGGGGCTTGCCCGCCTCCACGCCGAAGCCGTTGACGATATTGAGGACGCCGGGCGGCAGCAGGTCGCCGACCAGGCTCATGAGGTAGTGAATGGAGGCCGGGGTCTGCTCGGCGGGCTTGAGCACGACCGCGTTGCCGGCCGCCAGCGCGGGCGCCAGCTTCCACACCGCCATCAGGATCGGGAAGTTCCACGGGATGATCTGGGCGACCACGCCCAGCGGCTCGTGGAAGTGATAGGCGACGGTGTCGTCGTCGATCTCGGAGAGGCTGCCCTCCTGGGCGCGGAGCGCCCCGGCGAAGTAGCGGAAGTGGTCGATGGCCAGCGGGATGTCGGCGGCCAGGGTCTCCCGGATCGGCTTGCCGTTCTCCCAGGTCTCGGCGACGGCGATGGCGGGCAGGTTAGCTTCCATCCGGTCCGCGATCCGGTTCAGGATGTTCGACCGGTCGGCGGCCGAGGTGCGTCCCCAGGCCGGGGCGGCGCCGTGCGCGGCGTCGAGGGCGCGCTCCACGTCTTCGGCCGTGCCCCGGGCCACCTCGCAGATCGTCTCCCCGGTGACCGGCGTCGGGTTCTCGAAGTAGCGGCCCTGGGCCGGGGGTACGTACTCGCCGCCGATCCAGTGGTCGTACCGGGGCAGGTAGCTCATCAGGGCACCGGGCTGGCCCGGTGCGGCATAACGCGTCATGGTGCAGACCTCCGAGCGTCCATCCGGCCGCCCGTCGCTGGGCAGCAGGTAACGAAGGCCACACCGTAATTCGGCGGACGTTACCTGAACGTTGCATCGTTACCGAGGCCGTATTCGGCCCGGAGCTGCCGGACCCGGGCGGCGGCGGCCCGGTGATCCCCCGAACCGGGCGGCAGCAGGTCGGCCAGCCGTTCCCACGGTTCCAGGTCGTCGAAGCCGAACCGCTCCGTCCAAGACTGGAGGGCGAGGGGGTCGCGGCAGGCCAGCACCGCCGACCGGAGCTGGACGTCGAGCCAGCGCCGTTCCGCCGCCACGGCCGGTGCCTCAGACCGGGGCAGCAGCGGGCCCTGGTAGGCCGCGACCGCGCCGGGCACGTCGCCCCGCTGCAGCGCGGTCCGGACGTCGTGGTAGTCCGCGGAGACCGCGACGGTCAGCCGGTACGGCCGCGACTGCAGCAGGCCGCCGACGATCCGGCGCAGCCGGGTCAGCTCCACCCGCACGGTGGTGGGGCTGGCCGCCTCGTCGTAGAGGCCGGTGGCCAGCTCATCGCCGGTCATCCCCCGGGGGTTCGCGGCCAGCAGGACCATCAGCTCGCTGTGCCGGCGGTTCAGCCGGATGTCCCGGCCGTCCAGCCGCAGCACCGCCTCACTGCGGCCGAGCGCGGTCAGCCGGGGCGAGGTCCGGGGCGGGGGCAGCCACAGCGCCGGCGGCCCGGGCTGCCGGGCCAGCAGCCGGGCCTCGGCCACCCGGGCCGCGGCGCGGACCAGGGCCAGGCTGTGCGGGTGGGCCACCACATCGCCGCCGGTCACGTTGACCGCGCCGAGTACCTCGCCGGTCACCGGGTCGTGGATGGGTGCGGCCGCGCAGGTCCAGGCCTGCACCGTGTGCCGGAAGTGCTCGGTGGCGAAGATCTGTACCTCATGGTCGGTGACCAGCGCGGTGCCCGGCGCATTGGTGCCGGCGTGCGCCTCGTCCCACAGCGCCCCCTCGACGAAGTGCATCCGCTCGGCCCGGGCCCGGGCGCTGCGGTGGCCCTCCACCCAGAGCAGCCGCCCGGCGGTGTCCGACACCGCCCACAGGTGCTCGCCGTCCTCGGCCACGGTGCCCATCAGCTCCCGGAGCGCATCGATGGCGCCGGACAGCAGGTGGTCGGCGCGGTAATCCGCCAGGTCGGGGCCGGTCAGGGTGACCGGGGGGTCGGCGTCCGGATCCACGTTGGCGGCGGCCGACCGCTGCCAGGACTCGGCGACCAGGTTGCGCAGGCCAGCGCTGACGTCGCTGACCGCGCGGCTGGCCAGGAACGCAGTGTGGGCGCGGGCGATCTCGCGGGCCCGTTCTCTCGGGTCCGCGCCGACCCGTGCCAGCCACCTGCTCGTCATCGTTCCTCAGGACCGCGTTGCTGGGACGATAGTGACCCGGGCCGGCAGCACGGCGCAAGGCCGCGGGTGGTCAGGCGGCGGAGCTGGCCCGCACCACCAGCCGGGTGGGCAGCCGCTGGTCCAGCGGGCGGCCGGCGGCCGGGCCGGCCAGGATGCGCACGGCCAGCGCGGCCAGCCGCTCCACGGGGTGGTGCACCGTGGACAGCTCGGGGGTGGTCATCAGCGCGGGGGGTGAGTCGTCGAAGCCGACGACGGCGACGTCGTCCGGGACCCGGCGCCCGCCCGCGTGCAGCACCTGGATCACGGCGGTAGCCATGAGGTCCGAGGCGACGAAGATGGCGTCCGGGCCGGGCTGGCGGCTGAGCAGGCGGCGGGCCGCCGTGGCCGCGCCCGGGCGGGTGAAATCGGCGCGGGCCGCCATCCCGGGCAGGCCGGCGGAATGCAGCGCGGACTGGTAGCCCGCCAGCCGCTCGCGGGCACACGGGTTCCGGTCCGGGCCGGTGATCATCGCGATCCGGCGGCGTCCCTGCGCCACCAGGTGCCCGACGGCGGCCGATGCGCCCGCCGCGTTGTCCGGGTCCACGCTGGGCAGGGACCGCGCGGTCGGCCCCATCGAGACGACCGGCCAGCCCAGGCCGTGCACGGCCGCCGCCTCTTCCGGGGCGGCGTTGACCAGGATCGCGCCGGCCGGGCGCCGCTTCCGGGTGAACACCGGCTGCGAGGGCACCGATCCCAGCGGGGCGGCGTGCACGGACAGGAACAGGCCGAGACGGGCCGCCTCCTGCTGCGCCCCCGCGATGACCCGCGCGTAGTGCGGATCGTTGCCGAGCTCGGGCCCGCTGGCCACGGCCACGGCGAGCACGACCTCCTCACCCCGGCCCCCGGCCAGCGCCCGCGCCGCCGGGTCGGGGGTCCAGCCGGTCTCCGCGATGGCCCGCTGGACCCGCAGCCGCGTGGCATCGCGCACCCGGCCCGTCCCGGAGGCGACCCGGGACACCGTGGCGATCGAGACACCGGCCCGGCCGGCCACCTGCACGATCGTGGGCGCCGGGCGCCCGTCGTGCTCGCCTGCGGCCGCCCCTTCTGCCATACCGGTGATCATATGTGCCGGCCTTGCCGCCGGGCGCGATGGTCAGCTACCTGCCCTCCGTGAGCCCGCCGCCGCCAGCGGCCCGGCCCGCGACTGGTTCGCGCGGTACCTGGCCGGCGGACCGGAGTTACGGCGGGCGGTCCCGGGCGCCCCGGATCCGCAGCACCGCGAGGGTACCCAGGCAGACGGCGGCGAGCAGGGCGAACGGGACGACGTCCGAGGTGGCCTGGGCCAGCGCCCCGCCGGCCGCCGCGCCGAGCGTCTGGCCGCCCGCCCAGAGCAGGTTGGCCAGCCCGAAGGCCAGGCCCTGGTTGAGCTCCAGCCGCTGGGCCGCATCACTGAGCATGGCCGAGGACGGGGCGAACAGCGTGCCGTAGCTGGGCAGGCCCACGATGAGCAGCGCGATCAGCGCCACCGCGGGGGCCAGCAGCGGCACCAGGACACTGGTCACCGTGGCGGCAGCCAGCGAGATCTGGATGGGGACCAGCGCGCCGCGGCGGTCGGACAGCCGCCGGCCAGCGGGGACAGCCCCGATTCCAGGGCCGCCGAGGCCAGGAATGTGCCCGAGATGACCAGGGTGCTGGCCCGCAGCTGGGCCAGCCGCAGCGGGGCCAGCACGTCCACCACGCCGAAACCCAGCCCGGCCAGCATGGTCAGCCACAGTCCCACCCGGGCCTGGCGGTCGGCCAGCGCGGGCCGGGCCGCCCGGAGCCCCTGCGGTTCCGGCGGCTGCGGCGGTGGCACCAGGAACGCCACCACCATGAGGATCACCCCCGCCACCGCGGCGGCCGCGAAAGCCGGCCCGGTGCCCACCTGGCCGGCCACCGCGCCGACGACCGGGCCGAACAGGGCGCCGATGACCGCGGCGCCGAGCGCCGTGCCGAGCAGTTCGCCGCGCCGCTCCGGCGGGGCGGCCCGGGCCAGCCAGGCCATCGCCGCCGCCCAGGTGCACGCGCCGGCCAGTCCCTGCACGAACCGGGCGGCATCGAGCACCGGGGCGGCCGAGGCGAAGCCGAACACCAGCGTGGACGCGCTCATCAGGGCCAGGCCGAGCAGGGCCACCACCCGGTCGCCCAGCCGGGCGGCGAGCAGGCCGCCGGGCAGCGCCCCCACCAGCGTGCCGAACGGGTAGGCGGCGACCAGCAGGCCGGCCCCGGCCTTGGACAGGCCCGCGGCCTGCGTGTAATAGGGCAGCAGCGGGGTGAGGGCGGTGAAGAAGACCGTGTCCACCAGCACCAGGGCACAGGAAAAGGCGAGCAGCGCGCGGAGGCGCGGGTCGAGTCTGCGCCGGGCGGCGGTCACACCGATGTGAGTCATCCAAAACCGGACTGTACCGCCAGTCAGCCGGGGCCGGCCGCACGGGGGCTGGGCTAGGTAGCGCCGGGGTTCCGGCATGGCTGGGCACCGGGGCGGCCGGGGCCCTACGGTTAGCGCATGCAGGACCGCGAGATCGTGGCCGCCATCGTGGCGGGCCACCCCGGCGGTCTTGCGGCCGCCTATGACCGCTACGCCCGGCCGCTGCACGCGTTTGCCGCCGCGATGCTGGGCGAGCCGTCGGATGCCGCCGACGCGGTGCAGGACACCTTCATCATCGCGGCGGCGAAGCTGGGCGGCCTGCGCGACCCGGACCGGCTGCGGCCCTGGCTGTACGCGGTGGCCAGGAACGAATGCCGGCGCCGTCTCCGCGAGCGGGCGTCCGCCAGCCCGCTGGAGGAGGCCGGGGACCTGGCCGACGACGCCCCGGCCGTCGGCGCCAGCGCCGAGCAGCACGACCTGCGCGGGCTGGTCCGCTCGGCGCTGGGCGGGCTCAATCCCGGTGAGCGCGAGATCATCGAGCTGAACCTCCGGCATGAGCTGGACGGCGATGACCTGGCCGCCGCGCTGGGGGTGCCGCGCAACCAGGCCCATGCGCTGGCGTCCCGGGCCCGCGCCCAGTTCCAGACCTCGCTGGGCGCCCTGCTGGTGGCCCGGTCCGGCCAGCAGTCCTGCCCGGACCTGGCCGCCATCCTGGACGGCTGGGACGGCGAGCTGACCGTCCTGCTCCGCAAGCGGGTCAACCGGCACATCGACCACTGCGCGGACTGCGGGGAGCGGAAACGGCGCGAGCTGAGCCCGGCCATGCTGCTGAGCATGCTCCCGGTGGCGCTGCTGCCGCCTTCCCTCCGGGATCAGCTGTTCCGGCTGGTGTCCGACACCAGCCCGGCGGCGGCCGCGCACCGGGGCCGGGTCATCTCGCGCGCAGGGCCGTTCGGCGCGGATGGTTTCCCGGAGGTGGCCGGCCTTCCAGCCGGCGCGCGGCGCGCGCGGGCGCGGCCGGGGGCACTGGCCGGTGCCGCCGCGCTGATCCTGCTGGCGCTGGGCGGCGGGGCCGTGCTCGCGATCAGCCTGGCCCACCATGGCCGGCCCGTGCCCGCCGCGCTGGCCACCGGGGTCCGGACGCCGGCGGCCACGCCGCCTGGCGCGGCCGTCACGTTCACCGCCACGGGCCGGCCGGGGCGCCGCGGCCGCCGGTCCCGGCCGGCCGCCGGGCCGGCCGCGGCGGGCGGCAGCCCGTCCGCGGGCCCGGTCCCGACCGGGGTGACCAGCACCCGGGCGAGGCCCCCGGCCAGCCCGTCGCCGACGCCCAGCCACCCGGGCACGCCGTCACCGCCGGCTTCCCCGGGCACCCTGGCGGCCGCGCCGGCCACCGTGCGGCTGGTGCCGGACAGCGCCGGGAATTCCTACCAGGGATCCTTCACGGTGACCGCGCAGGGCGGGCCGGTCACGTTCAGCATCTCCGACCCCGCGCCGGCCGGGACGCTCTCGGTCTCACCGTCCGCGGGCACGCTGCGGGCCGGGCAGACCGTGACCGTCACGGTGACCGCGCCGTATCCCGGTGGCCCCCCGGTCTTCGACACCACGCTCACGGCGAATCCCGGCGTGCTCACGGTGGACGTCCTGTACCCGCCGTCCGGCTGAGGCCCGCGGGGCGCCCGGTCAGCCGGGCCGGTCAGCCGCCCGGCTCAGCCGGGCCGGCGGCGCGGGCTGGCTGGCCGGCCGCGGCCAGGTCCTCCAGCCAGTGCTGGCTGGCCCGGGCGATGCGGGGCGGCACGCCGAGTTCCTCGAGGAGGTCGCCGGCCGCGGCCATCTCATGGGCCCGGCGGGCGGCGTGCTGGTAGCTGCCGTGCTCCAGCCGCTGCGCGGTGGCCTCATCGGCGGCGGCCAGCTCGGCCGCGATGTGCTCCCGCAGCCAGTCCTCCTGGCCGGCCGCCCGGGCGGCCCGCAGCGCCTCGACCACCGCCGCGGCCAGGCCCTTGTAGAACACGCTGCGCAGCAGCTTGCGGGTGGCGGCCGTGCCGGCCGGGCCGGGCAGCACGCCGACCGAGGCGCCGTGCCGGTTCGAGCAGGCCGGCGGCGGCGGCCGCGGCCGGGCCGGAGGCCAGCATCGGGGTGCGCAGCCCGCGGGGTGGCACCGGCGCCATGATGGCGATGTCCGCGAACGGCACCCCGGCCTGCCCCGCGGTGGCGGCCAGGCCGCTGCTTCAGGCCCGGCCGACGCGGTGTTGGCGTCGGCGTACACCGCGCCGGGGCCCAGCGCCGGGAGGGCCTGGCGCAGGGCGCCCTCGGACTCCCCGGCGGTGGTCAGGCTGAGCACCAGGGCCGCGCCGCGGCAGGCGCCCGCGTCGTCCGCCGCGGGCTCGATGCCCGGCGGGGCCGCCGCGGCGGGATCGAAGCCGCGCACCCGGGCCCCGGCGGCGGCCAGGTCCCGGGCGATCCGGCTGCCCGCCTCGCCCAGGCCGAGCACGGCCACGGTCACCGGCGCCGGGCCGGTCCCGGCGGTCATCCTGGCCGTCCCGGCGGCCGATCCACGGGCGGCGTGCCGTGGGTGTGGAAGGTGTCGATGGTCTTGAGCCCCCAGGCCTGGCCCTTGGCCCGCTCGGCCTGCGTCCAGGAGACCGGCCGCCAGTCGGGGGCCAGCACCAGCCGGGCGCCGGCGTTGCACAGCTCGATCCGGTTGCCGCCCGGCTCCCAGACGTAGAGGAAGAACGTCTGCTGGATGGCGTGCTTGTGCGGCCCGGTCTCGATGTGGATCCCGGCCTCCAGCATCACGTCCGCGGCGCGCAGGATGTCCTCGCGCTGGTCGGTGGCGAACGCGACGTGGTGCAGGCGGCCGCGCGAACCGGTCCAGTCGCTGGTGTAGACGAGGTCGTAGCTCTTGTCGGCCACGTGGTACCAGACGGCCGTGGGCACGCCGTCATCGGCGACGATCTGCTCGGTGAGCCGGGCGCCGAGCACGTCCGGGAGGAAGCGGGTGACCGGCGGGATGTCCGCGGCGAGGTAGTTCACGTGATCGAGCCGCCGCACGTTGGCGCCGCGGCCCGGGAACGGCGAGGCCTGGTTCTTCAGCGCCGGGCGCTGCCCCTCGGGTGCCGTCTACCACTCGGTTTCCCAGTACACGCCCATCTCGTGGCCGTCGGTGTCGGTGAACAGGTAGACCGGGCCCGATGCCCTCCTCGCCGTCGGCCCAGCCGCGGCCGTGCCCGCTGGCCTCGATGGCCGCGACCCGGCGCTCCAGGGCCGCCGGGCTGGCCGCGCGCAGCCAGGTCCGGCCGATCCCGGAGGCGGCGGCCTCGGTCACGCAGACCGTGAACCGCTCGTAGTCGTCCCAGGTACGCAGGTAGGTCCGGGGGCCTTCGCGGGCCACCTCGGACATGCCCAGCAGCCGCACGAAGAAGTCCACCGTCATCGCGGGCACCTGGGTGCGCAGTTCCACCGCGGACACGTGGGCGATGTCGCGCCACCGGTCGGCAGCCATCCGGGCCCTCACCTCCTGGCGCCGGCCGCGATCCCGCCGCGCCGCGGCCGGGCCTGCGCGTCCGGCAGGTCGTTCAGCGCGTTGATGACGCTGGTGATGTGGTCCCGCATGGCCGCGCCGGCCGCAGCCGGATCCCGGGCCGCGATGGCCGCGACGATCCGCTCGTGCTCGGCCAGCGACACGGCGGAGCGGCCGGGCACCAGCGACAGCGCGAACTGGTGGCGGACGAGCTGGGCGCGGAGCCGCTCGATGATCCCGGTCGCGGTGGCATGCGCGGCGATCTCCCGGATCAGGGCGTGCAGCCGGGCGTTGGCGTCGCTGTAGCGGACTGGTTCCCCGGCCGATACCGCCGCGCGCATCTGCCCGGTGATCTGTTCCAGCCCCGCAGCCTGGGCCGGGGTGACCCGCTCCGCGGCCCGGGCCGCGGTCAGTCCCTCCAGCAGCCGGCGGACCTCGGTGATCTCGATGGCCTCCCAGAGCGGGATGACCCGGACGCGGGCGCCGCGGTGCCGCTGAACCTCCACCAGCCCCTCGCCGGCCAGCACCGGGATGGCGGCACGCACCGCGAAGCGGGTGGCGCCGAAACGCTCGCACAGGTCCACTTCGACCAGCCGCTGCCCGGCCGCGAACTCGCCGTCACCGATGGCGGCCCGCAGTGCGTCCAGCACCGCGCCGTCGCTGGTCACCGCGGATCCTCCGGTGGCTCTGCCCGCACGTAGCGGACGCCGAGCTGTTCCAGCACCGGCCGCAGCCCGTACCGGTCCAGGGTCAGCTCGCCGCGGCGCAGCGCCGCCCGGGCCTCATCCTCACGCTGCACCCGCCGCTGGCCGTCCGCCGCGACCTGGGCGGCCAGTTCACGGGGGACGCAGGCCACGCCGTCCGCGTCGGCGATCACCGCGTCGCCCGGGCGCACCACCACGCCGCCGATCACGACCGGCACGTTCACGGAGCCCGCGGCGGCCTTGAGCGTGCCCTGAGCGCTGACGTGCCGCGACCAGACCGGGAACGCGGCCGCGGTGATCTCGGCGATGTCCCGCACCCCGGTCGTGGTCACCAGCCCGGTGACCCCCCGGGCGGCCAGCGAGGTGACGATGAGATCACCGACGAACCCGTCGCTGGACGGGGACGTGGTGGTGAGCACGACGAGATCACCCGGCCGGGCCTGCTCCAGGGCCGCGTGCAGCATGAGGTTGTCCCCCGGCCCGCACAGCACGGTCAGCGCGGTGCCCGCGGCCCGGGCCCCGGCCCAGGCCGGCCGCAGCCCGGTGCCGAGCAGCCCGGTCTTGCCCGCCGCCTCGTGCACGGTCGCCACCCCGAGCTCGCCGAGTGCCGCCACCACGGCCGGGTCGGCCCGCGGCGGGTCCACGATGATCACAGGATCCATGCCAGCACTCCACTCACCTGGGGGAACACCCGCTGGTAGGCCTCGGCCCGCTGGTAGGCCTCGGCCTGGCGGATCGGGGCCGGGCCGCCGAGCACCCTGGGTGGCGGCCGGTATTCGGGCTGATTTTGGCGACAATCCCTGCTGACGATTTTGGCCACGCTAGCCCGGCCGGGTCAGCCGGTCAAGGGGTGGCCGTCCGGCCGACGGCGGGCCCGGGGCTCAGGCGGGGGCCGGGAGCGGGCTCAGCCGGGAGCCCGGGAGCGGGCTCAGGCGGGGGCGGGCTCAGGCGGCCCGCTGGACCTGGCCGAGGAACTCGGCATTGGACGCGGTGTCGCGGGCCTTGTCCAGCAGCAGCTCGATGGCCTGCTGCGGGTCCAGCTCGGTGAGCACCCGGCGCAGCCGGGCGGTGGCCTCGTGCTCGGCGGGCGGGAGCAGCAGGTCGTCCCGGCGGGTGCTGGAGGCGGCGACGTCGACGGCCGGGAAGATGCGCTTCTCGGCCAGGTCGCGGCGCAGCCGCAGTTCCATGTTCCCGGTGCCCTTGAACTCCTCGAAGAACACGTCGTCCATCCGGGAGCCGGTCTCCACCAGGGCGGTGCACAGCAGCGTCAGCGAGCCGCCGCCCTCCACGTTGCGGGCCGCGCCGAGCAGCTTGCGCGGCGGGTACAGCGCGCCGACGGCGACGCCGCCCGCCAGGATGCGGCTGCTGGACGGGGCCGCGAGGTTGTACGCCCGGCCCAGCCGGGTGATGGAGTCGAGCAGCACGACGACGTCGCGGCCCATCTCAACCATCCGCTTGGCCCGCTCGATGGCCAGCTCGGCGACCGCGATGTGCTCGTGGGCCGGCTGGTCGAACGTGGAGTAGACGACCTCGCCGTGCACCGAGCGGCGCAGGTCGGTGACTTCCTCGGGCCGCTCGCCGACCAGCACCACCATGAGGTGCACTTCCGGGTGGTTGGCGGCGACCGCTGCCGCGATGGCGGCCAGGACCATGGTCTTGCCCGCCTTGGGCGGGGACACGATGAGCCCGCGCTGGCCCTTCCCGATGGGGGTGATGAGGTCGATGATGCGGGCGATGGGGGAGCCGGCCGGTGCTTCCAGCCGGAGCCGCTGATCCGGGTGCAGCGGGGTGAGGGCCGCGAAGGCGGGGCGCCGCGCGGCCTGCTCCGGGGGCAGCCCGTTGAGGCTGTCCACCCGGGTCAGCGACGGGTGCCGGTCCCGGGCCTTTCCCGGGGCGGCCGCCCGGGCGGCCCCGCTGACCTGGTCGCCCGGACGCAGCCCGTGCTGGCGGATCAGGGCGGCGGGCACGAACACGTCGTCCGGGCCCCGCTGGTAGCCGTCCCGGCGGAGGAACGCGGTGCTGCCGTCGCCGGTGTCGAGCAGCCCGGTCACCGGTTCGGTGGCGGCCGCCGCGTCCGGGGGCTGCTGCGCGGCCCGGGCCGGCTGCTGCGCCGGCCGGGCAGGCCGCTGCCTGGCCCGGTCGGATGGTTCCGCGCGCCGCGGCCGGGCCTGGCCGGCCGCGGGCGGCTCATGGGTAGCTGTGGTCATCTGGGCAGAATCCCTTCGATGGGCGGCCGTTATAAAGGCACGCCGGAATAGCGCCGGAAGGCGCTGCGGAAATGCACACGTGCTGGAGGCCAGGAAATTCTTCGAACACCAGCCAAACGGCCCGTCCGTGGTCATCGCTCAACGCCTGGCCTGGGAGGACAGTCCCGGGACGGAGCTAGAGAAAGCTGCCTGGCTGGCATTCCTGGCCAGGAATCCGGCGGGCCAGCCCAATCTGGCTGGCGGCGATTCTGGCGAGGCACGTGCGCCGTGACGGCGGAAATCTTCGCCTGCCGCGACTGTACCGCATAACGCCGGTCATTGCCAGATCATTCCGGGCCGGGAGGAATCCGCTGCCGGGAGCCGTTCCCGGGCCTGCGGCACCTGACCGGCAAGGTCAAGGTGGCCAGCTTCGGGATGCGCATCTCCATGGCCGGGGCCTGGACCAGCATCGTGGCGGCCGAGCTGATCGCGGCCACCAGCGGCCTCGGCTACCTGATCATGCAGGCGGGGGACTACCTCAACACCGCGCTGGTGTTCTCCGGCATCCTGACCATCGCCCTCCTTGGCCTGGTCATGAACGCCTGCCTGCGCGGGCTGCTGCTGCTGGCTGACCCGAGCCGCCGCGGCTGGCCAGCGCCACCGGGGCGGCGGCCGCGGCCCGGTTACCCGGCCGGGAGGGGCGCGGCGTCCTGGCCGGCGGCGTCGGTCCGGGCCAGCAGGTACTGCACCAGGGTGATGAGGACCCGCTTGACCGATTCCCGGTCCCGGGCGTCGCAGAGCAGCAGCGGCACCCCGGGGTCGAGGTCGAGCGCCCCGCGCACCTCCTCGGCCTCGTAGTGCGGGGCGCCGTCGAAGCAGTTGACCGCGACCACGAACGGGGTCCCGCGCTGCTCGAAGTAGTCCACCGAGGCGAAGCAGTCGGCCAGCCGCCGGGTGTCGGCCATCACCACGGCGCCGAGCGCGCCGTAGCACAGTTCGTCCCACATGAACCAGAACCGCTCCTGCCCCGGCGTGCCGAACAGGTACAGCGTCAGCCGGGCGTGGAAGCTGATCCGGCCGAAGTCCATCGCCACGGTGGTCGTGTTCTTGCGGTCCACCCCGCTGAGGTCATCGATGCCGACGCTGCGGTCGCTCAGCGTCTCCTCGGTGCGCAGCGGCCGGATCTCGCTCACCGCGCCGACCAGCGTGGTCTTGCCGACCCCGAATCCGCCCGCGATGAGGATCTTGGCGGTGGTGGGCACCGCGCGGTCCTGCCCCGGCGGAGCGGGCGTGCCGCCACTCGCGCCGCTCCCGACCTGCACGGTGTGCCTCCTGCGCGGCTGACCGTCTGCAATGAATTCACGCCGGAAATGGCCTGCGGGAAAGGGTAACACCGAATCCGGGAACGCTGAGCGGGGTCGCCCGGTCTGGTCTCCCTCGCTGCGGTCGATCCAGTCGTCGATGCGCTGCCACCAGTCATACAGCCAGCGCACCTGCTCCTCCTGGCCGGCCGCCCGTGGCACCTCGGCGGCGGGCACCCGCCACCACTGGGCCCGGACCACCTGCCGGATCGGCAGGCTGCGCCAGATGTCGGAGATGCTGACCAGCTTGTCCAGGCCGGCGTGGGCCACGAAGATCACGTCGGCCGCGGGGCAGGCGGCGATGGCGGACAGCGCGCCGCCGGCCCGCGGCGGCAGCAGGTGGGGCATCTGGCTGGCCCGCACGGCCAGGTCAGGGCGCCCGCTGCGCTCCAGCCGCCGGATGCCGCGGCGCCACCGGCCCGGCGTCCAGTTGCCGCCTTCCGGGAAGATCACCAGCGCCCCGGCCTGGTCGAGGCCGCTGGCCAGCCGGCGGATCTGCTCGACGAACACCTGCTCGCCGGCCTGCCGGTGGCTGATGAACACGTTGGGCACCCGGTTGGCCACCACGTCCACGCTGGGGTCGAGCTGAAGCGAGGCCTTCATGACGATCCGCGGCCGCCGGCCGTACACGGTCAGCAGGTGGTGCACCAGGAGCAGCGAGTCACCCGGCCCGGCGTGACGGCTGAGCACGATGACCGGGTGAGCCAGCCGGGCCGCCCGCTCGGCCGGGGTGAGCTCCGGCTCTTCCACCTCCACCTGGAGTCCCAGGGTGCGCCGGGCGGCACGGTAGAGCCGGCCCACGTACCACTCCATCAGCGCGTAGTGCCGGGCCTGGTACGGCTCGGTGAGCAGCCGCCCGCCGAAGCCGCTGGCGATCCACAGCCCGAGCGACATGAACAGCGTCGCCGTCTCGGCGGCCAGCCAGATCAGCGCGAAGGTGAGCAGCCGGAGCGCCCGCATCCGGTGCGGGCGGGACCGGCCAGCCGCCCCGAGCAGGATGGCGAGCAGGGCGAGCGGCGGGAACAACACCACGATGGCCGCGGCGATGGCGATCGCCAGCGGCGCCAGCACCAGCCTCCGGACCAGCCTGGGTGGCAGCATGCCCGGCTCCCTCCGCTCGCGGCTGGGAGATCAGTGCCCGGCCAGCTCGGCGAGGTAACTCGCGGACGCCTGGTAGGCGCGTTCCATCCGTAGCCCGACCTTAGCCCGGTCGCGGTACCTCAGCTGGGACAGATCTGGCGGCCGCGGGTCCGCGCCGGACGGCAGCACGTGAACCTGCACGCCTTCCGGCAGCGAGGCCATCTCCTCGTGGAAGCGGTGCCGCCGGGCGATCTCGAACGCGACCAGGCCCACTTCCCAGGGCCGGCGCGGCACGGTCAGCGGCCGCTCGATCCGGCCCACGTGCAGCACCCAGACGGTGCGCGCGCCCAGCGCCACCGCCCGGCCGACCGGGATCGAGTCGACCAGCCCGCCGTCGAAGTAGTGGCGGCCGTCCACCTCCACCGGGGGCAGCAGCCCGGGAACCGCGCACGACGCCAGCACGGCCGGCACGACCGGCCCGTCGCTGAACCACCGGGCGGTCGCATCCTCGATGCTGGCCGCGACGCAGTGGAACGGGACGGCCAGGTCGGCGAACGTGCCGCCGGGCAGCGCGTCGTCCAGCATGCGGCGCAGCGGCTCGATGGAGTGCAGGTGGGTCCCGGAGCGGGCGAGCCGGACCGCCCGGCCCCACAGCGTCTCCCGGAACGCCTGCCGCAGCGCCTCGCCCTGCCAGAGCTCGGCCAGCCGGGCCGCGGCGGAATCCGGGTCGGCGGCGACCATGGCCCCGTTGATCGCCCCGACGGATGTCCCGACGACCAGGTCGGGCCGCACGCCTGCCTGGGCGAGCGCCCGCAGCATGCCCACCTCGTGCGCGCCGAGCACGCCTCCGCCGCCAAGCACGAACGCCGTCTGCACCGGCTGAGCCTCCTCGCGGTCAAGCTAACCAGAACCCCGCCCGCCGGCCGCGGCGGGCACCGGCCAGCGCTCCGTCGCAGGTCAATAGCCTCATTTTTCGTAACGAATTATCTGTTGCGCTGTGTTTGCCGCGCTGATCCGTGAGCAAGGGGTAGTGGCAGTCGACCGTGGGGGATGACTCATGAGACCCGCCGGAACCGAGCTGCGGGCCACAGCGGGCGCTGCCGTGGCCGTTCCCCCGTCCCGGCGTGAGCACGTCTTCCCGGGGCGGCTGGATCAGGTCGGGGCGGCGCGCCGGTTCCTGGCCGGGCTGCTGGCCGGGACCCCGGTGGCCGACGACGCCGTGTTCTGCGTGTCCGAGCTCGCCGCCAACTGCGTGACCCACTCCGCCAGCGGGCAGCCCGGCGGGACGTTCACCGTCCGGGTCGAGATCCGGGCGGGCGACTACGTGTGGCTGGAGGTCGCTGGCGGCGGCGGCGTGTGGCGGCCGCCGGAACTGGACGGCCGCCAGCACGGCCTGGAGATCATCGGGCGGCTGGCCAGCGACGCCGGGGTGGCCGGCGGCCCGTGCACCGGCTGGGTGGTCTGGGCCCGGATCGACTGGCCCGCCCGGGCCGGCTGATTTCTGGCCTGTGGTGAACCGGGAGCCGCGGCCGCCCGTTTCCCCTGGGGAGAACCGGCACGGGGAGTGACGGGTGAGCGGGGATAGCGGGACATTAAGGATTCAGCTGCTGGGCCCGGTGCGGGCCTGGCGGGGCGGCCAGGAACTGCGCATCGGGTCGCCGCAGCGGCGCGCCGTGCTCGCCATGCTGGCGATGCGCGGCGGCCGGCCCGTCGCGGCGAGCGAGATCGCCCGCGGCCTGGCCGCGGGGCCGCCGGCCCGGCGCGCGGCCAGCCGCGTGGCCGCGCACGTCACCGGGCTGCGCCGGGTGCTCGAGGGATGCAGTAGCGCCGGTGCGGTGGCCGCTGGCTCAGCGCTCGCTGGCCCGGTCCTGGAGGGCCCGGCGCTGGCCGGCGGCCGTCCCGGTTACCTGCTCTGGCTCGGTGCCGCCGGCATGGACGCCGGGCTGCTCGACCGCGACCTGGCCAGCGCCCGGGGCTGGTGTACTGCCGGGCGGCTGCATTCCGCGGCGCGGGCCCTGGACGCGGCCGTGGCCAGGTTCCAGGGCCAGCCGCTGCACGCGGTGCCCGGCCCGTGGGCCGCGGCCGAGCGGGAGCGCCTGGCCGAGCTCCGGCTGGCCGTCCTGGAGGAGCGGGTCGAGCTCATGCTGGCGCTAGGCCGCCACCACGAGGCGGTGCCGGTGCTGACCGGGCTCATCCGGGCGCATCCGCAGCGCGAGCGGTTCCTGGGCCAGCTCATGGTGGCGCTGTACCGGTCGGGCCGGCGGGCCGAGGCGCTGGCCCAGTTCGCCGAGGCCCGTCCGGTGCCGGCCGGGCAGCCGGCCACGTCGCCCGGCCCGGGCCTCCTCCGGCTGCAGTTGCAGATCCTCACCGGGGATACCGCCCTCATGCCGATGCTGCCGCCGGGTAGCGGTCTCCCCGCTGGCGGGCTCCCCGGCAGTGCCTTGCCGGGGGGTGCCCGGCCGGGCAGCGGCCTGCCGCGTGGCATCAGCCAGGAGGCTGCGGCGGCGGATCGGTGGCGGCGTAGCGCCGCTCCGCCTCCCGTACCTCGGGCAGTCCGATGAAATCGCAGAATTCGCCGAACCCGGGCAGCTCGGGCAGGATCGCCGCGGGCGTGCCGGCCTGCGCGATCTCCTGGAGCACCCGGCGCATGGCGGCGGTGGCCGCGAGCAGCGTGCTGATCGGGAAGATCACGATCTGGTAGCCGAGCTGCCGGAGCCGCTCCAGGCTGACCGCCGGGGTCTTGCCGCCTTCCGCCCAGTTGAACAGCAGCGGGACGCCCGGGAAGGCGCGGGCCGCGGCCACGATCTCTTCCTCGGAGGTCAGCGCCTCGATGAACAGCACGTCCGCGCCCGCCTCGCGGTAGCGTCCGGCCCGGTCGAGCGCGCTCGCGAGCCCTTCCACCGCCCGGGCGTCGGTCCGGGCGATGATCACGAGATCGGCGGATGACCGGGCCTCGGCCGCGGCCCGGACCTTCTGCGCCATCTCGGCCGCCGGGATGACCAGCTTGCCCTCCATGTGGCCGCACTTCTTCGGCGCGACCTGGTCTTCCAGGTGGATGGCGGCCACCCCCGCGTTCTCGTACGCGGCGACGGTCCTGATCACATTGAGCGGATTGCCGTAGCCGGTGTCAGCGTCGGCGATCACCGGGATGTCCACGCACCCGGCGATCCGCCGGGCGTTGTCCACCATCTCGGTCATCGTCAGCAGGCCGACGTCGGGGCGTCCCAGGAGCGCGGCCGACGTCCCGAAGCCGGTCATGTAGACCGCCGGGAAGCCGGCCTCTTCCACCAGCCGGGCGGCCAGCGGATCGAACGCGCCCGGGGCCAGGATGGCCTCGCCCGAGCCGAGCAGCGCCCGGAGCCGGGCGGCCCCGCCGGGGCGGGCGGTGAGCCTGCCGGTCACCGGCCGCGCCCCGGCCGCCGCTCAGCCGCCACTCTTGCGGCGGAACGATCGCTTGCTCTGGCCGGCGGGCCCGTGAGCACCGGATACCTTCCCGCCGCCCTGGCTGGCCTGACGGTCGTTGTGCGCCGCCTGCTGGCCGCGCTTGCGGTCGAGTGCCTCACGGAACTTCCGCTTCAAATCGTCCTTGGGACCTTCCGGCCCCGGCGCACTACCGGGCATCGGACCTCCTGTGCTGGGACGGTTACCTGCCCAGCCTAGAGGGCCGGGACGCCGGCCCGGTGCGCTGCGGTAGCGCCGGGGGAGGGGTTCCCCCTGGGGCGGGGCCGGGGCCATGATGCTCAGCGAGGAGGCGGCGATGGCAGAGCCCGGGGTGGCCGTGGTGACCGGGGCCGGGTCAGGCCTGGGCCGGTCCATCAGCGTCGCCCTGCTCGGCGCCGGCTGGCGGGTCGCCGCGGCCGGGCGCCGGGAGGCGGCGCTCCGCGAGACCCTGGACGGTGCGTCAGCCCCGGGCGGGGCGGCGCTCGCGGTGCCCGCCGACGTCACGGAACCGGAATCGGTGGCGGCGCTCTTCGCGGCGGTCCAGCAGCGCTGGGGGCGGCTGGACCTGCTGGTCAACAACGCCGGCGTCTTCGGCCCGGCCGGCCCGGTGGATGAGATCCCGGTGGCCGGCTGGCGGCGCGCGGTGGACACCAACCTCACCGGCGCGTTCCTGTGCGCCCGGCAGGCGGTGCGGATGATGAAGGCACAGCAGCCCCAGGGCGGGCGGATCATCAACAACGGGTCGATCTCGGCGCAGGTGCCCCGCCCGGGCAGCGCGGCCTACACGGCGACCAAGCACGCGCTGACCGGCCTGACCAAGTCCATCTCGCTGGACGGCCGGCCCTTCGGCATCGCCTGCGGGCAGATCGACATCGGGAACGCCGCCACCGAGATGACCGCCCGGATGGCCAGTGGCGTGCCGCAGGCCAACGGCACGCTGGCCGCCGAGCCCACCTTCGATGCCCGGCACGTCGCGGACGCGGTGCTCTACATGGCGGGCCTGCCACTGGACGCCAACGTCCAGTTCCTTACCCTGACGGCCACGGCCATGCCGTACATCGGCCGCGGCTGAGCCCGGTCCCTGGCTGAACCCGGGCCCTGGCTGAGCCCGGGCGGGGCTGGGCGGGTCTTCGCGCCCGAGCCGGGCGGCCCTTCAGCGGCCGAGCCGGGCCCGGGCCATTGCCGGGAAGGCGGCCCGCCCGGTGACCGGCTGGAAATTCTCGGCGGCGGCGCGCAGTGCCTGGTACTCCTCACCGGTCAGGTCGATGTCCGCGGCGGCCACGTTGCGCTCCAGTTGCTCGACGCTCGAGGCGCCGGGGATCGCGGTGACGGCCGGGCTGTGGATCACCCAGGCCAGCGCGATCTGGGCCGGCGTGGCCGCGTGCGCGTCCGCCACCTCCCGCAGTACCCCGATGAGGTCACCGGCCCGGTCCAGGTTCTCCGGCAGGAACAGCGGGTTGGCTCCGCGCACGCGGTTCGTCGGCCGCGTGCCTGCCTGGTACCGGCCGGACAGCAGGCCCTGGGCCAGCGGGCTGTAGGCGATGATCACCCTCTCCTGCGCTTCCGCGTACGGCAGCAGGTCGCGCTCGGGCGAGCGGTCCACCAGGCTGTACCGGACCTGGTTGGTCAGCACCCGGCCGCCCAGCGCCGCCTCGGCGCTGCGCCAGCGGTCCAGCGAGTAGTTGCTCACGCCGACCTCCCCGACCAGCCCCACCCGCTGCAGCGCGCGCATGCCGCGCATGGTCGTGGTGTCACCGATCACCGGGTTCGGCTGGTGCACCTGGTACAGGTCGAGGTGCCGGGCGCCCAGCCGGTTGGCGCTGGCGACGGCGCGCTGCTCGACGACCGGGCCGAAGGGCAGCAAGGGAAGGATCTTCGTGGCCAGGAAGACCGATTCGAGGTCGTCTCCCAGCGCCTCACCCAGGATCCGCTCGCTGCGGCCGAAGCCGTAGATCTCAGCGGTGTCGAACAGGGTGACGCCCAGGTCGAGGGCACGGCGCACGATGGCGCGAGCCTCCCCGGCGGCGTACGGGTCGCCGTACCCCCACTCCCGGGACCCGAACTGCCAGGTCCCCAGCCCGATCTTGGAAATCCGCTTGGCGGTGTCTGTGGCCAGATAGCGCATGGTCCCAGTCTCCGCCACGTCCCGCGCCCGGTGACCAGCGCCCGCCCAGTTGTCGGCATCCCTGTCTAGCGTTAGCCGCGTGAGTGACAACGACGTGCGCCCGCCGACCCCGGCGGAGCGCTTCGCGGACCTGGTCGATGAGCTGGTCGGCATGCCCGGCGTCACCCCGCCGCGCGGCGGCAGCGGATTCGGCCGCTCCGCGCTGCGCTGGGAGAAGCGGATCTTCGCCATGCTGGTCCGGGGCGCCCTGGTGCTGAAGCTCCCGGCGCAGCGGGTCAACGCGCTGGTCGGCGCGGGCGAAGGGGCCCGGTTCGACGCCAACAAGGGGACTCCGATGAAGGAGTGGCTCAGCCTCGATCCGGGCTCGGAGCTGCCCTGGCTCCCGCTGGCCCGGGAAGCACTGGACTTCGCCCGCGGCGCCTCCTGACCGCCGCTCCCGGATCGGGCCCCGGCCTCACGGTCATCGGGGTTTGCCCGCACCCGCCATACCGAACCGGAAGCCGGGATTCGCGGGCCCGGCTGTCCTGGGGGAGACGCAGGTGGCGCTGGCGCTGCGCACGCTCGGCGGGCTGCGCCGGAGGATCGCCGACTTGCGCGGCTAGGCTGGGCCGGTGACAGGTGAGGAACTGGCGCCGGCCGGGCCGGGCGGGATCTCGCCGGACTGCCCGCTGCGCGTCGAGCGCCCGGTGATGCGGCAGCGCTGGGAACGCCTCACCTTCCTGCACTGGTCCTACGACCCGGCCGTGATCCAGCGGCTGCTGCCGGACGGGCTGCGGGCGGATCTGCACGACGGGCGGGCCTGGGTCGGGCTGGTGCCGTTCTTCATGCGGGTGCATACCCCCGGCGGCCGCGGGGCGCCCTGGGTGTCGAACTTCTGCGAGACCAACGTGCGCACCTACGTACGGGACCGGGCCGGGCAGCCCGGGATCTGGTTCCTGTCCCTGGACGCGGCCCGCGGTGGCGCGGTGGCCGTGGCCCGGGCCAGCTACGGGCTGCCGTATTTCTGGTCGGCGATGGGGCTGTCCCGGGATGGCCGCGATGTCAGCTACCACTGCCGCCGCCGCATCCCGGGCCCCCGCGGCGCCGTCAGCGAGGTCCGGATCCGGATCGGCGAGCCCTACGAGCCGGCCGGGCTCGGCGACCGGGACCACTTCCTCACCGCCCGGTGGCGGCTGTACAGCGTGTTCGCCGGCCGGCGGCTGTCGGCCCGGGCCGAGCACCAGCCCTGGCCGCTGTACCGGGCCGAGGCCCTCGCGGTCACGGACGGGCTCATCCCCGCGGCCGGCCTGCCGGCTCCCGCCGGGGATCCCCTGGTGCACTACTCACCCGGCGTTGATGTCCGGATCGGCCTGCCGGAGCGGGCTGGCTGAGTCCGCCCCCGAGCAGGCCTGCCCGATCGCGGAACTGAGCAGCTCCCACGATTGGCTGTCATCGGCCGTCCGGGCATGCGGCCGGCGGAACCGGCCCACGTCCACGGCGATCTCCGCGATGTCCCAGCGCAGCCGGTAAAGGCCGAGCAGGTCCGGCCGGGGGATCACGCCGGTGAGGTCGGCGTAGGCATCCAGGATGGTCCCGTCGCCGGGATCGAGGCTCCACAGGTCGCGCTCAGGCGGGGCGGCCAGGGCTGTGTCCCAGTCGATCAGCACCCAGCCGGCGGCGGTCAGCAGCGTGTTACCGGGATGGGGCTCGCCGTGGGTCAGGACAGCCCGGGCGGGCCGGGCGCGGGCCTGCCGGACCAGATGGTCGTAGCGGCGGAGCAACTGCCGCAGCGGCGCCGCATGCCGCTGGACGAGGAGCCAGGCGGGACGCGCGTACGGCCCGCAACCGGGGGGCTCGCCGTCCGGGTCACAGGCCGCCTCCAGTTCGTCCCGGTGCGGCACCGCGAAATCATCCGCCAGCGCACGCCGCCGGGCCGCCGCCGGGGCGCTGTGCACCGCAGCCACCAGGCCGAGCACGCCGCGCCGGTGCTCGGGCGAGGAGAACTCGCCCGACTCGAAACTCTGCCCGTCGACAAACGGGTAGACCGCGGCCGCGAACCGTTCCCCGACCCGGGTCAGCGGCTCGCCATCACCGGCGGGAATGGGTGCCACCACGAACGCCGCGCCGCCGTCCCGGAGATCCGTCGCCGCGGCCAGCGCCGCGCGCAGCCGCCGGAATCCCGCGGCCAGCGGCTCGCGCCGCGACAGCCGCTTGTTCTCCAGTTCGTCGACGGTGACGAACCACCGCGCCCCGGCTGCGCCGGTGACGTCCCAGTGGTGGCTGCCCCAGCCGACGGCCTGGTACCGGGCCGCAGTGACGGAGATTCCCCAGCCCTCCGCCAGTGCCTGCTCCAGCGCAGCCTCGGACAGGTCAGCGGGCGGTGTCAGCATGGGCGCGGTGGCGCGGCAGTGCTAGGCGGCCTGCCCGTCCACGGTCAGCTCCACCCGGTCCGGGTAGAAGCACAGCAGGCCGGCGATCTCGGCCGCCTGCGGGATCGGGTTCTCGTAGCTCCACACCAGGTCGTCGTAGACGTCACCGTCCACCTCTGCCGACCAGTAGGACGCCTGGCCCTTGAATGGGCAGGTGGTGTGGGTGTCGGTGGGCCGCAGCAGGTCGGTCCGCACGTCCTCCCGGGGGAGGTAGTAGCGGGTCGGCAGCCCGGTCTCGTCCAGCAGGACCGGCCGGTCGGTCTCGGCCAGCTTCTCGCCGCCGACGGTGACCACGACGTGCTTGGTGCTGGGAGTGGTGGTGATCGTGTGCCCTGTTGCCATACCCGGGTGAACCCCGGCGCTACCGGGCCTGTTCCCGCTCCGCTTCAGCGAAGGCGGCCAGCGCGTCGGCATCACTGGGGCTGGCCCGCGAGGTTGCCGGCGATGAACTCGATACCGGGCAGGTCAGCGGCGCAGGCTTCCATCGCCGCGGCGGCGGCCGCACCGTCGTACTGGGTGCGGCGCAGCACCACGTCCGGGCCGAGCAGCGCCCAGCTTGCGCCCGGGTGACCGTAGGGCATCCCGACCGAGCCCGGGTTGATCATCCGGCGGGTGTCGGCGAGCCGGTCGAACGGCATGTGCGTGTGGCCGAGCACCACCGTCTGCGCGGCCAGTCCGGCGAACGCGGCCTGGTAGTGCCCGACCGGGCTGTCCACGCAGATGAACTCGTTGTCGTCGCGCGGCGTGCCGTGGCAGAAGGTGACCGGGCCGAGGCCGTCGATGTCGAGCGTGACGGTGAGCGGCAGCGCCGCCAGCCGGTCCCGGTGCGCCGGGCTGATCCGGGCCGCGCACCAGGCGTAGTGCTCCGCGGGCGCGTTAGCGGCCAGGCCGGTCGGCTGGAACGTGCCGTCGAACGCCTCGGCCAGGCACCGGTCGCTGTTCCCGCGTACCCACACGGCGCGGTCGCCCAGGGTGGCCAGCCGGTCGAGGGTCGGGCCGGGCATCGGGCCGTCGGCGAGGTCTCCGTTCAGCACGATCACGTCCGCGCCCGCCGCCGCCACATCGCCCAGCACGGCCTCCAGCGCCGGGAGGTTCCCGTGGATGTCAGCCAGTACCGCTACCCGCATCGAGGCCGCTCCTTTCTGTCCGCGAGTCTTCCCGCGCCGGGCCGGGCCGTCCAGCACGTTCATCAGCAGCGGAAATCCCAGCACCGGTCCTAGCCGGACTCGCTGGCCGTCAGCCTGCGCACGGCAGGCCGGCCCTCCATAGAGTTATCCTCGTATGCTTATTTCATAAGCGGATCGAGGCGGTTCCATCCGGGATGGAGCCGGGCCGGCCCGAGGGGAAAGCTTGAACGCCGTCAAGGGGAGCCCGACCGTCCGGGTGCCGAAGGCCGGGGAGATGGTCGCGGCGCACCTGCGCCGCCAGATCGTGCTCGGTGAGCTCAAGGAAGGCGACCAGCTGGCATCCGAGAGCGTCCTCATGGGGGAGTACGGCGTTTCCCGGCCGACGCTCCGTGAGGCGTTCCGCATCCTGGAGGCCGAGGGCGCCATCACCGTGCGGCGCGGGGTCCGCGGTGGCGCCCGGGTGCACGTACCCGACATCACCGTGGCCGCCCGCCAGGTCGGCCTGGTGCTGCAGTACCGCGGGACGCTGCTGTCCGACGTCTATGACGCCCGCGCCGTCCTCGAGCCCGCCGCGGCCCGGATGGCGGCCCGCCGCCGCACCCCGGCCGACCTGGCGCGGCTGCAGGAAGCGCTGGACCGGCAGCACGAGTCCGTCGAGGACCCGGGTGCCGCGCTCACCTCGGACGCTGAGTTCCACCGCCTGATCGTCGAACTGTCCGGCAGCGGAACCCTCCAGGTGCTGGCGGCCATGGTGACCGACATCATCCGCGCGGGCGACCGCGCCTACGCCGAGAGCCATGACTGGCAGCACGAGCAGGAACTGGCCAAGACCGCGACACGCGCGCACACCCGGCTGGTGGAGCTGATCCGCACGCGCAGCGGGGAGGAGGCGGAGGATCACTGGCGCGAGCACCTGAGCGGATCGGCCAACATCGTGCTGGGCGGCCGGGCCTCCGGCGCCGTCGTCGAGCTGCTGTCCTGAGGCCGGCGCCACGCAGGCTGATCTGGCTGCCGTCCCGCGACCTCGCCGGCCACCGTGCTCCTCGCCTCGCCGGCCGCGGCCAGGAAGACCCGGGGGCCGGCCCTCCGGCCGGATGCTTGACGTCGTCAGCCGCGGGCGGCCTCGCCGAGCAGGGCGCGGGCGATGATGACCTGCTGGATCTGGCTGGTCCCCTCGTAGATACGGAACAGGCGCGCGTCCCGGTAGAACCGCTCGACCGGCACCCCCCGCATGTACCCGGCGCCGCCGTGCACCTGGACGGCCCGGTCGGCGACCCGGCACACCATCTCGCTGGCGAAGTACTTGGCGCAGGACGGGCCCACGGTGGTGTCCTCGCCGGTGTCGAAGCGCCGGGCGGCGTCCAGGACCGTGGCCCGGCCGGCGTAGTAGTCCGTCATCGAGTCGGCGACCAGCCCCTGCACGAGCTGGAACGAGCCGATCGGGCGGCCCGACTGGCGGCGGTCCCGGGCAAACGACACCGACTCGTCCACCAGGCGCTCGGCCATGCCGACGCACGTCGCGGCGATGTGCACCCGGCCGTGCGCCAGGCAGCCCATCGCGATGCGCAGTCCCCGGCCCTCCCCGGCGTCGCCGCCGACGACCGCCGACCCGGGCACCCGCACACCATCCAGCAGGACATCCGCGGTCCACGCGCCCGCCTGCCCCATCTTGTGGTCTCTCGGGCCGACGGTGAGGCCGGGGGTGTCGCGGGGCACCAGGAAGGCGGAGATGCCCCGGCTGGGCGGGGCGGCCTGGTCGGTCCGGGCGAACACCATGAACAGGTCGGCGACCGGGGCGTTGGTGATGTAGCGCTTGAGGCCGTCCAGCACCCAGTCCGCTCCATCCCGGTCGGCCCGGGTGATGAGGGTGGACGGGTCCGAGCCGGCCTCGGGTTCGGTGAGCGCGAACGATGCCGTCACCTCGCCGCTGGCCAGCCGGGGCAGCCAGTGCTCCTGCTGCTCCGCCGTGCCGCCGAGCAGCAGCACATGCCCGGCGATGCCGTTGTTGGTGCCGAACAAGGAGCGCAGCGCCGGGGTGGTGTAGCCGAGTTCGATGGCCAGTTGCACTTCCTCCACCATGGACAGGCCCAGCCCGCCATACCGCTCGGGCAGCGCGAACCCGTACAGCCCCATCTGCCGGGCCGCCTGGCGGATGTCCTCCGGGATCTCGTCTTTCTCCTCGATCTGGGCTTCGGCGGGCACCACCCGCTCTCGCACGAACCGGCGGGTCTCGGCCAGCACCTCGGCGAACACTGTGGCGTCCACGCTGCCTCCAGTCCGTGCCCTGGCCGACCTGAATGCGGCGCCTGGCCAGCCTGCTAATTGTATAACTATTTACGCTTCGAGACAGGGCCCCGGCGGGCTCCTACCATGCGCGGCTAGTACGCGCGGCCGAAGATGAGCCGCTTGCCGTAGGCAGACGGCTGACCGCAGCGGACGCAGGTGCCCTCGTCCGGCTCGTCGTCCGCCGGAATGACGCGCGGCGTGGCGGCCGTGGCGGCCTTGATATCGTCCTCGCACTCCGGCTGGCCGCAGTGCAACGCCCGGGCCCAGCCGGCCGCGACCGCCGCCGCGAAATCGTCCCAGGTGTCCACCGTGACGGTCCGATCGTCGCGGAATTCGGTGGCCCGCCGCAGGAGCAGATCCTGGAACGCGGTGAGCTCGAAGTTCAGCCGGGCCGGGGCGGAGTCCAGCGAGACCGGCGTCTTCTGGCCGCCGAGCCGGCCGGCCATCAGTGCCGTGCCCGCGGCCAGATCCCGCGGGCCGAGTTCCAGCCGGATCGGGACGCCGCGCATCTCCCAGTCGTTGATCTTGAAACCGAGGGAGACCTGTGGCCGGTCGTCCACGTGCGTGCGGATGCCGGCGCTGCGCAGGCCGGCCAGCTCCCGGGCGGGGGGCAGCACCTGCCCCGCCTGCTCACCGCGGCCGATCGGCACGATCACCACCTGGTAGGGAGCGAGCAGCGGGGGCAGGACCAGGCCCTTGTCGTCCCCGTGCGTCATGATCACTCCGCCGATCATGCGCGTGCTCATGCCCCACGAGGTGGTGTGGCACAGCTCCAGCTCGCCGCTTTCCGCCGCGTACTGGATGTTGAAGGCCCCGGCGAAGTTCGTGCCCATGTAGTGCGACGTGCCGGCCTGCAGGGCCCGGCCGTCGCGCATCATGCCCTCGACCGTGTAGGTCCGCCTGGCGCCGGGGAACCGCTCGCCGGCCGTCTTCTCGCCCGCCACCACCGGCATGGCCGCCACGTTCCTGGCCACCTGCTCGTAGAGGTCGAGCGCGAGCAGGGTCTCCCGCATCGCGTCTGCCTCATCGGCGTGCGCGGTGTGACCCTCCTGCCACAGGAACTCGGTGGTGCGCAGGAACATCCGCGGCCGCATCTCCCAGCGGACCACGTTCGCCCACTGGTTGAGCAGCAGCGGCAGATCCCGGTGCGAGCTGATCCACTTGGCCATCATCTCGCCGATGACCGTCTCCGAGGTGGGCCGGACGACCAGCGGCTCCTCGAGTTCCTTGCCGCCCGCGTGGGTGACCACCGCGAGTTCCGGCGCGAAACCCTCGATGTGGTCGGCCTCGCGCTTCAGGTAGCTCTCCGGGATCAGCAGCGGGAAGTAGGCGTTGACATGACCGGTCTCCTTGATCCGCCGGTCGATGTCGGCCTGCAGCAGCTCCCACATCCGGTATCCGTAGGGGCGGATCACCATCGTGCCCCGGACCGGGCCGCGGTCGACCAGTTCGGCCTTGAAGACGACTTCGTTGTACCAGGCGGAGAAGTCCTCGCTCTGCGGGGTTACTCCGCGTTCGTCGCGCGCCACACCCAGAGGATAAGGGATCATCGCCCGGTGCCGCGCCCGGATTTTCGCGGGGGTGGTAAAGCGTTAACGGAACGCTTCGCTGGCCGTGCTGCAGAGATCCCGCACGTTGGTGCCGAAGTATGGTGAATACGAAACGGCAGGCGTGTTTCCGTCTTGCTCGTATCCGCCAATCAGCCACAGGCTGAGCGGCCGTTAAATGACCGGCTACTGTCTGGTTGCACGGTGGATACCGGGCTGGTCTGCGGGCCTGCTGGCTCGCTGGGAGCGGGGCACGATGGTGGCGCTGGCGCCGCGGTAGCCGGCCGCCAGGAGCAGCGCCCCGGGCAGAACGCCCCCGACGGTGGCGATCACGGCGCTGGACGCGCCCAGGCCCGCGGCGGCCAGGCCGGCCAGGCCGCACAGGACGATGGCCGCGCCCAGCCACCGGAACAGTGACACCCGCCAGACCGCGGCCAGGGCGGCAAAGTGCATCCCGACCACGACGGAGACCCAGGCCACCACGGCGCGGGGCCGGTCGAGCGGGCCGTTGAGCAGGGCACTGCCGGCCACGATGGCGGCCACCTCGGCCGCCACCACCAGCCAGTACCGTGGCCCGAAGCCGCCGCGCGCCGCCGCGGCGGCCGGAGCGCCCGAACCCCTGTTGACCGCGAGCAGCGCCAGCAGCCCGGCGAACGCCACCGCCCCCGCGATCCTCAGCGCTGTCGCGGCCGGCGCGGCCAGGACGCCGGCGTTGACCTCCACGTAGATCAGCCCGAACACGCCGCCGATGAACGAGCCGAGCCGCTGCCCGGGCTGGGCGCCCGTACCGGGCTGTGCCACCTCATTCCGCATATGGTGGAGTGTACTATATTCGACAGAGTTCACTAAGATGAATCACGGCCATACGAGGTGAGAGGGCCCTGGTGCGGAGCGAAATCGGGGGTGAGCGGCGAGGAGGCTACCGGTCGCCGCTGCGGGAGGAGCGCGCCGCTGACACCCGCCGCCGGATCGCAACGGCGGCCCTGGGACTGTTCACCGAACACGGGTTCGGCGCCACCACGGTCGCGGCCATCGCCGAGCGCGCCGGGGTATCGGCGCAGACCGTGTACGCCACCTTCGGCTCCAAGGCAGCGATCCTGCGGGCGATGCTGGCCCAGTGGGAGGAGAACGCCGACGCGGCCGGCTGGCGGGAGCGCATCGCCACCGAGCCCGGTCCCCGGGGCAAGCTGACGGCGTTCGCGCAGTGGAGCGCGGGCCTGTTCGCCAGCAGCAAGGCGGTCATCGCCGCGGCGCAGGGCGCCGCGAGCGATCCGGCCCTGCTCGAACTGCGGGCCGAGGCCGACGGTCACCGCCGGGCGGCGCTGGACGCGCTCGTGGGCACCCTGGAGGTGAGCAGCGCGTTGCGCGCCGGGCTGAGCCGCAGCCAGGCCGTCAACCGGGCCTGGATCCTGACCGGGGTGGAGCTGTACTTCGGAGCCACCGACGGCTGCGGCTGGTCCGACGCCGCCTATGCCGAGTGGCTGGCCGAGCTGCTGATCAGCCAACTGCTCGCGCCCGGGCGCTGAGTCCGGGCGGCGGGGGGCACGAAGGCCGGAACGCCCGCCAGGACAGCGGCACTCCGCAGAATGTCAGCGCCATCGCCTAACATCATCCTGAACCGGAACCGCGCCCGTCCTTTTGCACCGGATTCCGGACGCCACCCGAATACCAGGCCGCCTGCATATTGGCCGCTGCCTTGAGGAAGCAGAAGTCATCATCAATGTTCTGGCCCGGCTGCAGGGCGGCATCCGGGTAAGCCTGGTGAACATGCCAGAGGCCATGCGGTGCTTTCCCGTCAGCGTAGCCGGGAGCATTAATAATGCTGGAAGCGCACCGACGCAGGGCATACCTCCGAATTGTGCAGCGGAGCAGACGCTCATGACCCGCGGCTGCTGGGCCGGCTGGGCATCTGGCCCGGGCGGCTGGCATTGGCTGGCTCGCCGCTGGCCGTACGGGCCCGTTCCGCGGACAGCTCCCGCTCCCGGGCGTTGCGGGTGAGCTCGCTGGCGCGCTGGAACTCGCCCCGGGCCTCGGCGGGCCGGCCCAGCTTGAGCAGCAGGTCACCGCGCACGCTCGGCAGCAGGTGATAGGTGCGCAGCGCAGGCTCGGCGGCGAGCTGGTCGACGAGGTCCAGGCCGGCCTGCGGGCCGAACGCCATAGACACCGCGACCGCCCGGTTCAGCTCCACGATCGGTGATGGCATCACCTCGGCCAGCACGGAGTACAGCTCGGTGATGCGCGCCCAGTCGGTGTCCTCCGCGCGGAACGCCCGTGCGTGGCAGGCGGCGATCGCGGCCTGCAGGACGTAGCGGCCCCGCATGCCGCCGAGCGCCTCCGCCCGGGCCAGGGCGTCCAGGCCCCGGTGGATGAGCAGCTGATCCCACCGGGCCCGGTCCTGGTCGAGCAGCAGCACCGGCTCGCCGGATGGGCCGGTCCGCGCCTGGATCCGGGACGACTGGATCTCCATCAGCGCCACCAGGCCGTGGACCTCCGGCTCGTCCGGCGCGAGCTGGGCCAGCAGCCGGCCCAGCCGGACCGCCTCGTGACACAGGGCCGGGCGCATCCAGTCATCGCCCGCGGTGGCCGAGTAACCCTCGTTGAAGACGAGGTAGATCACCTCGAGCACCGAGGCCAGCCGGGCCTGCCGCTGCTGGCCGCTGGGGACCTCGAAGGGAACCCCCGAGGCGGCGAGGGCCCTCTTGGCGCGGACGATCCGCTGCGCGATCGTCGGCTCCGGCAGCACGAAGGCGCGGGCGATCTCCGCCGTGCTCAGCCCGCCGAGCAGGCGCAGGGTCAGCGCGACCCGGGCCGGCACCGGGAGCACCGGGTGGCAGGAGATGAAGATCAGCCGCAGCAGGTCGTCGTCGATGTCGTCGGTGACGGCACGGTCCAGGGCGGCCGTCCCGTCGTCCGTCTCGCCCTCGAGCACCCGGCCGATCTGCGCGTACTTGCGTTCCAGCTCCCGGTTACGGCGGAACTGGTCCACGGCCCGCCGTTTGGCCACCGTCATCAGCCAGGCGCCCGGGTTGGCGGGCACCCCCTGCTCCGGCCATTGCTCCAGCGCGGCGACCACGGCGTCCTGGGCCAGTTCCTCGGCTGCGCCGATGTCCCCGGCCGCGTACCTGGCCAGCCCGGCGATGAGCCGGGACGATTCGAGCCGGATCACCGTCTCGATCGCGGCGTGTGCCTGGGAGCTCCCCACAAGGTCCGATCAGATCACCGGCCTGGCGGCCAGGCAAGTTCCGGCGGGGCCCGGCCGGGCCCCGCCGGAACTTGCCGTCCTCAGCTGTAGACCTCGCGGATGGTGGACTCGCCCCCGCCGGCGGCCACCAGGAAGCGCTTGGTCCACTCGATCGCCTCGGCCTTGTCCCGGACCTCCATCAGCGCCCAGCCGCCGACCAGTTCCTTGGCCTCGGTGTAGGGCCCGTCGATGACGGTGAACTCGCCGTCGGCGTAGCGGACCTTGGTGGCTTCGTCGAATGAGGCGATGCCGCCGGTGGCCACCACCACGCCCGCCTTGTTGGCCTCGGCCATGAACTCGCCCATCCGGGCATACATCTCCGGGGTCGGCGGCGGGGTCGGGATGGACGGGTCGGCCAGCGTGTAACCCAGGAATCGCATGGGTCCTGCTCCTTCGGTTCCGGGCGGGGACCGGCCGGGCGCCCTCCGGTTCCGCCGGAGGCCGGTCATGGTCACCGCAACTTTGCCTGTTCGCCCAGACGTCGAACGCCGGGCCGCCAGATCGACACGGCCGCCAAAGAATTTCCGGACCCCGCTAACCCCGCTCTAACCGGCCCGGCTGCGGTCCTGCGCGGCCAGCTCGCGGGCGACCTCGGGGGCCAGGCCGGCCAGGCTGTCCGTGCCCAGCTCGCCGTTCTTGACCTGGAGGGTCTTCAGGAACCGCTGCTGTCCCATGGTCAGGCCGATGAAATAGCCCAGCTCGACCAGTTCGGGCTCGGAGAAGTGGTTGTGCAACTCGTCCCAGAGGTCATCGTCGGCGCTGCCGGGATCCCAGGCGATGGCCTCGGCCCAGCGCAGGGCCGCGCGCTCACGATCGTCGTACCGGCCGGACTTGCGGAAGTCGATGATCTCGTCGTACTTGTCCTCGGTGACCCCCTGGGCGGCCGCGATGTGCGACCGCTGGCCGGCGCAGTAGCCGCACTCGAGTGACTTCGCCACGTAGACCCGGGCGAGTTCCTTGATCTTGTGATCGAGCACGCCCTCGCGGAACACCTGCTGCCAGGATGCCGAGAAGGTCCGCAGGACGGCCGGCACGTGGGCCCGGATGGCCTGGCTCTCCAGCCGGGGGGTGCCGTACCTGCGGGATTCCTCCAGGAGCGCCGCCAGCTCGGGATCGGTGACGGTACTCGGCTCGACGTAACTGATACGGGGCATCGGAACCTCTCTCTGGCAATCGATTGCCATGCGCTATGCCCACTCTCTGGCTGTTCCGCTTCATCTGTCAAGAGGGCTGGCCGCCGGGACTGGCAACCGTTTGCCGTGGCCGGTACGCTCTGGTGCATGGCTGGCCGCCCGACGATCCGGGACGTCGCCGCGCTCGCGGGGGTCCACCCGGGCACGGCGTCGCGGGCGCTCGACCCGCGCCGCGAAGGCCGGATCTCGGCGCCCACCGCCGAGCGGGTCCGGTCGGCCGCCAGCCGCCTGGGCTACGTTCCCGACCCGGTCGCCCAGACCCTCCGCGCGGGCCGCAGCGCCGCGGTCGGCGTCGTCGTCCCCGACCTGGCCAACCCGGTTTTCCCGCCCATCGTCCAGGGCATCGAAGACGCGCTGGCCGAGGCCGGCTACGTGTCGCTCGTCGTCAACACCGGCAACGATCCCGGACGGGAACGCGACCGCATCGCCGCGCTGCGGGCCCGCCGCTGCGACGGCTACATCGTGGCCTCGGCAACCCTGGACGGCACGACGATCGGACGGCTCGCGTCCGGGGCTGAGCCCGTCATCCTGGTCAACCGGGAGACGGGCGGCCCGGCGCTGCCCGCGGTCAGCAGCGACGACCGGGCCGGCGTCCAGGCGGCCATGCGGCACCTGGCCGGTCTCGGCCACCGGGACATCGCCCATCTCACCGGGCCGCCCAACCTGTCGGTGGTGCAGGCCCGGGCCGAGGCGTTCCAGGCCTCCGCGGGCCAGTGCGGGCTTGACCCGGGCCGGCTGATCGTCCGCCATTGCCCGGCGCTGACCGCCCCCGCCGCCAAGGACGGCGCGCTGGCCCTGCTCGCGAAGGCCCCGGCGGTCACGGCGATCCTGGCCGGCAACGACCTGATGGCCCTGGGCTGTTATGCCGCCGCCCAGCAGGCTGGCCGCCCGTGCCCGGCCAGCCTCTCCATCGTCGGCTACAACGACATGCCCTTCGTGGAATGGTGGCATCCGGCCCTCACCACCGTCCGGATCCCGCAATACGACATCGGCCGGGAGGCGGCGCACCTCCTGCTCGAGCGGCTCACTCAGGGCCCCGGCTCACCGGCTAAGCAGGTCCTGATGCCCGCCTCGCTGATCGTCCGGTCATCCACGGCCCGCTGCCCGCGGTAGCCCGGCGCGGCTGGTGCATCACGCGCGAATGCACCAGCTGTCCGCTCATCCGGCGGGCGGCGCGTGCAAGCCCACCTCGGCCCACACTGCCTTGCCCAGCCTCGTGCCACTCACGCCCCACTTATCGGTCAGCGCACCCACGAGCACGAGCCCGAATCCTGATTCGTCCATCTGGCCCGGCGTGCCTGCCCGTGGCCAGCGGGAGTCGGCGTCATGAACTTCGATCCGCAGCCCGTCCCCGGCGGTCTCCAGCCGCAGTGCCAGCTCACCCGCGGTCCGGGCGTGCCGCACCGAGTTCGTGACCAGCTCCGAGACGAGCAGGACGGCTGTCTCCTCCAGGTGGCCGAGCCGCCACGACTGGAGCACCTCGCGGGTCGCCTGCCGGGCCAGCCCGGCGGCCTGTCCCGCGGCGGGCAGCCACAGTTGCCAGGCCCGCTCCGGGCCCGAGTGCCGCTGATACATGAGTCCCCTGTCCTGTACTCCTCTGATGGTCGGAGAAATACCTGAGGGAAAGCTCCAAGGCCGCTGTAGCCCCGCTGACATTCTGCTGATCTTCAGGTGACTGGCAGGTGAGTGCTGGTGAGCGCGACGACGCTGGCCCGGGGGGGTCAGCGGGCGGTCAGGACCCGGACCGGCTCGCCGTGCTGCCACGCGGCGATGTCCTCGACCGCGTCGGCGTACCAGTGCTTCATCGTGCGCGCGGTCACATAGCCGAGGTGCGGGGTCAGCACCACGTTCGGGGCGTTAAGCATGGGATGGCCGGGAGGGAGCGGCTCAGTGTCGTAGACGTCCAGGCCGGCGCCCGCGATCCAGCCTTCGTGCAGCGCGCGGAGCAGGGCGCCGGTGTCCACGATCGGGCCACGGGAGGTGTTGACCAGGAACGCGGACCGCTTCATGCCGCGCAGGTCCTGCTCGGCGACCAGGCCGCGGGTCCGCTCGGACAGCACCAGATGGATGCTGACCACATCAGCGGCGGCGAACAGGTGCTCCTTGCTGACCGCGCGGGCGCCCGCCTGGGCGGCCGTCTGGTGGTCGAGGTTCTGGCTCCAGGCGATCACGTCCATGCCGAACCCGTGCGCGATGCGGGTCATCTGGCGGCCGATGCGGCCCAGGCCGATCAGGCCGAGCGTGCTGCCGAGCAGGTCGGTGCCGACGGTGTGCTGCCATCCCCCGGCGCGCACCGCGGCGGTCTCCGCCGGCAGGTGCCGGGCCAGCGACAGGATGAGTCCCCAGGTCAGCTCGGCGGTGTTCGCGGACGGCGGCCCGCTGGTGGCCGACACAACGACGCCATGCTCGGCGGCGGCACGCAGGTCGATCGCGGCGTTGGCCCGCCCGGTGGTGATCAGCAGCCGGAGGCTGGGCAGCCGCGAGAAGAGGTCGTGATCGAACCGCGTGCGTTCCCGCATCGCCACGATCACCTCGGCGTCACGTAGCGCCGCGGCCAGGTCCTCGCCGGTGAGATGCTCGCGGATGGCGGTCCACTGCGCGCCGTCCGGGCGGCCGTCCAGGCCGTACTGCTTGACCAGCCCTTGGTAGTCATCCAGGGCCACCACCTGCAGCGCCACGTCACCTCCAGCCGAGCCAGCGGCCCGTGGTCGGCGTGCGGCCCCGGTACCCGACGCCAGGCTAGACCCGTCCGGCGGGGTGCAATGACGGAGGGGTGGCTCGCCGCGCGAGCTGGCTGGCCATTCCCGCTCCGGCGGATCCATGCGCCGTGCCGCCATTACCAGCCGCCCGGCTGCCAGGGATGCGGGACTGGTGCGAGTTTGCGTGCGGCGCGGCGAAGGCAATAGCCGGGCCATATGCCACCGGGCCAATATGCGCCATTGCTGTTGACCGCGGGCGGCAATGGGGCTACCGTAGCAAGTTAACTAATAGGAAAGTTTCCTATTAGTTTGGCCCCTCCTCATCCCGCTCGGGAGGACATGTGCACCAAACCCCGCTCCACCTGCCCCGCCGTCGGGCGCGGGCAGTCTTCCGCAGCCGGCCAGCGACGGCCACCATTGGTGCCGTCGCGGCCGCCCTTCTCGCCAGCGGCGTCGCCGCCGGCACGCTGGCCGCCACGGCCCAGGCTTCCCCCACCGCGCGGACCGCGGCGTCGGTAGCGGCCCTCCCGGCCAACTGGTATGAGTCGGCACCGTATTACAGCACGCTGGATTCCAGCGCCCCCAACCTCGGGCAGGTGATGTCGGCTACCGGCCAGAAGGCGTTCGACATGGCCTTCATCCTGGCCAACGGCGGTTCCTGCTCGCCGTCGTGGGACGGGACCGACCCGGTGTCGTCCGACACCCAGGTGGCCGGCGTCATCAACGGGGTCCGGTCCGGCGGTGGCGATGTCATCGTCTCGGCGGGCGGCTACAACGGCACCAAGCTGGGCGAGGTCTGCAGTTCCGCCGCGGCCACCGCCGCCGCGTACCAGCAGGTGATCACCACCTACGGGCTGCACGCGTTCGACTTCGACCTGGAAGAGCCGGAGATCGAGAACTCCACGGCCATCGCCTACGAACTGGGTGCCGCGCAGATCCTGCAGAGCGAGGACCCGGGGCTGTTCATCTCGATCACCATGCCGTCCACCACGACTGGCGCGAACTATTTCGGCCAGCTACTGCTGAACGAGGCCAAGAGCCTCGGCTTCACCCCGAACGACTACACGATCATGCCGTTCGACGGCGGGTTCAGCGGCGGCTCCTCACAGGTCACGGCACTGCAGGACTTCCATTCCCAGTTGATGAGCACGTTCGGCTGGGGCAGCTCCCAGGCGTACGCGCACGAGGGGTTCTCTGGCATGAACGGCCGGACAGACTCGGCCGAGTACTTCTACCAGAGCGACTTCCAGACCGTGCTCAGCTTCGCGGAGAGCAACGGCCTGGGCCGGTACACGTTCTGGTCGGTGAACCGGGACCGCGAGTGCAATCCGCCCAGTAACAACGGCTCCCTGTCCAGCGAGTGCAGCAGCGTGACCCAGAACCCCTGGGACTTCACCGCCTTCACCGTGGCGTTCGCCCAGAACACGACGGTCACCTCGACGCCGACCCCGACACCCACTCCCACGCCCACCACGTCGTCGCCCAGCCCGACACCCACCCCGACGACCTCGTCCGGCGGCTGCACCGCGGCGGCGTGGGTGTCCAACCAGGCGTACGTCTCGGGCAATGTCGTTTCCTACGGCGGGGACCAGTGGACCGCCAATCAGTGGAATTATGACGAGGTTCCCGGCGGCGCGGCCGGCGCCTGGAACAACGACGGCCCCTGCTGATGAGACGTGGCGCCGGGCGATACTGTGCGCGCCGCCCGGCGCCACCATCAGGGCGGGCCAGTCCAGCCGACGTCCTGCGGGCCACCGTGGGGGCTCGCTATCCCCAGGGCAGGTGGATCGGCTCGGCCGGGTGGCCGTCCGCCAGCAGGGAGCGGACCAGCCAGGCCGCGTTGGCCGGGACGATCCGCTCGCTCGTGCTGGCCAGGTCATCGAGGCGCCACCAGCGGTGCCCGATGATCAGGGAGCGTTCCAGCTCTTCCTGCCCGCTGGTGTCAATGGCCGTCTCTGTCCGCCTGACGAAGAAGTACGAATCATGGGCCGCGAAGACCGCGCGGCTCGTTGACCATTCGCCCGCGCTGTAGGCGACGACCGGCCCGAGGTCCGCGGGGGACACCTGGATGCCGGTTTCTTCCCGCAGTTCCCGGGCTGCGGCCTCAGGCACCGGCTCGCCTGGGCCGATCCCGCCACCCGGCGTCAGCCAGTAGGTGGCTGCCGGACTGCGAGTGTGCGTGCGGAACTGGAGCAGCAGCAGCGTGTCGCCGGGACCCACGACCAGGACGCGGGCCGAAGGCCGGGGGATCGGCTGCGTCAACGTCCGTGCTCCGCTGAGCGGATCTCCCGGCCGGGAGGCAGCTTCATGTTCGTGTCGGGTGCGCGGTTCGGCTGGCTCACGTTCACCTGCCGTAGTCTCGCTCGACTCCGGTCCCTTCGCCAGCCGGCCGCGCAGGATAGCGGTGATGATAGCCAGCCAGGGCGGCGCGGGCCGCTGGGCCGGGCGCGGCGGCTTAGTGCTGCCGCCGGGCACCGGGCCGCCGGTCACGGGCTGGCCACCAGCGCCCAGACGACCTTCCCGCTGGCGTGCTCGGGCTGGAAAGCCCCCCAGTCTTCGCTGAGGGCCTCGACCAACCAGAGCCCGCGTCCGCTCTCCGCCTCCGCATTGGTTTCCAGCTGCTCGGGCATCCGGTTGTTACCGTCCCAGACCTGCACGAGCACCCGCCGTGGATGGGCTACTAGCCACAACCGGGCCGGCGGTAACCCGGCCGACCACCGTCCGCCGAAGCGGCTTCCCACCAGCCCATAGGACGCGGCGACCGCGTTGGTCATGAGCTCGGAGACAATCTGTTCGGCTGGATCGGCTAACTCCGGTAGCCCCCACTCCGCCAGCACCAGCCGCGTGTGCCCCCGGGCACAGGGCACGGCCGACGCCGTCACCCCCAACTCCAGGTACGACTGCCTCGAAGACGAGGATGGAGCAGCCGCAAGTGCGTTGCTCATGATGGCGCTCCGTCTGCCCCATGCACAGAGCGCAGTACTGCTGCGACCTTAGCCGAGATGAGCTCTAAATCGTCCACAGGCCCGATTGGCTGCTGCCATGGCCACCAGAAAGACCAAGAATCGTCGGGCGCCTGTTGGCAGTACACCCGTTCATTCAGCTTCGGCGTGTTTGCGTTTACTACCTTCAGATGCGGGCCTACTTTCGTAGTGACAACTTCCGTCAGTAGTCCTCGTGCCTGTAGCTTCCTGGCCAGACGCCGAAGGTGACTGGCCTGTTCCTCCCTTGGCTCCATGGCCCCAGGAAGCTAGACCACAGTAGCCTCAGAAATTACACCACGGTGAAATGACCTTGATACTAATGTCATTCGTAATCAGGATCAGTGCGGCACACCCATGCGTGCGGCCATCCCACGTAGCTCCCTTCCGCCGGCAGCGACTGAAGCCCGGCCAAGCAAGTAGGCAACGGTTTCACGGGTAGCCATGTGGTTCCGGATGTGTTGTGGCGCCGCGTCCTCTGCTTGCCGCAACCAGCGCACCGCCCCGACTCTCGTCTTGGCATCCCTCGCCAGGCCACGGCCCACGTCAGCGAAGAAGCTCGCTTCACGCGTGCGCCGTGAGATCTTGTCCTTGTCTATCGTTTGGGCCAATTCGAGTACGGCGCCCCCGCTCTCACCACGTTCCACACCGATGGCGACCCGCCACAACCCTACGTTCGTCTTGCTGAACGACTGCCAGTTCGCCGTAAGATCATCGGTTACCTGATCGGCAAGACGGTCAGCCTCGCTAAGCCAATGGATCACAGAGGGTGAGCGCTGTACCACCGCTGCGCCTAGTGCAGCGTGAAGAGCGAGCATGCCGAGCACGTGAATCGCCAGCGGTGTACGCGCATGAGGGTCCAGTGCGTCCGCAGCGCGTTCCGCAGTGTCCAGACGACGATCCCAGGAGCGCTCTCGCGGGAAGGTCCAGATGCGAAGGCAGTCCACCTTGCCCTGCTGGACTGGATCGTCCAGAACGGTCGCTGCTTCTTCTGCCCTTAGAACGGCCACATGAGCAAGGTCCACATAGCCAAGGTCCTTGGCGGTCAGCCCTGCGGTAACGCACGCTTCAACCAGAGTTTCTAGGGCCAGTCGCTGTGATGTTTCTTCTGTGGCGTGTGCGGTGTGCCAGTGCAATTCATCGAGAACATCAGGAAGCAGGCCACCCGCTCTGGCGTAGTCAGAGTCCGCTCGCAACGGCTCGATGCGTGCGGTAACCTCTTGAGCCAGTTCGGCCAGCGGCCTGGCACTGCTCACAGCTGGGCGGTCCAGCCTGTTGGTCTGCAGGGCTTCTCGCAACGCAGGAATAGCCATATGGGGATCTGCTTGCTGCCGATCCGCCGACAGGTGCGGTCCACCTACCAGGTCGGTCTCTGAGACTTTGAGGGCCGCCGCCACAGCGCTGACATATGATCGGCGATCGAGCATCCGCTGGCCGCGTTCGACCATGGACAGGTACGAGACGGATACCCCGGCTAAGCCGGCAAGCTCAGTCAGGGTCATGCCCCGCCAACGGCGTAGGATACGGAGTCTCGCGCCGATGGTGATCTCATCCATGCCGGTGTCACCTTCCCGAGAGTGCCTTGGTGCAAGCTTAACGACTACTGTTCAAACGACAGCCGTGCGTGACCGAGTATCCGGGAGAAGGATGATGGAATCCGGCCTGTTGAGACCACAGTGGCAGAAGAGTAGCTACAGCAGCGCCCAGGGCGCGTGCGTCGAAGTGGCGAGAAATATGCTTGGCGTGGTCGCGGTCCGGGACTCCAAGGACCCTGCCGTCGCGCAGTTGACGGTCTCCTCCAGCGACTGGCGCGCCTTCATTGCCGGCCTCAGTAACAGCAGGTCCCGCCTGTGGAGTCGCGAGTCCTTCCACTGAAGGCATGGCTTGGGCGGGCGTCGATGTCTATCCAAGTGTCCTTACTCCCACTCTTAAGATTCTTAGTGCGTTACTCGTGTGTCAGCCGCGGACTAGCGGTTCGGCTATCTTCCCTGATCGTCACCATCCATGGCCGCGGCACCTTCGTGGTGCGGCAATCGACGTCAAGCTAGCCACCAGTAGGCGGCTTATAGTCGTGTTGCTACTCTCCATTGGCCGATCAAGTCGAGGCCATAATTATCGTCCTCAAGGCATTGACGGCGTGGCTCTAGATCCGCCCTTGGGTGAGCTTGCGCACTTGGTAATTCCGGAGCTCAAGCAATCAATCAGGCTCAGCTTTGCGCATGTCCTCCTCTCGCATAGCCTCGGCTGCCGCTTCCGCGAGGACGCGATAATCTGGTCTTGAGAGCTCCCCCCGCCGATACGCGGCGGTAACCTCGTCAAATGAGCCCGCGACCAAAGGCTCCGGATCCTGTTGCGCGGCGGTAGCCAACTCAAGGTATGTCTGCGGTTCAGGTCCCCTTGTCCTTGGCCAAGATCGTTTGCGAAACGTCTGGGCAACCTGCTCCAAGGACACTGTCCCGTCGTTCAAATGGGCAATCAGTTGAGCGATTTCACTGGCCATGCTTACTCCCGAACGTGTTATATGTGTTCTCTATGCTGGCTTGAGTTGACGAGACTAGGAGGACGGCCGTCCACTGAGTTGTCGTACAAGGCCCAGGAATCTAATCGGTCCTTCATGGATTCAAAAGTTCTTCTGTTCTGACTCCCCCACTCGTTGTCGTTTTGACCTCTAATGACTTCGGGGGGCACGTATCGACCTCCTAAACCACGGCCTGCGAGCCACTCATTGTGACCTTCTCTATGTCTTGCTTCGGTGCGCTTGATGCTTGCCTCAGTTGGTATATCTACAAATATGCCATCGATCTGGCTATAGTTGCCTTCCCTCAAATGCTGAATCCGTCGTGATGTCGATTTTTCAGTGGACATTGTAATGTCCCAGATTAGATTCTTGCCGTCTGCTTGAGCTCGCAACGCCAACTGTTGAGCGAGGTATGAAGATTCTTCGTGTGCTAGATCTGAAGCTTCCATCGGAGATAGTCTTCCTACCTCAGGGATCATTCCGCGGCGCGCCATCTCTTCTTTTATGCTGTCTGGATTGATCATTAGATACCGAGATAGATCAATCCCAGCGTACTCCGTCAGGATCGTGGTCTTTCCGGCCCCGCCCAGCCCGCCGGCGATAATGGCCCGGTGTTCGCATGGGATCTCTGCTGCCTTGGAGTATAGATCTTGAATGATTGAATCATGGAGCAGTTCGCGCTCCTCGGTCCAGATCTCTCTGCCGTTGTCTACTGTATGTAGGCGGTCGGTTCTGAGTCCGGCTGCACGAGCCTTGGCGAGATCGTCAATTACCTCGACAATGTGTTCCGTCCATTCTGTGTCTGTCACTGGGCCGATAAGTCCGTCTGTGGTCGCGTCGTTTGCTGATGAAGGCTGGCGGTCGGTTGAATCACCATCCTTATCAGTTCCATCTGATGGATTGGTATCGAGCGTTGGATCGCGGTTGAATGACTGGCTGGTACTGTCGCCCTCCTGTGGCCCTGCGTTAACGACTTGCTCTGTATCGGTCTCTAGATCGGCTTCGTGGCTGGACAGCCGGGGTTGGTTTGCGGGCGACTCTGCCCCGTCGTTGGCGCTCCTAGGGTCACGCTTGTTGCCTTCTAGCCCGTCAGGGGAAGGCGGGTCATCGGCGATCTGCCTTGGGTCAGACTGTTGTTCGGTAGTCGGGGGATCCTGGAATTGGCCGCGGTCCCCTTGCGATTCTGTAGATGATTCATCGACGGAGTGTGTCGGTGCTTCGATTTCAGCGATTCTCTGCGGGGGGCCGGTGTCGGCGTGTTCTTGGCGGGTGCGGGGTTCGGATGTGGCGGCTTCGGGCGGGTCAGGCGCCTCGGCAGCCGCCGTGCTGGTATCGGGCCGGGCCTGGTCCACCGGCTGCGTGCCGGGAGCCCGGCGTTCGTTATCGCCTTGCTGGTCACCGGGGCTCAGCCGTTCGCTATCGGCGGCCGGAGCATCCGAACTGGCTTGACTCCGGTCATCCGGCCGCGCACCGGCACTAGGCGGTGGCTGCTCCGCGGCCTGCTCGGCCGGGTTAGGCCGTCGGCCGCCGGGTGCTTGGCTGTCCTCGGCCGCCCGCCACTCGCCGGCGCGATCGGCGTCGTCGGGTAAGTCGGAGGGGTGGTCTATGGGCATGGGTCACCTCCCGGTACCTGGATTCGTACTATCGGCGCCGCCGCGCAAGTAGTCCAGGGGCCAGCGGCAGTCGTGCAATTCACCCAGGGCGGCGGACAGGTGCTGCTCCCAGTCCTCGTCGGCGGCCCGCGCCCCGACCGCCACCTCGACCGCTGACGGGAATACCGTGCCGAACGCGACCCGCCGCACCCGCCCCGAGTCCCGCTGATCCGTGTCGTACCAGCGCTGAAGCACGCCGATCTGGCGGGCGCACGTCGCACCGGGGATGATCCGACCGGTGGTGCGTTCCCATTCGGCGGAGCGGGGGTGGCGCCCGGTCCCGGGCTCGCGGCGGTCGAGGGTCTTCAGGTCGTCCAGGATCAGCGCCCACCGGAACGCGGGGGCCAGCCACTGAGGCTCCGGGAACGTGCAGGCCCGGCCGCCGCCCGCGATCCAGCGGCGCATCGCCTCGGCCACGTGCGCGGCCAGGGCGTCCGGGCTGACCCGCGCGGCGATCTCGCTGGACCGGCTGGCCACGGCCGCGTCGGCCGCGTGCGAGATCGCGCAGTCGAGCAGGCGCGACCGCGGGGCCAGGCCGGACAGGCGGGACGCCAGTTCCCCGCCGTCCGCAGGCGGCGGCATCAGCCATCCGGTCACGTGTGCGAGCACCGACACTTCCGCCCACAGGGCGAGGGCGGGCAGGTCGTCGAGGAGGCGTTGGGCGGCGCGCATGTCGCGGAGCGTGCAGGGGCCCGCCTGGCAGTCCGGCCCGCAACTGCCGGACCGGGACCCGACCACCCCGGCCGGTGATTCCGTGACCGGCGCGGCCGCCGCTTCCCGGGCCGTGCCGTCCGGCATGACCGCCAGCACCGGGTAGTCCATCCCGTCGGTGAACACCGCCGCCTGCCCGGGCGGCAGGGTGACCAGGTACCGGGACTGCGCGTCGGTCAGGTTCATGGTCGCCCCGACCGTGTCCCGGTCGTCGGCCGCGGGGAGGCGGTGCACGATCTTGACGGCGGTGTTCTTCACCGCGTCGGGCAGCAGCTTGGCCGGGATCTGCTCGGCGATGACCAGGCCCTCGCCGTAGGCGCGGATCTCGGCGAGCAGCCCGGCGAACATCTCCACCGCGTGCGCCGCGGCCCCGGAAGCGCCCGGGCCGCCGAGGTCGCCGGGCCGCCGCAGCAGCCGGTGCGCCTCCTCGAACACCGCCAGGTGCCGCAGCCCCGGTGCGCCGCCGGCGCCGGCCGCCCCGCCCGGGGCCGCCCCCTCCGGGCGCGCCCGCAGCCGCAGGTACTCCGTCAGCTGGATGAGCACCGTGCCCATCAGGAACGCCTTGTCCCGGTCGTCACCGACGTCCTCGATCTCGAACACCACGTTGCGGGCCAGCAGCCGGCCGAAATCAATCGGGTGGCCGCCCTCGAAGAACCGCCCCGTGGTGCCCAGCCGCAGGCTGGACAGCCGTACCCGGATGAAGCCGCGCACGTTGTCGGTGATCTCCCGGCCATACCCGATCTCGGTGACGATGCGCTCGGCCGCCGCCTGCAGGTCACCCAGCGTCGGGTACCGCGGCTCGACGCCCGGGGTGGCCGGCTCGCCGAGTGCCAGGTCCCACCCGGACTCCGCATACACCCGGGTCACCGCCGCGGACAGCACCTGCGGGAACGGCTCCTCGGCCGCGAACGACGCCAGGAACAGCGCCCGGACCAGGTCGGCGTGCGTCTGCAGCGGGAACCGGCGGCCGGCCGCGTCCACGGCGGGTGCCAGCGGATTGATCCCCGCGGCGACCTGATCAGCCTCGCCGGGCCGGATTCGGACCACCCCGCCCGCACGCCCATCCAGCCGAACGCCCATCATCCGGTACTCCGCCTTGGCCGGCTCGATGACCAGCCACGGCAAACCTGCCGCGGATGCGGACTCCAGTAACGCCCGCACGGTCTGCGACTTCCCGGCCCCGGTCGCGCCGCACACGAAGACATGCCGGTTCAGCGACGCCGTGGGCAGCGACAGCCGTCCCGCCGGGCGGCCGTTGCGGTCCAGCACCGTGCCTAGTTCCACGGCGGCACCGGCGGCCTCCGGGCCGCCCGGCTGCTCCACCGTGACATCGAATTCCGGGCGCAGCGCCAGCCGGACCCCGGGCACCTCGGCCTCCGGCACCCGGGCCAGGGTGGCCAGCAGCGCGGTACTGGCGTCGAACGGGAACGCGGCCGTCGTGTCCGTCCGGGCCGGTGCCGGGTCCCCGGAGTGGGTGGCGAGCAGGTCGGGGAGGGGTTTCGTTAAGCATCCGGCGGGAGTGAGCGCGTAGGGAAGGCCGCTGGTATCCGCGGAAGCACAGACCAGGGCGGCCACCCGCGCGGCCGCCTCCGGGTCGGCCGCGCCGGCCAGCATGTGCAGCCGCCACAGGCCGGCCGACAGGCCCTGGCGCAGTTCGGTGTGCCGGAGGGCGAGGCGCCGCGCCTCGACCGCCTTGTCCGCGTCGCGGTCGGCCAGGCCGGCGGTGAGCCGCTGCCGGCCCGCGGCCTGGGCGGCCAGCCGGCCGATCTCGGGCGGGTGCAGCGGGTCCGCGAGGACCAGCCAGCCGAACGGGCCGTCCCACGCGGCGAGCAGGCATTCCTCCAGGGTGGCCCGGCCGGGCGGCCGGGGGCCGGGGTCCTCCGCCAGCAGGCCATCGGCGATCCCGGCGATCATCGTCCAGCAGGGCAGGCCGTTCAGCGCGGCGGCCAGGCCGCCGGGCGCGATGAGCTGGCCTTTCCCGCCGGCCGGTAAGGCGAGTGAGACCTCGGGGGCGGCTAATCCGGCCGTGCGGGCCGCGGGCCGGGTGCTGCCGCGCAGGGTGGCGCCGGCCACCAGCACGTGCACCGGGCTGCCCGGGGCGGTGCGTACCCAGCCGGCGGCGATGGTGCCCGCGGGGGTGACCGGGCCGGCGACTGCGGTCCCGGCGCCCGCGCCGCCGCTGATCGCGGCGTGGTAGGCGGACGTGAGCACGGCGCCGCGCGCGGCCCGGCCGTCGTCAGCTGGCGCGGTGCGGGCGAACGGCGGGCTGGCCGCATCGGGCGGGCGGGGAACCTCGGTCACGCGGTACGCGTCGAGGGCCGCCAGTCGCTGCCACGCCGTCCCCGTCATCGCCGTCCCTGTGGCCGATTCCGCCCGATGCGTGAAGTACCCGCATCACAGCGTAACGAGCCGCCCCAGAATGTGCCCAGACATCCGGTCCGTGTGCTCGCCTCGCTTCAGGAAGCTCTGGCGCCTCCGGCGGGGTGGAGCGAGGCGGCCCGGGCGGGCAGGGCCGGCACCTGCGGGTCGGCGTGCTCCCAGTGCTCGGCCGGGCTGGGGCGGGTGTGCTCGCCCTGGGCGGGGGTTTGCTCCAGCGCCTTGAGGAAGGTGTCGGCCCAGTGGGCGACGTCGTTGTCGAGCACCCGGCGGCGCATCGAGCGCATCCGGCGCCGGGCCTCGGCGGGGGAGACCGTCGCGGCCCGGACGATGGCATCCTTGAGGCCCTCGATGTCGTGCGGGTTGACGATGAACGCGCCGGTCAGCTCGTCGGCCGCGCCGGTGAACTCGCTGAGCACCAGGGCCCCGGTCTCGTCGTGCCGGCAGGCCACGTACTCCTTGGCGACCAGGTTCATCCCGTCCCGCAGCGGGGTCACCAGCATCACGTCGGCGGCCAGGTAGAGCGCGGCCATCTCCTCCCGGGGGTAGGACTGGTGCAGGTAGTGCACCGGCGCGACGCCGACCTCGCCGTGCGTCCCGTTGATCCGGCCCACGATGGTCTCCACCTCCTCGCGCAGCCGCCGGTAGTGCTCGACGCGCTCGCGGCTGGGGCTGGCCACCTGGACCAGCACCGCGCCGGGCGGCCCGATGCGGCCCTCGTCGAGGACCTCGCCGTAGGCCTTGAGCCGGTGCAGGATGCCCTTGGTGTAGTCGAGCCGGTCGATGCCGAGCAGCACGACATCCGGCTTGCCGAGGGCCTCCCGGATCTCCTGGGCCCGGGCCTGGACCCCCGGCCGCTGGGCGATCTCGCCGAAGCCCCTGGTGTCGATCGAGATGGGGAAGGTGGCCGCGCGGACCTGGCGGCCGCCGGCCGCCGAGCCGGCCGCGGCAGACCGCCGCCGACGCGGGGTTCCGGCGCCCACCGGAGTGGACGGGGCGCCCGGGATGTCAGCGCCGGGCGGGGCATCCGGGACCCAGACCCGGGAGCCGACGGTGGCCAGGCCGGCGCTGCGGCGGCAGGCGCGCAGGAAATTGGTGGCGTCCCCCTGCCGCTGGAAGCCCAGCAGGTCCGCGCCGAGCAGCCCCTGCACGATCTGCCTGCGCCAGGGCAGCTGGGCGAAGATCTCGTAGCCCGGGAACGGGATGTGCGTGAAGTGGCCGATGCGCACGTCGGAGCGCAGCGCCCGGACCAGGCCGGGGACCAGCTGCAGCTGGTAGTCGTGCACCCAGACGGTGGCGCCCGGCGCGGCCTGGTCGGCGACCGTTTCCGCGTAACGGCGGTTCACCCGGACGTAGGCGTCCCACCACTGCCGGTGGAACTCCGGCTGGGCGATGACGTCGTGGTACAGCGGCCACAGGGTCGCGTTGCAGAAGCCCTCGTAGTAGTCCCGGACCTCGTCGGCGGACAGCCCGATGCTGACCAGGTGCATGTCGTCGGTGTCGAACGGCTCCGGGGGGTCGCCCGGGGACCCGGGCCAGCCGATCCAGGCCCCGCCAGCGGCCCGCATCACCGGTTCCAGGGCGGTGACCAGCCCGCCGGGGCTGGCCCGCCATTCCGGCTGGCCGTCCGGGCCCTCGGTCCGGTCCACCGGTAGCCGGCTGGCCGCGACCACGAAGCTGTACTCACCGGTCGCGGGCTGAGCCCGGCCGTCTTCCACGGGGTCGGCGCCCGCTTCCTGGCCGGTCGGCGGGGCCTGCTCATTCACGCGGCCAGCAACTCCTCTGATCGGCAGCATTGCTTCCAGATTACCCGGGTGCCGTGTTTTACCCCTGCTCGGCCGACGGCGGCCGCCGCCGGCCGCCGGCCGCCGTGGCGCGGGGGAGGGCGGGCCAGGCTCGTCAGTCCGGCCAGAGCGGCCCGGCCGCCTGGCGAATCCGCCCGGCCATGGCGTCGAGAGCGTCCCGGTCCGGGGTGCGCGCCCGGGCCTTGAGCCGGAAGCCGTCGTCCGGGTACCGGGGGATGACGTGCAGGTGCACGTGGAACACCTCCTGCCCGGCCAGCGCGCCGTCGGCCAGGAACATGTCCGTGCCCGCGCAGAACCCGGACCGGCGCAGCGCCCGGGCCAGCCGGGAGGCGACGGTGAACACCCGGGCACCAAGGCCCTCATCCAGCTCGTCCAGGCATTCGGCGTGCTCGCGCGGGATCACCAGGAGATGGCCGGGGGTCAGCGGCCGGATGTCGGTGAACGCGACGACCAGGTCGTCTTCGTAGACCCGGCTGGACGGCAGCCGCCCGGCCAGGATCTCACAGAACACGCAGGGCGGCGCGGCGGTCATGGCGGCATTGTGCCGGACCGGCCGGGCGGGTGGCCAGCGGCGTGCCGGGAGGGTGGATGATCGCCGGGTGGCAGACACTCAGGCAGAACGCGCGTCCGGCCGGGCCATCCTGGTCACCGGGGCCAGCCGGGGGATCGGGCGGGCGGTGGCCAGGGCCTTCGCGGCCCGCGGGGACCGGGTGGCGGTGCACTACGGCCAGTCGGCCGGCCAGGCCGCCGAGGTGCTGGCCGGGCTGCCCGGTCCCGGGCACGTCGCCGTCCAGGCCGACCTGGCCGACCCGGCGGCGGTGCGCCGGATGGTGGACGAGGCCGCCGCGGCGCTGGGCGGCCTGGACGTGCTGGTGAACAACGCCGGCATCTTCGTCGCGCACCCCATCACCGAGGTGTCCTACGAGGAGTGGCAGGCCGCCTGGCAGCAGACGCTCGCGGTGAACCTGGCCGGCGCGGCCAACGTGACCTGGTGCGCGGTCCGGCACATGATCCCGCGGGGCGGCGGGCGGATCATCAACGTGTCGTCCCGGGGCGCGTTCCGCGGCGAGCCCGGCCAGCCGGCCTACGGCGCCAGCAAGGCCGGGCTGAACGCGTTCGGCCAGTCCCTGGCCCGCGCGCTCGGCCCGCACGGCATCGCGGTCACCTCCGTCGCGCCCGGCTTCGTCGCGACCGACATGGCCGCGGACAGCCTGGCGGGCCCGCGCGGCGACGAGATCCGCGCGCAGAGCCCGTTCGGCCGGGTGCCCGGCCCGGAGGAGATCGCCGCGGCCGTGCTGTACCTGGCCGCACCGGAGGCCGAGTGGGCCAGTGGCACGATCCTGGACCTTAACGGCGCGTCCTACCTGCGGACCTAGCCTCCCCCCGAGCCTTCCGGGGCTGGTCACCCGGACGGCCACTGGGCCGGCTGGCCCAGCGCGCCCGCTGCCTCCCGCAGCCGGGCCCGCAGGTCGCCCGGGCCGTACCGGTAGTAGAGCGGCCCGCGGGCATCGGCCAGCAGCACGCTGACCTGCGCCACGCCGCGCACCGGCACCAGGCCCGGCGCGGTCAGCGCGTCGATCACGCCAGCGAGTTCCCCGGCGGCCGCCCGCACCCGCTCCCGGCACACCGGGACGGCCGGGTGGACCGGCCCGGGCCGCTGCGCGTCGGCGAGGACCCGCTCGGCGCTGTGCGCCAGGTCGCGGCGGAACTCCGGCCGGGCCAGCCGCCGGGCGCGCAGCGCGAGCCCGGCGCTGGTTTCCGGTGAGGCGCCCCGGGCCAGGTCCTCATCGAGGCGGTACGCGCCCAGCCGGGCCCGCCACCGTTCCCAGGGCCTGGCCGATCGGGCGACCAGCCCGCCGGTGTGCTCATCCAGCAGCAGCACGAGCATGGTGATACCTCCCGTCCCGCGGCCTGGCACCGCCGCGGACGATTGCTCGTTGTGACCTGTCAACCAGTCTTACAGGTCACGGATGACCAGTCAAGGGTTTTTAATGGTCACTGTCCGGCTATGCTGGGCAGATGATCACGCCGTCGTGGGTGCCGCCCGGCCTCAAGCAGGCCCCGATGCCGCTGCTCCGGGTACAGGCCTTCGTCAACACCCGGGACCTGGACGCAGGGACGGACCTGCTCGCCGGCGGCACGGCCGGGCCCTGGCTGCGTGAGGCCGGGCTGCTCGGCCCGGATGCCGAGGTCACCCAGGCTGGCCTGCGGCTGGCCCGGGAGGTCCGGGAGAGCATCCGCGCGCTGCTCATCCGCAACGCCGGCGATGAGCCCGGGGACCGGGACGACCTCAGCCCGCTGCGAGATCTCGCCGGGCGGGGGGAACTGCGGCTGGACGTGGCGGCCAGCGGCACCGTCGAACTGGCGCCCGGGCCAGCCGGCGCCGTCACCGCCGGCTTGCTCGGGCTGCTGCTGACGATCCGCGACGCACAGCGGGACGGCACCTGGCCGCGCCTGCGGGCCTGCGGCAACCCGGACTGCCGGTGGGCCTTCTACGACCGTTCACACAGCCGCCAGGGGTCCTGGTGCGAGATGTCCAGCTGCGGCAACCTGATGAAGAACCGCAGCCTGCGGGCCCGGCGGCGGGCCGGCTGACGCCCGGTCAGCCGGGCGGGCCGGCTGACGGCCGGTCAGCGCTTGCGGGCCACCCCGCACCAGGCCGCCACGGCGTCCGGCCCCTGGTCGCCCGGGCCGGGCCGCCACTGCTGGGGCTGCACCACTCCCGGCTCGGCCAGGTCCAGCCCGGCGAAGAACCCGGTGATCTGCGCCCGGTCGCGCAGCGTCGCGTGGGTCCGGGCCATCCGCTGGTTCATCCGCCGGGTCATCTCGCCGACCTCGGCGGCCCGGACATCGCCGGCCGGATGGCTGAGCACCAGGTGACTGCCGGAGGGGAGTGCCCGCAGCAGGGCGGCGACGATCTCCCCCGGGCTGTCCGGGTCCGGGATGCAATGCAGCACCATCAGCAGCAGCAGGCCGACCGGCCGGCCGAAGTCCAGGGTCCGGGCCGCGCCCGCCACGATGGCGTCCGGCTCACGCAGGTCCGCGTCGAGGAAGCCGCAGCCGCCGTCCGGGCCGCTGACCAGCATGGCCCGGGAGTGGGTCAGCACGACCGGGTCGTTGTCCACGTACACGACCCGGGCCCCGGGCTGGGCCGCCTGCGCCACCTCGTGCGTGTTGCGGCTGGTCGGCAGTCCGCTGCCGATATCCAGGAACTGGCTGATACCGCACTCCGCGGCCAGGTAGCGCACCGACCGGCCCAGGAACGCCCGGCACGCCCGCGCGTCGTCGACGATCCCCGGATTGGCCGCGATGGCTTCCTGGGCCGCGTCCCGGTCGACGGCGAAATTGTCCTTCCCGCCCAGCCAGAAGTCATAGACCCGGGCCGGGTGCGGATGGCGGGCGTCGATCTGCGCGGCTCTCTCCTGGCCCGACATCGGCCCGCGTAGCCATTGGCCAGTCACCAGCGCACTCCCAGGTCCGGTAGCCGCTTGCTTACCAGGCGCAGCATAACGGCCCGTGGCCGCCGGCGGTATACCATCATCTCGGCCGGTTCCGGAGCTGCGGGAGGCATCGTCGCGGGATTGCTGGCGAAGGCAGCGGGCAGGTGGCGGACGGCGATTCCGCATCCCCTGATCCGCGATCCGGGGCTGTCCTCGCTCAAGACCGCGGCCCGGGCCGCGATCGTCATGCCGGCCGTGTTCGCGTTCGCCAGCAAGGTCATCGGCCAGCCGCAGACGGCGCTGTTCGCCGCGTTCGGCTCGTTCTCCCTGCTGGTGCTGGCCAGCTTCTCCGGACCGCCCCGCAGCCGGCTGACCGCCTACCTCAGCCTGGGCGTGGCGGGCGCGGCCCTGGTCACGCTGGGCACGCTGTGCTCCGGGAACGCCTGGCTGGCCGCGGGGGCCATGGCCGTGGTGGGGTTCGGGATCCTGTTCTCCGGCTTCATCAACGGCTACTTCGCGGCCGGCGGGACGGCGGCGATCCTGGCCTTCGTGCTGGCGGTCGCGGTTCCCGCGCCGGCCTCGTCGATCCCGTCCCGGCTGGCGGGCTGGGGCCTGGCCGCCGCCGTCGGCACCCTGGCCGTCATGCTGCTGTGGCCACCGCGGGACCGGGCCACGCTGCGCGCCGATGCCGCCCGCGCCTGCCTGATGCTGGCCGCCCTGGCCGACGCGCTGTGCGGCGATCCGGCCGCCGTGCGCGCCCGGGTCGAGGCGGCCCGGGACACGGTGGACGGCCTGCGGACCCGGCTGACCGGCACCTCACACGGGCCGACCGGGCCGACCGGGCCGGCCGTCGCGCTGGCCACCCTCATCGACGAGCTGGGCTGGCTCTGCGAGTCACTGGCCGCGCTGGCCAGCTCGGCGGCGGGGGAGCTGTGCGCGGACGAGAACTCCGCCACCCTGCGGGCGGTCGCCAGCGTGCTGCGGTCCAGCGCCGCCCGGCTGTCCGGGAAGCCGGGCATCCCAGACCCGGCCAGTGAGCTGGTGCTCACCCAGGACGCCGCGGCCCGGGCGCTCGCCGAGCGGATCTCCGCGTCTCCGGGGCCCCCGGACGAGACCGCGCTGGAGACGCTGCTCGGCCGCTCGTTCCGGATCCGCGCCATCTCCTACACCGCGCGGCAGGTCGCCGGATACGCCGAGGAGGCCAGCGCGCCCGCCGCCTGGCGCCCGGCCGGGCTGCGCGCCGCGGCCGGCCAGGGCGGGGCGGCCGGCTGGCTTCGCTCCGAGGTCCGCGCGGCCGAGGAGTTCGGCGTGACCCACTCGGGGGTGCGCTCGGTCTGGTTCCGCAACAGCGTCCGCGGCGCGGCCGGCCTGGCCATCGCGGTGTTCATCGCGCAGAAATCCGGCCTGCAGCACTCCTTCTGGGTCGTGCTGGGCACCCTGTCCGTGCTGCGCTCCAACGCGCTGGGCACCGGCTGGACGGTGCTCACCGCGCTGGCCGGCACGGCGGCGGGCATCCTGGTCGGCGCGGCCATCCTGATCCCGGTGCACGGCGACACCACGGTGCTATGGGCGGTGCTCCCGGTCGCCGTGCTGATCGCCGCGTACGCGCCCCGGGTCATCTCGTTCGCGGCCGGGCAGGCCGCGTTCACCGTGGTGGTCCTCATCCTGTTCAACATCATCCAGCCGGCCGGCTGGAAGGTGGGCATCGTGCGGATCGAGGACGTCGCGGTGGGCTTCGCGATCAGCCTGGGCGTGGGCCTGGTGTTCTGGCCCCGGGGCGCCGCCGCGCTGGTCCGGGAAAACCTGGCCGAGTCCTACTCGAAGGCCGCGGACTACGTGGCCGCCATGGTGGAGCGGCTGACCGGGGTGGACGGCGGCGCCGACCCGCAGCAGGCCGGGGTGGCCGCCGCGGCGGCGGTGCACCGGCTGGACGACACGTTCGGCCAGTACCTGGCGGAACGGTCCGCCAAGCGGGTGGACCCGGAACGGGCCGCGCGGCTGGTGGCCGGGGCCGCCCGCGTGCTCCGGGCCGGCCGCTCGCTGGCGGCACTCCAGGAACTGACCGCGCGGCCGGCGGTCTCTGCGCCGGACGGCAGCGCCGAGCCCGCCCTGGTGCTGCCGGACGGCCTCAAGCCCTGCGCGGGCAAGCTCGAGGAGGAGGCCCAGTCGATCCGGGCCTGGTTCGTGACGCTGGGGGACTCGGTCGCCCACGGCACCGCGGTGCCGCCGCCGCAGCGCCGCAGCCCCGCGGCGCGCAGCGACCTGCTCCAGTGCACCCGCGAGGCCATCACCAGCGGCCAGCCCGCCGAGGCCCATGACGCCCTGCTCGTGCTGTGGGTGAATGAGCACCTGGAGATGCTGTGGCGGCTGGAGCAGCATCTCGGCCGGATGGACGCCGGCCACGACGAGCCGGCCCCGGCCCCGCTCGGCTGACAGCCCCCTCCCGGCCGGGCGGCTCGGCCGCGCGTTCCCTGGTTCAGCTGGCCTGCGGGCTGCGCCGGTCGCGTCGCATGGTCCGCCGCAGCTGGGTGATCCGGGCGGTCCCGGCGGCCGCCATCACCAGGGCGCCCGCGATGGCGGCGAGGAGTAGTGCCACGGCCAGTGACAGGCGCAGGTGCGCGCCGAGGAAGCTGATGTTGACTGCGTGTGCGTTCTGGATGACGAAGATCATCACAACGATGAGGCCGAGGATGCCCGCTATCAGGCCGGTACGCATGCCGCTGATCCGGGTATGCGCACGCCGTCGCGGGGGTGCCTGCGGCGGCGGGGGCGGGGGCAGCGGGGCGGAGCCGTTGGGTGAGGGGGGCGGCAGCGTGGTGGTGGTGTCCGGCGGGGCCGGTGTATCGGTCATGGCACTGCTTCTTTCCGGAGTGGGGGAACGGCCGTTGGTGCCCTGGCCGACTCCCGTGCGGACCCGGGCTCGCCGCGGTCCCGGCGGCCGCCTCCCGGTGTCTCCCCCAGACTACATAGGAAGTCTAAAACTAGCGATCTTTTTCTAGAGTTCCGGTACTAAATTGGTGAGGATGGCGGGCCGGGGTTTCCTGACCACGGCAGGGTGAGGCGTTAGCTGGGGCGGGTGGTCCGGACCCGGATCGTCACGTCCAGGTCGCGGAGGCTGGCCAGCATGTCGTCGGGGTACTCGATGCCGATGTCGGTCAGCACGTAGCCGAGGTCGTCGCGGGTGCCCAGCAGCTGGCCCTCGATGTTGGCGCCGTGCTCCGCGAGCAACTGGTTGATCTTGGCCAGCACGCCGGGGACGTTGTGGTGCAGGTGCACCAGCCGGTGCGTGCCCGGCGTGTGCGGCAGCGCCACCGGCGGCAGGTTGACGCTCAGCGCGGTCGTCCCGCAGCTGACGTAGTCGTGCAGCTTCCCGGCCACGAACTCGCCGATGTCCTGCTGAGCCTCCTCGGTGGAGCCACCGACATGCGGGGTGAGGATGACGTTCGGCAGGCCGCGCAGCTGCGAGGTGAACTCCTCGCCGCGGCCGCGGGGCTCCTCCGGGAACACGTCCACGGCCGCCCCGGCCAGGTGCCCGGACTCGATGTTGCGGCGCAGGGCCCCGTGATCCACCACGAATCCGCGGGACAGGTTGAGGAACAGGCTGCCCGGCTTCATGGCCGCGAACTCGGCCTCGCCGAACAGGCCGCTGTTGCCGGGGCGGCCGTCCACGTGCAGGGTGACCACGTCCGCGATCTCCAGCAGCTCTTCCAGCGTGCCGCAGCGCCGGGCGTTGCCCAGGGCCAGCTTGTCCGCGGTGTCGTAGAAGAAGACCGTCATGCCCAGGCTCTCGGCCAGCACCGACAGCTGCCCGCCGATGTTGCCGTACCCCACGATGCCCAGCCGGCGGCCGCGCACCTCGTGGCTGCCCGTGGCCGACTTGTCCCAGACACCCGCGTGCATCTGGGCGTTCTTGTCGGTGAGCCGCCGGGTCATGGCGATGATCTCGGCCAGGGCCAGCTCGACCACGCTGCGCGTGTTGGAGAACGGCGCGTTGAACACCGCGATCCCCCGGCGGGACGCGGCCGCCAGGTCGATCTGGTTCACCCCGATGCAGAACGCGCCGACGGCGAGCAGCCGGGGTGCCGTGCCGAGCACCCGCTCGGTCACCTGGGTGCCGGACCGGATGCCGAGCACGTGCACGTCGCCGATGGCGGCGATCAGCTCGTCCTCGGTCAGCGCCTTGGCGGCCGTCTGCACCTGGTAGCCGTCCTTGACCAGGCGGGTGGTGGCGTCGGGGTGAATGTTCTCCAGCAGCAGGACACGAGTTATCGGCACGATGACCCAGCCTATTCGGCCCAGGTCAGTGGCCCGGCCGGGCCGCCCCCGGCCGGGCACTCCGCCCTTAGGCGGCCTCGACGACGTCGGCCGCCACGCAGGCGATGTTGTCCGGGCCGCCACCCGAGTTGGCCAGCCCGATCAGTTCCCCGACCGCCTGCTCCGGGCCTGCCGCCGTACGCAGCACCTGGTGGATCCGGGCCTTCGGGACCACGGTGGTCAGCCCATCCGAGCAGAGCAGGTACCGGTCGCCGGCCCGGGCCTCGTGCAGCGACAGGTCGGCCGTCGCGCCGGCCCCGTCCAGGGCCCGCAGTAGCAGCGAGCGTTCCGGGTGCGACACGGCCTCCTCGGGGGTGAGCCGCCCCTCATCGATCAGCGACTGGACCACGGTGTGGTCGTGGGTGATCAGGAACAGCTCACCGCCACGCAGCAGGTAGGCCCGGGTGTCACCGATGTGCACCAGGCCGAGCTGGGAGCCGGACCAGAGCAGCGCGGTCAGCGTGGTCCCGCTGTTCGCCTGGTCCGGGCCGGCCGCGGTGATGTCCTGTACCGCGCTGTCCGCGGCCGCGACCGCGTCGGCCAGCGTATTGAGCAGATCGCCGGCGGCCAGGCCGGCTTCCAGCGGCTTCAGCGCGTCGATGGCGGCCGCGCTGGCCAGCTCCCCGCCGCCGCCCATGCCGTCGGCCACCGCGAGGAGCCGGGCGCTGGCGTAGGCCGCGTCCTGGTTGGCTGGGCGGTGCCGCCCGATGTCCGAGGCCGCCGCGTAGCGGATGGCCAGGCCGGTGCCTGAATCGGTCATTGCCGTGTCCTTCCCGGTCAGATAGCTGGTCAGGAAGGCAGCCAGGTCACGCCGGCTGGCCAGGTCGGCTTCGGCCTGGGCCCAGAACGCGGCCACCTCGGCGGCCGCGGCCCGGGGCGGCAGGTCGCACACCACCCGGATCCGGGCCAGCGGCATGCCGAGCCGGCGGAGCCAGGCCACCAGCCGGGCCCGTTCCAGCTGGCCCGGCGCGTAGAACCGGTAGCCGGACAGCGGGTCCACCCGGGCGGGCCGCAGCAGGCCCAGCTCGTCATACAGCCGCAGTGCCTTGGCGGACAGCCGGCTGGCCCGGGAGAACTCGCCGATCGTCAGCACCTGGTACCACCTTCCCCGGCCGGGCTCCGTGCCCGGCTCTGCCGATGCTGCAGCCTGCCCCTTGGGGAAGGTCAACTGCCGCGGTCAGGCCGGGGCCGCCGCCTCAGTGAGCCGGCTGGCCACGGTAGCCGCGCTAACCGCATCCAGGATGATCGTGTAGTGATTGACGCCGGGCAGCGTCTCCACAGTCAGCATGGGGGCCTGGGGCAGCCACGTCTCGCAGGCTTCGGGTGCCATCAGGCCGGGAGGCTGGCCGAACATGCCGGCCGGGGCCCGGAGCAGCCGGGCCGGGGCGGTGAGCGCGCGCAGCGCCGCGCCGATCCGGTCGCCGCTGCCGAGCAGTTCGCGGCCGTCCGCGCGGGCGGCCTGCTCAGAAACCCGTGATCTCAACGTCCCCTCGGGGCCGGTCAGGTCGTAGCGCAGGTAGTCCTCGATGTCGCCGTTCCAGGCGTCCTTGAACGCCGGGTGGACCCGCCAGAAGTCGAAGTACGCCTCGGTGTCCGGGTAGGTCTCCCGCAGCCGGGCCAGCGCCGGGCCCAGGGTGGCGTCCAGCAGGGCGTCCAGGTCCACTCCCTCCGGGACGGGCAGGGGCAGGCCGCCGTCCACCAGCAGCAGCCCGCCGAACAGGCCGGGGTGCGCGGACGTGGTGAGCAGGGCCACGTACGCGCCGAGCGAGTGCCCGGCCAGGACCGGGCGGTCCAGCCCCAGCCCGGCCACGGCGGCGGCCAGGTCGGCGATGTGCCGCCCGAAGCCATACGGGCCGGGCAGCCCGGCGCTGTGCCCGCGGCCGCGCAGGTCGACCGCGAACAGCGACCAGTCCGCGGGCAGTTCTCTGGCCACCGGCTGCCAGCAGGCCGCGGACGCGGTGATGCCGTGCGCCGCGATCGCGCTGCGCGGCCCGCGGCCCCAGCGGAGCACCCGCAGGCTGCCGTCCGGCAGCGCGACGTCCAGTTCCTCGGGGTTTGTCTGCACCCGTACCTCCTCGTGCCGGTTCCACGGTACGTGCCAGGGCCGGCGGAATCAGCTGCCCGGCGTCGGTGCCGCTCGCTACGGTGACAGTGCCCGAGGGGCCTGGGGAGTGAAACCGTGACTGCGTCCTTTGCGACCGCCCTGCTCGGCTGGAAGCCCAGCGGGAAGAACAGGCTCGGCTGGGCCCTGGTGCCGAACTTCGCCGACGTGGACAGCATCGAGTCGGTGCGGATCGCCGCCGGGGTGCTGGACCGGCTGGCGGTCCCCCGGGATGCCGTCTCGGAGGTGCCCAAAGACCCGGGCGGCCCGCTGGAACAGGCCGTCTGCGACCATCTCGGCTGGGTCCTGCAGCGCCGCGACCCGAACCGCGGGTGGCGGGTGGAGCGGGGCGCCGTCATCACCCGGTTCGACCAGTACGCGCACCTGTCCGAGGTGGACCGCCTGGTCCGCGCGGAGCCTGAGCTGCGGGTCACGGTGGGCACGGACTACCTGATCAAGCCGGACGTGACCGTGTCGCTGGCCCGGGTGCGGACCGCGTCGGGACTGCCCGCGCTGCACGCGGCGGTGTCCTGCAAGTGGACGATCCGCTCCGACCGGGTGCAGAACATCCGGCACGAGTGCCTGCAGATGATCCGGCACCGCCGGGGCCGCCAGCCGCACCTGGTCACGGTGACCGCGGAGCCGCTGCCGACCCGGCTGGCCTCGATCGCCCGCGGCACCGGGGAGGTGGACGCGGTGTATCACATCGCCTACGACGCGATGGCGGCCAGCGTGGCCGAGCACGCGAACGGCGAGCAGGCGGACGCCTGGCACGAGGTGACCGGGCAGCGCCGGGTGCTCAGTTACGAGCTGCTGACCGACACGCTGGCCTCATGGTGACGGCCGGGGACGGTGGTGACGGCGTGGGACAGGCGAACTGTCGGGGCCGCCGGGCACAATCGGCGGAGAGATGAGCGCTGGAGGCCGCGGTGGGCATGAGGGACACGCAGTGCACGAGCTGACCTCGCTGGAGATCTGCGCCGGGGCCGGCGGGCAGGCGCTCGGCCTGGAGCAGGCCGGGTTCCGCCACGAGGCCGTGGTCGAGCTCGACCCGGCCGCGTGCGAGACGCTGCGGCGCAACCGGGAGTGGAAGGTCATCGAGGGCGACGTGGCCAACGTGGACGGCCGCGCCTTCTCCGGCGTGGACCTGTTCGCCGGCGGCGTGCCCTGCCCGCCGTTCTCCATCGCCGGGAAGCAGCTGGGCAGCGACGACGAGCGGGACCTGTTCCCGCAGGCGCTCCGGCTGGTGGCGGAGATCCGGCCGCGGGCGGTGCTGCTGGAGAACGTGCGGGGCCTGGCCGCCCGCCGGTTCGACGGCTACCGCAGCCAGGTGCTGGAACAGCTGCAGGAACTGGGTTACGCCACCTGGTGGGATGTGGTGCACGCCAGCGAGCACGGGGTCCCGCAGCTGCGGCCCCGGTTCGTGCTGGTGGCGGTGCGGCAGCCGTGGGCGGCCTGGTTCCGCTGGCCGGAGCCGCTGCCCGAGCCGCCGCCCATGGTCGGCGAGATGCTGGCCGACCTGATGGCGGCCCGGGGCTGGCCCGGGGCGGCGGCCGTGGGCGGCCGCCGCCCGCGGCATCGCGCCGACCATCGTCGGCGGCAGCAAGAAGCACGGCGGCCCGGACCTGGGCCCGACCCGGGCCCGGGAGGCCTGGCGGCTGCTGGGGGTGGACGGCCTCGGCATCGGCGACGAGGCGCCCGGCCCGCTGTTCCCGGCCCGCCAGCCGCCCAAGCTGACCGTCCGGATGGTGGCCCGGCTGCAGGGCTTCCCCGACTCCTGGGAGTTCTCCGGCCGCAAGACGGCCGCCTACCGGCAGGTCGGCAACGCGTTCCCGCCCCCGGTGGCCCGGGCGCTGGGCGCGGCGATCCGGGACGCGCTGACCGACGCCGGGCCGGGATCCGCCGACGCCGGCCACCACGCCAGCCCGCCCCCGGACTGAGGCAGGCCACCGGCCGGGAGGCGGCCTCAGCGGCGGGATCCGGGGTGGTGAGCGGGCTATAGAGTGCAGTCGGACAGGCCCGCACCGGGCCGGCTTGCTCATCACGGAGGACTGCTTGCGGCGGCGCGGAGCGTGCGGGTGAGCGGGCTGCGGTCCCGGGTGCGCCGCTTCCTGCAGAAGCCCGGCTCGGCCAGCCTGGACGGCTACGCCGCGCTGCTGCCCGGCATCGAGGCGCGGGAGCCCGCGCTGCGCGCGCTGAGCGACGCGGACCTCACCGCGGCGGCGCGGGAGATGTCCGGGGATGCTGAGATCTGCGCCACCGGCCGGGAGGCGGCCCGCCGGGCGCTCGGCGAGCGCCCCTACGACGTTCAGCTGATCGGCACCCTGGCCCTGCTGGCCGGCCAGGTGGCCGAGATGGCCACCGGGGAGGGCAAGACGCTGTCCGGCGCGCTGGCCGCGGCGGGCTACGCCCGGCGCGGGCACCGGGTCCAGGTGATGGCGGTCAACGACTACCTGGCCCGGCGGGACGCGGAATGGATGCGGCCGGTCTACGACCTGCTCGGCGTGACCACCGGCTGGATCGGGCAGGCCAGCACGCCGCAGCAGCGGCGGCAGGCCTACGCCGCGGACATCTGCTACGCGTCGGCCAACGAGCTCGGCTTCGACGTGCTCCGTGACCGGGTCGCCGTCGCGGCGGCCGACCTGGTCACCACCGAGCCGGACGTGGTGCTCATCGACGAGGCCGACTCGGTGCTGGTCGATGAGGCGCTGATCCCGCTGGTGCTGGCGGGCTCGGCCGGCGGCACCGACACCGGGGAGGGCATGGCGCGGATCGCCGGCCGCCTGCTGCCCCGGCTGCACTACGAGGTGGACGACGAGCGCCGCAACGTGTACCTGACCGACGCGGGGACCCGCATCGCCGAGCAGGCCCTGGGCGGCATCAACCTCTACGCCGAGGCCAGCCTGGACCAGCTGACCAGGCTGAACGTGGCGCTGCACGCCGAGGCGCTGCTGCAGCGGGACATCGACTACATCGTCCGGGAGGACCGGGTCCAGCTGGTCAGCGCCTCCCGGGGCCGGGTCGCCCGGCTGCAGCGCTGGCCGGACGGCCTGCAGGCGGCGGTGGAGGCCAAGGAGGGCCTGCGGCGCACCGACAGCGGCGAGATCCTGGACAGCATCACGATCCAGTCGCTGGTCCGGCGGTACCCGGTGGCCTGCGGGATGACCGGCACGGCGGTCACGGTCGGCGAGCAGCTGCGCGAGTTCTACGGCCTGGAAGTGGCCGTGATCCCGCCCAACCGGCCCTGCGTCCGGGAGGACGAGCCGGACCGGCTCTACCGGACCGCCGAGCAGAAGGAAGCCGCGGTCGCCGGGCAGGTGGCGCAGGCGCACGCCACCGGGCGCCCGGTGCTGCTCGGCACCCTCGACGTGGCGGAATCCGAGCGGCTGGCCAGCCGGCTGAGCGAGGCCGGGCTGCCCTGCGTGGTGCTCAACGCCAAGAACGACGCTGACGAGGCGGCCATCGTGGCCGAGGCCGGGGCCCGCGGGGCCATCACGGTGTCCACCCAGATGGCGGGCCGGGGGACCGACATCCGGCTCGGCGGCACCGGCGGCGACCGGGACGAGGTCGCCGCCCTCGGCGGCCTGCTGGTGATCGGGGCCGGCCGGCACGCCAGCAGCCGCCTCGACCATCAGCTGCGCGGGAGGTCCGGGCGCCAGGGCGACCCGGGCGGGTCGGTGTTCTTCCTGAGCATGGCGGACGAGCTGATCACTTCCTGCGTGCCGGACGCCGAGCCGCCGGCCCAGGTGGACGCCGACGGCCGGGTCCACGACGCGAAGGCGCACTGGACCGTCGGCCACGCGCAGCGGGTGGCCGAGGGCGTGCACCTGCAGATCCACCGGGACACCTGGCGGTACAACGCGCTGCTGGAGGACCAGCGGCGGGCCGTGCTGGCCTACCGGGACCAGGTGCTGCACACCGATGAGGCACTGAGCGACCTGGCCGGGTCCGTCCCGGACCGGGTCACCGCACTGCGCGCCACGGTGCCCGAGGACGTGCTGGCCGAGGCGGCCCGGCAGATCACCCTGTCCCACCTGGACCGGGCCTGGTCGGAGTACCTGGCCCAGGCGGCCGAGCTCCGGGAGGGCATCCACCTGCGCTCCCTCGGGCACGGCCCGAACCCGTTCGGCGGCTCACTGCACCCGGTGAGCGAGTTCAACCGCGAGCTGACCGGGCTGTTCAGCCGGTTCGCCACGGACGTCCGGGACCGGGCCCGGGTCACGTTCGAGACCGCGACGATCACCGCGGACGGGGCCGACCTGGCCGCCGCCGGGCTGAAACGGCCCAGCGCCACCTGGACCTACGTGGTCCAGGAAAACCCGTTCGGCACCGACTTCAGCCGCGCCGTCCAGGCCGTCAGCCGCCTGCTCGGCCGCCGCTGACCCCGCGGCAGTCGGGCACCGGGGCCGGGCGCCGGTGAACCGGCCGCGCGGTGCCAGCCCGGGAAACTTTCGCCGGCCCGGGCGCCTGCGGCCGGATGAATCCCCCAGGCAGCCGCGACGAGGGCCGGGCCGTCCGCCGTCCGGGTGCGGCTGGTGATTGACGCCCCTGATTGTGATCGCTCACACTCTGCGGAATGTCCTTGGCCCCGTCCCCGAGCCGTGGAACCAGAGCACGTTGTGAGCGCTAACGCCGAGCGAATGCCCCCGCAACGGAGCCTGGATAAGGAAAGGCAGGCAGGCAGATGACCATCTGGTCTCCGATCCGGTCGGTGCGGCAGGGCTTACTGCTGGTCGGCGCGGCGCTGGCCCTCGCGGCGGGCGCCCTGGCCGCGGGAAGCGCGCCGCCCGCGGCGGCGGCGTCGCTGCCGTGTGACATCTACGCGTCCGGCGGCACGCCGTGCGTGGCCGCGCACAGCACCACGCGGGCCCTGTACGCCGCTTACAGCGGGCCGCTGTACCAGGTGCGCCGGGCGTCCGACAACACCACGCATGAATATCAGCACGCTGGGTGCGGGCGGCTATGCGAACGCGGCGGCGCAGGACTCGTTCTGCGCCGGGACGACCTGCGTCATCACCGAGATCTACGACCAGTCCGGTCACGGCAACAACCTCACCGACGCACCGGGGGGCGGGGCGGCCGGCGGCCCGGACAACCTGGCCAGCGCCACCGCGGCGCCGACCGTGCTGAACGGGCACAAGGCCTACGGCGTCTACGTGGCCGCGGGCACCGGGTACCGGGATGACAGCACCTCCGGCATCGCGACCGGCGACAACCCCGAAGGCGAGTACGCGATCTTCGACGGGACGCACTACAACGGTGGCTGCTGCTTCGACTACGGCAACGCCGAGACCAGCAACGACGACACCGGCAACGGCCACATGGAAGCCATCTACTTCGGGAACATCAAGGTCTGGGGCTATGGCACCGGCAACGGCCCGTGGATCATGGCCGACATGGAGAACGGCCTGTACTCCGGGGTCAACGCGGGCTACAACGCCAACGACCCGACCATCAGCGACCGGTTCACCACCGCGATGATCGAGGGCGGCCCGAACCAGTGGGCCATCCTGGGCGGCAACGCCCAGTCCGGCGGGCTGTCAACGTTCTACAGCGGACCACGCCCCAACGTGTCGGGTTACAACCCGATGCACAAAGAAGGCGCGATCATCCTGGGCATCGGCGGGGACAACAGCAAGGGTTCCGCCGGCACCTTCTACGAAGGCGTGATGACCTCCGGCTACCCATCGGCCGCCACCGAGAACGCCGTCCAGGCCAGCATCGTCGCCGCCGGCTACGGGTCGTCGGTCAGCACCGGCGGGAACACCGTCACCGTCACCAGCCCGGGCAACCAGACGGGGACGGCCGGGACGGCGGCCAGCGTGCAGGTCCACGCCAGCGACTCCGCCTCCGGGCAGACGCTGGCCTACAGTGCCAGCGGGCTGCCCGCGGGCCTGTCGATCAACTCCTCGACCGGCCTGATCTCCGGAACGCCGACCGGGGCAGGAACGTCCAACGTCACGGTGACCGCCACCGACGGCACCGGAGCATCCGGATCGGCCACCTTCACCTGGACTATCTCGTCCTCCAGCGGCGGGGGCGGGGGAGGCGGCGGCTGCCACGTCAGCTACACCAAGGCCAGCGAGTGGGCCGGCGGGTTCGTGGCCAACGTCACGATCAGCAACACCGGCACGGCGGCCATCAACGGCTGGACGCTGGCGTTCACCTTCCCGGGTGACCAGAAGATCACCAACGCGTGGAACGGGTCGGCCAGCCAGTCCGGTGAGAACGTGACCGTCACCAACGCCAGCTACAACGGCTCGATCCCGGCCGGCGGCAGCACCTCGGCGGGCTTCCAGGGCACCTGGACCTCCAGCGACGCCGCCCCCACCGCCTTCACCCTCAATGGAGCCGCCTGCACCATCTGAGCAGCCGGATCCAGCAGCAGTTAGGCCGGGACCCCCCAGGAGGGGTCCCGGCCTAACTGCTCACGAATCCCGGCGGCGGGAGGCGGGCGGCGCGGGTGCGGAGGTCGGACAGGATCGCGTCCAGGTCGGCCGCGGTCATCAGCGGGTTCACGACGCAGGCGCGGAGGGCGAAGGCCCCGTCCACCCGGGTGCCGGCCAGGAACGCGCGGCCGCCCAGCTGGACGGCGGCCAGCAGCGCCTGGTTGTGCGCGTCCAGTTCCCCCGGGCCGAGGCCGCGCGGGCGGTGCCGGAAGCAGACCACGCTCAGCCCGCTGCCCAGCACCTCGAAGTCGGCCGACCGGGCCAGCGTGCGGCGCAGCCGGGTGGCCAGCGCGAGGTCCCGGGCGATCAGGTCCCGGTACCCGGCCCGGCCGAGGTGGCGCAGTTGCAGCCACACCTTGAGCGCGCGGAACGGGCGGGTCTGCTCCAGGCCGTACTCGGAGAACCAGGGCGGGCCGCCCGGCCCGTCCTCCTCGCCGTCCGTGCGCAGGTAGGGCGGGACCAGGCTGAAGGTGTCGCGGGCCGCCGCGCCGTCGCGGACCAGCAGCAGCCCGGCGTCCACCGGGGTGTACAGCCATTTGTGCGCGTCCAGCCCGAGGCTGTCCGCCCGGGCCAGGCCGCCCCGGGCCGCCGCATAGCCCGGCAGCAGCATGACCGCGGGGCCGCCGTACGCGGCGTCCACGTGCAGCCAGGCCCCGTGCCGGGCGCAGACGGCGGCGATCTCCGCCAGCGGGTCGACGGCCCCGGTGTTGACCGTCCCGGCGGTCGCCACCACCGCCACGGGGACCTTCCCGGCGGCCCGGTCGGCGCGGATCAGGTCCTCCAGCTCCGCCGGCCGCATCCGGCGCCGGGCGTCCGAGCCGGCCACCCGGATCCGGGCCGAGCCGAGGCCGAGCAGTTCGGCCGCCTTGGTCACGCAGCTGTGCGTCTCGGTTCCCGCGTACAGCACCAGCCGGTCACCGGCCCCGGCCAGCCCGTCGGACCGGTCATCGAACCCGGCCCGCGCGGCCGCCCGGTGCCGGGCCACCGCGAGCGCGGTCAGCGTGGCCGCCGACCCGCCGCTGACCAGCTGGCCCGCATACCCGGCAGGCCAGCCCAGCAGGGCAGCGAACCACCGGATCACCTGGTGCTCCAGGTGCACCGCGGCGTGGTTGCCGCCGGCCACGCTCGGGTTCATCGCCGCCGCGAGGGCCTCGGCCAGCACGCCCAGCGGGTGCGGCGGCGAGTTGACCCAGGCGGCGAACCGGGGGTGGCCGTTGCCGAACGGGTACCGGGCGATGTCCGCGGCGAACTCGGCCAGCAGCGGCCCGGCCGGGGTGCCGTGCGCCGGCCACTCCGCGCGGCGCCACGCCGCCACCAGGTCCGCGGGCGGCGGCTGGTAGACCGGGCCGTCCGGCAGGCCGGCCAGGTAGCTGGCGACCATGTCGGCGACCTGGTGGCTGACCCGCCGTATCTCCGCCGCCGGCCAGCCGAACCCGGGCCCGGTCATGGCCGGGGTTCGAGGCGGCCCAGGCCCTCGGGCAGCGGGCCCGGGTGCAGCACCCCCAGCCGCTGGGTGGCCCGGGTCAGCGCGACGTACAGTTCGCTCAGGCCGCGCGGGGAGTCGGCCAGGATCTGCGCCGGGTCCACGATCAGCACCGAGTCGAACTCCAGCCCCTTGGCCTGGCTGACGGTCAGCACCACCACCATGTCGTCCAGGTCCGGGCCGTCCGCCGGGTCCACGTCCGGGGCATCCGCTGCGCTGCCCAGGATCGGCCCGCTGCCGACCGCCGTCCTGATCTCCTCGACCAGCGCGGCCGGCGCCACCACGGCGACGTTGCCGCCGGCCACCGCGGCCGCCTCCACGCTGGCGGCAACGGCCGCCGCCGTGGCCAGGTCCCCCGGCGCCACCTGCCGGTGCCACGGCACTACGCCGGTCTCCCGCACCGACGTCGGGGTCTCCAGCTTGTCGTCGATCTCGGCCAGCACGTCGGAGGCCACGGCCATGATCTCGGCCGGGGTGCGGTAGTTGATCGTCAGCCGGTCCAGCCGCCACCGGGTACCCAGGTGCGGGGCCAGCACCCGCTCCCACGAGGAGGTGCTGGACAGGCTGGTGGCCTGGGCGATGTCCCCGGCGATGGTCATCGAGCGGCTGGGGCAGCGGCGCATCAGCATCCGCCACGCCATCTCGGACAGTTCCTGCGCCTCGTCCACCACGATGTGCCCGAAGGCCCAGGTCCGGTCGGCGGCGGCCCGCTCCGCGGTGGTGCCGTAGCTGAGCTCCTCGTGCCGCCCGGCCAGCCGGTCCGCGTTGATCAGGTCGTAGGCCATCAGGATCTCGGGGTCGTCCTCCAGGTCACGGGAGACGATGTCCAGCACGCCCTGGGCGTAGGCGATCTCCCGCTGCCGCTCCGCCCGGGCCCGGCGGCGCGCCGCCCGGTCGTCCTCGCCGAGCAGTTCGGCCACCTCGTCGAGCAGCGGGACGTCGGCCGGGGTCCAGCCACCCCCCGGGTCCCGGCGCAGCAGGGCCCGCTCCGCGGCGGTCAGCCGCGGCGCCGCCGCGGCGAGCCGCTTGGCCGAGGCGAGCAGGTCATCCAGCAGGCGTTCCGGGGTGAGTACCGGCCACAGTTGCGCGACGGCCGCCCGGACCCCGGAGTCCTGGCGCAACTCGGCCCGGATGTCCTCGGTGTCCGCCGCGCCGAGCGCGGTGCTGTCCACCTGGGGCGGCTTCTCGCCGAGGATCTCGGCCACCATCTTGTCGGTCTCCCGCAGGCCCGCGGTGAACTTCCCGACCACCTGCTGCTGCAGGGCGTCGAGGATCTCCCGGACGAAGATCGGCCGGGCCGCGTTGTGCGGGCGGCGGGACCGCCGGGCCCGTTCCCGGGCCTGCTGCACGGTCTTGCGGTCCAGCTTCAGCACCTCGCGGTCGAACCGGATCTCCAGCGGCTCCGCGGGCAGCGCCTGGCGGTCCCGCACCGCGGCGGCCAGGATCCCGGCCATCTCGTGCCGTCCCTTGATCTCGGCCACCTCGGGCGGCTCGGCCCGGCGGGCGCTGATGCCCGGGTACAGGTCGCTGATCGTGGACATGAGCACGCCGGTCTCGCCCAGCGAGGGCAGCACGTGCCCGATGTACTGCAGGAACGTCGGGTTCGGGCCGACGATGAGGACGCCGCGCCGGGATAGCTGCTCGCGGTAGGTGTACAGCAGGTACGCGGCCCGGTGCAGGGCCACCGCGGTCTTCCCCGTGCCGGGCGCGCCCTGCACCACGGTGACCCCGTTGTGCGGTGAGCGGATGATCATGTCCTGCTCGGCCTGGATGGTCTCCACGATGTCCGTCATCCGGCCGGTCCGGCTGGCGGACAGGGCGGCGATCAGGGCGGCCTCGCCGGTCAGCCCGGCGCGCCCGGCGGCCCGGCCGTCCGCCTCGCCGGAGTCCGGGTCGAAGTCCAGCACCTCGTCATCGACGCCGGTCACGGTCCGCTGGCGGGTCCGGATGTGGCGGCGGCGGAGCACCCCCTCGGGGGAGAAAGCGGTGGCGATGTAGAACGGGCGGGCCGCCGGGGCCCGCCAGTCCACCAGCAGGGCCTCATAATCGGCGGTGTCGTCGAGAATGCCGATCCGCCCGATATACCGGAGCTCCCCTTCGGCCAGGTCGAGCCGGCCAAAGCACAGCCCGTTTTCGGCCGCGTCCAGCTGGGTGATCCGCTGGGAGTACATCTCCACGAAAGCATCGCGCTCCGACCTGGCCGCCGGGGTGCCGCCGCCCTGCAGCAGCACCTGCGAGAGCCGGCCCGAGGCACGGTCCCGGAGGTCGTCGAGCCGGCCGTAAAGCATGGATATGTATTCCTGTTCACGGAAGGCTTCGCCGTTTGACAACCGGCCTCCTTTATATTACAATTCGGCAAATTCTCGCGCTATTAAATGCGTCTCAGCTAAAACTACCGGCGCTTTCCCTTTCTTCCCGCAGCCGCGTCCGCGGCCGCGTCCGGGCCGGTGGTGGCCCCGCTCCCGCATCAGGAACGCGGCCAGCAGCGTCACCGCTTCCGTGCCCAGGCCCCGGCCGGAGAACCGGCTGCTGAGGTAGATGTCGATCCCGGCGTGCCGGTACATCGGCTCGTTCTCCTCGGAGTACTCGATGCCCCCTGCGACCTGGCCGTCTGCCTCCGCTGGTTGCCGCACGCCTGCCGTCCCGTCTGCGTCCCGCCCCGGAATGCCCGGCCACGCCGGTTCCGGGAATCCCCTCCCCGGGCAGTATGCCGGGCGTGGCTGACATACTCGAACCGGTGCCATCCGGGGGGAGGGCGGGCATGCCACGCTGGGTGCTGCACGTCGACCTGGACCAGTTCATCGCCGCGGTCGAGGTGCTCCGCCATCCGGAGTTGCGCGGCCGCCCCGTCGTGGTCGGCGGGGACGGGGACCCGGCCAAGCGCGGCGTGGTCAGCACCGCTTCCTACGAGGCGCGGGAACACGGGGTGCATTCCGGGCTGCCGCTGCGCACCGCGGCCCGGCGCTGCCCGGACGCCGTGTTCCTCCCGGTGGACCGGGAGGCCTACGAGGCCGCGTCGGCGGTGGTCATGGACGTGCTGCGCGGGTCCGGCTGGACCACCGAGGTGATGGGCTGGGACGAGGCCTTCCTGGCCGTGGACACCGCCGACCCGGAGCGGGTGGCCCGGGACCTGGCCGCCGGGATCCGCGCGGAGACCCGGCTGGACGCCACGGTCGGCATCGGGCAGAACAAGCTGCAGGCCAAGCTGGCCACCGGCTTCGGCAAGCCCGCCGGGGTGTTCCGGCTGACCAGCCAGACCTGGTTCGAGGTGCTGGGGGACCGGCCCACCGACGCGCTGTGGGGGATCGGCTCGAAGACCGCGCGGCGGCTGGCCGGGCTGGGCATCGGCACGGTCAGCGAACTGGCCGCCGCCGACCCGCAGCGGCTGGCGGCGGAGTTCGGCCCGGCCATCGGGCCGTGGCTGATCCAGGTGGCCCGCGGCCTGGATGACTCACCGGTGGACAGTGCGCCCTACCTGGCCCGGTCGCACGGCCGGGAGGTCACCTACCAGGCCGACGTGGCCGACTGGGAGCAGGTGCGCGCCGAGGTGGCCCGGCTGGCCCGGCAGGTGGCCGCCGAGATCAGCACCGGGGACCGCCTGGCCGCGCGGGTGGTGGTGAAGGTGCGCTACGCCCCGTTCATCACCGAGACTCACTCCCGGACGCTGGCCGAGCCGGGGACGGGCGGGGAGGCCATCGAGCAGGCGGCGCTGCAGGCACTGGACCGCTTCACCGGCCGGCGCCCGGTACGGTTGCTCGGCGTCCGGGCCGAGTTCGCCGGGTGACCGCCCCTCTGGAGGTGCCATGACTGACGACGCGACGCTCGATCCGGCGGCCCTGGTGCGGCTGATGCCGTTCGCGGCGCTGCTCGGCGTGCAGCTGGACGCGGCCGCCCCGGGTGAGGTCCGGGGCCGGCTGGCCTGGGCCCCGGAACGGTGCACCGCGGGCGGCCTGATGCACGGCGGGGCGCTGATGGCCCTGGCCGACAGCCTCGGCGGCATCTGCGCCTACCTGAACCTGCCCCGGGACGCCCGCACCGCGACCACCAACTCCAGCAGCGTGTTCCTGCGCCTGGTCCGCTCCGGGACGGTGACGGCCGTGGCCCGGCCGCTGCACGCGGGGCGGACCATGATCGTGGTGCAGACCAGCCTGACCGACACGGACGGGCACCTGGTCGCCCAGGTCACCCAGACCCAGGCCGTGCTGGCCGGGCCGGCGGTCAGCTAGTCAGCTCCCCGGCGCCAGGCCGGCCAGGAAGGCCGCCCCGGCCGCCGCGCGGCCATTGTCCTGCCATTCGTGAAAATCACGCTCGTCTTCCCGGCGGGGCCCGCCCGGGATGCATGCTTTCATCACCCGGGCTAAGGAAGAACCATACTGGGCACCTGTGGGACGGAAGGGCCGTTAAGCCGGTTTATTTCGCGTCGGATTTGGGGCGGGCCGGTGCGGCCTGCGATTCCGGGCGGTGCTCGTGCCAGCCGGCCAGGAAGTCCTCGACGCGCACCCGCACGTTGACCACGGGCTGGCGGACCCGGCGCTCCCGGCGGGCGGCCCGGGCGCGCTTGCGCGGGCGGCGCTGATAGCGCCAGCGGGCCCACGGGGAGCCCGGCCGGGCCAGCCGGATCGCGCCCACGATCAGCAGCGGGACGAAGAAGATGCCGAACAGCCCGGTCCAGATCTTGCCCTTGAGCAGCGTGATCGCGGCCAGGATGAAGGTGACGACGACGGACAGGGTCAGCGTGACGACCACGTCCGTGGTGCTGGCATTACGGTCCGTCGGGCTGGGCACCACCTGCGGGTAGATGCCGAGCAGCAGCAGCACGGTGATGCCCGCCGCCACGAACACCGCTTCCACCGACAGCCGCCCGGCGCTGCTCCAGTAGACGTCGCGCAGGTGCAGGATCAGCGCGAACTCGTCCAGGACCAGGGCGGCACCGAGGCCGAACAGCGCGGCCGCGCCGGCCCGCCAGTTCAGTGAGCCGTGCGGGGCGGCGATCCCGGTGACCCCGCCGACCAGCATGAACACCACGCCGAACACCATGTGGTGCACGTGCAGGGTGCCCGGGGTGACATTCCCCGGCCACCAGCGCACCTGGGCCCGGATCAGCCGGGTGGAAAGCCGGATGAAACCAAATCCGACCACGAACGCGCAGAAGAAGCAGAACAGCGGAAGCCGCCCGCTCTGCACGATCGTCGTATTGAACCAGCTGGACACAGCGCCCCCACCAGCCGGGCCGTCGTTTGGCAAACACCCGTCCGCACAGCATCGTATTCGCTACCGCGCCCGCCGCGGGCCGCTCACAATCCTGTTTTCCAGCCTGCTCCGCCGGGCTGGCCGGTAAACGCATTCCGGCCGGCCGGCGGCCTGGGCGCTAGCCGCGCAGGAAGCGGAACACCGTCTGGTAGTGCCGTTCCTCCCCGTGCCGCAGCCAGGTCATCGACCGGTCCGCGCGGGCCGCGGCGTCCCCGGCCACGTGATGGGTGGACGGTTCCAGCCCCACCGCGTAATTCCCGTCCCGGAGGTTCAGCCACTCGAAGAACGCGGGGAACGCGGCCGGGTCATAGTCCAGTTCGAAGGCCCGGCCGAGCCGCGCGTTGCGGACCCGGACCCGCTGCCGGCCGTCCGGGTCGGGGGTGAGCGCATGCTCGTACACCTGCTCGGCGAAGCCGGGCTGCGGCTCCGGGAAAACCAGGTGCGAAACGCCCTGCTCGGCCACGCTGTCGCTGCGCCACAGCGTGGCCTCGATGGGCGCGTCGAACGTGGCGCCCTCGTCCAGCAGCGGCCAGCCCACGTTGACGTGGTACAGGAACATGTGCGGGGTGGGGTCGAAGCCGGCGTTGCGCACGGTGTCGGCCAGCCGGATCTCGGTGCCGCCCAGGTCGGCCTCGATGCGGCGGCGCAGCACCAGGTGCTCGGCGAAGATGGCGGCCTGCCGGATCTCGCCTTCGGCCCACAGCACGCAGCGGTCCCCTTCCCACCGCTCGCCGTAGCCGGTCAGCCGGGCCGGGATGTTCGCCACCCGGCCGTGCAGCCCGTGCCAGACCGTCGGCCGCGGCGGGTAGTGATACTGTTCCGCGCCCACCTCCCCGCCGAACAGCGTGTGGTCCAGCCCGGCCGTGACCACCAGCCCGGACATGCTGCGCAGCCAGGACAGCCCGCCCTCGTCGCCGTGCTCGTGCAGCCCGGGATGGCGGAACCCGGTGGCCGAGCGCCAGCCCACGCTCAGGTCGTCGAACTCGGCCACGCCGATGTCCATGGCCCGGTCGGCCAGCACCTCGAAGCGCAGCCCGCCGCCGGTGCGGAACTCCAGCACCCGGATGCCGCGCTCGCTGCCGTCGTCCAGCACCACGGCGCGCACCCCGCCCGCCGCGGCCACGTCGCCCGCCCTCCGCTCGGTCTCCAGGCGGGTGAGCCGCCCGGCCCCCGGCCGCCCGCTGGGCTGCTCCGCAGGTGTGCTCATCCGGTTCTCCTTTGCTGCGCGGTGCCCGCCGTGGCGCCGGGCGGCTGGGCGGGCGGCTGGGCGGACCGCCAGGCGTCCGCGAACAGCTCGTTGACCTGGCCGGCCAGGGCGCCATGCGGGTGGCCGGCCAGCAGGCCGTTGCGCAGCACGGCCGAGGCGGCCGACTGGAAGGCCGGGTACCCGGCGAACCGCGGCCGCATCCAGGCCCGCTGCACGGTGGCCCAGGTCGCCCGGTAGAAACCGCCGCTGGCCTGGTCCGCGCCGGCGTCCAGCCACGCCTGCCGGGCTGCGCTCTGGCCGCCATACGCGGCGAACAGCCCGGTCTGCACCGGCTCCGACAGCAGGGTGCGGATCAGCGCGGCGGCCGCGGCGGGCTGGGCACAGGACCGGGTCACCGCCAGCCCGGTCCCGCCGAGCACGCTGCCGATCCCGCCCGGGCCTGCGGGGGCGTCAAAGAAGGTCAGCCGGTGCCTTCCCGGGCTGGCGCTCGCCGGCGAGGCGGGCCGCCGAGCCGCGGGGGGTTCCGCGGGGCCGACCTCCGGGCTGCCCCTGCGTGCATACGTTACGTAGCCGTAGACCAGTGGGCAGTAGGCTGGCCCGTCCGGCGCGGCCATCGCCTCCAGGACGCCGATCGGGTTGCGCTGGGACAGCTCCGGGTCGGCCCGGGCCAGCAGGGCGGCCATGACCCGCAGCGCCGCGGTGCCCGCCGCCACGGTGACGAACTCGCGGCCGGCCGTGGCCGGCGCCGACCCGGCGGCCACGCAGATCGCGCTGAACATCAGCAGCGCGTGCGGCCCGCCCAGGCACAGGACCGTGGGCACCTCCGCCGCGGCCTGGACCGCGTCCGCCCAGCTGGCCGGCTGGTCCGGCATCAGGTCCGGCCGGGCCACCGACACCTGGGCGGCGGCGTCCAGCGGCAGCGCCCACTGCCGCCCCCCGAGCCGGTAGCTGTCGAACGAGGCGCCGGCCGACCCGGCCCGCCAGCCGGCCAGCTCGGCCGGCTGAAGAGCTCGTGCATCGGCCGCAGCGCGCCGTCCCGGACCGCCTCGCCCAGCCCGGGATGATCCACCACGAGCAGGTCGTAGTCATCGGCCAGGGTGCGCAGCGGCCGGGACTCGAAGTCTTCCAGCGGCTGCCGGTCCCAGCGCACCGTGATCTCCGGTCCGAGCGCGCCGGCCAGCGCGTCCAGTACCCGGTACCCGCGCGGATGATCCCAGGTCAGCCCGCGCAGCACCGCGGTCACCGCGAGCCCCTCAGGCGGCCGGCCGGGGCGCGGTGACCACGCCGCGCCCGGCCAGCCCGTCCACGGCCGCCTCGTCGTACCCCAGCTCGGCCAGGATCTCCCGGGTCTGCTCCCCGGCCAGCGGGGCGCCGCGGCGCACCTCCGGCGGGGTCGCGCTGAACCGGTACGGGAACCCGGGCGTGGTGACCCGCCCCTCGGTGGGGTGGTCGTAGCTGACCAGCGAGCCGTTGTGGCGTACCTGCGGGTCGGCCAGCACGTCCGCGTAGCTGTACACCGGGCCGGCCCAGATGCCGCGCGCGGCGAACAGCTCCAGCCACTCCGCCGTGGTCCGCCCGGTCAGCCGGGCCGCTACCAGCGCGGTGATCTCGTCCCGCCGGGCGTGCCCGTCCACCTCGTCCGCCATGGTGGCGAACTCGGGGATGCCGAGCAGCTCACCCAGGTCGGCCAGGTGCGGGAAGGCCAGCGCCAGGTACCCGTCCGCGGTGGCGAACGTGCCGTACGGCGCGCGGATGTAGGTGTGCCCGTGCGGCTCGCGGCCGCGGTGCTGCGGCACCCCGCCGACGGTGAAGATGGACAGCTCCTGGGCCTGCACGGCGATGGCCGAGTCGAGCATGTTCACCGTGACCAGCTGGCCCTCGCCGGTCCGCTCCCGGTGCAGCAGCCCGGCCAGCGCCCCCTCGAACGCGCCGTACCCGGTGATCGCGTCCACCGCGTAGGTGCCCGCCGGGGCGGGCGGGTCACCGGCCCGGCCCACGTTGAGCATGGCCCCGCTCATCGCCTGGAGCAGCATGTCCTGGCCGGGGCGGTTCACGTACGGGCCGCTCTCGCCGTACCCGGAGATCGACACGTACACGACGTCCGGGCGGGCCGCCCGGATGGACTCGTAGTCCATGCCGAGCCGCTCGGCCACCCCGGGCCGGTAGTTCTGCAGGAACACGTCGCTGCGCCGGGCCAGGTCCAGCACGATCTCCCGGCCCTCGGCCGACTTGAGGTCCACGGCCAGGCTGCGCTTGTTCCGGTTCAGCGACAGGAACGAGGCGTTCACCTGCTTCCCGGCCGCCCCGCCCGCGGCGGTATGCCGCTGCCACTCACCGCCGGGCGGCTCCACCTTGATCACGTCGGCGCCGAGGTCACCGAGCCGCATCGCGGCCAGCGGCCCGGCCATGGCGATGGTCAGGTCGATGACCCGGTACCCGGACAGGACCCCCATCCGCCCCCCTTACCGGCCGCGGAAGGCCGGCGGCCGGCGCTCGGTGAACGCGGCCCGCCCCTCCGCCGCGTCGTCCGTGCCGAAGCAGATCGTCTGCAGCTGCCGCTCGTAGTCGATGGCCCGGCCCAGCGCCATCTCGTAGGCGGCCCGCAGGGTGCGCTTGGCCGTCTGCGCCGCCAGCGGCGCCCGGCTGGCGATCGTGGCCGCCAGTTCGACCGCCCGGTCCAGCAGGTCCGGGCCGGGCAGCACCTCGGTCACCAGGCCCCAGCGCAGCGCGGTGGCCGCGTCCACGCGGGTCGCCGGTGAGCAGCATCAGGGCCGCGTTGCTGGGCCCGATGCTGTGCGCCAGCAGCGCGGACATCCCGCCGCCGCCGATCCAGCCCAGCTTGATCTCCGGGGCGGCGAACGTGGCGCCCTCGGCGGCCAGCCGGATGTCGCAGCCCAGCGCGAGCTCCAGGCCGCCGCCCAGGGCATGCCCGTTGACCGCGGCGATCACCGGCTTGGCCAGCGCCCGGATCGCGTCGCAGTAGTCCGGCCGCTGGCCGAACTGCCACGGGCTGTCGTAGGAGGCCAGCCCGGCGATGTCGCTGCCGGCGCAGAACGCCCGGCCGGTGCCGGTCAGCACGACCGCGCGGACCTCCGGGTTCTCGGTCAGCCCGGCGACGTAGGAGGTCAGGGCGTCGGTCATGGCGGGGGTCACGGCGTTCAGCTTGGCGGGGCGGTCGAGGGTGAGGACGGCCACCTGATCGCGGACCTCCAGGTGCACCTCCCCGGGTGTGCCGGTCATGATGCCGCGGTCCCTCCGGTGCTGTCGGTATCCGTGCCGTGCGGACCGGGTCCGTCCGGGTGGCCGGGCGCGTCCGGGCCGTGCTGGCGGAGCGCGTCCGCGCGGGCCCCCTCGACGATCTCGCGCATCGCGGCCTCCGCCTTGTGGTGGTGGCCGCGGCCGATGGCCTCGGCCACCCGCTGGTGGGCGGGCAGCGTCTCCCGGTTGTGCGCTACCGAGTGGGTGTGCAGCGGCCGGATCGCGCCGAGCGCGACGCTGACCACGTCGTGGATGTACAGCAGCAGGTCGTTGCCGCAGGCCTCGAAGACGGCCCGGTGGAAGGCCAGGTCGGCCGCGATGAACTGCTCGCTGTCCCCGACCGTCGCCCACAGCCGGGCCATGGCCGCGGCGACCGCGCCGCGCTGTGCGGCGCTGGCGTGCTCGGCGGCCAGCCGGGCCGCGCCGGGTTCCAGCGCGACCCGCAGGTCGGCCAGGGTGGCGATGTCGGCCAGGCTGGCCTGCGGCGAGTAGCGCCAGCGCAGCACGTCCGGGTCGAGCAGGTTCCACGACTCGCGGGGCCGGACCCGGGTGCCCGCGCTGGTCCGGCTCTCCAGCAGTCCCTTGCCCGCCAGTACCTTGACCCCCTCGCGGAGCGCCGAGCGGCCCACCGCGAACCGGCTGACCAGCTCGTCCTCGGTGGGCACCGGGCGGCCCGGGCCCAGTTCGCCGCGGACGATGGCCGCGCCCAGCGCGTGCACCACCTGGGCGTGCCGGGCCTGGTCCGGGTAAGCGGCGGTCATGCTGCCGACGGTACGGGCGGTCCCCGGTGGCCGTCAAGGTTTCATCTGATGAAGTGATCGATAAGTCAGATCAAGCGTTGACCTTTCCGGGGTGCCCGCCGTACCGTTCCGGCATGCACCTGATCCGGTACCGCGGGCCCGGCGGGCAGGCCCGGGCCGGCCTGCTGGACGGCCGCCGGGTCCGCCCGGTCCCCGGGATCGCCACCATGGCCGAGTTGCTGGCCCTGCCCGCGGCCGAGATCCAGGGACTGTGCGCGGAGGCCCCGCGGCAGATCAGTGACGAGTTCGACCCGGCCAGCCTGCTGGCGCCGGTGGACGGGCTCACCGAGGTGTGGGCGGCCGGGGTCACCTACGAGCGCTCCATGCACGCCCGGGTGCAGGAGAGCCTGGACTCGGCCGACATCTACGACAAGGTCTACACCGCGCCCCGGCCGGAACTGTTCTTCAAGTCGGCCGCCTGGCGGGTGGCCGGCCCCGGCGCGCCGGTGAACGTGCGCGCCGACTCCGAGGTGGACGTGCCCGAGCCGGAACTCGGCGTCCTGCTCAACGCGGCCGCCGAGGTCGTCGGGTACACCGTCTGCAACGACATGAGCTCCCGGTCCATCGAGGGGGAGAACCCGCTCTACCTGCCGCAGGCCAAGATCTACCTGGGCGGCTGCGCGGCCGGCCCGGGGATCCGGCCCGCCTGGGAGGTCCCGGACCCGTACGCGCTGACGATCGCGATGACCATCACCCGCCGTGGCGCGGTGGCCTGGTCCGGCGGCGCGGAGACGTCCGGGCTGCGGCGGCGGATCGCGGAACTGGCCGGGTACCTGTTCCGCGAGGACGAGTTCCCGGCCGGGGTGCTGCTGTCCACCGGCACCAGCCTGGTCCCGGACCTGCCGTTCACCCTGCAGGCGGGGGACGAGGTCGCGATCTCCATCTCCGAGGTCGGCGACCTGGTCAACCCGGTCGTCCGCGGCAAGGCGGCGCTGCGCAGATCCCCGCAAACCGCTTAAATCCCCGCCACGCCCCCTTAATTCGTTGCCAACCCGCCCGCGGCGGACGAGGCTTTGCCGGCGAGGACACCATGGCGCGTTCCCTAGCCCAGGATGGAGCCGGTCCCATGCACAGCTCACTCGTCTGGCGGATCACCCCGTTAGCCGCGGCCTTCGCCGTGGCCTGCCTGCCCACCGCCAGCACGGCCAGCACGATCCCCGCCGCCACGGGCTCGGCCGCCCCGGGCTCGCGCCCCGGGCTCCGGCGCGTCGGGCGCGCTGGCCGGGACGCCCGGCCCCGGGGCACCGCTCCGGGCCAGGATCACCGGCCGGGCGATCCCCGGCAGCGCCGCCGCGACGGCGGCCGGCCAGCCCAGCGCGGTCCCGGCGGGCCTGCCCTCACGGCAGGACCAGATCAAGGTCCTGACCAAGGTCCTGGCCAGGATGAAGAAGTACTACAAGAGATACGCGGACGTCACGCCCGGCCCGCAGGACATTGTTGACTACGGCATCGGCAGCCTGTGGCGGCGGGGCATCGACGGGGCCGGCACGACGGTCGCGGTCATCGAGGGCTGGAACTACCCGGGCATCGCCGCGCAGGTGGCCAGCTACGACAAGATGTTCGGGCTGCCCAACCCGAAGATCACCACGATCTACCCGGCGGGCAAGCTGCCCGCCAAGTGCCCGCCCGGCATGGTCAAGCTGGGCAGCTACGGCTCCTGCTCGGCGTGGGCCGGGGAGCTGACCCTGGACGTGATCTCGGCGCACCTGATCGCGCCGTACGCCAAGATCGTTATCTCGGCCACCCCGGCGGACACCGAGGAGACCGACGACGCGGCCAGCCAGGTCGCCCCGCCGGAGATGATGAAGGCGCTGGAGCGGATCGCCAGCGGCCACCTGGCCAACGTGATCTCCATCAGCGACGGGACCGGCGAGGTCACCTACAGCCGGGGCGCGCCCGAGATCACCGCGCAGGACCCGGGTGAGCTGGCGGCCGCGGCGGCCGGCATCCCGGTGCTGGTGGCCACCGGCGACTGCGGGGTGGTGCAGAACCTGGCCGTGGCCAACGGCCAGTGCGAGGACACGTCCGCCGGGCCGGACACCGCGGCGTGGGATGACTCGCCCTGGGTGACCGGGGTGGGCGGCAGCGTGCCCAACCTGAGCACCACCAACGGCGCGCGGCTCGGGCCGGATCCGGTCTGGCACGTCGGCGGCGTGTTCTCCGAGGGGGCAGGCTTCTCCTCGGTGTACACCCGGCCTGGCTACCAGGACGGGGTGGCCGGCATCACCGGGAGCACCATGCGCTCGGTGCCGGACATCACCATGGATGCCCAGGACGGCACGTCCGAGGCGGCGCCGCTGCTGAACGGCGTGCTGGCGCTGGCTACCCAGCTCAACCACGGCCGCAACGTCGGCCCCATCAACCCGGTGCTCTACCAGGTGCTCGGGCCGCGCGGCGCGAGCGCCGGGATCGCCGACGTCATTCACGGCAACGACTCGGTGCCCGCCCAGCCGGGCAAGCCCGCCGTCCCGGGCTTCACCGCGGCCCGGGGCTTCGACGTGGCCAGCGGCTGGGGAACCATCGACGCGGCCGTTTTCGTGCCGGGCCTGGTGGCGGCCACCCAGGCCGCCCAGCAGGACGCGGCGGTACGCGGCCAGGCGCAGGCCAGCCTGGCCGCCCTGCAGCACGGCCTCAGCCTGTCCGCCACGGCCATCCCGGGCGGCGGCACGTCGTACCTGCTGGCCGGGGGGTTCCTGCCCGGTCACCCGGTGCGGCTGTCCATCGACGGGCGGCTCATCGCCAAGATCACCGCGACCAACCTGGGCACGGTCACCTACATGATCGACCCGGGGCTGCTCAAGCTGCCCGCCGGGCCGCACACGATCCGGCTGGGCAGCCTGCTGATCACGGTGACCGGGGCCTTTACCAGCCAGTAGCCCGATCGAGATGGGCGGTGTCGTTGTAGCCGCGGAGCACCCAGCGCTGCGGGGTGATCACCAGGCGGGAGATGGACGCGTTGTCGGCGCCGAGGAACGCGAACGGGCGGGAACCGGTAGCCAGCGCCAGGGCCTGGGCGATCACCCCGCCGTGCACGACCACCGCGACCCGCTGGTCGGGGTGGGCGGCCGCGATCCGGCGCAGCGCGCCGCCGACCCGGGCGGCGAACGCCCCGGCCGGCTCGGCGCCCGGGATGACGTCCCAGCGTTCCTCGGCCCACATCCGCTCGGCGAGCGGATGGTTGTCCGCGACCATCTTGCGGAACAGCCCGGCCTCCCACTCGCCCAGATGGACCTCGCGGAGGTCCGGCTCCACCAGCGGGGCCAGCCCGAGCCGGGCGGCCAGCGGCGCGGCGGTCTGTGCCGTGCGGCGCAGCGTGGTCACGTAAAGGGCGTCGATGGGGGTGCCAGCCAGCCGCCCGGCCAGGCGCTCGGCCTGCTCCCGGCCTTCCGGGGCGAGTTCCGGGTCCGCGTGCCCGCCGGCCAGCGAGAACGGCTTGTCCGGGTAGGCGGCCTGGGATTCGCCGTGCCGGATCAGCAGCAGTTCCGTGGCGCCGGGCGGCCGCCGGAACCGGGCCTGGCGGTAGGCGGCCGCGCCGGGATGGGGCTCCGCGCCCGGGTCTGCACCCGGCGGCGCACCCGGCTCCGCGCCGGGCGGTGCGGGCCCCGTTCCGGGGACGGCGGCGGGCGGGAAGTCGGGCGTAGGCTCGGGCATCACCACGGAAGGGTAGCCCGGGAGGGCCGATGGCTCCTGCAGAGTATGACTTCATCATCGTCGGCGGCGGATCGGCGGGCAGTGCCCTGGCCAACCGGCTGTCCGCCGATCCGGCCAGCCGGGTGCTGGTGCTGGAGGCGGGGCGGCCGGACTACCCGTGGGACGTCTACATCCACATGCCCGCCGCGCTGACCTTCCCGATCGGCAACCGGTTCTACGACTGGGGGTACGAGTCGGAGCCCGAGCCGCACCTGAACGGCCGGCGCATCTACCACGCCCGGGGCAAGGTGCTGGGCGGCTCCAGCAGCATCAACGGGATGATCTTCCAGCGCGGCAACCCGCTGGACTACGAGCGGTGGGCGGCCGACCCGGGGATGGCGGCCTGGGACTACGCGCACTGCCTGCCGTACTTCAAGAAGATGGAGACCTGCCTGGCGGGCGCGGATGAGTTCCGCGGCGGGGACGGCCCGCTGGTGCTGGAGCGCGGCCCGGCCTCCAGCCCGCTGTTCCAGGCGTTCTTCGCCGCGGTGGAGCAGGCCGGGTACCCGCTGACCAAGGACGTGAACGGGTACCGCCAGGAGGGCTTCGCCCCGTTCGACCGGAACATCCACCGCGGGCGGCGGCTCAGCGCGGCCCGCGCCTACCTGCACCCGGTGATGAGCCGGCGTAACCTCGAGGTGACCACCCGCGCCTTCGTTACCAAGATCTTGTTCGAGGGCACCCGCGCGGTCGGGGTCGAGTTCCGCCAGGGCGGTGCTGGCCGCGGGGGCCCGTCCCGGCTGGTCCGCGGCGACGAGATCATCCTGTGCGGCGGCGCGATCAACTCCCCGCAGCTGCTCCAGCTGTCCGGGGTGGGGCCCGCGGACCCGCTCCGCCAGCTCGGCGTGCACGTGGTCGCCGACCTGCCCGGCGTGGGCGAGAACCTGCAGGACCACCTCGAGGTCTACGTGCAGTACGGCTCGAAGCAGCCGGTCTCGGTGGCGCCCGCGCTCAAGATGCGCAACCGGCCCATGGTCGGCGCGGAGTGGCTCTTCCTGCGGGGCGGCCCCGGCGCCACCAACCACTTCGAGGGCGGCGGCTTCATCCGCAGCAACGAGGAGGTCGCGTACCCGAACCTGATGTACCACTTCCTGCCCATCGCGATCCGTTACGACGGCTCGCAGCCGGCCGGGGGCCACGGCTACCAGGTGCACGTCGGCCCGATGTACTCCGACTCCCGCGGCTCGGTGCGGATCGTGTCCCGCGACCCGGAGGTGCACCCGGCGCTGCGGTTCAACTACCTGTCCACCCCGACCGACCGGCAGGAGTGGGGCGAGGCCATCCGGATCACCCGGCGCATCCTCAACCAGCCCGCCTTCGCGGAGTTCAACGCCGGGGAGCTGTCCCCGGGCCAGGACGTCTCGACCGACGAGGAGGTGCTGGACTGGGTGCGCCGGGACGCCGAGACCGCCCTGCACCCGTCCTGCACGGCCAAGATGGGCACCGGCGCGGACGCGGTCACCGACCCGGCCACGATGCGGGTGCATGGCCTGGACGGGCTGCGCGTGGTGGACGCGTCGGTCATGCCGTACATCACCAACGGCAACATCTATGCCCCGGTGATGATGATCGCCGAGAAGGCGGCCGACCTCATCCTGGGCCACCCCCCGCTCCCGCCGCAGCCCGTGGAGTTCTACCGCCACCAGCCCGGCGTGAGCGGCGTAACCTGCGCCCAGGACTGACCGGGCGGCGCGAGGTCCCAGCGGGTCCGGCCTCCTCCGGTGCGGGCGGGCTAACCTGGCTGGCCGGCGACGAATCCGCGTAGCTCGGTGACGATTGGATTCCGAGGCAGGATTCCGTGCACGCTAAGGATCAGGTCGAACGCGACCATGAAGTACTGTCCGGGGTTGCGGAAATCACCGTAAACGCGGCCCTGGAGCAGGGGCGGCAGCGCGGTTTCCTCACTCCCCTCCAAAATCACCGGGAGCACGGTCTGCTTGCGGCTCTCCGTGCCGATCATCCGTTTCCCGACAAGATCGCCCTCGGCGGCCAAGACGAAGCCACTCATGGGACGGTCATTGTCATACTTAGTCCGGTACAGCGGCGTGCCCACCACCACGATCCTGTCGGCACGCTCCACTCGCTCCACGAAGCGGGGCACGCTCGCGCCGATTCGTGCATTTTCCCAGCGGTCCAGAATCACGGTTATGCCTGCCTTGGCCAGGTCGGTGGCGAGTTCGCGCTCAACCCACCGTTCGTGGTCTGGGTTACCCCATGCGTAGCTGATGAAGCAGGTCGGCTCCTGGCTGGCGGCTTCGTTAGCGAAGCTCTTCAGCCGGAACAGTGCCTGTTCGAATCGTGAGCGCTGGTCGACGGTCCGGCGCTGGGCAACGAGCTCAACGGCCTGGGTCCGGGTCAGCTCAATCGGGGCATCAGCGCGTGGCAACTGGAGCTGCTCACCGCAACGCATGCAAAAGGCATGGTGATTGCCGTCGGAAAGTTGCTCCCGCACCACAGCCGGGTTGAGCCGGTGCCCATTGCTGCAGATCACCGGCTCGAACCGGGAGACGGTCAGGTTGCGGCGCGCCAGGAAGCTCTCGAACAAGCTCTGGAACAGCATTCGGATTGGTTCGCCGACTGTCGTACCGAAATAGAGCACGAAATCAAGTTCGCCTTCGCGCTCGGCCTCAAGGCGGAATCCGCACAGCAGGCTGGCGCCCACTATGTACTCGGCTTGGTCGCGCCACTGGCTAGTACGTGTAAAGATGCCAGTAAATCCCAGTAGCACTACAAGCGATGCGTACACGTTCTCGACGGCACCAGTAATCCTGTATGTGGCACCCATGTCCAGCGGCTGCGCATTTTGCACCGCCGGCTGCTTAAGATTAATGAGTTCCGGAAATACGAGGTAAACGCGCGAGCTGAGTGGATCTGTCTCACGGAAACAAACGTTGTGCTTGAGGAACATGGCGATAGCGGAGTCTAGTAGCACATCCCGATTGGCGGCTGACAATCCGTGGAGTTCCGGGAAGGCGTAGTCGCCGGCGAGCACACGGTATTCCTCTAGCGACCCTAGTCCCTGCGGGTTGCGCCGCGCCTCCAATACGATCGACGCTGCCACATTGTTCAGCAAGTCGGGTGCGAGCAAGACGCGTGACTCGCCGCGAGACGTTCTTAGCAGTGCCACATATCCATGGTTCACGAGATGGCCGATCGCAGCCAACATTTCTGCGTCGTCGAACCGCCTGGTGTCGTCGCGCTTAAGGTGATTACGGAGTTGCTCAGGGCTGAGGATCGCTTCATCAGCGCGTTGCCCTTCTTTGAGTCCGAGAACGCTGGCCTTGATCCATTTAAAAGTTTGGCTGGTAACGGTGACGGGCCGGACGTCCCAGCGAACGCTCCCACGCATCAACTCAATGAGGTCGCCGATGCCTTCACCGGTACGCGCACTTGTCACGACGTACCCGCGGATGCCGCGCTCCGCACAGAATCTGTCGATTTCGTCAGAGGTAAGCCGCGCATAGCCCCGGTCGGCACGAGCTGCGACGAGAATCACTTCACGCCCGTCACCTATTGCCTTCGGCCGTGTTCCCGACACGCCGAGCTGGCGCAGCCAGTAATCGACACCCTGCAGCGGGTCCTCCGCGCGGCTCGGATCGAAAAGGATCAACGCAAGGTCGGCGTCATCAATAAATAGTGCGTGAATAAGCCGGTAGTCGGGCTGCCCGGCGAGATCCCAGAGGATCGCCTCGCACTCCGTGCCGTCCGCACGGGTCATGGCCAGTTCGTCGAGCAGCCAGAACTGCTGGCCGTGGGTGGATGAGTGGTCTTTGAACTTGCCGCTAGCGAGCCGGTATCCCAGGCCAGTCTTGCCCACCCCCGACTCCCCGAGGAGGACGACCTTCGCGGACGCATACGTGACACTTTCCGGGTGAGGCTGGCTGAGAATAAGGTCAGGATCCAGGTCCCACAGATGGACCAGGTTATCGGCCTGGCTTGTCTCATCGGATCCAACCGTCGCCAGCACGGGCCTGCTGGGATGGAAGGCTATGCCCGGCATCCATACTCCCATTCCCGGTTCGGGAATCAGCGCTACCGTATTCCAGGAGTCAGTGGACCAAAGCCGTACCGACCCGTCCCTGCTCTTTGAGGCCAACAGGCGCCCATCGGACATGAACGAGATGAATCTGACTGTGTCTGTGTGCCCTTCCATTGTCCGGGTCAAATCGCCTGTCCGGGGGTCCCACACCTTGATTGTCTTATCATCGCCGCAGCTAACAAGCGAGTATCCGTCCGGACTGAATGCGACTGAAAGTACATTGCCAACATGGCCAGTGAGCGTGGTGAGGAGCCGCCCGTCCTCGACGCTCCAAACCTGCAACAATCCGCCATAGCCCGCGACAGCCAGCCGCGAGCCAGTCAGATCGAATGCTACGCAGGGAACGAAGGAAGCCTGTCCTGGGAACTCGTGGCGGATCTTGCCGCCAGGGATTTCGAAGATCGCTGTCCGCCCTTCGCCAGAGGCGGCGAGAATGTCATCGCGGGGGCTGAAGGCGAGGGACTGGCAGCGCGGCATGCTGATGCTCTTTAGACTCCGCCACGAGCCAACTTCCCATAGCCTGACCGTGCCATCGTCGCTCCCGCTCGCGAGTATCTGCCCGTGGCGATCGAAGGCCGCCGCACGCAGGCCGTCCTTGTGCCTGGAGATCGTGTGCGCATGGCGGCCCGAGCGAGCATCCCATATGCGCACCGTGTGGTCTGCTGATGGTGAGGCCAGCAGGCTTCCGTCAGGCGCCCACGCGACGCGCCCGATATATCCGGTATGGCCGCGCAAGGTGCGGGCCAGTCTTACGCCGCCTGGGAGATCGACTCGCGCTGGCGCATTGGTCACGGGACCTCCCCGATATGGGGCGATCATTCATTCCTGCCCCGCTGTAGCTAAAGATCTACCGCAGGAAAGCGGGTCCGTACAACTCGCCGGCAGAACGCATACGTCCAGTGATGGCGGGCGAAGTCCTCGGTGCTGCGGCCGTCGGCAGTACCACTAGCCGGCCGGTTCCACGAGGACCCGCGCACCGCATTCCCCGGCCTGCGGCCCACGGTTGCCGCGCGCCAGGCGGCCGCGCGCGGGCGTCGGGATAGATCAGTGAGGCATGCCCCGGGTACGGTGGCCGGCTATGGTCACGCAGCCCGCTGGGCGCAGTTGGCAGCTCAGCCCCACGTACCTGGTCATCGGGCAGTCCCCGGCCATGTCTGTTGTCTGCGCGGAGCATGACCGTGGCTGACATCGATTCCAGGGACCCGCGGGGGCTGCGCGGCGACGCGCCGCTGCTGGATGGCTGGCTGCGGTTCACCGCGGCGGCCGGGGCAGGCCAGCTCACCCCGATGAGCGTGCCCGGCCACAAGCAGCGCCGCGACCTGACCGGCGCGGTCACCGCCGGGGACGCGCCGCTGTATGGCGGGCTGGACACCATCAAGCAGGCCGACACCATGCTGGCCGGGGCGGAGCGCCGTGCCGCCGAGCTGTGGGGCGCGGACTGGTGCCGGTTCTCGGTGGCCGGCTCCACCCACGGCAACCAGGCGCTGGCCCTGGCGGCCGGCCAGCCGGGACAGCAGATCGTGGTCACCCGGAGCCTGCACCGGTCGCTGCTGCTCGGCCTGGTGCTGGCCGGGCTGGACCCGGTGTGGGTGCTGCCCGAGGTGGACCCGGCCACCGGGCTGCCCGGCCCGGTCCCGGTCCGCGCGGTCCGCGCCGCGCTGGCCGCCCATCCGGGCGCCTGCGCCGTGTTCCTCGGCGACCCGTCGTACGTCGGCACCACCGGGGACATCGCCGGCCACGCGGCCGCCGCGCACGAGGCCGGCGTGCCGCTGCTGGTGGACGCGGCGTGGGCCGCGCATCTCGGCTTCCACCCGGATCTCCCGCCGCACCCGCTGGCGGCCGGCGCGGACGCCATGGTGACCAGCGCGCACAAGGCGCTGCCCGCCTACACCCAGGGCGCGCTGGTGCTGGCCCGGGCCGGCCGGCTGGACCCGGCCCGGCTGGACCGGGCGTTCGAGGCGACCCACACCACCAGCCCGGCCGGCGCCATCATGGCCAGCATCGACGCGGCCCGGGCGCTGCTGGCCCGGGACGGCCCGGAGCTGTGCGGCCGGCTGCTGCGCGCCGTGGCCGCGGCCCGGCAGCGGCTCCGCCAGGTGCCCGGCCTGGACGTGCTCGACGGCCCGGGGGTGGAACCGGCCAAGCTGGTGGTGCTGCTGGCCGGCACCGGCGCCCACGGCAACCTGGTCGAGGCCGACCTGATCGCGGCCGGGATGCCGGTGGAGATGGCCGACCGGGACACCATCATCCCGATCGTGACGCTGGCCGACGACGAGCTGACCGTGAGCCGGTTCACCGCCGCGCTGATCGCCGCGGTCGGGCGGCACCGGGCCGCGGCCCGCACCCCCGTCCCGTCCGCCGCCTGGACCGTCGTGCCCGACCTGGCCGTCTCCCCGCGCCAGGCGTTTTTCGCGCCCAACGAAACGCTGCCCGCCAGTGCCGCCGCCGGGCGGATCAGTGCCGAGCTGGTGGCGCCCTACCCGCCCGGCGTCCCGGTGCTCGCGCCCGGCGAGGTGATCACGGCCGCGGCCCTGGACGCGCTGCGCGCGGCCCAGGCCGAGGGCGGCCGCATCGCCTACGCCGCCGATCCCACCCTGGCCACGTTCCAGGTACTGACCCGATTACCGGAAATAAACTTTCCTGGCCCATTGTCGCCGGAGAGGCCACGGCCTAGCCTGTGCCGATGGATCTTCGGCGCGGGCGGCAGGAACTCCGGCGCGGCCGGCTGGATGGGCGGGACGGTCACCCGGGCCGCCGGAACAGGCGCCGTGCCGTCCGGGCCGGGGCGGCCGCGGTAACGGTCAGCCTGGCGGCGGCGCTCTGCGGGGCGGGCGGCCCGGCCAGCGCCGCTGCCGCGCCGGGCGCCGGGACGCCCGGGGCCGCCGCGGCGCGGCAGATCTGCGCGGCTCCCGCCGCCGGGGCCGTGCTGGCCACCGGCTCGCACCGGAAGGCGGCCGGGGCGCCCGCGGTGGCGGTCCGGGTCGACCAGGTCGGCTACCCGTCCGGGGCGGCCAAGCTGGCCGAGATCATGACCGCGTCCCGGCCGTCGCCCCCGCTACGCTGGCTGCTGATCCGGGCCGGCTCCTGCCGGGTGGCCGCGGCCGGGCTGGCCCGGCAGGACCTGGGCTCGTGGAGCAGCCGGTACCGGTGGGTGCTGGCGGCCCGGTTCTCCGGGGTGCACGCGCCGGGCTGGTACCGGCTGGGCGTGGCCGGCGACCCGGCGTCCGCCTCGCCGTGGTTCCAGATCGGCCCGGCCGCCGCGCTGTACGCGCGGCCGCTGGCCAACGCGCTGTCCTTTTACGCCGACGAGCGGGACGGGCCGGACTTCATCCGCAGCGCGCTGCGCACCGCCCCGGGCCACCTCAACGACGCCAGCGCGATGACCTACCGGAGCCCGCCGGTCGATGGCAACGGCGACTTCAAGGGCAGCCTGGCCAGGTACGCGACCGGGATCCGGATCAACGCCACCGGCGGCTGGTTCGACGCCGGGGATTACCTGCACTTCGTCGAGACCACCAGCTACACCGAGGCCATCCTGCTGCAGGGCATCGCCTCGTTCCCCGGCCAGATGGGGCCGGCGGCCAGCGCGGCGTCCGGCGGCACCGACTTCACCGCGGAGGCCCGGTTCGGCCTGGACTTCCTGCAGCGGATGTGGGACGAGCGGACCCGGACGCTCTACTACCAGGTGGGCGACGGGCGAGGCCAACAGCTACTACTACGGCGACCACGACATCTGGCGGCTCCCGCAGGCCGACGACCACTACCTGGGGACGAATCCGCGCTACGCCTACATCCGGCACCCGCCGGTGTTCCGGGCCGGCCCGCCCGGCGCGCCGATCAGCCCCAACCTGGCCGGGCGGCTGGCCGCCGACTTCGCCCTGTGCTACCAGGTGTTCCGCGCCTCCGACCCGGGCTACGCGGGCCGCTGCCTGCGGTCCGCGGAGACCGTGTACGCGCTGGCGGGCACGCACTGGAAGGGCCCGCTGCTGACCGCGCTGCCCTGGGATTTCTACCCGGAGACGACCTGGCGGGACGACATGATGCTGGGCGCCACCGAGCTGGCCCTGGCCCTCGAGCAGGGGGCGGCCAGGCACCCCGCCCGGCCAGCCGAGGCGGGCCTGCCGGCCGGGCTCCCGGTCCGGTCCGCCCGGGCCTACCTGCGGGACGCGGTCACCTGGGCCGGGGAGTGGATCCGCGGGAAGGCCGCGCTGTCGGACACGCTGAACCTGTACGACGTGAGCGCCCTGGCCGACTATGAGCTGATCCGGGCCATCCACCGCGGGCCGTCCGGCTGGCTCGGCCTCCGCCCCGCCTCACTCATGGCCAACCTGCGCGGCCAGATCGAGAAGGGCATCCACACCGCCGCCGCCGACCCGTTCGGCTTCGGCTTCGCCTGGGACCAGTGGGACACCACCACGCACGGGGCCGGGCTGGTGGTCATGGCCGGGGAGTACGACGCGCTGGCCGGGAAGCCGGTCTACGCGGCCTGGGCGCAGCGCTGGCTGGACGACATCCTGGGCGGCAACGCCTGGGGCGTCTCGCTCATCGTCGGGGACGGCACCGTCTACCCGGACTGCATGCAGCACCAGGTGGCCAACCTGGCCGGGTCGCGGGACGGGCGGCCGCCCATCCTGGCCGGGGCGGCCGTCGAGGGCCCGAACTCCTACGCGGCCACCGGGACGGTGCCGCACATGCGCCCGTGCGCGGCCAACGCCCCCGGCGACGTGCCGTACCAGTCTTTTGACGGGCACCGGGCCGTGTTCGCCGACAACGTGCAGTCCTACTCCACCGTGGAGCCGGCCATCGACCTGACCGCGCTCACCCCGCTCGCCTTCGCGTGGGCGGAGGCAGCGGGTTAGCGGCTGAGCCGGGGGGCCGGGTAGAGGATCGTCTTCGGCTCGGTGAAGGCCTCCATGGCATACCGCCCGCCGACCCGGCCGCGGCCGCTCACCGACCCGGACCGGCCGCCGAACGGCAGGTGGGACTCCCACAGGTTGGTCGAGGCGTTCACGTTGACCCAGCCGGCCCGGGCCTGCTCGGCGAAGGCCAGCCCGCGCTCCAGGTCCTGCGGTGAACACCGCGGCGGTCAGGCCGAACGGGGAGGCGTTGGTCAGCTCCAGTGCCTCGGCGGCCGAGGCCACCTCGATGATCGGCACCACCGGGCCGAACGTCTCCTCGGCGGCGATCTCCATGTCGGCCCGCACCCCGTCCAGCACGGTCGGCTCGGCGTACAGGCCGGTGGGGAAGCCGGCCGCGAGGCGCCCGCCGCAGCACAGCTTGGCGCCGCGGGCGACCGCGTCGGCCACGTGCCGGCCGAACTTGGCCGCGGTCGGCTCGTTGTTCAGCGGGCCCATGGTGGTCTCCGGGTCGAACGGGTCGCCCAGCCGGACCCGCTCGCTCGTCGCGGCCACCACCCGCTCGGTGAACTCGGCCCGCACCGCGGCGTGCACCAGGAACCGCTCCCCGGCCGTGCAGCTCTGCCCGGCGCACAGGTAGGCCGCCTCCAGCGCCGCGCCGGCCGCCAGGTCCAGGTCGGCGTCGTCCAGGATGACCATGGGGCCGTTGCCGCCCAGCTCGAGCAGCTGGGTCTTGCCGGCCGCCCGCGCGGCGACCAGCCCGCCGGTGGCCACCGACCCGATGAAGCCGACCGCGGCCACGCCGGGGTGGCCGGCCAGCGCGTCCCCGGCCACCGGGCCCGGGCCGGGCACGAAATTGAACACCCCGCCGGGCGTGCCCGCCCCGGCGATGATCCCGGCCAGCACGGCCGAGCAGGCCGCCGTGCTCGGGGCCGGGACCCACACCACCGCGTTGCCGGCCGCCAGCGCGGGCGCGAACAGCTCGGCGCCCATCGTGTACGGCCAGTTCCACGGGCTGATCACGCCGACCACGCCGAGCGGCACCCGGGCGGTGACCACCCGCCGCCCGGCCGAGACGGACGGGGGAGCGGCGCCATCCAGCCGCCGCGCGTCCGCGGCCGCCATCCGGAAGTACTCGGCCAGCTCGTCAACCTCGTCGTAGGCCTCGGCGGCCAGCGGCTTGCCCTGGTCCAGGGTGAGCACCCGGGCCAGCTCGTCCCGCCGGGCCGCGATCGCCGCGGCCACCCGCTCGCACCACGCGGCCCGCTCGAACGGGGATGCCGCCGCCCACTCCGGCCAGGCCCGGGCGGCCGCCCGGACCGCGTCGTCCACGTCGGCCGGGTCCGCCGTGGCCACCGAGCCGAAAATCTCGCCCGATCCCGGGCTGGCCGCGGGCACGGCCGCCGAGCGGCCCGCCCGCCACTGGCCGCCGACACAGAGCAGGTACTCATCCACGCCCGGGCTCCCTCCTCGCCATCCCCGCGCCGCCATCCTGCCGTGCGCGGCGGGGCGCCGCTACGCTCCCGCGCTCAGCAGCCGGCGCAGAGGCGGCCCAGGTCGTCCAGCTTGTCCGGTGGCATCCGGTAGGCGGGCCCGGAGATGGACAGGGCGGCCACGCAGCCGCCGCCGGGGCGCAGCACCGGCGCGGCCACGGCGACCAGGCCATCTTCCAGCTCCGCGGATGCCGTGGCGTAGCCGTCGCGGCGGACGGCGGCCAGCTCGGCCTGCAGCGCCGCCGCGGTGGTGATGGTGTGCTCGGTGTAGCGCTCCAGGCGGGCCGGCACCGGGATGGCGCCGAAGGCCAGCAGCACCTTCCCGTTGGCCACCGCGTGCGGCTTGGTCCGCCGCCCGATCCAGCCGCCGGAGCAGCTGAGGATATAGGTGCTGGGCACCTCGGCCACGTTCAGGATGTCCGGCCCGGCCGGGACGGCCAGGTTGATGGTCTCGCCGGTCAGCTGGGACAGCTTCTCCATGGCCGGCTGCATCGTGGCCACGATGTCCGTGCTGCGCAGCGCCAGCGCGCCGAGCCGGATGACCTCGACGCCGAGCCGGTAGCGCCGGCCTGCGCGGGCCAGGAAGCCGGCCCGCTCCAGGGTGGCGGCCAGCCGGGAGGCGGTTGACTTATGGACGCCCAGGGATGCGGCTATTTCTGACACACTGAGTTCCGGCCGGCCGTCCTCGAAGCTCGCCAGCAGGCTCAGCACTCGCTCCGCGGACTGGTAGGTTGCGGCCGCCGCAACCACAGGCTCGCTCATGCAACTCAGAATGACCAATTTGCCCGTTCTGCGTCAACTGGCGATCCTGATAGCGCATGGCATACTCACTAGCTAGTTACCCGAATGGTGCGGCCCGCTTCCTCGCATCGGCCGGCACCGCTGAGGAACGAGAGCAGGGCCGGGCCCCATGACCGAAGCCGCTGACCAGGTCATCCCCGGATCGTCGCACGATCCGCTCCCCGAGGCGCTCGGGCTGGCCCGGGCGGCCGCCGAGGCCGGCCTGGGGCTGAAGCTGCTCGGCGGGCTGGGCGTGCGGGTGCTGTGCCCGGAGTTCCCGCCCCGGCTGCGCCGTGATCAGGACATCGACTTCGCCTGCCTGTCCAAGGGCCGCAAGGACGTCGCGGCCTGGCTCGCGGACAACGGCGCCGTGCCGGACCGGCGGTTCAACAACCTCAACGGCGACCGGCAGATGTACTTCAACGCGCCGTCCGGCCGCCCGGTCGACGTCATGGTGGACCGGCTCACGATGTGCCACACGCTGGACTTCCGGCCCTCCTTCGGCCGGCTGCCGCACACCGTGGACTCCGTCAACCTGCTGCTGTCCAAGCTGCAGATCGTCGAGCTGAACGAGAAGGACGCGCGCGACATCGTGCACCTGCTGTCCGCGCTGCCGGTCGGCGAGGGCGGCCCGCCGGCCATCGACACCGGCCGGTTCGGCAAGGTGCTCGGCGCGGACTGGGGCTGGTGGCGGACGGTCACCGAGAACCTGGTCAAGCTGCCCGCCCTGGTGGCGGAGAAGCCGGGACTGGTGCCGCCGCAGCCCTACCACGACCCGCTGGCCGCGGCGCGGCAGCTGCTGGACGTCGCCGAGGCCGCGCCGAAGAGCATGAAGTGGAAGCTGCGGTCCAATGTCGGCGACCGGGTTCGCTGGTATGAACTGCCCGAGGAAGTAGCCCACTGAATTCGGCTTGCCCCGCTTGACGCCGGTTTCAGCCGGATGCTAGACGTTGCACAGGACGCACGGTCGTTGCGCAACGCGCCGGGAAACCTGCTGGCGCGAACCAACAGCCAGCGCAGCTGAGCGGGTGCGCGAAGGAAGGCATGGGTGGCAACGTGAGGGTCTTCTTCGCCACAGATATTCACGGCTCGGAAGTGTGCTGGCGGAAGTTCCTGAACGCCGCGGCCTTCTATAAGGCGGACCTCGTCGTGCTGGGCGGGGACGTTACCGGCAAGGTCATGGTGCCGATCGTGGCGCACACCGGCTACTGGCAGGCCGTGGTCCGCGGCGAGACCATCCGGATGGATACCCGCGCCGAGCTCGAGGAAGTCGAGAAGCAGATCCGCAACAAGGGCTCCTACCCGGCCATCGTCACGCCCGACGAGCTCACCGAGCTCAGCGGCACCGAGGGCGCGGTGGACCGCCGGTTCAGCGCGGAGATGATCCGCTCACTGGACCGCTGGCTGGACATGGCGGACGGCAAGCTGCGCGGCGGCGACATCCCGTGCGTCCTCAACGGCGGCAACGACGACATCTGGGAGATCGACGACATCATCGAGGCGTCCCCCTGCGTCAGCTTCGGCGAGGGCAAGGCGCTCGACCTGGACGGCTTCCACCTGGTGTCGATGGGCTGGACCAACCCCACCCCGTGGGACACCTTCCGGGAGGCTCCCGAGGAGGAGCTCAAGAAGAAGATCGACGCGGTGGTCGGCCAGATCCCGGACCTGGAGCGGGCCATCTTCAACTTCCACGCCCCGCCGTACGGCACCGGCCTGGACGAGGCGCCCGCCCTGGACGCGAGCCTCCGCCCCACCCACGGCGGCGCGGTCATGAAGGCGGTGGGCTCCACCGCGGTGCGCGACGCCATCAACAGCTACCAGCCCATGCTGTCGGTCCACGGTCATATTCACGAGAGCCGCGGGATCAAGAAGATGGGCCGGACGCTGGCCATCAACCCCGGCAGCGTGTATGGCGACGGGGTTTTGCAGGGCGCGGTGCTAGAACTGAACCCCAAGAAGGGGAAAGTTACTAAGTACCTTCTGGTGAATGGCTGATTCCGGCCGGCCCGCCGCGCGGGTGCGCAATAGGCTTACCTGGCCCCCATAACCCCCAAACTGGGAGATGCGCATGGCAACTGACGCAATTGGCGGCGAGACGCCAACACTCTTCTTGCGCAAAGCCACCGGCCTGGTCCGGGGCTGGTCCGTCCGGGATTCCATGATCTACGCGGTCCTGGCCACCAATGTGGTCACGCTGGGGATCTACGAGTTCTCGTTCCAGTCCTTCATCCCCAAAGGCCAGCTGATCACCTCGATCCTGGTCTCGGGTGTCTGGGTCTCGTTCCTGGTCATCGCGTATGCCGGGCTGATCGTCACCATCCCGCGGGCGGGCGGTGACTACGTCTGGCAGAGCCGGATCCTGGGCAGCGGCCTCGGTTTCGTGATGGCGGCCACCGGGTGGTGGTTCATCCTGTGGCTGTGGGCGCCGATCTACGGCAACATCCTCTCGGTCGAGCTGTTCCAGCCGTTGTGGGCCACCCTCGGCGATCCCAGCGGCGCGACCTGGTTCGCCACCAAGACCGGGATCTTCGTTGTCTCGGTCATCACGATCGCGCTGGCCGGCGTGCTCGTCTCGCTCGGCATGGCCGGGTACGCCCGGATCCAGAAGTGGTGCTTCTACGCCGGCCTGGTCGGCTTCGCGGTCATCGTCATCTTGCTGCTGATCAACAGCAAGGCGAATTTCATCTCGTCATTCAACACCGAGGCGCACAAGATCTTCGGGGTCAGCAACGCCTACGGCAAGACCAACGCCCTGGCGGCCAAGAACGGTTACGTGTCACCGGCCTTCGGCTTTACCCCGATCGGGGCGAGCATGCTGCTGATCCCGATGATGATGTTCTACCTGCTGTGGCCGAACTGGGGTTCCACGCTCTACGGCGAGATCCGCGGGGCCAGTGACTTCAAGCGCGTCTTCGCCGGCATGTTCTCCGGGCTGTGGATCACGGTGATCCTGTCCGTGATCTTCCTGCTGGTGGTGGCGAAGACGTTCGGCAACGCCTTCTACAACAACGCCAACGCGCTGTACTGGACCGCGTTCTACAGCGGCGGCAAGGTCAGCTCGCCCATCCCGATCTGGCCCTACCCGGTGATGTTCGCGGGCTGGCTGGTGCACAACACCGTGTTCCAGACCGTGCTCATCCTGCTGATGGCGCTGTGGTTCATCGGCTGGGTCGGCACCCTGTTCCTGTCCTCGACCCGGGTCATCTTCGCCGCCGCGTTCGACCGGGTGCTGCCGGACCGGGCCGCCGAGGTGTCCGAGAAGCGCAAGGTGCCGTTCTACTCGCTGATCCTGATGCTCGCGCCGGCGGTCATCGTCAGCGCGGTCTACGCCTACAACCTCACCTTCGAGACCTACACGCTGGACGCCACCCTGGTCATCGCGGTGACCTACCTGTTCAGCGCGATCGCGGTGGTGCTGCTGCCATGGGTCAAGCCGGACCTGTGGCGGGCGTCGCCCGCGAGCCGGATCAAGGTGGCCGGGGTGCCGCTGGTGCCGCTGGCCGGTGTCGTCACCATCGGGCTGCTCGGCTACAACCTGTATGAGTGGCTGACCAACAGCGCGTACGGCGTGAACAACCACGACTCGCTGTACTTCATGGGCGGCATGTACGTGCTGGCCATCGTGGTGTACGTGGTCGCCCGGATCGTGCGCAGCCGCCAGGGCATCGACCTCGGCCTGATCAACAAGGAGATCCCGGTCGAGTAGAGGCGCGCAGGCCCCCGGCGGGGCCGCCGGCCATGGCCGGCGGCCCCGCCGGCGCATCCGGGGGCTAGATGACGGCCCGGATGGCCCGGTCGAACTCGGTCACATGCCGTCGCGCGATCCGGGCGGCCTGGCTCTCGTCGCCCGAGATCAGCGCCTCCAGCAGCGCGCGGTGCTCCCCGACATGGGCCGCCATGCCCTCCAGCCGGTCCAGGAACAGGCACCAGATGCGGGTGGCCAGGTTCCCGTAGCGGATCAGGGTGTCCTCGAGATACGGGTTGCGGGTCGCCGCGTAGATGGCCCGGTGGACCTGGGTGTCCAGGGTCATCAGCTCGCCCGGGGGGTCACCCGGCCCGGCCGCGGTGGCCACCCGGCCGGCCAGGGCCCGGAAAGCGGCGCGGTCGGCCGGGGTGGCGTGCCGGGCCGCGCTGGCCGCCGCGGCCGGCTCCAGCAGTTCGCGGACCTCGGAGATATGCCGCAGGTCGGTGACGTTGATCTCGGTGGCGAAGGTGCCCCGCCGCGGGTAGGCGACGACGAGCCGTTCGTGTTCCAGCCGCTTGAGTGCCTCCCGGACGGGCGTCCGGCCCATGCCCAGGCTCAGGCACAGCTCCTCCTCGTTGATCGGCGCGCCCGGCCGGATGCCGAGCCGGACCAGCCGGTCCTGGATGGCGCGGTAGGCCAGTTCGGCCAGGGACGGCGGTTCACCGGGCGTGCCGCCGCGAGCCGGGCGCTCCTGCGGCTTGACCATGGAATCCACGCCCCCTAGTCTACCAATTGATATATCAGACGTATACCAATCGCCTGGTTGCCGGGGCGCAACGGCGGGTGCGGCCGCGGGGCCGGGCGGGACGAGCAGTGAGGATCAGCGGATGAGCGAGTTCCCGGGCCGGGCCAGCGCCGTCATCGTGGGCGCCGGGATCGTCGGCAACAGCCTGGCCTGCCACCTGGCCCGGCTCGGCTGGCGCGACCTGGTCCTGGTGGACAAGGGCCCGATGCCCAACCCGGGCGGCTCCACCGGGCACGCCTCCAACTTCATCTTCCCCATCGAGTACTCGAAGATGATGATGGAACTGACCCGGGACAGCACCGAGCAGTACCAGGCCCTCGGCGTGTTCACCGAAAGCGGCGGCATCGAGGTGGCCCGCACCCCGGCCCGGATGGCCGAACTGCACCGCCGGTGCACCGCGGCCACGGCGTGGGGCATCCCGGCCCAGGTCATCACCCCGGCCGAGGTGGCCAAGCTGGTGCCCTACCTGGACGAGTCCGTCATCCTCGGCGGCGCGCACTTCCCCACCGTCGGGGTGGTCGACTCGCTGCGGGCCGGCACCCTGATGCGGGAGGAGGCCCAGGCCGTCCGGCGCGCTCCAGGTGCTGGCGGGCGCCGAGGTGCTCGGCATCGACACGGCCGGGGCCGGCCGCGGCGGCGCGCCCCGGATCGCCGCGGTGCGGACCACCGCAGGCGACATCGAGACCTCCGTCGTCGTCGTGTGCTGCGGCGTGTGGAGCCCCCGCATCGCCCGGATGGCCGGGGCGCACATCCCGCTCACCCCGATCGTGCACCAGATGATCAGCGTCGGGCCGATCGGGCTGTTCGCGGGCACGCCGGGGGAGATCAGCTACCCGATCGTGCGGGACGTGGACACCAACATGTACGAGCGGCAGCACGGCGGGGACATGGAGGTGGGCTCCTACGCGCACCGGCCGATCATCGTCAGCCCGGACGACATCCCGTCCATCGAGGAGTCGGCGCTGTCCCCGACCGAGCTGCCGTTCACCGCGGACGACTTCGACCCGCAGCTGGCGCAGGCCCTGGAGCTCATGCCGGAGCTGCTCGGCGACGAGAGCGCCGGGGTCCGGTACGCGATCAACGGGCTGATCTCGATGACCCCGGACGGCCATCCGCTGCTCGGCCCGGTGCCCGGGGTGGACGGGCTGTGGTCGGCCGCGGCCAGCTGGATCAAGGAGGGGCCGGGCGTCGGCCGCGCGGTCGCCGAGTGGATGAGCGGCCAGGTCCCCACGGTGGACGTGGACGAGGCGAACATCGCCCGGTTCTACCCGTGCCAGCGGACCACCGCGCACATCGAGGCGCGGGCCCGCGAGGGCTTCAACAAGATGTACGGCATCGTGCACCCGGCCGAGCAGTGGGAGTCCGGCCGGCCGGTCCGGGTCAGCCCGGTCTACGACCGGGAACGCGAGCTCGGCGCGGTGTTCCACGAGACCGCCGGGTGGGAGCGCCCGCACTGGTACGCCTCCAACGAGGCGCTGGTGGAGCGGTACGAGGGACGGCTCATGCCCCGTGCCGCCGAGTGGGACGCCCGCTGGTGGTCGCCGGTGATCAACGCCGAGCACCTGGCCATGCGGGAGTCCTGCGCGCTGGTCGACCTGTCCGCGTTCGCCGTCTTCGACGTGACCGGCCCGTCCGCCCTGGACCTGGTCCAGTCGCTGGCGGTCGCCCAGCTGGACGTGGCGCCCGGCCGGGTCGTCTACACCTCGCTGCTGGACGAGCGGGGCGGGTTCAAGGCCGACCTGACCATCATGCGGCTCGGCCCGCAGCGGTTCCGGGTCGTCACCGGCGGGGCCACCGGAATGGCCGACCTGGCCTGGTTCGCGGCGCAGCTGCCCGCCGACGGCTCCGCCGCGCTGGCCGACCTGACCTCGGCCCAGGCCACGCTGGGCCTGTGGGGCCCGCGGGCCCGCCAGGTGCTCCAGGCGGTGACGGCCGGCGACGTGAGCCACGACGGATTCCCGTTCGGCACCTGCCGGGAGCTGGAGATCGCCGGCCTGTCGGTGCTCGCCTCGCGCATCTCCTACGTCGGCGAGCTGGGCTGGGAACTGCACGTGCCGATGGAGCAGGGCGGCCGGCTGTGGGACGCGCTGTGGGCGGCCGGCGTCCCGCTCGGGCTGGTGCCGGCCGGCATCGGCGTGTACGGCACCACCGGGCGGCTGGAAAAGGGCTACCGCGCCATGGGTGCCGAGCTCACCGCGGACTACACGCTGGTCGAGGCGGGGATGACCCGGCCCCGGGTCAAGCAGCAGGACTTCATCGGCAAGGCCGCCTACCTGGCGCAGCGGGCGGCCGCCGAGCGGGGGGAAGGGCCCGCGGCCGTGCTGTGCACGCTGACCGTGGACGACCACGCCAGCGCCGGCGGGGAACTGCGCTACATGCTCGGCGGCGAGCCGGTCCTGACACCCGGCGGCGAGCGGCTGACCGACGCGAAGGGCCGTCCGTCCTACGTGACCAGCGCCGGGTCGGGGCCGTCCGTCGGCCGGCACCTGCTGATGGCCTACCTGCCGCCGCATTACGCCACGGCGGGCACCCCCCTCGCCGTGGAGTACTTCGGCGAGCGGTACCCGGTCACGGTCGCGGTGGCCGGCGCCACCCCGCTTGTTCGACCCGCGTAACGAGCGGATCCGGGGCTGACCGGCATGGAGATCTGCGTCTGCGTCAAGCGGGTTCCCCAGGTCGGCGGGCGGATCGTGGTCACCCCGGACGGGCAGGGGGTGGACACCCGGATGTCGGGGTTCGCCATCAGCCCGCACGAGGAGTGCGCGGTGGAGGAGGCAGTCCAGCTGGCGGGGCGTTCGGGGGGAACGTCACGGTGCTGACGCTGGGGCCCGCCGCGGCCGCCGAGCAGCTGCGGGACACCCTGGCCCTCGGCGCCGGGCGGGCCATCCTGCTGGAGACCGGCGGCCGGGAGTGGGGCCCGGTCGCGACCGCCGCCGCGATCGCGGACCAGGTGCGCCGCCAGGCCGCCGACGGGACGGCCTATGACCTGCTGCTGCTCGGCAACGAGGCGGCCGACACCGGTGACTACCAGGTCGGGATCCGGGTCGCCGAGGCGCTCGGCTGGCCGTGCGCGACCGGCATCAAGCACCTGGCCATCGACGGCGGCCGGGTCCGGGCCCGGCGGGAGTACCGGGGCAGCGAGGAGACCTTCGAGTTCCGGCTGCCCGCGGTGATCACCGTCAGGGAGGGCATCAACCTGCCCCGCTACCCCTCGCTGCCCGGGCGGCTGCGGGCCAAGCGGGCGGTCATCGAGGAATACCACCCGGACTGGCAGGCCGACGGGCTGCGGATGACCGGGCTGCGGGTGCCCGCCGAGCAGCGCCAGCAGGCCACCGTGCTGGGCACCGGGACGGACGCGGTGCCCGCGCTGGTCCGGGTCCTGGAGGAGCTGGGGGTCCTGGGATGAGCGTGCTCTGCCTGGTCGAGCTGGATTCCGCGGATGCCGTCGTGGACGCCTCGCTGCGCGCGCTGGCCCTGGCCCGCGGGCTGTCCGCCGGGGCGGACGGGGCCGGGCCGCTGCTCGCGGTGACGTTCGGCCCGGCGGCCCGGCTGCCGCTGGACGTGCTCGGCGCCGCCGGGGTCAGCGAGGTCTACGCGGTGCAGCCGGACCAGGTGGCGGGGTACGCGCCGCGGGCCTGGGCCCGGGTGCTGGCCGGGCTGGCCGGGCCGGCCGGGGCGGGCGCGGTGCTGGCCGCGGCCACCGACCGGGGCAGTGAGGTGCTGGCCTACCTGGGCGCGATCACCGGCCAGCCGGTCGCCGCCAACTGCCTGGAGATCGCCCGGGAGACCGGCGGGGCCTACCGGCTGGTCCGGCAGCGCTGGGCCGGCCTGCTGCTGGAGGACGCGGTGCTGGACGGCTCGCCCGCGCTGGCCACGGTATCCGCGGACGCGGCGGTACCGGGCGAGGCGGCCCCGGCCGCGGGGCGGCCGGTGGTGCACGAGCACAAGCCCGAGCTGACCGAGGCCGACCTGCGGGTCCGCGCGGCCGTGTCCGCCGACCAGGGCGGCGGGGTGTCGCTGGCCACCGCGCGGGTCGTGGTCGGCGGCGGCCGCGGGGTCGGCGGCCCGGACGGCTTCGCCCCGCTGGAGGAACTGGCTGCCCTGCTCGGCGGGGTGGTCGGGGTGTCCCGGGTGGTGACCAGCCAGGGCTGGCGGCCGCACACCCAGCAGGTCGGCCAGACCGGCACGAGGATCACCCCGGAGCTGTACCTGGCCTGCGGGATCAGCGGGGCGATCCAGCACATGGCGGGCTGCGGCAGCGCCAAGCACATCATCGCGGTCAACACCGACCCGGCGGCGCCGATCATGTCCCGGGCCGACTACGCGGTGATCGGTGACCTGGGTGCCGTGATCCCGGCGCTGGTCGCCGCGCTGCGCGAGCGCGGCTGAGCGTCCCGCCGCTCAGGTCCGGCTGGCCGCCTCGAGGTTGTCCCGGACGGCCCGGGTCAGCGGGTGATCCGGGCCCAGGGCCTGCTCGCAGTCCGCGAGGGTGCGCTCGAACACGGTGATCGCATCGGACAGCCGGAGCGCGGCGTGGTAGGCGGACGCCAGGTTGGCCCGCGAGGTGAGGGTGGCCTCGTGGGTGGGGCCGAGCACCCGCTCGCAGTCGGCCAGCGTCTGCTCGTAGAGGGGGAGGGCGTCCTTGAGCCGCCCGGCCGAATGGTAGGCGTTGGCCAGGTTCCCGCGGGCGGTCAGCGTGTCCGTGTCGTCGGTGCCCTGGGCCATCTCCCGGTCGGTCAGGGTCCGCTCGTAGACGGCCACCGCGTCCTTGACCCGCCGGGCGGCCAGGTAGGCGTTGGCCAGGTTCCCGCGGGCGGTCGAGCGTGTCCGGGTGGTAGCTGCCCAGCGTCCGCTCCCGGTCGGCGACCACCCGCTCGTAGGGCGGCAGCGCCTGCTTCATCCGGCCCGCGGTCCGGTAGGCGTAGGCCAGGTCGGCCCGGGCGCTGATCGTGTCCGGGTGGTCCGGGCCCTGGGCCCGCTCCCGGTCGGCCAGGGTCCGCTCGTACAGCGGGACGGCCTGCTTGAGCTGGCCCGCGGTGTGGTAGGCCTGGGCCAGCCCGGCCCGGGCGGCGAGCGTGTCCGGATGGGCCGGCCCAGGCCCCGTTCCAGGTCGGCGAGGGTCTGCTCGTAGAGCGGCAGGGCCTGGTCCTGGCGGCCCGCGGCCAGGTAGGCGGCGGCCAGGTCGCTGCGCGCGGCCAGCGTGTCCGGATGCCGGGCGCCGAGCACCCATTCGCGGTCGGCGACCACCCGCTCGTACTGCGGCAGCGCGTCGGAGTGCCGGCCGGCCGCCGCGTAGACGCGGGCCAGGTAGCCGCAGGAGGCCAGCGTGTCCGGATGGTCGTTGCCCAGCACCTGCTGCCGCTCGGCCAGGGTGCGCTGGTGCACGGCGATGGCGTCGTCCAGCCGCCCCGCCTGCTCGTACGAGGCGGCCAGGCCGTCCCGGCACAGCAGCGTCTGCGCGTGCTCCGGGCCGAGCACCCGGGCCGCGGTGTCCAGCAGCGACAGCCAGTAGGCCGCGGCCGGGCCGCTGACCTCCCCGGTGGCCAGGCTCTCGCCTGCCCTCAGTAAGACCGGGTGGGCCTCCGGGTGCCACAGCGCATCGCCGGCGCACTTCCCGCAGCCGGGCCGCGCAGTCCCGCAGCGCCTGGGCCAGCCGCGGCGGGGCCTGCTGGCCCGGCCAGGCCTGGTAGAGCGCATCCGCCGCCGACTTCACCGCCCGGTCGAACTCGGCCTCCGGGATCGCGGCCCGGGCCATCGCCTGCACCAGCGGGTGCAGCTGGACGGTCCGGGTGGTGCTGGCGGGGTTGATGGTGACCAGCCCGGCCCGGGCCAGGTTGTGCACCGCTTCCCGTGCCTGCCCCGGGTCGGCGGGCATGGCCGGGTGCCCGCTGAGGTAACCGCAGGCGGCCGGGCTGGTGAAGACGACGCCCGGGATGCCGGCCGGGTCGAGCAGCGCGGCCAGCGCCAGCATCGGCCGGGCGAACCCGGCCGGGGGGATCTGGTCGGCCAGGTCAACGGCCAGGGACCAGGTGACGTCGGTGATGCCGGGGGCGGCGGGCGCGGGCGGCGGCCCGGCCAGCGGGTCGGCGTCCCGGGACGGCGGGACGGCGCTGGCCAGCCGCCGCCTGCGCTCGTGGAACCAGCCGCGGTAGTCGCGGCAGCTGCCCCCGGTGCAGATCATCGCGGCGGTGGCGTGGCCCAGCGCCAGCGGCTGGCAGTTCAGGTCGGTGGCCAGGTCGAGAGCCTCGGTGCGCTGGCCCGGGTCGGTGGTCAGCCGCGCGGTCAGGTAGGCCAGCGATTCCCGCATGGTGAACGTGCCGATCCCGGCGATCCGGCGGTTCGGCGCGGCCAGGCCGTCCTCCCGCCGGGTGGTGACCAGCACCCGGCCGTCCGTGCCGTCGGGCCACAGGCCGTCCAGGTCGGCTGGGTCGGCCAGGTCGTCCAGGACCACCAGCCAGCGGCGCTCGGTGCCGGACAGCCAGGCCAGGAAGCGCCCGGCGGCGGCCGTCAGGTCGTCGTCCGGGTCCGCGGCGCCCAGATCGGCGAGGGCCAGCGCGTAGGCGTTGAGGATGGCCTCCCGGCTGGTCGCGCAGACCCAGACGAGCAGGTCGATCCCGCGGGTGTCCCACAGCGAGTGGGCCAGCGCGGCGGCCAGCTGGGTCTTGCCGCTGCCGCCGAGCGCGGCCTGCCGCGGGGAGCCCGGTTCGCCCGCCGGGGTGAGCACTAAGGTGTCGCCCGGGTCGAGCTTCCCGACCAGCCCCAGGCCGGTCTCCGGGCGAGGGCTGTGACAGTCGGCCAGCGGCGGCACCGGGCCGCAGCGCAGCGGCCATTCGACTAGCCGCGGGGGCACGGGGCGGCTCCGGACCGCGGTGACCTGGTCGCTGCCTGCCTGCTCACCGATGGCTCCCTGACGCAACCCGGACAAACACGAACGTATGCCGTCGCTGCAAGAACCCGCCGTACACGACAACTGAGTGGATCAGCTTGCAATGAACAGCCTATGTCGTTGCGGACGGAATTGCGTGGGCTTCTTAGTCAGATGGCCAGCCGGCCGCGGCCGGGCCGTCCAGCCGCTGCAGCAGCCCGCGGCGCCACTGCTCGGTCTGCTTGAGCTGGTTGAACGTGAACAGGTGCAGCCCGGCGACGGCCGAGGCCGGGGCGGCCAGCGCCGTCCCGGTCCGCTCCAGCAGCCGGTCCGGGCTGTAGCCGCCGGGGGCGGTGAGGCGCAGGAACCAGTCGGCGTGACCAGTGAGGAACCTGGCCGACTCGGCCACCCCGGCCACCGTGGCCATCCGCAGCAGCCGGGCCCGGTCCACCGGGCCGGCCAGCCCCACGTACAGCGGGAGCGTCACGCCCCGGGCCCGGATCCGCTCGATCCAGCGGCGCAGCAGCACCGGGTCGAAGCACAGGTTGCTCACGATGTAGGAGGAGTGCTGCCGCTTGTCCCACATGGCCTGCACGGTGATGTCGTCGCCGATCCGCGGGTGGCTCTCCGGGTACCCGGTGATGCCGACCCGGGTGAACGGGCGGCCCATCTCGGTCAGCCGGGCCAGCAGGGACAGGGCGCTGTCGAACCGGCCGGCCGGCGGGTCGGCGTCCCCGGCGGGCACGAAGATGTCGTCCACCCCGCAGGCGGACAGCCGGGCCACGATGTCGGCCAGGTGCGCGTCGTCCACCACCAGCCGGGCCGACACGTGCGGCACCACCTGGTAGCCGTGCCCGGCCAGCCGCTCGGCCAGGCTGAGCGTGGCGTCCAGGCCCTTGGCCGGGGACGCGGTCACCGTCACCGTCATCCCCGGCGGCACCCACTCGGTGACCTGGTCCTCAGCCGACGCGGCCGGGAACACCTCATACCGCGGGCGCGCCAGCAGCGGCGCCGCGCTCAGCAGGCCGCGCCGGGTCCCTAGCCCGCGCAGCACCGGCCGGCCCCGTCCGCCAGCAGCCGTTCCAGCTCCTGTTCCAGCCGGGCCGTGCCGGTGCCGATCACCGTCAGCGGCAGGCGCAGCAGCGCCGCCACCGCCCGCGCCTCGGCGTCCAGGGCCGGGTCGCCGGACTGGGCCAGCCAGACGACCCGCCGGTAGTGCCCGAAGTAGTCCGGCCACAGCTCCGGGTACCGGTCCAGCCCCAGCTCGGCCAGCACCGAGCGGCGGAAACTGCGCACCAGGAAGTCGGTCAGCAGGTAGGTGCCGGGCTCGGCGGCCAGCAGCGCGGCCACCCGGGACGGCCCGGCCAGCACGTCGTAGCAGTGCAGCCCGGGCAGCCGCCGCAGCCCGAGCCGCGCGCACACCTCGTCCAGCGCGCCGTACGTGCCGCAGTCGGCGTAGCCGACCGCCACCGGCAGTCCGCGCCGCTGGGCGGCCCGGGCCAGCCGCTCCACCTCCGGGGCGATCGCGGCCGGCCGGTTGTGCAGCAGCGACGCCACCGGGTGCACCTCGCAGCGGCCAGCCCCGGCGGCCGGCGATCTCCCGGACGTGCCCGGCCAGCGCGCCGCAGGCGATCACCGCCGCGCGCGGCGCCGGGCCAGCCGGGCCAGCCGGGCCAGCCGGGCCAGCCAGGTCAGCCGGGGAAGGCCAGCTGGTCGATGAAGCGGTCGTTGAAGTCGGCGCGGTCGGAGAGCTCGACATACCTCACCTCCTCCAGCAGGGCCAGCCCGGCGGCCCGCTCGCGGACGGACAGCAGCGCCATCTTGGCTCCCTCGCCGGCCACGTTCCCGGCGCTGACCACCCGCAGCACCGGGATGTCCGGCACCAGCCCGAGCCGGATCGCGTTGCCCGGGGACAGGTAGCTGCCGAACGACCCGGCCAGCAGCACCTGCTGGATGTCCCGGGCGGCCAGGCCCGCCTCCTCCAGCAGGATCCGCCAGCCGGTGGCGATGGCCGCCTTGGCGAACTGCAGTTCCCGGACGTCCCGCTGGGACAGGTACACCGACGCCGGCACGTCCCCGGGCTCGCCCCGCCAGTGCAGCACGAAGACCCGTTCCGCGCCCAGCGTGGTCAGGCGGCCGGCCAGGCCGGGGGCCAGCGCGGCCGCGTCGGCCTCGGGGACCAGGCGGCCCGAGCCGTCCAGGAGCCCCAGCCGGACCAGCCCGGTGACCGCGTCCACCAGCCCGGACCCGCACAGCCCGGCCGGCTCGGCGTCCCCGATGACCTGGAGCTCCAGCCCGTCCGGCGTCATCGAGACGACCTCGATGGCGCCGTCCGCGGCGCGCATCCCGCAGCGGATGGCCGCGCCCTCGAAGGCCGGGCCGGCCGGGGCCGCGGTGGCCAGCAGCCAGTCCCGGTTGCCCAGCACGATCTCGCAGTTGGTGCCGATGTCGATGAACAGCCGGACCCGGGCGTCCCGGTCCATGCCCGACGCGAGCAGGCCGGCCGTGATGTCGCCGCCCACGTACGCGCCGAACGGCGGGAACACCACGGCCCGGGCCCGCGGGTGCACCGCCACTCCCAGGTCGGCGGCGAGCACCTCGGGCAGCAGCCGGGCGGCCAGGATGAACGGCGCCACGCCGAGCGGCTCCGGGTCGATGCCCAGCGCGATGTGGGTCATGGTGGCGTTGCCGGCCAGCGCGATCTCGTACACGTCGGCCGGGTCGGCCCCGGCCTCCGCGCACACCTCGGCGGCCAGGCTGGCCAGCGTCTCGTGGGCCAGCGCGGTCAGCCGGCCCAGCGCGGCCGGGTCCATCATCGTCGCGCTGATCCGGGTGATCACGTCCGCGCCGAACGGCTGCTGGGCGTTCAGCGCCGACGCGACCGCGGCCGGGGTCCCGGTGGACAGGTCCAGCAGCGTGGCCACGACCGTGGTGGTGCCCAGGTCGAACGCGATGCCGTAGAGAAGCCCGGTGGTGTCCCCGGGCTGCACGTCGATCAGCACGTCATCGGCGATCACCGCGGTGACCTGGTAGTCCGCGGCCCGCAGCACCCGGCCGACCACCCGGGCCGCGTGCAGGTCGGCCCGCAGTTCCAGGTCATCCAGCGCGTCCAGCACCCGCTCCAGGTCGCTGCGCTGGTCGGCCAGGGACGGCTCGGCCAGTTCCAGGTAGCGCTTCTGCACCGCGGGCCGCAGGATGACCTGGCGGCCCACCCCGACGGTGGCCGCCTTGGGCCGGGTGACCAGCGGGGGCACCTCCACCCGGGCGTCCCCGCCCGCCTGCACCCGGCAGGCCAGCCGCCAGCCCGCGCGCAGCTCGTCGGGGGAGAACGCGCGGATGTCGAGGGCGGACGGCGCCGCGGCCCCGTCCACCATCCGCACCTTGCACTTCTTGCAGGTGCCGTGGCCGCCGCAGGTCGAGTCGATGGCGATGCCGTTCCAGCTGGCCGCGTCGAACACGGTGACCCCGGCGGGCACCCGGACCCGGCGGCCGCCCGGCTCGAACAGCAGGTCGACCCGGGCCGGCCCGGCCCCGGCCAGGCCCGGGCCGGCGGCCGGCGCCGTCGTCACGTCGCGGCCCGCGGCGCTGGACCGGGGGCGGGCACTGCCCCGGGACCTGCGTTAGGAGGGCTGGTGGTCTGCCGGGCGGCGGCCGCCTGCTGCGCGCGGTGGGCCGCGATCCACGCGGCCCCCCACGGATCCCGGTCGAGGAGCAGGTCGGCGGCCTGCACCGCGCGGACGATCTGCGGTGACCGGGCGTCCAGGATGGCGCTGGTCAGCCCGCAGCGGATGGCCATGGGCAGGAACGAGGCGCCGATCGTGTGCCGGTCCGGCATGCCGAACGACACGTTGGACGCGCCCAGCGTGGTGTTCACCCCGAACTCGGCGCGCAGCAGTTCCAGCGTCTCCAGGGTCTTGCCGACCAGCGAGGTGTCCGCGCCCACCGGCATGGCCAGCGGGTCGATGACGATGTCGGAGAGCGGGATGCCGAACCGGCCGGTCGCCACGTCGATGATCTTGCGGGCCAGCTCCAGCCGCTGCCGCGGGTCGTCCGGGATCTCCTCCTCGTCGTTGGGCAGCGCGATGACCGCCGCGCCGTACCTCTTCACCAGCGGCAGGATGGCCTCCAGCCGCTCGTCCTCGGCGGTGACCGAGTTGACCAGCGCCTTGCCGTCGTAGGCGGCCAGGCCGGCGTCCAGCACCTCGATGATCGAGGAGTCGATGCACAGCGGCAGGTCGCACGCGCCCTGGATCAGCTTGACCGCGGCCACCATCAGCTCGGCCTCGTCGGCCAGCGGCGCGCCCATGTTCACGTCCAGCACCATGGCGCCGCCCGCCACCTGCTGGGCCACGTCGATCTCGATCCTGGACAGGTCCCCGCGGCGCAGCTGCTCCTGGAAAATCTTCCGGCCCGGTGGGGTTGATCCGCTCGCCGATAATGCAGAACGGCCGGTCCGGGGCGATGACGACCTCGCGCGAAGCCGACCGGAGCACTGTTTCCATGGGTGTCCTTCCCTAGGCCGGGCCACGGCGCGCCGCCGTTGCAGCAGTTCCTTGGCCCGGACCACCGCGGCCGACGCGTCCGCCGCGTACCCGTCCGCGCCGACCACGTCGGCGTACTCCTGGGTGACCGGGGCGCCGCCGACCATCACGATCACCTGGTCCCGCAGCCCGGCCTTCTGCAGCGCGTTGATGTTGGCCTTGAACATCGGCATGGTGGTGGTGAGGAAGGCGGAGAAGCCGACGATGTCCGGCTTGTGCTCCTGGATCGCGGCGATGAACTTCTCCGGCGCGACCTGGACGCCCAGGTCGATGACCTGGAACCCGGCCCCCTCGAACATGATGTTGACCAGGTTCTTGCCGATGTCGTGCACGTCGCCCTTGACCGTGCCCATCACGATGGTGCCGATCGACTCGGCACCGGTCTCGGCCAGCAGCGGCCGGAGGATCTCCAGCGCCCCGGCCATGGCCTTGCCCGCGATGAGCATCTCCGGGACGAAGAAGTCGCCGCGCTCGAACCGGGCGCCCACCTCCTCCAGCGACGGGATCAGCGCGTCGTAGAGCAGGGTCTCGGGGCCGAGTCCCATCTCCAGGCCGGCGTTGGTCAGGCTGAGCACCTCGGGCGCGTTGCCGACCAGGGTGAAGTCATAAAGCTGGCGGAGCAGCTCCTCCTGCGTCACGGAGGCCACCTTTCTTGCGTGCTACGCGGACTCGCTCTTCGGGGGTTTCGGGGCGTCGTCCCCCGGGCCGCCGCGGTGGCCGAGGACCGCGGACAGGCCGAGCGCCTGGGTCACGCACTGCGCCGCCACCGCGGGGATCCCGGCCGGGCTGAGGCGGCTGGCCGGCGCGGACACCGACAGGGCGCCCACCACCACGGCACCGTCCCGGTAGACGGGGGCGGCCACGGCGACCAGCCCCGGCTCCAGTTCCTCGTCGGTGACCGCGTACCCGCACCGGCGGACCTGGCGCAGGTTGTCCTCGAGTGCGGCCCGGCTGGTCAGGGTCCGGCTGGTGCGGGCCTCCAGCCGGCCGGGCGGCAGCTGCGCCGCGCCGTAGGCCAGCAGCACCTTGCCCAGCGCGGCGCAGTGCAGCGGCACCGGCAGGCCGACCCAGTTGGTGCCGCCGATCAGGTACCTGCTGTCCACCTGGGCGATCTGCTCCACCAGGCCGTCCCGGGCCACGCCGAGATTCACGGTCTCGCCGGTCTGCTGCGCCGAGCCGGTCCAGGAACGGCCGGGCCACCTCGATGAGCCCGGCTTCGGCGCCGCCGCGCCAGGCGTACCGGACGAACACCTCGCCGGGGGAGAACCGGCCGTCGTCGTCCCGCCGGATCAGGCCGCCGCGCTCCAGCGCGTCCAGCAGCCGGGAGGTGGTGCTCTTGGCCAGCCCGGTGGCCGCGGCCAGCTCGGTGAACGTCACCGTCCCGGGTGCGTGCACCACCTCGGTGACCAGCCGGGCGGCCCGGTCCACGGCCTGGGTGCCGGTGGGGCTGGCCGTCACGCCGGGCCGTCCGTCACGGCGGCGGTCACTGCTTGCATAGGCCCTGCCCCGATTGACGCTGCCTGCAGCCATGAGTTCCATGTTACGGAACTCTGTTCTACGATGTGATGTTACGGAGGGGCTCGGAGACGGTCAAGAACGAGGTGGCGATGTTCCGCAACACCATGCCGCGCTACGAGATCCTGTCGCCGGACGCGCTCGGCGTCCTGGACCGGGGCTGGCGGCGGATCGTCTCGGAGATCGGGGTGCAGTTCGCCAAGCCCGAGGCGGTGGAGCTGTTCCGCCAGGCCGGCCAGAAGACCGACGGCGAGGTCGTCTTCCTCGACCCCGAGTTCGTGCTGGAGCAGGTGGCCAAGGCGCCGCGGGAGTTCGACGTGCAGGCCCGCAACCCGGCCAACACCGTGCACATCGGCGGCGACCAGATGGTGTTCGGCGGGGTATACGGGTCGCCGTTCATCCGCGAGGGCGACGTCCGGCGGGACGCGACCCTGGATGACTTCCGGCGCCTGCGCCATGCTGGCCCAGTCGTTCCCGCAGCTGGACACGGCCGGGGGCGTGATCTGCGAGCCGAACGACGCGCCGCTCGACTCGCGGCACCTGGACATGATCTACGCCCTGGCCACCGTGACCGACAAGATCTTCATGGGCAACGTGGTGTCCGGGCCGAACGCGGCGGACACCATCGCGATGACCGAGATCCTGTTCGGCGGGCGGGCCGCCATCGAGGCCGTGCCGGCCACGATCTCGCTGATCAACTGCAACTCCCCGCTGCGCTGGGACGACCGGATGCTGGACGCCCAGTTCGAGTACTGCGCCGCCAACCAGGCCGTGGTGATGACGCCCTTCCTGCTGATGGGCGCGATGTCCCCGGTGTCCATCCCGGCCGCGCTGGTGCAGCAGCTGGCCGAGGCGCTGTCCGGCATCGCGCTGGCCCAGCTGATCCGGCCCGGCTGCCCGGTGATCTTCGGCTCGTTCCTGTCCAACATCGACATGCAGTCCGGCTCGCCCAGCTTCGGCACCCCGGAGTCGGCCATCGGGCTGCTCGCCACCGGCCAGCTGGCCCGGCACTTCGGGCTGCCGTTCCGCACCGGCGGCGGCCTGAACTCCAGCCAGACCGCGGACGCGCAGGCGGCCTACGAGTCGCTGATGACCCTGCTGCCCACGTTCCTGGCCGGCACCAACTTCGTCATGCACGCCGCCGGGTGGCTGGAGGGCGGCCTGGTCAGCTGCTACGAGAAGTTCATCATCGACATCGAGCTGCTGCGCATGCTGCGGGTCGAGTTCACCCCGCTGGAGATCGACGAGGAGTCGCTGGCGTTCGGCGCGCACACCGAGGTCGGCCACGGCGGGCACTTCCTCGGCGCGCAGCACACCATGGAGCGGTTCCGGGAGTGCTTCTACCGGCCGCTGCTGTCCTCCACCGCCAACTACGAGCGCTGGGTCCGGCTCGGCGCCAAGGACGCCACCGCCCGGGCCGGCGAGATCTGCGCCAAGACGCTGCAGGAGTACCAGCCGCCGCCGCTGGACGACGCGATCCGCGCCGAGCTCGACGACTTCGTCGCCCGCCGCCGCACCGAACTCGGCGACTAAGGCCCGCCACGGCCTCCCGCCCGGCGCCGCGCCCGCTCCCGGCGGCGCCGCGCGCCGGGGGCCGGCGGCTAGCATGTGGGCCGTGACTGAGCCCGAGATGGATTCCCAGCCGGCCGGGGCGGCCGGGGCCGGCCTGGCCACCGTGGCCGGCCAGACCGTGCTGGACACCTGGTTCCCGGCCCCGCGGCTGACCAGGGCGGGAGCGGCGAGCGGCACGGCCAGGCTGTCCGCGGCGGAAGCGGCCGGGGAACTCGGGCCGGACCCGGCCCGCCTGCTCGGCCCGGACCCGGCCCGCGGTGTCGAGGTGATCGCGGTGCGCACCACGATCGGCCACCTGGACGCCCCGCCGGCCGACGCGCACGACGCCTACCTCCGGCTGCACCTGCTGTCGCACCGCCTCGTCCGGCCGCACGGCTGCAACCTGGACGGCCTCTTCGGGCTGCTGGCCAACGTGGCCTGGACCAACCACGGGCCCTGCCCGGTGCCGGGCTTCGAGCAGGCCCGGCTCCGGCTGCGGCAGCGGGGCCCGGTCACCGTGTACGGGGTGGACAAGTTCCCGCGGATGGCCGACTACGTGCTGCCGGCCGGGGTGCGGATCGCGGACGCCGACCGGGTCCGGCTCGGCGCGCACCTGGCCGAGGGCACCACCGTCATGCACGAGGGCTTCGTCAATTTCAACGCCGGCACCCTGGGCGCCTCCATGGTGGAAGGCCGCATCTCGGCCGGGGTGGTCGTCGGCGACGGCTCCGACGTCGGCGGCGGGGCGTCCATCATGGGCACGCTGTCCGGTGGTGGCAAGGAGATCATCTCGGTCGGCGAGCGCTGCCTGATCGGCGCGAACGCCGGGATCGGCATCTCGCTGGGTGACGACTGCGTGGTCGAGGCCGGCCTGTACGTCACCGCGGGCACCAAGGTCGCGCTCCCGGACGGGCAGGTCGTCAAGGCCAGGGAACTGTCGGGCCGGCCCGGCCTGCTGTGGCGGCGCGACTCGCAGAGCGGGGCGGTCCGGGTCACCGCGCGGGCGGGCCGCGGCAGCACGCTGAACACCGTCCTGCACGCGAACGCCTGACGGCGGGGGGCGCTCATCATGCGGCTGGCCACCTGGAACGTCAACTCGGTGCAGGCGCGGCTGCCCCGGCTGCTCGGCTGGCTGGACGGCGTGCAGCCGGACGTGCTGTGCCTGCAGGAGACCAAGGCACCCGACGCCGGCTTCCCGGTCAAGGAGGTCGGGGAACTCGGCTACGAGGCCGCGCTGCACGGGAACGGCCGCTGGAACGGGGTGGCCATCCTGTCCCGGGCCGGCCTGGACGACGTGCGCCGCGGGTTTCCCGGCGAGCCCGGCTTCCCCGACCCGGAGGCCCGGGCCATCTCGGCCACCTGCGCGGGCTGCCGGGTCTGGTCGGTGTACGTGCCGAATGGCCGGGCCCTGGACAGCCCGCACCTCGCTTACAAGCTGGCCTGGCTGGCGGCCCTGCGCGGCGCGCTCGGCGGCGAGCTCAGCCCGGGCGGCGGGACCCGGCTCGCCGTGTGCGGGGACTTCAACATCGCGCCGCACGACGACGACGTGTGGGACCCGGCCGCGTTCACCGGCTCCACCCATGTCACCCCGCAGGAGCGGGCCGCCCTGGCCCGCCTGCTGGACCTCGGGCTCACCGACGTCCCGGCCCGGGCGCTCAAGGGCCAGCCGTTCACCTACTGGGACTACCGGGCGGGCATGTTCCACAAGGGCATGGGCATGCGCATCGACCTGGTCCTGGCCAGCGCGGCGCTGGCCGGCGCGGTCGCCGACGCGTACATCGACCGGGAGGCACGCAAGGGCACCGGGCCGTCCGACCACGCCCCGGTGGTCGTCGACTTCGAAATGTGAGCGCCTATCCTGGACGTTCATGGTTGCCCTGGCCTGGTTCCGCCGTGACCTGCGGGTGCACGATCATCCGGCGCTGTGCGCGGCGCTGGGGGCGCACGAGCAGGTCGTGCCGGTGTTCTGCCTGGACGACCGGCTGCTGCACGGGCGGCACGCGTCCGGGTCACGCACCGCCTTCCTGCTGGAGTGCCTGGCCGATCTCGACGGGCAGCTGGCCGAGCGCGGCGGGCGGCTGGTCATCAGGCACGGGCCGCCAGAGCGGGAACTGCCCGCGCTGGCCGTCGAGACCGGGGCCAGCGAGGTGCACCTGACCAGCGACCCGAGTCCCTACGAGGCCATCCGGGGGCGGCGGGTGCGGGCCGCCCTGGACCAGGCTGGCGTCACTGGGCGCGCCCACCCCGGGGTCAGCGTCGTGGATGACGTGCGCGGCATCCTGACCGGGCCGGGCCGCCCCTACACGGTGTTCACGCCGTTCTACCGGAACTGGTCCGGGGTCCGGCGGCGTCCGGTGCTGGAGGCGCCCGCCCGGATCGCGATGCCCGCCAAGACCAGGCATGGGCGGGTGCCGTCGCTGGCCAGCCTGGGGCTGCGGCAGGAAGTGGCCGAGCCGGCCCGGGGCGGGGAGAGCGCCGGGCGGGCCCGGCTGGCCGGGTTCCTGGACGGGACGGTGCTCGGTTACGGCTCCGGCCGCGACCAGGCCGGCGCGGACGCCTCGTCCCGGCTGTCCCCGTACCTGCGCTTCGGCTGCCTGTCGCCGCGCGCCGTGGAAGCGGCCCTGCCGCCGGGGGAGGGCGCCGAGGCGTTCCGCCGCCAGCTCTGCTGGCGCGACTTCTACCAGCATGTGCTGGTGCACCACCCAGGGAATTCGGGGCAGGAGTTCCAGCCGCGCTACCGCGGCACGCTGGCCTGGTCCGGCGACGACGCGGCGTTCACCGCGTGGGCCGCGGGCAGGACCGGGTTCCCGCTGGTGGACGCGGGGATGCGCCAGCTGCGCCGGGAAGGCTGGATGCACAACCGGGTACGGCTGCTGGCCGGGTCGTTCCTGACCAAGGATCTCGGCATCGACTGGCGGCGCGGCGAGGCCTGGTTCATGCGCCTGCTGCTCGACGGCGACCAGGCCAGCAACAACGGCAACTGGCAGTGGATCGCCTCGGTCGGCGTCAACCCGCAGCCCGCGTTCCGCCGCATCTACAACCCGGCCCTCCAGCAGGAACGGTTCGACCCGGACGGCCGGTATGTCCGCAGGTACCTGCCCGAGCTGGCCCGGGTCCCGGATCGGTACCTGGCTGAGCCGTGGCGGATGCCGGCCGCGGAGCAGGAGCGGGCGGGCTGCCGGATCGGGACGGACTACCCGGGCCCGATCGTGGATCACCAGCAGGCGCGGCGGGCCGCGCTGGACCGTTACCGGGTGGCGGCCGCGGCCGGGTCCTGACCCCGGCTAGGCGACCGTCAGCAGCAGGTAGGCCATGGCCAGGCCCATGGCGATGGTGCAGCAGGCGGCGAGCCGGGGGGACAGCGGCGGCCGCGCCACGGCGGCCGCACGGGCGGCGGGCCGCCAGTTCCGGACCGGGGCCAGGGCGGGCAGCCGGCCGGCGGCCCACAGCACGTAGCCGGCCATGAACTGGGCTGCCACGATGGCCAGCAACGGGAAGCGGGCCCCGGTGCCGCCCGGTGCGGCGCCGGGCGCGCTGCCCGCCCCATGGCCGGCCGCCAGCAGCACGTAGACCATGGCCCCGGCCATGATCAGGTGAGGCAGGTGGTGGCCGGCCGGCGGCACGGGCCGGCGGGCCAGCCACCAGGCCAGCCCGGCCCGCCAGGCGAACCAGCCGGCCGCCGCCGCGAACACCACGGCCCACAGGGCGGTCCACAGCCCCGCCGGGGGCAGGCCGATCCGCGGCACCAGCATCCCCGCCATGGCCACGCCCATCAGCATGTGCACCAGGTCCACGTCGCGCTCGGCAGGCCGCCGCTGGAGCCGGGCGGCGACCAGGCGGCCGGCGCAGTAACCGGCGGTCAGGAGCAGCAGCCCGGCGAGGCCGCCGGCCAGCCAGGACGGCCCGGTCATGCCGCCGCCCGCCGGGCCGCGCCGGGGCCGCGGACCGCGCCAGCGCTCATGAGGCGGCTCCTTGTCGTCCGGGCGCGGCCCCGGCGCGGCATTTCCCGGGCCGGCGCGATGCCCGCGGGACTGGCCGGACGGTCATCCGGTGGTTCCAGGCTATCCCGGGGGCGGCGGCCAGGACATGCGCCGGAGATTGCGCCAGAAAGTGGGACAGAAAGTGTTGGCGGCGGCCACTGGCCGTGCTCCTACCTGTGACGGCGCGAGCGGGCACCGCCAGGGAGGGAGGAAGCTGCCATGGACTCACCAACGCGGGCCTCCGGGGTGGCGGTCAGCGTGCTCGTCGCGGCGACCGGGAGCGTCCTGCTGCTGCTGCCCGGGCACCCCCGGCCGCGGCCCGCCCCCGGGACGGGCGGCGGGAGCGCGGTGCTGGTCCTGCGCGCGGACCGGCCGGCCGCGCAGGTGCCGGGCCCGGCACCGGCCCGGCCGGCGCCGGCAGTTCCCGCGCCACCGCGGGAGCGGGGATGCGGGCAAATCACCGCGGTGACGGCCGGGTGCGACCTACCGTGAGCAGATGCGCGACCGGGACATGGTGGCCGCCATCGTCGCTGGCGACCCCGCGGGCCTCAGCGTGGCGTTCGACCGCTACGCGGCGGGGCTATTCGGGTACTGCCAGCTGCTGCTCACCGAGCCGGCCGATGCCGCCGACGCGGTGCAGGACACCTTCGTCATCGCCGCGGCGAAGGCCGGCGCGCTCCGCGACCCGGACCGGCTCCGCCCCTGGCTGTACGCGGTGGCCCGGAATGAATGCCGCCGCCGGCTCCGCGCCGTCCGCGAGGCCCCGCTGGACGCGGCGGTGCTGGCGGAGGCGGCGGAGTTGAACGTGGACCCGGCCGACCTGGGCGCGCACCTGGAGCAGGCGGAACTCCGCGAGCTGGTGCAGGCGGCGCTGCACGGGCTGAGCCCGGGCGAGCGGGAGATCATCGAGCTCAGCCTGGGCCATGAGCTGGCCGGCGCCGACCTGGCCGATGCCCTGGGCGTGCCGCGCAACCAGGCGCACGTGATGGCCTCGCGGGCCCGGGCCCATTTCGAGGCGGCCCTGGGCGTGCTGCTGGTCGCCCGCTCCGGGCAGGAGGCCTGCCCGGGCCTGGCCGCGGTCCTGGACGGCTGGGACGGCAGGCTGACCGTCCTGCTGCGCAAGCGGGTCACCCGGCACATCCGCCACTGTCCCGGCTGCGGCGCCCGGCAGCGCCGCGAGCTGACCCCCGAGTCGCTGCTGAGCCTGCTCCCGGCCGTGGTGCTGCCCGCCAGCCTCCGGCATCAGGTGCTCAGCCTGCTCGCCGACCCGTCCCCGGCCGCAGCGGCCCGGCGGCTGGCCATCGGCCAGCGGATCGGCCCGCTCGGGCCGGGTGGGTTCCCGCGGCCGCCGGGCCCGTCCGGGATGTCCCGGCTGCTGCTGCACCCGGCCCGGGCCGGCGCGGGCGCGGCCGGCGCCGCGGCGGCCATCGGCGGGGCGCTGCTGGTCCTGCAGCCGTGGCAGACCCCGGCGCCGCCCGGGCCGGTGCCGCCCGTCCCGTCGGTCTCCGTGCCCGCGGGGAGCCTGGGCGCCGGCGCACGGCCGCCGGGCCCGGGGACGCGGCCCCGGTTCGTCCGGCCCGGCAGGCCCCGGCCCGGCCGCCTCCGCCTCGGCCCCGTCCGGCGCGGGCTCGGCGGCCGGCCGCCCCAGCGCCGGGACGACCGGGGCGGCGGGTCCCGGGCCGGCCGTCAGCGTCACCCTGGCCGGGCGGCTGGTCATCGCGCCGGCCAGCCTTTCCCTGCGGCTCTCGCTGGGCAGCCTGGCCACCGGGACGGTCACGCTGACCGCGGTGGGCGGCCCGGTCGCCGCCTACCACGTCACCGTGCCGGCGCTGTTCCAGCCCGACCTCACCGTGAGCCAGGCCTCCGGCTCGCTGGCGGCCGGGCACAGTGTCCGGCTCACGGTGTCCGCCGCCGCCGGCTTGCTGCCCGGCGCGGTCCTGGACGTCGCCCCCGGCGGTGCGACCGTCCCGGTATCTATCCTGCTAGGAGCGTGATGAGCGAGCCAGCCGCGGGCCAGGTGCCCGGATCGCCGGTGATTAAGCCATCCCCGGTGATTAAGCCAGAGTGCGTCCGAAAAGGCCGTAGACGTCATAGCGTGGTCACGTGCGTGACGGGGAGATAGTCGCAGCGATCGTGGCGGGTGATCCCGCCGCGCTGGCCGCTGCCTATGACCATTACGCCCCGGCACTCTATGCGTACTCCCGCTCCCTGCTGGGGGACCCCGCGGAGGCTGCCGACGCGGTGCAGGACACGTTCGTCGTCGCGGCGGCCAAGCTGGCCGGCCTGCGCGACCCGAGCCGTCTCCGGCCGTGGCTGTACGCGGTGGCCCGCAACGAATGCCGCCGGCAGATGCGCGGGCCCCGGGATGCCGCGGGCCCCGGCGATGACGACGTCACCGCCATCAGCGAGCGGACCGCGGACTTCGGCACCGCGCTGGAGCAGGAGGGCCTGCGCCAGCTGGTCCGTTCCGCACTGGCCGGGCTGAGCACCGGTGACCAGGAAATCGTGGAGCTGAGCCTGCGCCACGAGTTCTACGGCGCGGACCTCGCGGACGCCCTGGGCGTGCCGCGTAACCAGGCCAACCTGCTGGCCTCCCGGGCCCGGACCCGGTTCGAGACCGCGCTGGGCGCGCTGCAGCTGGCCCGGTCCGGGCAGGGATCCTGTGACGAGCTGGCCGACCTGCTGGCTGGCTGGGACGGCGAGCTGCCCAGCGCGGGCCGCAAGCAGGTGCGGCGGCACATCAGCAACTGCGCGCTGTGCGGCGAGCACGGGCGCCGCCAGGTGAACGCGGTGGCCATGCTCGGCGCGCTGACCCCGGCGGTGCTGCCGGCCAGCCTGCGTTACCAGGTCCTCGGGCTGCTGTCCGACGCCTCCTCCGAGGCCGTGAACTACTGCGCCGAGGTCGCCCAGCGGGCCGGGCCGTTCACCCGGTCCGGGTTCCCCGCGCCGCTGGACCCGGTGGCCGCGGCCCGCGGCCCGGCCACGTTCATCCCGGCGGCCGGGGTGCTGGTGGCCGTGTTCGCCGTGTTCGGCGGGGGCGCCATGCTGGCGGCGAACATCATGCACCACCCGGCCCCGCCGGTCACCTCGGTGCTGGCCCCGGCCCAGCCGTCCGCGCAGGCCGCCCCGGCGGTGCACACCCCCTCGCCGGCCGCGTCCAGGGACGCGCACAAGAAGAAGGCCAGCCGGGCGGGCGCCGGGACCAGCCCCGGGACGGTCGGCTACACCTACCCCGGCGGCAGCACGGCGCCGGTCACGTCCACCAAGCCGGCCAGCCACTCGGCCAGCCCGACCGTGTCGAAGTCCCACCACACCACACCGCCGACATCCCCACCACCGAGCAGCCCGACCCCGAACCCGACCACCTCGTCACCTACGCCCACCTCCCACGGCAACATCGACCGAGTTCGTCGGCCGGGCTGCTGTCCGGCATCCTCGGCGTGATCGGGTCGCTCTAGCCGCCGGGCCGCAGGCGGGCCGGGAGCCGGCCGGGCGGCCCGCAGGCGGTCACGGTGCGGCGGGCACGCCCGCCTCGGCGCGCAGCCGCCCGGCGGCGGCCCGCAGCGAGACCAGCTTGCCGAACGCGGACTTGCGGGGCAGGTACTTCATCCCGCAGTCCGGGGCCAGGACGAGCCGCTCCGCGGGGACGTACGGCAGCGCCCGCCGCACCCGGGCGGCGACCTGGTCCGGCGTCTCCACCGCCTCGTCACCGAGGTTCAGCACGCCCAGGATGATGGTCTTGCCGTCCAGCTGGGCCAGCACCGAGCAGTCCAGCCCCGACTGGGCCGTCTCGATGGACACCTGGTCGCAGGCGCAGTCCGCGAGTTCGGGCAGGAACGAGTAGCCGGAGGGCCGGTCGTGGATGATGGCCGCGTACCCGAAGCACAGGTGCACCGCGGTCGTGCCGGTGATGCCGTCCAGGGCCCGGTTGATCACCCGGATCCCGTACTTCCGGGCCTCCTCCGAGCGGGCCTGCAGGTAGGGCTCGTCCAGCTGGACGATGTCCGCGCCCGCCGCGAACAGGTCCGCGATCTCCTCGTTGACCGCCTCCGCGTAGCCGAGGGCGAGGTCGGAGGTGCGGCCGTAGTAGTCGTTCTGGGCCTGCTGGGCCATGGTGAACGGGCCCGGCACGGTGATCTTGATGGTCCGGTCCGTGCTGGCCCGGAGGAACGCCACGTCGGCCACCTCGACCGGCCGGCGGCGCCGGATCGGCCCGGTGATCCGGGGCACCGGGTTGGGGTGGCCGCTGCGGTCCAGCGCGGTGCCCGGGTTGTCGATGTCCACGCCGTCCAGCGCGGTGGCGAACCGGTTCGAGTAGCTCTCGCGGCGCATCTCGCCGTCGGTGATGATGTCCAGCCCGGCCCGTTCCTGGGCGCGGATGGCCAGTTCGGTGGCGTCATCCTGGGCCTGCCCCAGGTACTCCGGGGCGGGCCGCCACAGCTCGGTGGCGCGGACCCGGGGCGGGAAGCGGTGCCGGAGCCGGTCCCGGTCGATCAGCCAGTCGGGCTGGGCGTAGCTGCCGACGAGTGAGGTGGGAAAGAGCATGGCCCCCACAATGGCAGATGGCCGCCCGGCGGCCCAGTCCCACCCGGCCAGCGCGGTTCAGGCGCGGCCGGCGACCTCGGTGCGGACGGCCCGGGTGGTCACGCTGAGCGGGCCGAGCCCGGACAGCGCCGCGGTGACCTGGCCGGCCAGGCCAGGCGGCGCCACGGTGGAGGAGGCCAGCCCGATGGCGGACGTGCCGGCCACCCAGGCCGGCAGGATCTCGGCGACGTCGCCGATGACATGGGCCTTGGCGTGACTGGCCCGGGCCAGCGCGGCCAGGTGCCGGGTGTCCGGGTCATCCTCGCTGCCCAGCACCAGCACCATGTCGGCCGAGCCGGCCACGGTGCGCACGGTCTCGGCGCGGTCCGAGGCCGCGTAGCAGTACCCGTCCGGGTCGGGGCCGCGCAGGGCGGGGAACCGGGAGCGCAACGCGGTGACCGCGGCCGTGACCTCCTCCACCTCGATCCCCGGCGCCAGCACGTAGGAGACCCGGCGCGGGTCGGCCACCTGGACCGCCCCGGCCCCGGCCCGGGTCTCGGCCAGGATGGCGTGCCCGGGCGCCTGGGCCAGCAGGCCGGGCAGCACGGCCAGGCCGCCGGTGCCGATGAGCACCACCTGGTCGCCGCGTTCGGCGAACCGGTGGCATTCCGCCTGCACGCCGGCCACCAGGGGGCAGGTCGCGTCGATGACCGCCAGCCCCCGCTCCGCGGCCTCGGCGTGCACCTGCGGCGCGGCACCGTGGGCCGGGATCAGCACCGTCGCGCCGTTCGGGATATCGGGCAGTGAGCTGGTGAAGACGGCCCCGTCCTTCTCCAGGCCCGCGCGGTCGGCCGGGGCCGCCATCAGAACGCCGCAGATGTGCACCGGGCCGCGGGCCGCCGCCTGGCGGGCCTGCTCCAGGGCGTGCCGCGCCCCGGGGCACCACGGGCTGACCGCGCTCAGCAGCCGCCTGCTGCCGGTGACCTCGGCCCAGTCCGCGACCGCGCCGCGGGCCGCGGCCACGGCCAGGCCGTCCACGCTGTCCGCGGCCGCGCCCAGGGCGGTGGCGGTGCCGTCGGCGTGCAGGGTCGTGGTGACGAACAGGGCCGCGCCGTCATCGCCGGGGGACGCGTCGCCGACCTGCGGCACGGCGCCGTACCGGACGGGGATCCCGCGGCGCTGCAGCAGGCCGCCGATCAGCGGGGCGGCCGGGCAGGGCAGCAGGCCGCGCGCCGGGTCGCCGATCCCGGTGGCCACCAGCACCTCGCCGCGCCCCACCACGGTCCCCGGGGCCAGGCAGGCGCGCACGGTCGATCGGCTCATGCTGCCCGCCCCCCTGGCCCCGCGTGGCATCCGTGGGCCCAGTCTACTGAGCGGTGACGGAAAGTCCTGGCCGTAAGACGCGGCGTGGCGAGGCGCGGCGGGTTCCGGGCCCGGGGTGGCCCCCTTCTTACTATTCCCATCGGGATTATGTATTTTCGTATCCCGGGGGAGAGGAGTCCCCCGGGACGGATCGTTCTGATACAGAAGAGGATGTTATGCCCGGCTACTGGCCTGTCAGGCCGAGCCGTGCCACTCAGGGAGGACTGGTGCCATGACCGCGACAGACGAAGTGCTGGCGAACAACGACCGGTACGCGGAGAGCTTCGAGGGGCAGCTGCCGCTCCCGCCCGCGCGGCACCTGGCCGTGGTCGCCTGCATGGACGCCCGGCTGAACGTCTACGCCATCCTCGGCCTGCGGGAGGGGGAGGCGCACGTCATCCGGAACGCGGGCGGGGTGATCACGGACGACGAGATCCGCTCGCTGACCATCAGCCAGCGGCTGCTGGGCACCCGCGAGATCATCCTGATCCATCACACCGACTGCGGCATGCTCACGTTCACCGACGACGACTTCAAGGCCAGCATCCAGGCTGACACCGGGATCAAGCCCGAGTGGGCGGCCGAGGCGTTCGGAGACCTCGACCAGGACGTCCTCCAGTCCATCAACCGGATCAAGGCCAGCCCGTTCATCCCGCACAAGGACTCGGTGCGCGGGTTCGTCTTCGACGTCGCCACCGGGAAGCTGCGCGAGGTCGGCTGACCAGGCCCGCGGGCCAGCCGGGCTGACCAGCTCGGCCGGGCAGCGTCGTGAGCAGCAGGGTCAGGAGTCGGCGGAGTCGGCCCGGCCCTGCTGCTCGGCCAGGAACCGCTCGAACTCCGCGCCCAGCTCCTCCGCCGTCGGCATCGGCTGGGATCCGTCGGCCAGCAGGCTGTCGGTCCGGCCCGCTCCCTCGGCGAACGCGTCGTACTGCCGCTCCAGCGCCTGCACGACTTCCATGATCTCCTCGGAGCCCGCCACCTGCCGCGCGATCTCCTCGTCGGTCTCCTGGGACGCGGCGCGCAGCGCCTCGTCCGGCAGCTGCAGCCCGCTGGCCCGGGTCACCGAGTCGAGCAGGGTCAGCGCCGCGGCCGGGTAGGCGGCCTGGGCCAGGTAATGCGGCACGTGCACGGCGAACCCGACGGCGGACTTGTCCTCCTCGCCGAGGCGCATCTCCAGCAGCGCGGCCACGCTCCCCGGCACCTGCAGCTTGTCCACCAGCGCCGGGTAGCCCGTGGTCAGCCCCGGGGTGGTCGCGTGCGCGGTCACGCCCAGCGGGCGGGTGTGCGGCGCGCCCATCGGGATGCCGTGGAACCCGATCACCATCCGCACGCCCATCCGGGCGGCCACATCCCGCACCGCCTGGGTGAAGGCTTCCCACTCCACGTCCGGTTCCGGCCCGGTGAGCAGCAGGAACTGGCTGCCCGCGGTGTCCTTGAGCAGGTGGATGGCAAGCTCGGGGGCCTCGTAGGACTCCCAGTGGTCCCGCGCGAAGACCATCGGCGGCCGCCGCGACCGGTAGTCGATCAGCCGGTCCACCTCGAACGTGACGACCTGCTCATGATCCAGGGTGGCCAGCAGATGGGCCGCCAGCAGCTTGCCCGCCGCCCCCGCGTCGATGAAGCCGTCGAGGTAGTGCAGCATCACGGCGCCGTCCAGCGCCGGCGCGTCGGGGCTCACCTCGTAGAGGTCTCCCGGATCTCGCACCTCGATCACAGCCCTTCCAGGGTGTCGCCTGCCCGCTACTGCTAACCAACCCCGAACGCGTGGTCATCCATCCCGGGATATGCGATCTTTGTGCCTCCACGGTACCGTGCTGGCCCGTGACTAGTACGCCTCGGCGGAGCCAGTGACCTGGAGCTTGCGCTGGGCCCGCTGGTAGAACGTGGTGCGGCCGAGGCGCACCACCTGCGCGGCCCCGGGCACCGTGACCACGTCGACCCGGTCGCCGGGGCGTACCTGCCCGACGACGATGCCGTCCGCCTCCACCGCCAGTTCCCCGCTGGTCGGCAGCACCGTGAGGGAGAGCTTCTCGCTGGCCGACAGGAACAGCGCCCGGTTGAACGACGAATGCGGCGCGACCGGGGTGACCAGCAGCCCTTCCGCGTTCGGCGAGACGATGGGGCCGCCCGCGGAGAAGTTGTACGCGGTGGACCCGGTGGGCGTGGCCACGATCACCGCGTCCGCGGCGTAGCGGATGAACGCATGCGACTCGACGGTGAGCTCGAGCACGGCGGAGCTGCCGCGCCCGGGGATGCGGGCCAGGTCCACGTCGTTGAACGCGATCGTCTGCTGCCCGTGGAACGAGGCCTGCACCCCGGACCGGGTCTCCACGGTGAACCGGTGCTCGTCGATGGCGCACAGCGCCTCACCCAGCTCGGGCGGGTCCACCTCGGCCAGGAACCCGAGGCGGCCCACGTTCACCCCGAGCACCGGCGTCTTCGTGCCGCAGGACAGCCGCATCGCGCGCAGCATGGTGCCGTCCCCGCCCAGGCTGACCAGCAGGTCGGCGCGGCGGGCCAGGTCCGCCGGGTCGGCCGGCTGGGTCGGCCCCGGCACCCGGTCGCGCTCGTGGTCCAGCGCGAGCACCGTCACCGAGCGGTCCCGCGCCCAGCCCAGCAGCGCCTGCATGGCCGGCGTGCAGTCCCGGCCGGGGTGCAGCACCAGGCCGACCGTCTTAACCAGACCCATCGGGTGCCTCCTCAGGCCGTGATGAGCGCGCGGGCCCGGGCGGACCGGACCGCCTCGGACAGCGCGTCGATGTCGTAGGCGCCGTAGTGCCGCTTGCCGTTGATGAAGAACGTCGGCGTGCCGGACACGCCGGACAGGTCCGCGGAGTCCACGTCCTCGGCCACCCGGGCGGCGCCCGCGTGCGAGCGCAGGTCCGCGGTGAACCGCTCGCGGTCCAGGCCCAGCTCGGTGGCGTACCGGATCAGGTCGCGCGCGGTCAGCGCGCCCTGGTGCTCCATAAGAACATCATGCATACTCCCAGAACGCCCCCTGCCGGGCCGCTGCCTCCGCGCCCTCCGCGGCCAGCTGGGCGTGCGAGTGGACGTCGGTCAGCGGCAGGTGCCGGAACACGTAGCGGACGTCGCCGGTCTCGGCCAGCAGTTCCCGGACCACCGGCTCGGCCAGGCCGCAGTACGGGCACTCGAAGTCGCCGTACTCGACCACGGTGACCGGCGCCTTCTTCGGCCCGCGGACATGGTCCCGGCGCGGGTCCACCGGCACCACCAGGTCGATGACGAGCGTCGAGGTGCCGAGCAGCGCGCGGATCTTCAGCCGCTTGGGCAGCAGCGCGGTGAGCCGGAACACCAGCCAGGTGACCGCGGAGGCGCACAGCGCCGCGGACAGGATGCCCAGCTTGGCCTCGGCCAGCAGCGTGCCGCCGAAGGCGAGGGACGCGATGAGCAGCGAGACGGTGAAGCCGATCCCGGCGATCGTGCCCGCGCCCAGCACGGCCGCCCAGCCGACCGGCGGCCGGATCCGGCCCCGGGTGACGGTGGCGACCAGCCACGCCGTCCCGGTCGTGCCGAGCGGCTTGCCGACCACGTAGCCGATCAGGATGCCCAGGGTGACCGGGGAGGTGAAGGCGTGACCGAGCACGCTGATGCTGACCGCCACGCCCGCGTTGGCCAGCGCGAACAGCGGCACGATGAGGTAGCTGCTCCACGGGTGGTACAGCTGCTCCAGCCGCTCGTTGGGGGAGATCGCGGTGCGGACGCCCTCCCGCGCGGCGCTGGCCAGCTCCGGGGTGGGCTGCTCGCGGAACAGCCGGAACAGGTCGCTGGCCCGCTCCAGGTCGCTGCGGGCGGGCGGGGAGGCGTAGCTGAGCAGGCCCATCACCAGGCCCACGACGACCGGGTCCACCCCGGACTCGAAGAACGCGATCCAGGCGGCCACGCCGAGCAGCAGGTACACCGCGCCGAACCGGACGTGCAGCGCCCGGATGACTCCCGCGGCGAGCAGGATGCCGCTCCCGGCCAGCAGCGGGACCAGCCGCAGCTGCGCCCGAGTAGACGAACGCGATGATCACCAGGGCGACCAGGTCGTCCACCACCGAGAAGGTGAGCAGGTAGGTGCGCACCCGGTCGGGCAGCCTGCGGCCGACGAGGGCCAGCATGCCGAGCGCGAAGGCGCTGTCGGTGGACATCGCGGTGCCCCAGCCGTGCGCGCCGGGGCCGCCCGATGTTCAGGGCCAGGTAGAGGCCGGCCGGCACGATCATCCCGCCCAGGCCGGCCAGCACCGGCAGTGCGACGCGGTCCCGCTCGCGCAGTTCGCCCATGTCGAACTCGCGGCGCGCCTCCAGCCCCATGACCAGGAAGAAGAAGGTCATCAGCCCGGAGTTCAGCCAGCCGCGCAGGCTGTCGGACAGCCCGGCGCCGCCGATCCGCACCGACAGCGTGGTGGCCCAGACCGAGTCGTACGCAGGCGGTGCTGATGTTCACCCAGATCAGCGCGGCCACGGTGGCCGTCAGCAGGACCGCCGCGCTGCCGGTCTCGGTGCGCAGGAAGCGGCGCAGCGGGGTTTCCAGGTTCCGGGCCCAGGCCGTCCGCCCGGATCAGCAGCGAGGCCGGCGAGGCGGATTCGGTCATGCCCGGATTCTCCCCGCTGCTACTCAGCCCGGCACGATCGGGTTCTCGTCCTCGTCGGAGACATGCACGGCCGCTTCCTCCGCGCCGGCGGCGCCCCCGTCGATGCCGACGTCCCGGGCGACCAGGTCGGCTTCGGTGTCGGGATGCGCGCCCTCGTCCTCGGCGACCAGCCGGCCAGCCCGCGGCTGCGGCCTCGTCGTAGGGTTCCGCCCCCTCGGCCGGCAGGCCGGCCTCCGGGTCGGCCTCGTCCTCCGCGTACGGGTCAGGATCCGGCACTTCCTCGGCCAGCAGCTGGTCCAGGGATTCGCCCTGCGCGTTCCTCGGCCAGGGTGGTGCCGAACCGCTCCCCGGCCGACCAGCGGTCCGCCGGGATGATCCCGGCATCGAGCGGGTCGTCGCCGGGGTCCCCGTCCAGCGCGTCTTCCGGGTCCAGGACGCCGTCATCCTCGGCCTCGGGGTCTTCCAGCCCGTCCGTCCCGGGCTCGAAGTCAGCCGCGCCGAAGTCGTCCGCGCCGTAGCTCTCGTTGTCGGGCATAACGCCAGGCTAGCGAACAAGATCCCGGGCCCGGACCCGGCCGGCCGGTGCGGCCCCGGTGGGCGCCTGCCTCCTGCGCGGGCCAGCCCGGGTGCCTGCCCGGGTCAGCCCCGGTGCGCGGCCTTGTACGCCTCCCACCGCCCGACCATGGCGGGCAGTTCGGCGCTGACGAAGTCGAAGTACAGCGCGGACTCGGCCAGCCGCGCCCCCGCGGGCGTGCCCGGGCCGAGCACCTCGGCGCCCTCCCGCATGGCCTGGGCCCAGCGCAGCATGATCCGGTCCCGGATCCGCATCACGTCGTGCCAGACGTTGTCCGGCATGCGGTAGACATGCTGCCGCGACCCGGGCACGCTCTCCCGGCGGATCAGCTCGACCTGGGCCAGGTAGCGCACGCCCCCGGACACGGCCGCCGGGCTGACCTGCAGGGTGCTGGCGATCTCGGCGGCGGTGAGCCGGCTGCTGTCGGTGGCCATCAGGGCCGCGAAGATCCGGGCGGGCATCCGCGGGATGCCCGCCTCGGTGAGCACCCCGGCGAATCGCTCGATGAACGCGGGCACGGCCGAGTCATCCCGCGGCGGCCCGTTCCGGTCCGCCCGCCCGTTCCCGGCGGCCCGGCCCGCCCGCTGGCTGTCCCGCCTCTGCTGTCGTTCGCCCCTCCATCGTCCTAGTTTACGCGATACATAACTTTCACAATTTCGTGAATTTGAGTGTTACGCTGGCTGGTATGACGGCGGTGATCGAGGTGGCCGGGCTGCGGAAGTCGTTCGGCCGGACGCAGGCGCTGGACGGGCTGGACCTGACCGTGGCCCCCGGTGAGGTGCACGGCTTCCTCGGGCCGAACGGATCGGGCAAGACCACGACGATCCGGGTCCTGCTCGGCCTGATCCGGGCCGACGCGGGCACCGCCCGGCTGCTCGGCGGGGATCCCTGGCATGAGGCGACCACGCTGCACCGGCGGCTGGCGTACGTGCCCGGTGACGTCACCCTGTGGCCCAACCTGACCGGCGGGGAAGTCATCGACCTGCTCGCCCGGCTGCGGGGCGGCCTCGATGAGAAGCGCAAGGCCGTCCTGCTGGAGAAGTTCGAGCTGGACCCGGCCAAGAAGAGCCGCGCCTACTCCAAGGGCAACCGGCAGAAGGTCGCGCTGATCGCGGCCCTGTCCGCCGGGGCGGAGCTGCTCATCCTGGACGAGCCCACATCCGGGCTCGACCCGCTGATGGAGGCGGCGTTCCGCGAGTGCGTGGAGGAGGAGCGGCGGGCCGGCCGGACGGTGCTGCTGTCCAGCCACATCCTGTCCGAGGTGGAGGCGCTCTGCGACCGGGTGACGATCATCCGGGCGGGCCGCACGGTGGATTCCGGTGCCCTGTCCGACCTGCGCCACCTGGCCCGCACCTCGGTGCGCGCCGAGCTGGCCCGGCCGCCGGACGGGCTGGCCGGGCTGCCCGGCGTGCACGACCTGGATATCAGCGGGACCCGGGTGAGCTGCCAGGTGGACAACAGCGCGCTGGATGAGGTGCTCCGGCGGCTGACCGAGGCGGGCGTGCGCAGCCTGGTCAGCCAGCCGCCCACGCTGGAGGAGCTGTTCCTGCGGCACTACACGGACCCGGCATGAGCGCGCTGGCGCTGCGCGGCCAGGCCGGGCGGGCCGCACGGGGCGGGGCGGCCCCGCTGGCCGGGACGCCCGCGCTGGCCATGCTCGCCCTGCGCCGGGACCGCGTCTTCCTGGCCATCTGGCTCTACGCGCTGGTCGGCAGCCTGGCCGCTACCACCTACAGCTTCCGCGGCCTGTACGTGACGCCGGCGCAGCGGGCCGCGCTGGCGGTCAGCATCCGGAACAACCCCTCGTTCCTGGCGCTGAGCGGCCCGGTGTACGGGGACTCGCTGGGCTCGCTGATCCTGTGGAAGGCCGGGCTGTTCGTCGCGGTAGGCGCGGCGCTGCTGGGCATTTTCGCGGTGATCAGGCACACCCGCGCGGACGAGGAGGCGGGGCGGCTGGAACTGGTCGGCGCCACGGTCGTCGGCCGGTACGCGGCGCTGGCGGCCGCGCTGGCCGTGACGGTCACCGCGTGCCTGCTGGCCGGCGCGCTGATCGCCGTGGTCCAGATGCTGCTCGGGCTGCCCGCGGCGGGCTCGCTGGCCGCTGGGCGCGGCGACCGCGCTGGCCGGCTGCATGTTCGCCGCCATCGCCGCGGTGTGCGCACAGCTGACCGAGAGCGCGCGTACCGCCCGGGAGATGGCTGCATCGGTGCTCGGCCTGGCCTACCTGCTCCGGGCGGTGGGCGACCCGGCGCCGAGGCTGCGGTGGCTGAGCTGGGTGTCCCCGCTGGGCTGGATCGAGCGTGTCCGGCCGTACGGGGGACCGCAGTGGTGGCTGCTGCTGCTGTGTGCCGCGGTCACCGTGGCCGCGGCCGTGGCGGCGGCGGTGCTGGCGGGCCGCCGCGACCTGGGCGCCGGGCTGATCGCGGCGCGGCCGGGGCCGCCGCAGGCCGCGGGCTGGCTGCGCGGACCGCTCGGCCTGGCCTGGCGGCTGCAGCGCGGCAGCCTGGCCGGCTGGGCGACCGGGTTCGCGGCGGGCGCGGTGGTGCTGGGCGCCGCGGCCAAGGGCATCGGCTCCGTCCTGAACAGCAGCCCGCAGGCCCGGGCGGAGATTGCCCGGCTGGGCGGGCACAGCGGCCTCGTCAACGCCTACCTGGCCATCGAATTCTCGCTGCTGGGCGTGATCGCCGCGGCATACGGGGTGTCCGCCGCGCTCCGGCTGAGCAGCGACGAGGCGGAGCACCGGGCCGAGGTCATGCTGGCCGGCCCGGTCGGCCGGATCCGCTGGGCGGCGGCCCAGGTGCTGATGGCGGCCGGCGGCATCGTGGTGCTGATGGCCGTGGCCGGGCTGGCCAGCGGGCTGGGGGACGGGCTGCGCACCGGCCATCTGGGCGCCGAGCTGTCCCGGCAGCTGGGCGCGGGGCTGGCCCAGGTTCCCGCGGCGTGGGTGCTGGCCGGGCTGGTGGTGGCCCTGTTCGGCCTGGCGCCACGGCTGGCGGTGCCGGCCGGCTGGACCGCGCTCGCGGTGGCCGCGCTGCTGGCCCTGCTCGGGCCCTCGCTGCGGCTGCCGCCGTGGCTGCTCGACCTCACGCCGTTCACCCATGTGCCCAAGCTGCCCGGCGGGGACTTCGCGGCCGTGCCGCTGGCCTGGCTGGCGGCGGTGGCGGCCGCGCTGACCGCGGCGGGGCTGGCCGCTTTCCACCGCCGCGACCTGACCTGAGCGACGGGCCGGGATGCTGGCCGGCTGGGATGCTGGCCGGCTGGGATGCTGGCCGCCTGGGATGCTGGGACGCCGGGATGCCCGGGCCCGGAATGGCAGCGGGGCCCCTCCATGTATGAGATGGAGGGGCCCCGCCTGGCCGCTCGCGCCTGGCCGCCGGTTGCCCGGCTTCCCGGCCCGTTTCGGCCACCCGCAGCAGCGGAATTGTATCGGCCGGAAATTGCGCCGGTTTCCCAGTATTTCCGCCGTACCCGGGTTTCCCCGGCCCGTTCCCGGAGTTTCCCCCAGGAACGTCCCGGAGTTTCCCCCGGGACCTCCCGGAGTTTCCCCCGGGAGAGGATTCCCGCCTGCGCGGTGAAAGAATTTCTACGCCTGCCGGCCGCCCCGGCACAAGAGCCTGCGCCCATCATTTTCAAGATTTTTGCTGGTCCACAGGGGTGTCCACAGCAATCCGCGAGTTATCCCCCGGGAAAGACGGCCGTCCACCGCGGTATCCACAAATTAATCCACAGGGCCGGGCGGAACGCCGTGCAAGGCGGGCCGGGAATGCATCCGGCGGCCGGTGCGGAACTGGCACCAGCCCCACGCCCACACTGGTGACGGCTAGGCGGGACGGCGGCTATTCATGCCACTAGCGGCTATCCACAGGGGCCGCGCGCCGGACCGGCGGTTTCCCCCCGGCGGCCGGGTCTGTCCACCGGGCCGTCCACAGCGCCATCCACAAGCAGGACAAGGATGACGGGCGCGGGCGGAGAGGCTGGGGCCTCCGGCGGCGGCCGGGGCTGGGGTTCAGCCGGACGCCGGGTCACCCTCGGGTGCCGGTGCCGGTGCCGGTGCCGGTGCCGGTGCGGGGGCCGGGTCACCCTCGGGTGCGGGTACCGGTGCTGATGCGGCGGGGCGCGGCTGCCTGCGGCCGCGGACCGCCGCGATGCCCAGCGCGATCCCGAGCGCGCCGGCCGGGGGCAGGGTGACCAGCGCGGGCAGCTGGTACCGCCAGGAGAACTCGAACGCGTCCGAGGCCAGCAGCACCGCGGCCGCCGCGCCGAAGAACAGCAGGCTGCCCAGGGCCAGCTCGCGCAGCGCGGGGGAGAGGCGGCGCTTCCAGGCGGCGGCCAGCGCGCCGAGCAGCCCGGCCAGCGCGGCCAGCGCCAGCAGCGGGCCCGGGGTGTACCCGCCGTCGAGCTGGTAGCGGTGCAGGAAGCCGGCCAGCGGGCCCGCCACGGCGGCCCGTCCGCCCAGGGAGGGGCTGAGCGGCCGGTCCACGGTGGGGCCGCCGCTGGCCGCGAAATGCAGCCCCAGCATGATCGTCTTGTTGCCGCTCAGGAAGATGGCGCTGCCGTAGGTGGGGTAGCTGGTCTGGAACTGCCACCGGGAGATCGCGGTGTCCCCGGGGCTGGTGTGCCGGCTCACCGCGAACAGCTTGGCCGCATCGCGCAGGATCCCGCCGGCCACCTGGAATGGCTGCTGGGTGAGCACCGCGTGCTCGAAGTCGCTGACCGCCTTGGCGTGGGACAAGCCGCGCGGGCGCGACGTAGGTATGGTCGGGCGAGTCGGCGCTGTGCACCAGGCCGTCCGGGCCGAGCCGCTGCGCCAGCGCGGGGGCCGGGCACAACGCCCGCTCGGTGCTGGGGAGATTGAGCGTGGCGCAGTCGGCGGAGTAGGCGAGCCGCCCGTAGATGGTGCTGCCCGCCGCGGGCGCCAGCGAGAAGTGCTTGCTGACCTCGTACTCGCGCATCGAGAAGACCACGATGGGCAGCGCGAACGCGACGCACAGGGCGGCACCGTAGGCCAGCTTCCGGCGCCAGCCGCCCACCGCGATCAGCACGTAGAGCAGGGCGGGCAGGATGAGGATCTGGCCGACCTGGGCGACGGGGGCACTCAGCCCCAGCAGCAGCCCGCCGGCCACGGTCGCCTTCAGCCCGGGCCGCGGCCGCCACAACAGCACGGCCAGCCCGGCGACGATGAGTGCCTCGAACCACACGTCGGGCATGATCGTCTGCTCGATCTGCAGCTCGTAGGCGTCGAGCAGCACCGGCGCGGCCGCCAGGGCGGCGAGCCAGCGGGGCACGCCCCGGCGCAACAGCACTGCGTACAGGGCCACCGCCATGGCCAGGCCGAGCAGGTGCTGGATCACCGCGACGGCGGTCAGGTTGCCGGGCACCAGCAGGACCTTGAGGATCACGTTGTAGCCCAGCGGGTCGTTGCCGGGCCACGCGCCGAACAGGTATTTCAGGCTGTCGATGTAGAGCAGCGCGGGCTGGTAGGCGATGGTGGCGAGGACCCGCAGCACCAGCCCGGCCAGCAGCAGCACCGATATCAGCCAGTGCCGCCGCAGCAGGTGGAGCGGGGCGCGGCCCGGGCGCGGCCCGCTGTCCGGCCCGGCATCCTGCGGGGTGGTCGGCCCGGCCGCGGGGGCGCCCCAGCGTCGCGCGGTCATTGGCGTTCGCATGACGGTCTTCCCGGTGGGTGGAGGCGGGGTCTTCGGCAGGGCCGCGGTCGGTGGCGCACGGCGGCGGCCTCCGCTAAGGGTACGGTCGCCGGATGGAGCCTATGCCGCTGCCCCGCAGACATCGCCCGGCATAACGGAGGCCGGTGCCGCGTTCCTGACCCAGAAGCTTAGTTGTATTTTCGCAAGTAATGACGGATTCACCCACCTCGAGGGACTCGTGACCGCGCCGACCCGCCGCCGCAGGCAGCTGATCCTGGTCATCTGCTGCATGAGCCTGGTCATCGTCGGCCTGGACAACACGATCGTCAACGTCGCGCTGCCGTCCATCCAGCGCGACCTGCACGCCTCGGTGTCCGGCCTGCAGTGGGTGGTGGACGCGTACACGCTGGTGCTGGCCAGCTTCCTGGTGCTGTCCGGGTCAACCGCGGACCGGCTGGGGCGGCGCAGCACCTTCCAGGCCGGGCTGGCCACCTTCACCGTCGCCTCGCTGCTGTGCAGCCTCGCGCCCAGCCTGGGCTGGCTGGTGGCGTTCCGCATGCTGCAGGCGGTAGGCGGCTCGATGCTCAACCCGGTGGCCATGTCCATCATCGTGAACACCTTCACCGACCGGGCCGAGCGGGCCCGGGCCATCGGGATCTGGGGCGCGGCCGTCGGGGTCAGCCTGGCGCTGGGGCCGGTGGTCGGCGGGCTGCTGATCGCCTCGGTCGGCTGGCGCGGGATCTTCTGGGTGAACATCCCGGTCGGGGTGGCCGCCATCGTGCTCACCGCGCTGTTCGTGCCGGAGTCCAAGGCGCCGCACCCGCGGCGGCTGGACCCGGTGGGCCAGGTGCTGGTCATCACCATCCTGGCCGCGCTGGTGTACGGGATCATCGAGGGACCGCAGCAGGGCTGGGGGTCGGCCGAGATCATCGGCTGCTTCTGCCTGTCCGCGGCCGCGCTCGCCGCGCTGCTGTACGTCGAGCCACGGCGCACGGAACCGCTGCTGGACCTGCGGTTCTTCCGCAGCGCCCCGTTTTCCGGGGCGACGGTCATCGCGGTCAGCGCGTTCGCCGCGCTCGGCGGGTTCCTGTTCCTGAACACGCTGTACCTGCAGGACGTCCGCGGCTACTCGGCGCTGCACGCCGGGCTGCTCACCCTGCCACTGGCCGCGGTCACCGTGATCTTCTCGCCGCTGTCCGGGCGGATGGTCGGCCGCCGGGGCCCCCGGCGGCCGCTGCTCGCGGCGGGCATCTGCATGACGGTGTCCGCGCTCATGCTGACCAGGCTGACCGCCGGCACGCCCACCCTGTGGCTGCTCGCCTCCTACCTGATCTTCGGGATCGGCTTCGGGCTGGTGAACGCGCCGATCACCAACACCGCGGTGTCCGGCATGCCGCGCACCCAGGCGGGCGTCGCGGCGGCCATCGCCTCCACCAGCCGCCAGGTGGGCCAGTCCCTCGGGGTGGCCGTGGTGGGGTCCGCGGTGACCTCGGTGATGGCCGGCCCGCTGCGCATCGGCTTCGCCGCCGCGAGCCACCTGGGCTGGTGGATCATCACCGGCTGCGGCCTGATGGTGCTGACCGTCGGCCTGCTCACCACGGGCCACTGGGCGCGGCAGACAGCCGACCGGACCGCTGGCCGGCTGATGGCCGAGGACGAGCCGGTCCCGGTCGGCTGACCGGCGGGCCGGGACCGGGCCGGCTGCGTCAGCCCGCGCTGCCCGGGGGCATCGCGATCAGCGAGAACACGGCGCCCTGGTCATCACGGACCACGGCCATCCGGCCGAACGGCGTGTCCCACGGCGGGCGGACCACGCTGCCGCCGGCCGCGGTGACCGCTGCCGCCGTGGCGTCGGCGTCGGTGGCGGCGAAGTACGCCTGCCAGTGCGCGGGCACGTCGGCCGGGAAACTGGCGTCCAGCTCACCGATGCCGCCGACTTCCCGGCCGTCCAGCCTCAGCGTCGCGTAGCGGAACCCGGCGTCGCTCATGTCGTCCGTACTCGTAACCGAACACGTCGTGGTAGAACGCCTTGTTCCGGTCGAAGTCCCGGCTCAGGTTCTCGTTCCAGCACAGCGTGCCCGGCTCGTTGGCCACGCCGATGCCGGTGTGCGCCCGGGCCTGCCACAGGCCGAACACCGCCCCGCCCGGGTCGGCCGCGACCGCCATCCGGCCCACGTCCATCACGTCCATCGGCGCCATGAAAACCTGGCCGCCGGCCGCCTGCACCGTGCCCACCGTCTTGTCCAGGTCGTCGGTGGCCAGGTAGGTGGTCCACACCGAGGGTGTCCCCGGGGGCCCCTGCTTCGGCCCGATGCCGGCCACCGGCCGGCCGTCCCGCAGGCACATTGCGTAACCGCCCGCCTCGGGCGGTCCCGGCTGGACATCCCAGCCGAACAGGCCGGCGTAGAACTTTCCCGCCTGGCCGATGTTCTCGACGCCCAGGTCGATCCAGCACGGTGTGCCGGCCGGCCAGGCTGTATCACGGGTGACCATGGAAACCCCCCACGTTTCCTCGCGCCGCGCTCCGTTGCGCAGCCGCATGGGGCCAGCCTAGGAGAGCGCGCCATGGCCCGCACCCCGATGGCAGCGCCGGATTCACCGGCACTGGTGGCGGCGGCCGCCTGGCGGGGTGCACGGCGGTGCACCCGGGTGCAGGCGCACCCCCGGCGGGTAGCACCAGGCACATGGAGACTTGGGATGCCATCAGAGCGCGCCGGAACGTCCGCCAGTACACCGGCCAGCCCATCGCCCAGGCGAGCCTGGACCAGATCCTGGAGGCCGGGCGGCGGGCCCCGTCGGCAAACAACTGGCAGCCGTGGGATTTCGTCCTCGTCACCGGCCAGGATCAGCTGACCGAGCTGGCCCGGGTCTGGCAGGGCGCCGGGCACGTGGCCCGGTCGGCGGCGACCATCGCTCTGGTGGCGCCGGTCGTGGACGAGGGCCGCCGCGGGGTCCTGCAATTCGATCTCGGTCAGGCCGCCATCAGCATGATGATCGCGGCGGCCGACCTCGGCATCGGCAGCGGGCACGCCTCGGTCGCCGACCAGGACCTGGCCCGGCGGCTGCTCGGCTTCCCGGAGGACCGGTTCCTGGCCTTCCTGATCGCCCTCGGCTACCCGGCCGGGCGGCCGCTGGCCCCGATCCTGCGGCCCGACCGGCGCCCGTTCGAGGACGTCGTGCACCGCGGCCGCTGGTAGTGGCGTCGTTACGGCTCGGAGGGGAAGCAGTAGGAGTCGCTGGACGCGTCGCCGCCCTGCAGCCGGACCTGGTGGGTGCGGCGGCCGCGCCATGCCTCGCCCTCGGGGAAGAAGCGCTCATCGACGGTGAGGCCGCCGCCGGGCGTGACGTCCAGCTTGGCCATCCAGGCCCCCACCCCGTCCGGGTAGAACTGGTCGTCCCACGCGCCGTACAGCGAGTTCGTGAAGTAGACCCGGTTCCCGTCCCGGCTGACCTCCACCATCTGCGGGCCCCCGAGCAGTGGCTGGCCCGGCTGGGCCGGGTGGGCCACCCGCCCCACGATCCCGCCCATCCGCACCGAGCCGGTCTGGACGGGATGGAACGGGTCGCGCACGTCGTACTGCTTGAGCTCGCCGGTGCCCCAGCAGGACACGTAGAGGAACTTGTCGTCCACGGACAGGTTGATGTCGGTGACCAGCGGCGGCACCGCACCGAAGCCCTGCAGCAGCGGGGGAAGCTGCTCGGCCGGCGCGGGCTCGGCCGGGATGGTGATCACCTTGGTGGCGGCCCACTGCGCCGTCCTGCTCGTGCCACAGCCAGATCGACGCGGACAGGTCCTCGACGCTGACCACCACGCCGACGAACCCGTACTTCTGGGTCGGGTCGTGCGCGGGCCGCAGTTCCAGCACCATCTGGTGCTCGTCGCCGAGGTCCACGGTCTGGGCCAGCTTCCGGGCCCGCATGTCCCAGAAGTGCAGCCGGTGCCCGTACTTGCGGCCGAGCAGCAGTTCCGGGACGATGCCGCCCTCGATCATGGCCGGCGTGCCCCACTCCGAGGTGATGGCCACGTCATGCATCACGTGCCACCACACGTCGTAGGCGAGGTACTGGTCGCCGCGGTCGGTCTCCCAGGCCCCCTGCACGTCGAAGGTGTTCTGGTCGAGCAGCGTGATCCCGCCGGGGCCTTCCTCGCCGTAGCCGCCGAGGCAGGACACGAAGACCGCGCCGGGGCCGCAGTGCACGGTGTGCGGCCGGGAGTAGCCGGCCGCCTTGCCGACCTCGTCCGCGCCGATGGTCTTCACCACCGCGGGGGAGGCCGGGTCGGGCTCGGTGTCCAGGATGTGGATGTTGGACGAGCGGATGCCGGGGACGACCAGGTAGCGCCGCCCGCCGTGGTCGTGGCCGCCGCCCGGGTGCAGCGCGCTGGAGCAGGCGTTCCAGCCGAAGTGGTGCAGTTCGTCGCCCAGGGTCGGCAGCTCGGTGAAGCCGATCACCGTGCCGTAGCGATCCGAGTCCGGGTCCACGTCCAGGACCGCGATGGCGTCCGGCTGGTCGGCTGGCCGGGAGAACGCGGCCACGTAGGCGAGCTTCTCCGGCGGCGCCTCGGCGGCGTCCCGCGGGGTCCGGTAGAACGTGGGGTCGTGGTGGTGAGGCTCATCTGCCATAGCTGAGATCCCTTTCACACGGTCGTCCTGCGCTCAGTACATCAGCCAGAACGCGGCCGCAGCCAGCGCCCCCACGGCCACCAGCGCGAACAACCCGATCCAGGCTCCGGCAGGCAGCCCGGTGAGCCGGGCGAGCTGGTCCGCGTCCGACCGGGCCGCCCGGCCGCGGCGCCGGGACCGCTGCAGTTCCAGGACCGGCCGGACGCCGCCCAGCAGCAGGAACCAGGTCATCGCGTAGCCGAACGCAGCCTGGGCCAGCGGGACGCCGCGCCATATCACCAGGGCGACGGCGGCGGCCACGCTGAGCACGGCGAGCAGCCCGTAGGCATTGCGGACGAGCAGCAGCAGGCAGGCGAGCAGGGCCAGGCTGAGCAGCAGCGTGGCGACCAGGTGCCCGGAGGCGAGCAGGGCCGCGGCGCCCAGGCCGAGCAGGGGCGGCGTCAGGTACCCGGCAGCCGCGGTGGCCACGATGCCCGGCCCGGTCGCGTTGCCCGCCGACACGGTGAGCCCGGCCGTGCTGCGGTGCACCCGCACCCCCTCCAGGCGCCGCCCGACGGCCAGCGCCACCAGCGCATGGCCTCCTTCATGAGCGATGGTGACCACGGTCCGGGTCAGCGGCCACAGCCGCCGGGACCCGACCAGGATCAGCGCGGCCAGGCAGCACAGCAGGACGACGGGACGGGATGGCAGCGGCTGCACGGAGACCGCCTCGTGCCACAACTGACCGGGCGAGGTGGCGTGCATACCGGTCATCCTGCCAGCCGGGCCGCCCCCGCCGGGGCCACGTCGCTGGCGGTGAGGCGGTTTGCGGGCCAACTTCCAGACGGCTGGAAGTTGGCATACTGCCGGGCATGCGGCGGGTGTCGGTGGTCGGCAACAGCGGTTCCGGCAAGACCACGTTCGCGGCGGAGCTGGCCTGGCGGATGGGCGTCCCGTGCCTGGAACTCGACGCGGTATTCCACCAGCCCGGGTGGGTGCCGCTGCCGCCCGGCGAGTTCCGCGCCCGGGTGGCGGAGTTCAGCACCGGGCCCGGGTGGGTGGTGGACGGCAACTACAGCACGGTCCGGGACATCGTCTGGGACCGCGCGGACACGGTGGTCTGGCTGGACCCGCCGCGCTGGCGGGTCATCCGGCAGATCACCTGGCGCACCCTGCGCCGCGCGGTGACCCGGGCGGAACTGTGGAACGGTAACCGCGAGCCGTGGGGCAACTTCTTCCGGCTGGACCCGGAGCGGTCCGTCATCGCCTGGTCGTGGACCCGTCATCACGTCTACCGGGACCGGTACCGGCACGCCATGGCCGACCCGGCCAACGCCCATCTCCGGTTCCTCCGGGTGACCGCGCCGCACGAGGCGGCCGCGGTCCTCGCGGGCGGCGGCCGGTGACGGGCCGGCCCGGATGATCCCCGGGCGCGCGGCACCGGGTGAGCCAGTCCGGGCCATCCGTCGGCCGGCGGCACGATCTGTCCGCCCCGCGGACACCTGGTGTTCATCCTGGCTCCGCTGAAGGAGGCAGCAGCGGCATGATCCACGCGATCGTGCCGCTCCGCAGCGGGGAGGCACGTCGATGCTGGTGCACATGGCGCTCGGCGCGGGCGCGGGCTGGCTGGTGCTGCTGGCCGGATGCGCGCTGCTGACCGCCGGGGCGCCCGGCCAGGGCTGGCCGCGCCCGGGCCGCCCGGGCGCGGCTGGCCGGACGCGGCCCGGCCGAAAGCAGGCACGCGGGGACTGGCGGACGACGGGGCCGGTGCCCCGCCCGCCGCCCTGGTGAACCTGGTGAGCGCGGGGGGCCACCTGGGCGGCGCGGCCTACCGGCCACCATCCTGGACTCGCGTCCCGCGGCCAGCTCGTGATCACCGAGCCGCAGGCCGGATGCCCCGTGTGTGAGCTGCCGCCGCCCGGCCGCGGGATGGCCGGCCGGTTTCGAGCAGGTGGTGCTCGACGATGCCGCGCCAAGCTGGCCAGCGGCGCTCCGGTGCCGTTCGCGGTACTGGCGGAGAGCTGCGCCGCGGATGTGCCCGGCCGGTGGCACCCGTTCGAGCAAGCGGTGCGGCGGGCCGGCCGCGAGCGTGGGCTGACCCGTGCCCGGTTCCCGGCCGCCCTGCTAGCGCTGTTGCTCACCGCCGCCACGGCAACGGGATTACTGGCCGGCCTGGCCATGCCGCCCGCCCGCACGAAGGACTGGCTCCGGGCATGATCACCGGATTCTTCGTCGCGGTGGTGCTGGCCGGCTGGGCCTGGTCGCTCGGCTGGCAGGCCGGCTGACGCGGGCCGGGGCCGCGCTGGCCGCCCAGGCCGCCGAGGTGGCGGGAGACTGGCTTTCCCGGCCGGTCATCGCGGTGGCCGCGCTGACCGGGCCGGAGCTGTCCGGCCTGGCCGTGGCGCTGGCGGCCGGGGGCCCCGGTCCGCTGCCTGGCGCGGACCCCGGGCAGCGGGCCGGCGTCCGCCTCGGTGGCCGCCGCCAGGTGGACAGGACGCCCCGGACGCAGTCGGGGCGCCGCGGTCTGCCTGGTCATCGTTTTCCGGCGAGTGGCGGCTCGTGCCTATCGAGGATGCCGGGCTGCCGTTGCGGCGCAATCCGCTGCTGTGGGCCGTCCTGGCCGCGTGGTGCGGGCTGGTGTCCATCCCGGTGTCGATGGTCTCCGGGCCGACGGCCCTGCTGGTAACGGCGGGCGGCCGCGCTGCTCGCCGCGGTGGCCGCCGTGGCGGCCCTGATGCGCTGGCTGGCCCAGCCGTCAGGGCCAGCTTCAACGCCCAGGTGATCGCCCGCTGGCTAGAAGACCACGACAATGGCGAGGCGCACTCGGTGCTGCCCCACATCGCGGTGGATGACGGCCAGCAGGCCTGGTCGGCGGAGGCCGGGCCCGGGCCGTTCAGCCGCCTGCAGGTCGGTGACGTCATCCGCGTCCAGGCCGCACCCCGGTCGCGCCGGCTGGTCGGCCTGGAACCGGCATCGCCCGGTGGGCAGGCACGGTACGGGCAGGCAGGAACGGGCCGGCCGGGTACGGGCAAGCGCCGCCGGGCCCGGTGGCGGGCGGAGAGCGGGGGTGGCCGGCGGCGGGCATGCTGCTGAGCGCAGCCGAGGTCGGCGCGGCACTCGGCGCGCCGGTATGCGGCACCGCCCTCCCGGTGCCATGCGGGACCGCGGTCAGTTACCGCGGCGAAGGCCTCACCGTGCTGGTCACGCTGACCAGTGGCGCCGCGAGCCGGGCCAGCCTCGGGGCGGCCCGCCGCTTCGGCCGCCCGTTGTCCGGGACCGCTACCGAGGGCTGGCTGCTCAACCGGGGCCGGACCGTGGTGCTGGCGGCTGGCGACCTGACGGCCAAGATCAGCATCGGCGGGCGCCCGGGCGGCACCGCCGGGAGATCCTTCCCGCACTGGCAGAAACAGCGGGGCGGCGACTGGCCCAGCATGTCCACCGGCCTGACGTGCCCTAGTGACCGTGACCGGTTGCCGTGGCCCTGACTAACGGCTTCCTGGCTAGCCGATGGGTATCTTGGCCGGGTGGTCCCCGCCATCTACACGATTTCCCCGGCGAAACTGTCCGGCCCCATGGCTGAGAAGGATCATCAGCTCAAGGCGGCCATGGCTTTCTCGGCCCTGGTGAACACGCTGGTCATCGCGCTCGTGACCCTGCTGCCCGGAGCCAGCCTCAGCCTGGCTGTCATCATCCTGGCGGCTAGCGGGCTGTCTTCCACGGCCGGCTTGATCATCCTGCTGCTGCGGGACACCGGGCTGCGGGTCCGGCTGGACAAGCTGATCCTGCCGGGTGTCCTGCTCCTGCTGTACAGCCTTCAGCTGGCCATCGGCATCGAGCTGGGCGGGGCTCCCGGGACCGCCGGGAATCTCAGCAGCCTGGGCGGATTGTGCATTGGCTTCTTTGGCTTCGCCATCGCGCGGGCCTGGGCGCTGGTGGGCGCACGCAACTCCAGCCTGCTCGCGGCCGTGGTGGAGATGGCGGGCCGGCCCGGTGACCCGGAAGCCATCGCTGCGCACGGGCGAGGCGCAGGGCGAGGCGCAGTGGCGAGGCGCACAGTGGCGAGGCGCACAGTGGGAGGCGCACAGGGCGAGGCCGGAGAAGCGGCCGCGCCGCCGGACCGCGGGCACCGGGACTAAACGGCCCCGCGGGTCCGGGCGGCCGTCACGCCGCCCCGGGCAGCACGCGGGGCTCGATCCGCTCCTCGCGGGCCTGATCGCCGTCGCGGGTGACCCGGTAGGCGCCCTGGCCCGGGACTTCGGTCAGCGCCTCGGTCATCTGGGTGCCGCGGTAGAGCAGGCCGACGCCGTCGTCGGTGGCGTATCCGTCCGGCAGCGTCCCGTGCGCGATCAGGCTCTGGAAGAGGGGCCGGCGCTGGGCCTCGGAGTCGTAATGAACGCCGTTCGAGCAGGGCAGGAAGCCCAGGCCGTTGGTGACCGGCCGCAGGTCCGGCCCGAAGGAGTCCGTGGTGCCGCCGGCGTGCCAGCAGACCGATCCGGCGGAGACCCCGGTCAGCACGACGCCTGCCTCCCAGGCCTGGCGGAAGCTCGGCACCAGGTCATGCAGCCGCCACAGCGCGAGCAGGTTCGCGACGCTGCCGCCGCTCACCCAGACGACATCGTGGGCCAGCAGGAACCCGGTGACGTCGCTGACGTTCGGCATCGGGAACAGGCTCAGGTGCGCGACGTCCACGCCCGCTTCCCGGCCTGCCTCGCTGAGCCATGCCTGGAACCAGCGCTGGTCGCCACCGGCGGTGCCGACATGGCAGAGCCGGGGCGGCCGCCCGTCAACCCCGGCCAGCTCGATGGCGTGCATCAGCAGGGGGGCGAAGGCGATCTCCGAGCGCGTGCCCCGGCGCAGTCCGCCCGAGGTAGCCAGGATCGTCGGGGCATCAGCAGGCATAGCGGGAACCTTATGCGACAACGGCCGGCCCGCGGCCAAGGGGGCACGGCGCTCAGGCCGTGGCGGCGGCGGGCGGTCCGTGGCTGTGGAGCGTGCGTCTCCGTTGGGGCTGGTGGCGGTGGTGGTGCCGTTGCCGTGCAGGGTGAGGGCCCAGCCCCACCGGTGCACGGCGATGAGGTGGTGGAACGGGCAGAGCAGGACCAGGTTGCCCAGCGGCCGTCGGGCCGCCGCGGGAGCGGGGGAGCAGGTGGTGGACCTGGCAGGCGGCCGGGCGCTGGGCGCAGCCGGGGAACGTGCAGTGCCGGTCCCGGGTGATGACGGCTCGGCTCAGGTGCGGCGGGACGGGCGGTCGGGGCGCCGGTGTCCAGCGGGAGGCTGACCGCGGGACTGGGTGCCGAGCAGGGTGGTGCGCAGATGGGCGGCGAGCCCGGCTGGGCCGGAGAGCACGTCGGCGGCGAGGCGCAGCAGGGTGCCGGGAGCCGTGCGGTGGCCGGGCGCGGCCGGCCGGGGATGGCGGGCCGGCGGTGAGCTCCGGGGACGGGGACGCTGGCGTCCTGGCAGGTACACCCGCGCCGGTGGCAGCCCGGCCCGGGATGGCGGGCGGCGAGGAAGGCGTGGACCAGGGCCGCGAGCGAGTCCGGGTCGAGGTGGCCGGTGACGACCGGGGCGATCGTCGCGTCACAGGCGTAGGCCTCGGCGGCGGCCCGGCTGGCCATCCAGCCGGGCTGGCCGTCTCGCGGCGGCCTGGCCCGCGAGCCAGGCGGCCTCGGCGTCGGCGGCGCCGGGCAGGTCGCGGAGCTGGTCGAGGGTCATGTGCAGCTGCACCTGGGTGGGCTGCCCGGCCCGGTCGGGCAGGCCGCCGGCCCGGTCAGCCGCCGGCACGCTTCTTCCAGGGCGTCGTGGCGGCGCTGCGGCGCGGTCCGGGTGTCCTCGGGCCCGGCCTGCGCGCCCAGGGCGTCTAAGACGGCGGTTAACGCGGCCGCGCAGGCCGGGGTCAGGTCGCCGTCCAGCCGGGCCGCCCCGCCGAAGGTGACATCCAGCCGCACCCGCCGCTCATCAAACCCATCCCCGGGCTCCTGGTCCGGGCCGGCGGTGCGGCGGCGCATCTCCTCGGCCAGCCCGGCCAGGTCCGCCAGGTCCGCGCCGCCCGGCCGCGGCGGCCAGCAGGATCTCGTCCGCGTCGCCGCGGTGAGCTCCGGGGAGCAGGTCGGTCCAGCGGCAGATCTTCCGCGCCCACGACGGCGAGACTCCCGCCCGCCAGCGCCGGCCGACGGCCGGGTGGGCGGCCAGGCGCCGCATCCAGCCGACCGCCCCGGCCGCCGCGCCCCGGGTGATCTGGGTCTGCCAGCGCAGCCATGCCCGCGCCGACCGCTGCCCGTCGTCCTCATACCCGCCGCTGGCGATCGAACGCGGCCAGCAGCCGCGCGTGCGCCGCGGTGTGCGCGGACTCGGCCCGGGCCAGGCCGCGCAGGCACTCCGCCTGCACCGCGGCCGGGAGATCAGCGGCATCCACCTGCGTTCAGGAACGCCAGCCCGTCCCGCACCGCCGCCAGCGCTTCCGCCACCGACCCGGACGACCGCCCAGCACACACCTGGATGCTCACCTCCCTACGCCACGAGGGACAGGCCAGGCCCGCAGGCCGGACCGCTGATCTCGAAGTCATGTTCGAGTCTAGGAGGAGGCACCGACAGTTTCGTGCCGCTCGGTCACGCGGGGGATGGGTGAGGAACCGAGCGGCGCGCGGCCGGCGAGAGCCGGGGGTGCTCAGCGGCCAGCGGCCGGACAGGGCGCCCCCCTGCGGGTGCCCTCATTCGGGCGGCCCCGCCAGCGGTCAGCGGCGGGACAGGGCGTCGATGCGGGCGACCTCGGCGGCGGTCAGCGAGAAGCTGAACAGGTCGAGGTTGGCCGCGATCCGGTCCGGCCGGGCGGACTTCGGGATGACCGGGATGCGGTGCTCGATGTGCCAGCGCAGCACCACCTGGGCCGGGGTCACGCCGTGGGCCGCGGCCACCTCGGTCAGCACCGGGTCGTTCAGGTTGGTGCCCTTGAGCGGGCTGTACCCCTCCACCGTGACCTGCCGCTCCCGGTTCGCGGCCAGCACCTGCGGGTCATAGAGGGCGGGGCTCCACGGGAGCTGGTTGACCACCGGGGCCACCCCGGCCGCCTTGATCATTCCACGGGATCTGGTTGACCACCGGGGCCACGCCGGTCGCCTGGATCAGGCTGTCGATCTGCTTGATGGAGTAGTTGCTGACCCCCACCGCCCGGGTCTTGCCCTCGTCGCGCAGGGCGAGGAACTCATGCCAGACCGGGTTGAGGGCGCGGGCCGCCGGCGGCCAGTGCACCAGCCACAGGTCGACGTAGTCGGTGCCCAGGGCGCGCAGGCTGGCGCACAGCGTGTGCCGTTCCCGGCCCACCCGGCCGGGCGGGAGCTTGGTGGTGAGGAACACCTGCCGCCGGTCCAGCCCGCTGTCCCGCAGCGCCTGGCCGACCTCGGCCTCGTTGCCGTACATGGTGGCCGTGTCGATGTGCCGGTAACCGGCGTCCAGGGCCTGCCGGATCGCTTCGTAGCCGGCCGACCCGCGCAGCTGCCAGGTGCCGAACCCGACCATCGGCATGGCGACTCCGCCCGGTAGCAGCACGGAGGGGATGTCTGGCGCCTTCGTCATGAGGCACATTCTGCCTGCTCACCGTGGCGTTCCCCAGGGACCCCGGTCCCGGGGCGCCCGGGGACGGCCCGGGCCGCGCCCGCTAGGCCACGGGCGTCCCACTGGTCGCGGTCAGCCCCGCGTACAGGTCCGTCAGCCGCCTGGTCACCGGCCCGGGCGCGCCGCTGCCGATCACCCGCCCGTCCAGCCGGGTCACCGCGGCCAGGCCGCCCATCGTGCCGGTCACGAAGACCTCGTCCGCGGCGTAGAACTGGGTCAGGCTGTGGTCGCCGACCACGCACGGCAGGCCGTCCGCGGCGGCGAGTTCGAGCACCGCGGCCCGGGTGATGCCCTCCGGGCAGGCCACCGTGGCCGGGGTGCCGAGCACGCCGCCGCGGACCAGGAACAGGTGGGTGGCGTTCGTCTCGGCCACGAACCCGCGGGTGTCCAGCATGACCGCGTCGTCGGCGCCGGCGATGTTCGCCTCCACCTTGGCCAGGATCGAGCCGAGCAGGTTGTTGTGGTGGATCTTCGGGTCCAGCACGTCGGGCGGCGGGCGCCGCACGCTGGAGGTGATCAGTGCCAGCCCGGACTGGTCGTAGACGGGGTCCTTGAACTCGGCCAGCACGATCAGGGTGGGACCGGACTGGTTCAGCCGGGGGTCCATCCCGCTGGTGAGCTTCACTCCGCGGGTGAGGGTGAGCCGGATGTGCACGCCGTCGGTCATGCCGTTGGCCCGCAGCGTCCGGGAGATCTGCTCGGTGATCTCGGCGTCCCCCGGGACCTGGGTGAAGGCGAGCGCGGCCGCCGAGCGGCGCAGCCGGGCCAGGTGCTCGGCGAGCCGGAAGATGCGCCCCTGGTAGAGCCGCAGGCCCTCCCACACCGCGTCACCGCCCTGGACGGCGGAGTCGAACGGGCTGACCGCCGCCTCGTCCCGGTGGGTGCAGCCGGCCTGCGACGTTCACGATCAGGTTCCGGTTGCGCTCGTCGAAGGTCTGCAGCATGGGGCCTCCCTGGGCTAAGGCTGCCCGCCGGTCAGGCGGCAGGCGCGCAGCCGCTGGTAGAACGGCTGGCATTGCTCGGCCAGCGCGGCCAGCCGGGCGGGAAGCACGGTGTCCGGCGGCCGGTACCGGGCGAAGCCAGTGGACCGCCACACGGACTGGTACCAGTGCGGCGCCCAGACTCCATCGCTGCTCCGCGGCCGGCCGGCCAGGACAGCATCTCCAGGCAGAACGGCACCCCGAGCGCAGAGCACAGCGCCCGCAGCATTGGCTCCGGGCGTTCCAGCAGGTCGCGTGAGTCCAGCACCGGGCCGCCGAAGGCGTCGAAGATCTCGGCCTGCTGCCAGAGGCCGAGATCGTCGAGGGTCGGCGTGGCCCGCACCCGGGCGTAGGAGGCGAGCAGCTCGGCCGGGTCGCGGATGAGGAAGGCGTGCCGCAGCGGGGCGAGCGCCGCCCGGTCCACCTCGGGCAGCAGGTGGTGCGTCATGTGCTTCTGGTAACTGATCGCCCGCCCCGCGGGCAGCGGCCCGCTGGTCAGCGAGCGCGCCACCACCTGCCAGTCGGTCGGCTGGCTGCGCAGGACGTCGTCGCGGCCGGGGTGGTCGAGGCCGGTGCGGGCCAGGTAGAAGGCGTACAGCGGCTCGTCGGTCACCACGGTGTCCGGGCGGTTCTCCCAGGCCCGCATGAGCGCGGTGGACACGGTGCGCGGCCCGGACCACATCGCGATCCGGACCGCGTCACCGGTCATGCGTGCCCCCGGTCATGGGCCTCCGCCGGTCATTCGCCGCCCGGTTCCGCGCCCGGCGCGCCGGCCAGCCGGCGGGACTCGGCGCCGATCGAGGTGTCCTCGCCGTGCCCGGTGTGCACGACTGTCTCCGGCGGCAGGTCCATCAGCCGGTCCCGGATCGACGCGATGATCGCGGAGTGGTCCGAGTACGACCGGCCGGTCGCCCCCGGGCCGCCGTGGAACAGGGTGTCCCCGGAGAACACGGCGCGCAGGGCGGGCGCGTACAGGCACACGCTGCCCGGCGAATGGCCGGGGGTATGCAGCACCCGCAGCGGGGTGACCGCGATCTCGATGACCTCCTCGTCGGCCAGGTCGCCGTCGGGCAGCTGGCCGGGGTAGATCATCCGCCACAGCACCTGGTCGGCGGGGTGCATCAGCACCGGCGCCCCCGTCGCCTCGGCGACCTGCGGTGCCGCGTTGATGTGGTCGTTGTGCCCGTGGGTGCAGACGATGGCGGACAGCCTGCGCTCGCCGACCGCGGCCAGGATCGCCTCCGGGTCGTGGGCCGCGTCGATGACGATGACCTCGTGGTCGTCGCCGAGCAGCCACACGTTGTTGTCCACCGCGAAGTCCTGCCCGTCCAGCGAGAACGTGCCCGAGGTGACGACCTTCTCGATGCGCGCCGTCACCGCAGGGTCACCACGCTGCGCAGCACCTCGCCGCGCTCCATCTTGGTGAATGCCTCCTCGACCGCGTCCAGCGTGATCAGTCTCGGAGACGAACTTCTCCAGCGGCAGGCGGCCCTGCAGGTACAGGTCGATGAGCACCGGGAAGTCACGTTCGGGCAGGCAGTCGCCGTACCAGGAGGACTTCAGCGCGCCGCCGCGGCCGAAGACGTCCAGCAGCGGCAGCTCGATGCGCATCTCCGGGGTGGGCACGCCGACCAGGACCACGGTGCCGGCCAGGTCCCGCGCGTAGAACGCCTGCTGGTAGGTCTCCGGGCGGCCGATCGCCTCGATGACCACGTCCGCGCCGTTGCCGCCGGTCAGCGCCCGGATCTGCTCCACCGGGTCGGCTTCGCGCGAGTTGATCACGTGGGTGGCGCCGAACTGCCTGGCCCACTCCAGCTTCCGCGGGTCGATGTCCACCGCGATGATGGTCCGCGCCCCGTTCAGCACCGCACCGAGCACGGCCGCGTCGCCGACCCCGCCGCAGCCGATGACCGCGACCGTGTCACCCCGGGTGACCGGCGCGGTGTTGATGGCCGCGCCCAGGCCCGCCATCACGCCGCAGCCGAGCAGCCCGGCCACCTCGGGCCTGGCCGCCGGGTTCACCTTGGTGCACTGTCCCGCCGCGACCAGCGTCTTCTCCGCGAAGGCGCCGATGCCCAGGGCCGGGGACAACCCGGTACCGTCCTCGAGGGTCATCTTCTGGATGGCGTTATGGGTACTGAAGCAGTACCAGGGCCGCCCGCGGCGGCAGGCCCGGCACTCGCCGCAGACCGCGCGCCAGTTCAGGATGACGAAGTCACCGGGGGCCACGGAGGTCACCCCGTCGCCGACCGCTTCCACCACCCCGGCGGCCTCATGACCCAGCAGGTACGGGAAGTCGCCGCCGATCCCGCCCTCGCGATAGTGCAGGTCGGTATGGCACACCCCGCAGGCCTGCACGCGGACCAGCGCCTCCCCGGGCCCGGGATCGGGAACGACGATGGTGGTCACCTCGACCGGGGCACCTTTAGCTGGGGCGACGACGCCCCGCACCTTAGTTGTCATCCGCCCATCGTGCCGAATCAGGTCACCCAACGGAAGCTGCGGGGTGGCCTGACCAGCCTGCGGACCCGGTAGCCCGCGGCGGGTGCCGGGGCCGGCCGGCGTGCACATGCACGCGGCGCAACTGCGTGATGCAACTTGCACATCGGTCAGCCGACCGATGTTTCCGGCCGGCGGGCCGGCCATCGTGTCCTGAATGCACGGCGTTACATGCCGGTACCCGGCCCGAACCGGCCCGGCCGAGAACCTGATGATCCCGGTGGCGGCAGCCCGCGTGGCGGCGCGGCGCCCCTACCGCATCTGCCTCCCGGCCGGGCCGCCGGCGGCGATGGAAGCCCGGCGCCACGTCTGGGCGATCATCCACACCTGGGATGTCCCCATCGACGCCTACGCGGCGGCCCTGCTCACCAGCGACCTGGTCACCGAGGTCATCTCCCGTGACGAGAATGCGGCGGTGCAGTTAATGATCAGTTGGGTGGACAGTCAGTTCCGCGTCGAGGTACGCGAAGTCCCCGGTCCGGGGCCGTCTGGCCCGGGCCTGCTTTCCGGCGGGGAGGGCGGGTCCGGGCTGGCGCTGGCGGTGAACGCGCGGCGGAGCCTGCGCCTGCCGGAGCCAGAACCAAACCGGCAGGGACAGTGATGACCATGATCGCGCCGGTCCGCATGACGGTGCAGCGCCCCTGCCGATCTGGGCCTGATCCCCGGGCCGGCCGCGGCCGCCCAGGCCCGCCGTCACGTCGGCGCCATCATCGGCGCCTGGGACGCCCCGGTAGACGCCTACGTCGCGGCCCTGCTCACCAGCGAGCTGGTGACCAACGCCGTCAAGCACGTCCCGGATCATCCGGGCTCGATCGACCTCGTGATCAGCTGGCACTGCGGTGAGCTGCGGGTGGAAGTGCACGACCGGTCGAGAGTCAGCGCCGGTGGTGGTGGACGCGTCGCCCGACGCGGAAGCCGGGCGCGGGCTGATGCTGCTGGCCCGGCTGGCCACCGACTGGGGATACCGCGAGACGGTCACGGGCAAGGCGGTCTACTTCACGCTGGCGGCGCAGGTGGACGGCCGGGAGGTGGCAGGCGATGCGTGAGTTCGGTGAGCTCGAGTCCGCGATCATGGACGTGGTGTGGGCCAGTGACCGGCCCTACCTGGTCCGCGAGGTCCGGGAGCGGCTCTGCTACAGCCGGCCGCTCGCCTACACGACCGTGATGACGGTGATGGGCATCCTGTACAACAAGGGCGTGCTGCGCCGGGAGAAGCACGGCCGGGCCTGGCGGTACTGGCCGGCCGAGACCCGGGAGGAGCACGACGCCCGGCTGATGGCCGAGGTGCTCCGGTCCGGCGGGAACCACCGCATGACCATGCTGCAGTTCGTGGCCCGGGCCAACGACGAGGAGCGCGAGGTCCTGCGGGACGCTGTGCTGCGCGACCCCGTCCTGCGCGACGGCGTCCTGCGCGACGGCGTTCTCCGCGACGCCGTTCTGAGCGTCCAGGTAGGAAGCTGAGCCCCGCGGCCAGGCTGATCCCGCCAGCTGAGCCCCCAGCGGGCTCAGCTGGCCGCGGCGCGGCGGCCCGCCGCCTCGCGGGCGACGTCTATCCGGGACCGGACGCCCAGCTTGCCCAGGATGTGCGAGACGTGCGTGGCCACCGTCTTGCGCGACAGGAACAGCTTGTCCGCGATCTGCGGGTTGGACAGTCCCTGCTCGACCAGCGCGGCCACCGTCGACCTCGGCCGGGGTGAGGCTCTCCCAGCCATGCCGGGCCTGCCGGTGCTTCGCGTGCGGGCCGCGGCGGATGCCGTGCTCGCGGAACCGGGCCTGCAGCCGGGCGACGTCCCGGGCCGCGCCCAGGGACGTGTAGAGGTCGACGGCGCGGGAGAAGGCGTCCCGGGCCGGGGCGCGGTCCCCGCGGTCCACAGCGCCCCGGCCGCCGCCTCCAGCGCCTTGGCGCCCAGCAGCGGGCGGCGCGCAGTCGCGGTAGTGTTCCGCCGCCTTGAGCAGCCGGCCGGCATCGCGGTCGACCAGGCCCCGGCAGTAGAGGGCGTTGGCCTGCCGGTGCGGGATCTCGGTGTCACGGGCCAGAGCCACGGCACGCTCCGCGAGGCCGTGCGGCGGTCACCGCGTCACCAACCTTCGTGGCCAGCCGGACACCGTCGGCCAGCAGGTCCTCGATCTCGTCGAGTTCCTCCGCGTTCTCGGTGAAGCCGGTCAGCACCCCCAGCGCCTCGGGCAGCGCGCCTTCCTGCTCGGAGTCGAGGCTGCGGGCCAGCGCCAGCGTGCCGACCACCCGGTTGCCGATCCGCTCCGCATGCGGGGCGGCCGCGGCGAGGTGCTGCCGGGCGGCCCCTGCGTCGCCCCGGTGGAAACTGATCACGGCGGCGATGCCGTGATCGCAGCACGCGACGCCGGGGTCCTTGATGTCTTCCTGGACGGCGCCTACCTCGGCGATGGCGTCATCCCAGCGGCCGGTGTGGAACAGCAGCTCGCCCAGGCAGCAGTGCGCCTGGGCGCCGCGCACCATGAGGCCGGACCGGTCGGCCAGCTGCTTGGCCTCGCGGACCGCGGCGAAGGCCTCGTCGTAGGAGTCGAGCATCGCCCAGCGTGACGCCCTTGTTGACCAGCAGCAGCAGGCGCAGGTCGATCAGCGCCGGGTCGGCCGCGGTCACCGCCAGCGCGCGGTCGGTACAGCGGCAGCGCGTCCGCGATCCGCCCCTGCATGGCGGCGGTGAAGGTCAGCACGTGCAGCGCCCAGCCCATGGCCCAGTTGTCGCCGGCGTCGCTGGCCTCGGCGAGAGCCTCGGCCGCGGCGACCGGTCGGCCAGCTCGATCTGGCCCAGGTGGCGGTGCGCCCGGGCGATGAGCACCAGCAGCCGGGCCCGGTTCCGCGCGGAGATCCCGGGGAGGGCCAGGGCCTCGTGCAGCGTGGCCAGTGATTCGGGGAACCGGCCGGTCAGCGCGCGGCACTGCGCCAGCGTCCAGTGCAGGTCGATGAGCAGGTCAGGGTCATCGATGGTGGTGAGCGCGCTGCTGGCCACCTGCTCTGCCTCGGAGACGTCACCCACCTGGCACAGGGCCTCGGCCAGCCGGCAGCTCAGGCTGGTCATGCTGGGCCGGGCCTGCCGGCGACCTCGCCACCGCCTGCCGGAGCAGTTCCGCCGCGGCCCGCGGTGCCTGGCCGACCAGCAGCGGCGCGGTCCCGGCCAGCCAGTCCGGGATCCATTCATCCATCGGGCCCGAGCCGCCGTCCAGGGCGGGCAGCAGCTGCCGGGCGACCCGGTCGGGGGACGCGCCCGAGCTGGCCAGGGCCCGCGCCGCCTCCCCATGCCAGGCCGCGCGCACCGGTGCCGGGATCTCCTCGTACAGGGCGGCGCGGATCAGCGGGTGCCGGAATCCCAGCTTGCTGCCCGACTCGGCCAGCACCCCTGCCGCCTGGGCCTCGGCCAGCGCGGGGACCAGGTCGGTGACGTTCCGGTGCAGCACCGTGGCCAGGTCCGGCACGGCGAAGTCCACGCCGAGCAGGGCGGCGGCGCGGAGCACCTCACGCACCCACGGCGGGACGAAGCCGAGGCGGTCCGCGATCGCCGCGGACAGCGAGCCGGGCGCGAGGCCACTGGTCAGCTCGGCGGCACCGCCGGTGACCGACAGGCTGGAGCTGCGGGCCAGGGCGTCGACCAGTTCGGTCAGGTACAGCGGATTGCCTGCCGCGCCGCTCGGCCAGCCGCAGCAGATCCCGGCCTGGGCTTGCCCCGGGCTAGGGCACCGACGAGTTCGGTCACCGCCCCGCCGGCCAGCCCGCCGAGCTGGAGACGGACGGCGAGGCCGGCAAAATGCCGCAGCGCGAGCAGGTCCTCGCGCTGCGGCACCGGCCGCATGGTGCCGATCAGCAGCAGGGGCAGGTGCCGGGCCGAGCGGGCCAGCCGCTCCCACAACGTGACGCTGGCCCGGTCGGCCCACTGCAGGTCGTCCACGACCAGGACGACCGGCTGGCTGCCGCCACAGTTCCTCGGTGAGTGCGAGCAGTTGCTCGCCGAGGGCGGCGGGCAAATCCTCGCCGCGCCCGGAAGCGAGTTCCCCGCGCAGCAGGGCAAGAATAGTTTTCCGCCGGGGGCTGGCCGAAGGTTCGCGGACACGCAATGCATCCAAAAAAGGCAGCAGCGGTAATGTCTGCCCCAGCTCGTCGCCCGCGCCCCAGAACACCTGGCAGCCCAGCGTTACCGCCTCCGCGCAGGCGGCGCGCACCAGCGCGGACTTCCCGATTCCGGGCTCGCCCTCGATCAGCACCGCGCTGCCCCGCCCGGCGGTCGCCTCAGCCACGCAGCGGGTCAGCCGCGTGAGCTCGTCGTCCCGGCCGACCAGCAGGCCGCCTTCGGCTTGGGCGGGCACGAAGTGGATCGTACCTCGCCGCTATCGACCGAAACAAGCGCTTTCGCCCAGGTTAGCGGCGGGAACGGGAAGATCATTTCGGCCCGGCCGGCCCGGATGTGCCCGCATGGATCTGTGAATCGCAATGATCTTTTTCGCCGGCCCACGCAATTGCGTAAAGCAATTTCCGGGGCGTCGCGGCCGCCACTTGCCGTGCCTCGGTGAGTCTGCCCGTTAGAAGCTTCTTTATCGTTTTGTGACCTTCTGTTTACCTGGAGTTCACTCGAGCCTGGGAAGATATCAATATTTAGTTGTTAAATGTGTTTACTATTTAGCACTTTATGCTTACTTAGTGGTTGCACACCTCTATACCCCAAGCTCAGAGGCTTAGGTGTAATCTGCGGTTGCCGGAACGCATGCACCGGGTTATCCACAGCGCCCCGCCCGACGGGTAAACATCCCAGGGCACGATAGAAAGGAGGTAGCACCTTTGCCCAGGTTGCAGCGGATACAGGAAGATCATTTCGGCCGGGCCGGCCCAGGCGCGCCCCAAGGATATGCGAATCGCATTGATGATTCTCCGGGTTCGACGCAATTGCGTGAAGGAATTCCATGGCCCCGGGACGGCCGTGCCGACGATGCTTATCTTAATCATTCCGAGATCTTCCGGCTGCTTCAAGCCACCCGCACCGGGGAATAATATAAGTTTGCGTTGTTTATAATGTTTACTTTTGCTAGTGCGACCTTACTTAGTGGTCGCACATATCTATACCCCAAGCTCAGCGCCCCGGGTGTAATCTTTTGTTGCCGGAACGCATGCGCAAGGTTATCCACAAGGCCCGCCCGCCGGGTAAACATCCCAGGGCATTATCCTATGGAGGCGCCATGCGTATCGCGCGGGCACTCGCCATTAAAGCCATCTTCATTTCCAGCGTTGCCGGAGCGGTCCTCTCCGGTCCCGCCATGGCCCTTTCCGTGGCTACCACCCCGAGCGTCGCGCCCGTGGCATCTGCCGTCACATCGACCCCGAATATGTACCACACCTGAGCCCCATCCGCCTCAACTCCCCGCCCTAGCCCCCTATTCCTCACTGCTAATATCCTTAGGCTTACCGAAATGCACTTCATCCCCCGCAGCGGCCGCTGCGGGGGATGAACTGCTGTCAGGCCAGGACCTGGCCGCGCAGGATGATCCGGGCCGGATGGTGCAGGGCATCCGGGTGGGCGACCGGGTCCTCGCCGAACGCGATCAGGTCGGCGGGCGCTCCCTCGGTGAGCCCGGGCAGCCCGAGCCAGGACCGTGCCGTCCAGCAGGCGGCACCGACCGCGGCCTCGCGGGGGAGGCCCGCGCTGATCAGGCGCTCCACCTCCTCGGCGACCGTCCCGCACGGATGGCTGTCGGTGCCGGCCAGCACGGTCACCCCCGCCTCGTGCGCGGACCGGACCGACGGCGGCATGGCCGCCCAGCCGCGCAGCCACGAGTCCCGGCCCGGGCCGGGCGGCCGGGCCCGGACCCGGAAGGCGGCGGCGGCCAGCGCGTTGAGCGTGGGCACCAGGGCGGTGCCCTGCGCGGCCATCTGGCCCAGCAGGGCCGGATCGAGGTGCATGCCGTGCTCCAGGCTGTCCACGCCGGCCGCGACCGCGTGGGCGCAGCCCGCCTCGGTCTGGGCGTGCACGGACACCTTCCCGCCCACGGCGTGCACCGCAGCGGTCGCCGCGCGCAGCACGTCCAGCGGTACCGGCGGGTCGTCCGCGGCCCAGTCCCCGATGATCTTGCACCAGCCCGCCGCGGCCGCCCCGCCTGCCGCCGCCCCGCCTGCCGCCGAGCCTGCCGCTGCCGCCCCGGCCGCCGCGGCGGCGGCGGAGGCGGTGGCTTCCGCCACCGCGGCCCCGGCCAGTTCCGCCTCGGTGACGGGCCGTCCCCAGCCCGGGAAGAAGCGCCCCGGCGTGGCCAGCCACGGCCCGGCCGACCGGACCCGCGGCAGCCCGGCCGCGTCGTGGGCCCAGCCCGGGATCCGGGCCGCCGCTCCCGGCGCCCGGATCAGCAGCACCCCGGCCGCCGCGTGCCCGGCCAGGTCGTCACGCAGCACCGCCTCGTCGAACGGGTCGCCGGGCTGCCTGGCCCCGGGGTGGGTGTGCACGTCCACCAGGCCGGGCAGCAGCCAGCCGCCGTCGATCACGGTGTCGGCACCGGCCACGGGGTCTTCGCGGAGCACGCCGCCGTCGATCCACAGCGACCGCTCTTCCCGTTCCGGCAGGACGATTCCCCGGACGTGCAGCACCATGAGCGCCCCGGCCCCCTCACCGCATTTTGGATACAGCAGCCGATATGCTATGTGCACGGCATGGGGGAGGTCACGATGACCACGGACGCGAAGCCAGCGGGCCCTTCGGCGTTCATCAGCCCGGTGACGCGCCCGGTGCCGCTGCGCCAGTCAGTGTACGAGGCGCTGGTCGAACTGGTCGTGGGCGGCCGCCTGAGCCCCGGGGAGCACCTGGTGGAGACCGAGCTGGCCCGGCTGCTCGGGGTGAGCCGCCAGCCGGTCCGCGAGGCGCTGCACCGGCTGGAAGCCGAGGGCTGGGTGGATCTCCGGCCGAACCAGGGCGCGTTCGTGCACGTTCCCACCGACCACGAGGTCGACGAGCTGCTGGATGTCCGCGAGCTGCTGGAGGTGCAGACGGCCCGGCTGGCCGCGCGGTCGGCGTCGCCCGCCGCCGTGGCCCGGCTGCGGGTCCTGTGGCACCAGGGCGAGAGTGCCGTGGCCGACGGCGACACCGAGCGCATGGTGGCGGCCAACAACCGGTTCCACGCCGAGCTGGCCCGGCTGGCCGGCAATGCCGTGCTGGCCGACCTGGCCGGCATCGTGAGCCGCCGGGTCCGCTGGTACTACCGCCAGGTCGCGCCGCTGCGCGGCCACGAATCCTGGGCCGAGCACGCCGAGCTCATCGACGCGGTGGCCGCGGGCGACGAGGGGCGGGCGGCCGAGGTGGCCCGGAAGCACACCGAGCGCACCCGTTCCGCCTACCATCAGCCGCCCGCCGGTAGCGGGCGCGCGGGACCGCGATCGCGGAACGGGACGGCCAGCGGCAGCCCGGGCGGCGTCAGGGCAGGCGGACCACGCTGATGGGGTCGGGTGCGTAGGGGTCGGCCGCGTTGTCGATCAGCTCGATCTCGGCCCGGTCGGACAGGATGAGGTAGGAGCCGTCCGCCTCGTACTCGCGGATGATGGTGACGGCGCCGTCGGCGTGGGTGTAGCGCTCCTCGGCGTACCCGTCGCCCGCGCGGCGGGCCGCGGCCACGGCCGGCTCGCCCCGCCACTCGAACCGGTACGGCGCCAGCGGCAGCCTCAGCTCGTAGGGAAAGCCGCTCGGCATGCCCGGTGCCTCCCTCCGACCGTGGTGGGCCCGCATTCGTGCGGTGCGGGCCCACCACCGTGCGGGCCCACCACGGTCACGTTACGGCAGCCCGCGGCCCGGGCTGCCTGATCCTGGCGCGGGTCAGGCCACGGCGGGCCGGGCCTGCTCCGTCTCCTTCTCCGCCGACGTCCGGACCGCCCGCGCCATCTGCTCCACGGTCGGCCGCCTGCACAGGAACGTCACGGTCAGCGCGGCCAGCGCGCCCAGCGTGGCGCCGAAGAAGAAGCCGTACGCCCAGTGGAAGCTGGCATTCCCGTACAGGGTCCCGGTCATGATCAGCGCCGCGACACCGCCGGCGAAGCTGCCGCCGAGCGCCTTCCAGGCGTAGATGGAGCCGTAGTTGACGGCGTTGTTGGTCTCGCCCCAGTAGTCGGCCACCAGCGCCGCGGTCATCGGGAAGTTGGCCCCGGACAGGCCGCCGGAGATCACCGCGCAGATGACGAACAACAGCGTGTTGTGCTCCTCACCCGCCCACAGCGCGAGCAACTGGAAGACCACGTTGCCCGAGTAGGCGTAGATCATCGTTCTGCGGCGGCCGATGAACTCGGAGATGTAACCGTAGACCGGCCGGAACAGGCCGTCCGCCAGCGAGAACCCGGCGAACCCGACCACCGCCACGGCCGTCCCCAGGCCCATCGCCTGGGCGAATGTGTAGTAGTAGGCCACCCCGAACAGCGAGCAGCCGATGTACAGGGCATATTGGATGCCGACCCACTTGGCCTGCGGCGTGCGCCACATCTCCCCGAGGTTGTAGTGCCGCAGCGCGGGCGGGTTGCTGCGCAGGTCACGGGTGCTGTGCTTGTGCCAGTTCAGCGGGTCGATCTCCTTGGGCCACCAGTTCTTGGGCGGGTCCTTCAGGAAGATGCCGGCCAGCACGATGCCGAAGGTCATGATCCCGGCCTGGATCCAGATGTAGGTCTTGAGCGTGGACGGGCTCATCGTGATCGCCCCGCCGCCGCTGCTGGCGGCGCCGATGGCGAAGATGAACGGCACCGCGCCGTAGGCCCAGCCGCCGTTGACGAACCCGGTCCGCCAGCCCTTCTTCTCCGGGTACCACTTGGCCACGATGTTGATGCAGCTGGAGTAGACCATCCCGGAGCCGATGCCGCCCAGCACCGCGTACCCGAGGTAGGCCTCCCAGATCGAGGTCGACTCGGCCAGCAGGCCGTACCCGACGACGCCGCAGACGATGCCGCCGATGATGGTGGCCCAGCGCACGTTGAGGATGCCGCGGTTGCGCAGCAGGCCGGTGCCGATCTGCACGAACGACTCGAAGATGACGAAGAACGAGAAGGCCCAGAACACCGGCCCGGGGCCCCAGTGGTGCACCTTGGCCAGCGAGCCGTTCAGCGCGCCCCAGGTGTATTCGAGCAGGCCCGGCCAGGCACATCGCCAGCCAGGCGGCCATGATGGGAACCCACCGGCCGTGGCCGAGGACGTCCCGGGGTGTCTCGCCGACCCGGAAGACCCGGCCGGTCGCGTTGGTCACTACGTCGTAGTTAGCTTGTCCGGTTGCTGCGCCCATCGGTCGCCACCGATACCTCTCGCAGGAGACGCTTGTGCTCGGGCCTGGCCAGGCAGGGACGCCGGCCGGCGGCTGCGGCGGGGACTTCCCAGGAATGGAAGTGACGCCCGCGGTAGTTGGTATCGATCGGCTAGATCAACTCCGGGTTGCCGCCCGGGGTGCCAGCCGATTAGGGCAGGGGCGCTGCGCTGGGCTGTGTTCTACTCCTCCGCGCGGCGTCCCTGGTCCAGGTCCGCCCGCGGCGGCCCGCGCGTGCCTAATGCCGGGCCGTGCCATCTCCGGTGCCGGCGGTATCTCCATCGATCCGCCATGCTTGCCTCCAGGTCGGGGCCGCAGGCTGCCGTGCTCGCGGGGCCAGTGGTCCTAGGTCTCCAGCCCGAGCGCGCGGAACAGGGCCCGCCGCTCCGGTCCGTCGGCCGCCGCGGCGTACAGCTCGTCGAGGCCCCAGCCAGCCTCGTCGAGCAGCCCAGCGGCCTGGTCGAACAGGGGGGAACGCTGCTCCGGGGGGATCGCCTTGAGCACCAGGTGGCTGATCACCTCGACGATCGCGGTGCGAAGCTGCTCGCGCCGCTCCCCGGCGGGCCGGGCCACGCCCGGCAGCAGCGGGATGATCCGTGCGCCCGGGCCCGGCGCGACGTGGCCGTTGCCGGCGGTCATCCGGGCCTCCCGGACAGGGAATCCAGTTCGGCGGCCAGCCGCTCCCGCTCGCCGTCCACGGTCAGGTCGATCACCTCGGCCAGCGCGTAGCGGCGGCCGCCCGGCGAGCCGTCGGCCAGCGGGGCGGCCGGCCCGCTCGGTGAACACCTCGAACCGCGGGGACGCGGACCGGGGCCCGATGGCCAGCACGTAACGCAGCACCGCCGCCCGGTCGGGCAGGTAACGCTGCTGGTGGCCGCCGTCGAAGCGGATCTGCCAGGGCTCGGCCATAGGTCCTCCTCGCGGGCCTCGTAGCTCCGTGATGGGGCCCCCGCTGCGGGTACCCAACCCCCGGGGCCCCCCGGGGGGCTTACGCGCCCACTCCCCGGTTCAGCGGCATCGAGTAGCTCTCCTCCTTCAGCCGGGCGTGCCGGGCCGGGTCCTCGCCCTCGCGGAGCTCGGCGGGCACGTCCATGCCCATGTCGGCCCAGTTCAGGTTGGCGGCGCGCTGCGTGGCCGCGACGTGCTCGGGCAGCATGTGCCCGAACCGGCCCTGCATGGCCAGGTAGTCGGTGACCGGGCGCTGCACCGGCGGGTGGAAGTAGTGGTACTCCCGGGTCTCCGGGTCGTACTCCCACACCGGGAACAGCCCGCCTCGACCACCCGGCGGCCCAGCTCCACCGTCATCGAGGTCTGGTACACCCAGCCCTTCTGGCACGGCGTGAAGCAGTGCATGAACGCGGCACCGCGGCGGTTCAGCCCCTTGCGGGTCTTGTTCATCAGGTCCACCGGGTAGCCCACCGTGGTGGTGGCCACGTAGCAGTGCGGGTGCCCCTCGGCCATCATCTTGGCCAGGTTCTTGGGCGGCAGCGTCTTCCCGGCCGGGTTGGCCTTCCCGAACGGCGTGAACGTGGTCAGCCCGGCATACGGCGTCGTGGGGGAGACCTGGATGCCGGTGTTGGCGTAACACTCGTTGTCGTAGCAGATGAACAGGGCGTCGTGGTCGCGGTACAGCGCGCCGGAGATCGAGCCGAGCCCGATGTCGGCGGCGCTGCCGTCGCCCGGCCATCACGATGATGTTCGGGTACGGGCCCGGGTGCCGGCCCTTGCGGATCATCGCCTCGTAGCCGGCGGCCATGCCCGAGGTGAACGAGCCGCCGCTGGCGATCGGGGTGTGCGCCCACGGCACGGTGTACGGGGTGCACAGGTAGGTCGAGTTGGCCACGTACATGCAGCCGGTCGGCCCGGCCATCACGGTGTCGGCGCCGGCCGCCTTGAGCACCCAGCGGTACTCGATGGCCGGCCCGCACCCGGCGCAGGTCCGGTGCCCGGCCTGGTAGGGGTCCTCGTCGGGGAGGTCGGGCAGGTAGTGCCGGTCGCGGCCGGCCTCATCGTCTATGGCGTCGCCACGGCCGCCCTCCTCCAGGAGGGGAAGGTGCTGGCGGATTACTTCGTGGGCCATCAGCGGGCTCCTCGCGAGTCGCGGTTCATCAGATCGCAGCCGGTCATCAGTCCTCGAACCCGACCCAGTGGGTCGCCTTCTCCACGCGGCCGCGCTCGACGGCCTGGCCGAGCTTGCCGGCCATCCACTCGAACTCGGCGGTCGGCACGGTCTCGCCGCCCAGGCCGGCCATGAACGAGGTCAGCAGCGGCCGGTGGGACGCCTGGTACAGCGCGGCGGACACGTCCGGGGCGAGGATGCCGCCGTAGGTGGGGCCGCCGAGGCCGAGGTTGGTCTCCACCACCCCGACGGCCTTCACCCCGCGCAGCGCGTGGCGCAGGTCGTCACTGGGAAACGGCCTGATCCACAGCAGCCGGGCCATGCCGACCTTGATCCCCTGCTCGCGGAGCCGGTTGATCGCCGCGCGGCAGGTGACCGAGTGGCCGCCGGAGATCACGATGGCGATCTCCGCGTCGTCCAGCCGGTACTCCTCGACGAAGTGCGGGTACTGCGCGGCCGAAGACCCGGGCGAACTCGTCGGTCTTCTCCCGGATGACCGGGATGGCGTCCTCCATGGCCCGGGCCCGCTCCAGCTGCAGCGGCGGCCCCTGGGACGGGTGGATCTGCGGCCCGTGCGACACCGGGTGCCGCGGGTCGAGCGGGAACGGCAGCTTGTACGGCGGCAGGAAGCGAGTCCACCTGCGCGGCGGACGGCATCTCCACCTCGCCGGAGATGTGCGAGACGAAGTACCCGTCCTGCACCACCATCTGCGGCAGCAGCACCCGGGGGTCCTCGCCGATGGCGTACGCGATGCAGGGTCTTGTCGAACACCTCCTGCGGGGTGGCGGCCCAGCCCATCAGCCAGCCCATGTCCCGGGTGCACAGCGCGTCGGTGTGCTCGGAGCCGAAGTCGCCGGGCGGGTCCAGGGTGCGGTCGGCGATCGACATCTGGATCGGGATCCGGGCCCCGGAGATGATCGAGTACATCTCGTAGGCGTAGGTGACGCCTACGCCGGAGGAACCGGTGAACGCCCGCGCCCCGCAGGATCCGGCGCCGAACGCGGCGGACAGCTGGGCGTGCTCGCCGTCCGCGGGGATGTACTCGGCGTCCAGGATGCCGTCCGCGATGAACTGGGCCAGGTTCATCATGATCGCGGTGTAGGGCCGGATCGGGTACGCGGTGATCACGTCGACGTTGGCGTACAGCGCCGCGTAGGCCGCGGCCGCGCAGCCGTTCAGCCGCTTGCGGGTGCCGGCCAGCTCAGCCAGCCGCTGCTCGCCGGCGGGCGTGCGCAGGCCCGGCCCGTAGGCCGGCTGCTCGGCCCAGCCCCCCTCGACATGGACCGTGGTCATGGCCTCACCCCGGAGCTTCCGTTCGGATGGGTGGTGGTTTTGCCGTTCGGCGGGGCGGGCGCGGGGACCGCCTGCCGCCGGGCGGCGTCATACTCGGCGATGGTCTCCTCGATCAGTTGCTTGGTGAACGCGGACTGCTCGGCGTGCGCGCCGTCGTAGGGGGCGAACGCGGTCTCCATCCGGGTCACGTCGGCCGGATCGTCGAAGTCCATCTCCGGCACCTTCTCCAGGCAGCCGGTCGGGCACTCCTGCACGCAGACCAGGCAGCCCTTGCAGTACGTGGTCCGGATGGAGTAGTGGCCGTTCTCCCGGGCGTCGCGCATCACGCTGACGTCCGGGCAGACGACGTAGCAGTTGTCGCAGCCGTTGCACACCCCGCAGCTCATGCACCGGTCGGCCTCGGCCACCGCCGCCTGCTCGCTGTAGGCCAGGGTCACTTCCACCTTCTGGCTGCGGCGCCGCTCGGCGGCGGGGGACATCGGCGCCTCGATCCGGGGGGCATGCCGGAAGTAGGCCGCGTTCAGGCCCTCGTAGGGCATGATCGTGACCTCGGGCTCGGCGGTGAGCGCCTCGTTGGTCAGCAGCCGGTCGATGTCCCGGGCCGCCCGCTTGCCGTCGCCGAGCGCGTCCACCACCATCGACGGGCCGCGCAGCACATCGCCGCCGACGAAGATCGTTGCCCTCGACCCGGCCGTGCTCGTCCGCGGTGATCACGCCGCGGTCGCTGAGGTGCTCCGGCAGCCATTCCAGCTGCTGGACCTGGCCGATGGCGATGAAGATGGTGTCGCAGATGACCTCGCGCTCGGTGCCCGGGACCAGTTCGGGGCGGACCGCGCCGTCGTCGTCCTTGGCCCAGCCGGGCGTCGCACAGCACCGCCCCGGTCACGTGCCCGTTCTCGGACAGCACCCGGACCAGCGAGGTGTTCGGCGCGAACAGCACGCCCTCCTCCCGGGCCTGCACCAGGTCCTCGGGGACGATGGCCAGTTCTGTCTTCCGACTCCAGCGAGACGATGGTGGCCGCGCCGCCGCCGAGCCGGATGGCCGACCGGGCGGTGTCCGAGGCGGTGTTGCCGCCGCCGATGACCAGTACCTCGCGGCCGACCTGGACCGGGCGGCCCAGCCCGGCCTCGCGGAGGAATTCCAGGCCGCCGGTGACCCCGCGCGACTGGATGCCCTCGACCGGCAGCCGCCGGCCCACGTCCTGGCCCAGCGCGAGGAACGTGGCCGGGTAGTTGCGCAGGTCATCCCAGGAGATGTCGGCCCCGGCCCGGACCCCGGTGCGGATCTCGATGCCGCCGAGCGAAGCAGCTTGGCGATCTCGGCGTCCAGGATCTCCTCGGGCAGGTGCCAGTGCGGGATCCCGGCCCGGAGCATCCCGCCCGGCTTGTCCAGCGCCTCGAAGATCACGCTGCCGTAGCCGCGCCGCCGGAGGTGATAGGCGCAGGCCAGCCCGGCCGGCCCGGAGCCGACGATGGCCACCGTGGTGCCGTTCAGCGGCGGGAGGGTCTCCAGGATCGGGTTCTCGGGCAGGCCCAGCCCGTAGTCCCCGAGGAAGCGCTCGACGCTGCGGAT
>CAWIYD010000011.1:0-65608 GCA_963840195.1 uncultured Actinomycetes bacterium
ACCTCGGGGACGGGGGCCTCGGGGACGGCGGCGGGGGCGGGGGCGGGGGGCGCCTCGTGGCCGTTGCTGATCGCCTTCCAGGCCGCCTCGGCCGCCTGCTGCTCCGCTTCTTTCTTGGAGCGCCCGGCACCGGTCCCGTAGTCGCGGCCACCGACCCGGACCGTGGCGCGGAAGAACTTCTGGTGGTCCGGGCCGCTTTCCTCGACGTGGTACTCGGGCACGCCGAGGAACCCGGACGCGGTGAGCTCCTGCAGCGAGGTCTTCCAGTCCAGGCCGGCGCCGAGACCAGCGTGCGGCTGATCACCGGGTCGAACAGCCGGTGCACCAGGGTGTCGGCGGCGCCCAGCCCGCACTCGAAGTACACCGCGCCGATCACCGCTTCCAGGGTGTCGGCGAGGATGGACGACTTGTCCCGGCCCCCGGTGCCTTCCTCGCCGCGGCCCAGCCGGACGTAGGAACCCAGGTGCAGGGCCCGGGCCACCTCGGCGAGCGCGCGCATCTGGACCACCGCGGCCCGGAGCTTGGCCAGCTGGCCCTCGGGCAGGTCCGGGTAACGCCGGAACAGGGTGTCGGTGACGATCAGGCCGAGCACCGCGTCGCCGAGGAACTCGAGCCGCTCGTTGGTGGGCAGCCCGCCGTTCTCGTACGCGTAGGAACGATGCGTGAGGGCACGGCCCAGCAATTCCGGGCCCAGCCCGGCGTCGAGCGCGCGCAGCAGCTCGGACATGTCCGGTTCGCCTGCTGCGCTACCGTTTGACCCGCCTTTCACGCCGTGCCCCTTCAGCGCATCAGGTGGGAGTTATCACCTGACGGCGGTTATACGTCCCGCATGTCGGGCAGGCCGTGTGCGGCAGCTTCGGGTCGCGGCACTGCGGGCAGCGCACCAGCCCGGGGGCGGATGCCTTCCACTGCGACCGGCGCGCCCTGGTGTTGCTGCGCGACATCCGCCGCTTGGGAACAGCCACGTTAGCTCTCCTTCATCGTCATGCGCTCTGCTCGTCCGGTCCTGCTGCAGGCCCGCCAGGTCCCGCCGTCCCGGCCGCGGAGTGATCCGGCCGGCCGTTCCCGTCTTGCTGCGCCCCGGCCCCGGGCGCGCCCGGGTCAGGCAGCGGGGCGGCCTGCTGCAGCCCCGCCCACCGCGGATCGATGGCGGGACCGTGCCCGTGGTCCGGGCCGGCCTCGGCCAGCGGCACCCCGCACTCCACGCACAGGCCGGGGCAGTCCTCCCGGCACAGCGGAGCCAGCGGCAGCGCCAGCACCAGCGCGTCGTGCAGGGCCGGCTCGAGGTCGAGCAAGTCCCCCTGCAGAGCGTACCCGTCACCCGGGTCCGCCGCCGTCGGCCTCGGCGCCGGGATAGGTAAACAACTCTTGCAGTTTCACGTCCACGAACTCCGACACCGGCTCCAGGCAGCGGGCGCACTCGCCGGTCACCGGGGCCCGTGCCGTCGCGGTGACCAGCACGCCTTCCGACACCGACTCCAGCGTCACCTGCAGCGCCACCTCGGCGCCCTCGGGCACGCCAGCCAGCCCGGCGTGCACCTCGGGCGGCGCCGGGACGGTACGCGTCAGCGACTGCGCCGACCCCGGGCTGCGGCCCAGGTCGAGCGTGCTGAACACCAGCGGCTTACGGGGATCGAGGCGCGCCGGGGAGTGCTTACGTGACTGTGGCATGGCTGACTACGCTAGTGAGCTCGGTTGGATGGATCAGCCTACCCGGCAGGCGGGCTTTTCCCCAACTCAGCGTGACCGCCGCCGGGCGGGTCACCCGGACCCGAGCCGCGCCTGCAGCCGTTCCAGCACCAGGTCCGGCACCAGCGAGGTGACGTCACCGCCGTACCGGGCGATCTCCTTGACCAGGCTGGAGCGCAGGAAGCTGTACACCGGGTTGGCCGTCATGAACAGCGTCTCCACCTCGGCCAGACGGTAGTTCATCTGGGCCATCTCCATCTCGAACTCGAAGTCGCTGACCGCCCGGAGCCCCTTCACGATGGCGGACACCCCGTGCGCCTTGCAGTAGTCGACCAGCAGCCCGCGGAACGTGCCCACCTCGACGTTCTTGATGTCCGCCGTCACCTCGCGGAGCATCTCGACGCGCTCCTCGACCGTGAACAGCCCCTGCTTGGCCAGGTTCGCGCCGACCACCACGATCACCTCGTCGTGCAGCCGGGCCGCGCGCCCGATGATGTCGAGATGGCCGTTGGTCACCGGGTCGAACGAACCCGGACAGGCGACACGGCGCACGTCTCACGCCCTTCCCGTCGGCATCGACGCTGCCCAGCGCGCCGGTCAGGCCGGCTGGGCACCTGCGGCGAGACCGTACCAGAAGGTGGTATCGCCATAGCGGCGGGACCGGTCCGGCGCGTACCCCGGCGGCCAGCCGACCGGGCCGGACCTGGTCGCCCGCTCGACGGCGACCACCGCTCCCGGGACCAGCCAGCCGCCGGACAGCAGCGCGGCCAGCACCCCGGCCACCTCCGGGTCAGCGGTGGCGTACGGCGGATCGGCCACCACCAGGCCGAACCCGCCCCGCCCGCCGGGGCCGCGGGCCAGCAGGCGGTCCACCCGGTCGGTGGCCAGCTCGGCCCCGGGCAGCCCGACGGCCTCGATATTGGCCTGGATGACCCGGGCCGCGCGTGGATCCGCCTCCACGAACAGCACCCGCCGCGCACCGCGGGACAGCGCCTCCAGCCCGACCGCTCCGGACCCGGCGTACAGGTCCAGCATGGCCGCGCCTTCCACCGAGCCGCCCAACGACCCGAGCGTGCCGAACAGTCCTTCCCTGGCCCGGTCACTCGTGGGGCGGGTGGACCGGCCGGCCGGGACGGCGAGGCGGCGGCCCCGCGCGGCCCCGGCGATGACCCGGGTCATGCCGCGGCACCGGGCGCGGTGCCGGTGCCGCAGGCCCGCCGGGCCGGGACCCGGCGGGCGGCGCTCACGCCTTCTCCAGGAATTCCGCCTGCTCGGCGTCGAGCAGCGCGTCGATGGCCCGGGCCAGCGCCGGGTGCCCGGCCAGCTCCGGGTCGGCGTCCACCAGGGCCGAGGCCGCCTCCCGGGCCTGCCCGATGAGGTCCTCGTCGTCCAGCAGGGTGAGCATCTTGAGGCTGGACTTCCGGCCCGCCTGGACCGCCCCCAGCACGTTGCCCTCGCGGCGCTGCTCCAGGTCGAGCCGGGACAGCTGGAAGCCGTCCAGGGTGCTGGCCACCGCGTCCAGCCGCTCCCGGGCCGGGCTGCCCGCCGGGGCGTCGGTGACCAGCAGGCACAGCCCCGGCTTGCCGCCCCGGCCGACCCGGCCGCGCAGCTGGTGCAGCTGGGACACCCCGAACCGGTCGGCGTCCAGGATGACCATGAGGGTGGCGTTCGGCACGTCCACCCCGACCTCGACCACGGTCGTGGCGACCAGGACGTCCACGCTGCCGTCGGCGAAGCCGCGCATCACCGCGTCCTTCTCGTCGGCGGGCATCCGGCCGTGCAGGATCTGCAGCCGCAGCCCGGCCAGCGGGCCCTCGCTCAGCTCGGCCGCCATGTCCACGACCGCCCGTGGCGGCCGGGTGGCGCTGTCGTCGCCCCCGTCGTAGTCATCCCCCGCCCCGTCGGAGTCGGCGGGGGCAGTGCACCGGGCGACGGTTCCGTTGGGCTAGCCCGATTGGTCGTTCGGGGTTTTCGTCCCCGCCGATGCGCGGGCAGACGACGTAGGCCTGGCTGCCGGCGGACACCTCCTCGCGGAGCCGCTCCCAGGTGCGCTCCAGGAACCGGGGCTTCTCCGCGGCCGGCACCACGTGCGTGGTGATCGGGGTGCGGCCGGCCGGCAGCTCGCTGAGCGTGCACACGTCCAGGTCGCCGTAGACGGTCATGGCCACCGTGCGCGGGATCGGGGTGGCCGTCATGACCAGCACGTGCGGCCGGCTGCCCTGGGCCTTCTCGCGCAGCGCGTCGCGCTGCTCCACCCCGAACCGGTGCTGCTCGTCGATCACCACCAGGCCCAGGTCCTTGAACACCACCTGGTCGTCCAGCCGCACCCGGTGGTACAGCAGGGTGTGCGTGCCGATCACGATGCCGGCCGCGCCGGAGGCCGTGTCGTCCAGCGCGGGCCGCCGGGCCCGGGCGCCCTGCGAGCCGGTGAGCAGCGCCACCCGGGTGGCCTGCCCTGGATCCTCGAGCACGGCGCCGTCCAGCTCACCGGCCCGGCCGAGCGGGCCGAGCAGCGCGGTGATCGACCGGTAGTGCTGCTGGGCCAGCACCTCGGTGGGGGCGAGCAGCACGGCCTGGCCGCCGTCGTCCACCACCTGGAGCATGGCCCGGAGCGCGACCACCGTCTTGCCCGAGCCGACCTCGCCCTGCAGCAGCCGGTGCATCGGGTGCTCCCGGCACAGCGCGGTGGCGATGTCGGCGCCGGCCGTCCGCTGGCCCTCGGTGAGCGCGAACGGCAGCCGCTGGTCGAAGGCGTCGAGCAGGCCGCCGCGGCGCGGGATGCGGGGGGTGGCGGGCAGCGCGTCGGCGGCGCGGCGCCGCTGGGCCAGCACCGTCTGCAGCACGAACGCCTCGTCCCACTTGAGCCGGAGCCTGGCCCGGTGGATGTCGGCGTACTCCATCGGGCGGTGGATGCCGAGCAGGGCCGCCGCCTGCTTCTGCAGCTTGTACCGGGACCGGACGTCCGCGGGCAGCGGGTCCTCGTCGAGGTCCAGGGTGTCCAGCACGGTGCGGATGGCCATGGCGATCTTCCAGGACGGCAGCTTGCTGGTCGCCGGGTACACCGGGATGATCTCGGCCGCGTGCTCTGCGGCCAGCTCGGCACCGGGGTCGGACTCCCCGAGCAGCTCGCAGTCGGGGTGGATGAGCTGCCGCTTGGGCCCGTAGCTGGACACCTGGCCGGCGAACAGGCCGTGCAGCCCCGGCTTCATCTCCTTCTCGCGCCACGGCTGCGCGAAGAACGCCAGGGTCAGGGTGCCGTGCCCGTCGGTGACGGTGACCTCGGTGAGCTTGCCGCGCCGGTTGCGCATGGGACGGGAGGTGACCTTGGCGATCTGGGCCAGCACCGTGACGTGGTCCCCGTCCCGCAGCGAGGCCAGGTCGGTCAGCTCGCCCCGCCGCTCGTACCGGCGCGGATAGTGCCGCAACAGGTCGCCGACGGTGCGCACGCCCAGGGCAGTGGCCAGCGCCTTGGCCGTGCGCGGATCGAACTCCCGGTCGAGCCGGTCGTCTAGCCTCGCCATGGACCCACAGGATAGGCCGGGGCTACGACGTCATTGGCCTGGATGCGGCGGCTGCTGCCCGCGGTCTGCGGCGGCCTGTGCCCGGCCGCTCCCGGCGGCCTGTGGCCCGCCGCTCGCGGGCGCTGCGGCGGCTGATTCGCCTTACCGGCCGCTGGTCGGATATTGTGGCCAGGCTGCTCGCGGGCGCGGATTGCGCTTATGCCCCGCGCCGGGCACATCGGCCAGTTCATCCGACTTCATGCAAGGGAGCATCCCGTGGCTTCTGTCTGCGACGTATGCGGCAAGGGGCCGGGATTCGGCAACAACGTGTCGTACTCCCACCGCCGGACCCCTCGCCGCTGGAACCCCAACATCCAGGTGGTGCGGACCACCGCTGGCGGCAACAGCAAGCGGCTGCGCGTCTGCACCTCGTGCATCAAGGCCGGCAAGGTCACCCGCTAAGACTGCTCCCGGCCGCCTAGCGGGCTGCTGCGCCTGCGCGGGCGCCGGCACCCTGGCTGCTGCCCGCTGCGCTGGTTGGGCCCGGCGCCTCCCGGGCCGCGCTCATTTCAGCCCGGCCGCGCTGAACGCGCAGGGCTGGCCGTTGAAGGAGCAGCCAGACGGGGGCATCGGCTGGCCGTCCACCGTGATGACGAACTGGGCAACGCCCTGCGACCCGGATGACTCGCCGCCGCCCTGCTGGTTCCCGCCCGTCCCGGGTCCCCGTTGCCGCCTGGCTGATTACCGCCCTGCTGGTCACCGCCGGGGCTGCCCTGGACCGTCCCCTGCGCCACGCCAGAGTCCGTGGAGCGCCAGAGCCAGCCGGCGCCCTGCACGCCGGCGATCCGGGCCCCGGGATAGGCCACCGCGAGGCTCCAGCCGCCGCCCTGCCCGGCCAGGCCGCCGATCGTGATCTGGTCGGCGAAGCCGCCCGACCACTGCTCGGTGACCTGGTAGGTGATCCAGACCTGGCCGTGGCCACCCGGCCCGGCCACGCCCCCGGCATTCGGCGACTCGCCCCCGGGCGTGCTGCTCCCGGCTCCCAGCGCTTCCGCGGCACCGCGATGGGCACGCCGGGACGGGCCGAGGCCAGCGTGCCACCGTGGCTGGGCTGCAGGTGGCAGGCCCCGATCTGGCACTGCCCACCCGGCAGCGGCGAGCTGAAGTGCAGCACCGTCTTGGTCATGTTGGCGGCCAGGCTGGCCGCGACCACGACGCCGAGCCCGGCCGCGAACGTCGGGGTGACCATCAGCCGGCGCATCGCGGTGCCGAACCTGCCGCGCCCGGGCCGGTCCCGCCGTACCGCCGGGCGGCTGGCCGGGATCCCGGCCTGGCCGCTGATGCCCACCAGCGGCCCGGTGACGTCCGCTGAGCCCTCGGACGGTCCCTCCGGGCCGCTCCTGCCTGCCGGCGCCCCGGCCGGGTTCCCCGGGCCGCTGACGCCCGCCATGGGCGCCGGTCCCGCCGCCGGACCGCCGGCGCCCGCGACAGGGCACGCCGTGGCCGCTCAGCCCGGGGAGCCGGCGCCCGGATGGCCGGCGCGCCGTGGACGGGCCGGGCCTGGCCGCTGGCTGGCCGCCGGCTGGCTGGCCGCCGCTGGCTGGCGCCGGCAGGGCGGCCCGGACAGGTGCAGCCACCGGGCCAGCGGGCCGAACCAGCGCAGCGCGGCCGTCATCCCGCCGCGGGCCGGGCGGGCGCGGCGCGCGCCAGCAGGCCGGACCGGCCGGAACGCGGCCCGCCCGGCTGGGCCGCCCCGGACCGGGACGCCTGAGCCTGGGCCGCGCCGGACGGCGCCCGGTGTCGGGGCGCTGCTCTCTTGCCCGGTGATCGCATTTGGGGGGTTTATACCTAAGGATTGATCGGGCTAACTATAGTGACATTGCTGTAATTTACCGAACACAGTCAGTGAAGGGTGTCTGGCCCCAGAAAATGATCCCATCCGGACAACCCCTCAGATCGCCGCGAATCGACCCTGACCCCTCGGCCCGCCCCCACCCGCCCCACGATCACCCAGCGCGCCGGGAGGGGGGTCCCGGGCGGGAATGTTGCGGCCAGTGAATGATCCTCCCCGCCGGTGAGAATCCAGTCAAGCGGGTCGCGCTTACCGAGTGCATCTGCGGCAGCACGCAGAGCATCGTCCTGGGGCAAACGCCCCGATTCCAGGTCAATGCGAACCCCGCTGCCGTCCGCCACGTGCCCGAGGTCCTGGACCAGGCCGTCACTCACGTCGATCATCGCGGTGGCGCCCAGCCGCGCGGCCTCGGGCCCGGCGGCGTAATCCGGCTGCGGCCGGCGGTGCGCGGCCAGCAGGGCGGCCGGCTCCGCCCGCCCGGCCTGCAGCAGGGCCAGGCCGGCCGCCGAGTGACCGAGCATGCCCGCCACGGCCACGACATCCCCGGGCCGGGCGCCGGACCGGGTGACGGGCGCCTCCCCGGCCAGGTGGCCCAGGGCGGTCACGGCCAGCATCACCAGCGGGGCGGCCGAGATATCACCGCCGGCCACGCTCGCCCCGGCCCGGCCGCACTCCTGGGCCAGGCCGGCGGCCAGGTCCTCGGCCCAGGCGACCGGCAGGTCCGGCGGGGCGGCCAGGCCGACCAGCAGCGCGGTGGGGAGGCCGCCCATGGCCGCGATGTCGGCCAGGTTCTGCGCCGCGGCCTTCACGCCGATATCCAGGGCGGTGGACCAGTCGCGGCGGAAGTGGCGGCCCTCGATCAGCAGGTCCATGCTGGCCAGCATCCGGCCGTCCGGGGCGGCCAGCAGCGCCGCGTCGTCACCGATGCCCAGCAGCGTGCCCGGTGCCTGCGGCATCCGGGCCGCCAGCGCCGCGATGAGCCCGAACTCCCCCAGGTCTGAGACGGTAATGGACCCTCCCCGGCTGCCATCCTTGCCTTAGGGTAGCGTGGCCATTCCGGCCGCAGGCGACGAAGCCCCCGGGGAGGACGCGTGGTGCAGGCATACATCCTCGTGCAGACCGAGGTGGGGAAGGCCGCCGACGTGGCCCGCCGCATCGGATCGATCACCGGGGTGACCCTGGCGGAGGACGTCACGGGACCGTACGACGTGATCGTCCGGGCGGAGGCGCCCAACGTGGACGACCTGGGCCGCCTCGTGGTCGCCCAGATCCAGGGGGTGGCCGGCATCACGAGGACCCTCACCTGCCCGATCGTGCATATCTGACGTCCCGGTGGACCTGGCGCATCGCCGGTCTCCGCGTCCCCGGTGGCGCCCACGTCCGGACGACGCTCCCGGTCGCATGCTGTCCTGCCCGGCCCGTCCCGGATGGACCCGCCCGTCACGGGTAAAGGCAAGGACAGGTGACTAGGGAGGCGCGATGTTCGAGGCTGGCGATATCCGGGAGTGGCGCGGCCACGACGTGGTGGACGACGCCGGGCACAAGATCGGGACGCTGGAAGCGATCTATGTGGACACCGGGACCGACGAGCCCTCCTTCGCCACCGTCACCGTCGGCCTGCCGACCCGGCACCGGCTCGTCTTCGTGCCGCTGGCCGCCGCCACCGTGGGCCCCGGCTACCTCAAGGTCGGCTACCCGAGGAACCTGGTCAAGGGCGCGCCCTCGATCGACACTGATGGGGAGCTGCCGGCCGAGGACGAGCCGGCCATCTTCAAGCACTACGAACTGGCCTACCAGCCGGGGGCCGGGGGCGAACGGCGCCTGGCCCGCCGCTGACCGGCCGGAAGGATCGGAGAGCGCACGATGGCGCTGTTTCTGCTGCTCATCATCGCGGCCATCGCCCTGGGCATTGTCGGGGTCGTGGTCAAGGGCCTGTTCTACCTGCTGCTGATCGGCATCGTGGTGGTGCTCATCGACCTCATCGTGATGGGCGTCCGGCTCGGCCGGCGCCGCCGGGTGAGCCGGTAACCCCGCAGCCGCCGGGCGTCCCCGTAACGCCGCAGCCGGCGGGTGAGCCGGTCACGCCGCAGCCGGCGGGTGACCCGGTAACGGCTCAGCGCAGCTGGGCGGCCAGCACCGCGGTCCGCGGCCCCAGCCCGAGGCCGGCCGCGCGGCTCAGGTCGTCGGGCGTGTCCACGTCCGAGCGCAGGCTGGGCACGTCGGCCAGCATCAGCTCGGCCGCTCCCCCGGACCGGTACCGGGACGCCGACCCCGGGCCGAACCGGGGCCGGAACGGCGTGCCGGGCCGGGCGGTGTACAGGGTGGTGCCGGTGCCCGCCGCGTCGGCCACGAAGGCCTCCGGCCACTGCGCCGCGGCGCGCAGGGCCCGGGCCAGCTCGTCCGGCCGCAGCGCAGGCAGGTCCGCGGCCAGCCCGGCGGTGCCCGCCGCCGGCCACCGGGACGCGGCCGCCGCGGCGCCGTGGGCCAGGGCCGGGTTGAGCCCGGCATCCGGCTCGTCGGCCACCACCATGGCGCCCAGCGCGCTGAGCGCGCCCCCGGCCGCCGCGTCGTCGGTGACCACGACCACCGCGCCCACGGCCGGGCAGGCCGCCGCGGCGCTGACCGTGTCGGCCGCCATGGCCAGCGCCAGGGCCGAGCGGGCCGGGCCGGCCAGCCCGGCCAGGCGCGATTTGGCGCGGGCAAGTACCTTGACGGGGATCACCAGCGACCAGCTGAGCGGGCTCTCGGTCACACCGGCGACCATACTGCCCGCGGCTGCGAGCCGGAGATCCGGCAGGCGGACGGCCTGGCCTCGACAGGGCCACCGGCGGAACGGGAGACTGAGCAGCACCATGAGCTGGCCGCAGCACAGGCGGGAGACCGCAGCGATGATCGGGCGACACCTATGAGCAGGCAGCGGGGTCAGCGATACTCGCCGGGCTGGCGGGCCGGGACCAAGGTGTACCTGCCGCCGCTGATCAAGTCGCTGATGAAGCGGGACTGGCAGGGGTACCAGCACTTCCCGCGGCAGGGCGGCATGATCGTGGCCGCGAACCACCTGTCCTACGCCGACTGGCCGGCCATGGCGCTGTTCGTGCACGAGGCCGGGCGCTACCCCGCGTTCATGATCAAGTCCTCGGCCTTCGACGTGAAGCTGGTCGGGCCGTACCTGCGCATCCTCGGCCAGCTGCCGGTACGCCGCGGGGAGGCCGACGCGGCGAACGTGCTCAAGGTGGCCGAGCAGGCCCTGACCGAGGGCGAGTGCGTGGTCATCTACCCCGAGGGCACGGCCACCCGCGACCCGGATCAGTGGCCGATGCTGGCCAAGACCGGCGTGGCCCGGCTGGCGCTTTCCACCGGGGTGCCGGTGGTGCCGGTGGCCCAGTGGGGCGCGCAGGAGATCCTCCCCTACGGCACCACCAAGCCGCACCTGTACCCGCGCAAGGTGGTGCGGATGCTGGCCGGGCCGCCCGTGGACCTGACCGGCTACGAGGGCCAGCCGCTGACCCGCGACGTGCTGCGCGGCGCCACCAACGCCATCATGGGCGACATCACCACGCTGCTCACCGAACTGCGCGACGGGCGGCCGCCGGCCGAGCCTTACCATCCGGCCGTGGCCCGCCGCGCCGCACGCCAGGCCGCCCGGGAGCAGGCGGCGGGTGACGAGCAGGCCGCGCACCTGCAGCCGGCCGCACCCGACCAGCAGGCCGCATCCGGGCACGCCCCCGGCCAAACGGAACCAGCAGGGAGCACCGACCCGCACGAGGCGACGCCGACGTGAGGGCGGCGGTGATGGGGGCCGGCATGTGGGGCACCACCTTCGCCCAGGTGCTCTGCGACGCGGGCACCCCGGCCATCCTGTGGGGGCGCCGGGCCGACCTGGTCACGGCGATCAACACGCGGCACGAGAACCTGGACTACCTGCCGGGAGTGGCGCTCACCCCCAAGCTGACCGCGAGCGCCGACCCGGCCCAGGTGCTGGCCGGGGCGGATGCGGTCGTGCTGGCCGTGCCCGCGCAGAGCCTGCGCCGCAACCTCACGTCATGGCTGGGCCTGCTGCCCGCGGGCGCGGCCTTCGTCAGCCTGATGAAGGGGATCGAGCTGGGCACCGGGCACCGGATGAGCCAGGTGATCGCCGAGGTGACCGGGGCCGGGCCGGACCGGATCGCGGTCATCTCCGGGCCGAACCTGGCCCGTGAGATCGCCGAGCGCCAGCACGCCGCCACCGTGGTGGCCAGCGACGACGACACCCTGGCCAAGCGGCTGCAGCAGGCCTGCCACACCGGCTACTTCCGCCCGTACACGAACCCGGATGTCGTCGGGTGCGAGCTGGGCGGCGCGGTGAAGAACGTCATCGCGCTCGGCGTCGGCATCGCCGTGGGCATGGGGTGCGGGGACAACACCCGGGCCACCCTGATCACCCGCGGCCTGGCCGAGATCACCCGGCTGGGTGCCGCGCTCGGCGCCGACCCGCACACCTTCGCCGGCCTGGCCGGGATGGGCGACCTGGTGGCCACGTGCAGCTCGCCGCTGTCGCGGAACCGGACGTTCGGCGAGATGATCGGCCGCGGCATGCCCGTGGCCGACGTGCGGGCCGTCACCACCCAGGTGGCCGAGGGCGCGAAGTCCGCCGGGCCGGTGCGGGACCTGGCCCGCCGGCACGGGGTGGAAATGCCGATCACCGAGGTGGTGGTCGGCGTCATGGACGGCCGGATCGACGTCAGCCAGGCCGCGGAACTGCTGACGTCGCGGTCCGCCAAGCCCGAGCGCTATGGGATCTGACCCGGTGGGATCTGACCCGGTGCGGTCCGGGACCGCGGGATCCGGGCCCGGGCCAGGGCGAGCACACCAGGGCCGTGCACCTGCCGCCGCCGCCGGTGCCCGCGCAGCGGCCACTCGGCGGGGCGGTCTACCGCAGCGCGACCTTCGCCTTCGGCTCGAGCGCGGAGTACGCGGCCGTGCTGAACGGCAGGCAGCACGGCTACACCTACAGCCGGATCGACAATCCGACCGCGGACGGGTTCGCGGCCGGTGTCGCCGCGCTGGAGGGCTACCAGGTGCCGGGGCCGGTCGAGGCGCAGGCGTTCGCCTCCGGCATGGCCGCGATCAGCACGGTGTTCTGGGCCTTCGCCGAGGCGGGCGCGCACGTGGTCGCCCCGGCCGCCGTCTACGGCGGGACCTACGGGTTCCTGCGCAGTGTGGCGGCCCGGTTCGGGGTGCGGACCGACTTCACCGACCTGGCCGATCTCAGCCGGGTCGAGTCAGCGGTGCGCCCGGAGACCCGGATCATCTACGCGGAGACGCTGGCCAACCCCACGACCGCGGTGGCCGACCTGCCCGCCCTGGCCGATATCGCGCACCGGGCCGGCGCACTGCTCGTGGTGGACTCCACGCTGGCCTCGCCGACGGTGTGCCGGCCGCTGGAGCACGGGGCGGATCTGGTGCTGCACTCCGCCACCAAGTACCTCGGCGGCCACTCGGACGCCACCGGCGGGGTGGTGGCGGGCCACCCGGACCTGGTCCGGCAGGTCCGGGCGGTGCGCATCGACACCGGCGGCTCGCTCGCGCCCGACGAGGCCTTCCTGCTGCACCGCGGGATGGAGACGCTGCCATTGCGGGTCGCCCGGCACTGCGCCACGGCGCTGACGTTCGCCACCGCGGTGGCGAAGCACCCGGCGGTGCGCCAGGTGGACTACCCCGGGCTGCCGGGCCATCCCGGGCACGAGCTGGCCCGGCGGCTGTTCGACGCCGGCCCGGAGGGCACCCGGTTCGGCGCGATCGTGACCGTGACGCCGCATGGCGGCCGGGCCGGCGGGTACGCCTTCGCCGACCGGCTGCGGCTGGCCCAGGTGGCCGCCTCGCTGGGCGGCACGCACACCCTGGCCGGGCACGTGGCCTCCACCACGCACCGGCAGTTCGACGACGCGGCACTGGCCGCCGCCGGGATCGACCCGGGCGCGGTCAGGTTCTCGATCGGCCTGGAGGACGGCGACGACCTGATCGCCGACGCGTGGCAGGCGCTGGACGCGCTGAGCTGAAGCTGGCCGCCCGGGCCCCCGCCTAGGGCAGGCTGAGCAGGTGGAACGGGCCGGGCGTCCCGGCTCCGGGCGGGACCGGCGCGTCCCGGGCCCGCACGGGCCGGGACGCGACCAGGAAGGGGAGAGCGTGAACGACGGCAAGATCCGGGTCGCGGTCGTATTCGGCGGCCGGGGACCCGAGCACGCCATCTCGTGCGCGAGTGGCGGGACCGTGCTGGCCACCCTGGACCGGGACCGGTACGAGGTCATCCCGGTCGGCATCCTGCCCGACGGGCGGTGGGTGCTCACCTCCGACGACCCGCAGCGGCTGGCCATCACCGATGGCCAGCTGCCGTCGGTCGAGGCGGTGGCCGAGCCTGGCGCCCAGGTGCTCCCGTGGGGCGCCGAACCAGCCGCCGGGACGGTGAGCACCGCGGAGCCGGGGGCCATCCCGCGTGCGCTGGGCGCGGTCGACGTGGTGCTGCCCATGCTGCACGGCCCGTTCGGCGAGGACGGCACCCTGCAGGGCCTGCTGGAGATGGCGGGCATCCGTTACGTGGGGGCCGGGGTGCTGGCCAGCGCGGTCAGCATGGACAAGGAGTACATGAAGCTGATCTTCGCGGCCCGCGGGCTGCCGGTCGGCCCCTTCGTGGTCGTCCGCGACCAGGACTGGCAGCCGGCCCCGGCGGACAGCGCCTCGCTGCCGGTGTCGGGCGAGCGCAAGCGGGTGCTGGACGCGATCGGCGAGCTGGGCTGGCCGGTCTTCGTCAAGCCGGCCCGGGGTGGCTCCAGCATCGGCACGTCGAAAGCGGCGGACCTGGCCGGACTGCACGAGGCCATCGAGACGGCACGGCGCTACGACCGGAAGGTGCTGGTGGAGAAGGCCATCACCGGGCGGGAGATCGAGTGCGCCGTGCTGGAAGGCCTGGACGGCGCGCCGCCGGACACCAGCATGCCCGGGCAGCTCATGGTGGACGGCGGGGAGGAGTTCTTCGACTTCGAGGCCAAGTACCTCGACGACGCGAACGGGATGCTCATCCCGGCACCGATCCCCGCCGAGCACCTGGACGAGCTGCGCCGGCTGGCCGCCGCCGCGTTCGAGGCGGTGTCGGGCGAGGGCCTGGCCCGGGTGGACTTCTTCTACACCCCGGACGGGCAGATCCTGCTCAACGAGATCAACACGATGCCGGGCATGACCGCCGCCTCCTACTTCCCGAAGATGTGGGCCGCGAGCGGGCTGCCGCTGGCGCGACCTGCTGGACCGGCTGATCACCACGGCGCTGCGCAAGCAGCCGGGCCTGCACTAACGCCCAGCGGCCCTAGCCCGGCGCGCGGCTCATGAGACGGCCCGGGTCAACGGGCCGGGTCGGCGCCGGCCGGAGCGAGCCGGCCGGGCAAGGGAGGGGTGCGGGGCGGTGCAGGCCACGGTGCGCAGCTACGACGAGACGGCCCGGTCGGGCAGCGTCTTCCTGGACGACGGGACCGTAGTGCCGTTCGCCTCGGGCTCGCTGGCCGGGTCGGGGCTCCGCCTGCTGCGCCCGGGCCAGCGGGTCCGGCTGCGCCTGGCGCGAGGACGGCACGGTCGCGGCCCTCACCCTGGCCACCTTCCCCCTCCCCGCGGACCCGGGCCCCCCGCCGCCCGCCCCTCCAACTACATGAATGCGACGGCCATACACAAAGAACTGCATGGCTGTGACAGCCATGTAGTGGGGCCGCGGGCGGCAGCATTCATCAGCGCCTGGCGGCCTTCACCAGCACCTAGACATGATCATGGGATTGGCACCGGAGGGCGCCAATCCCATGATCATGACTGCTATCCGCCCAGCCTGCGGGCGGGGCAGGTTACCGCTTCTTCGCGGCGGCCACCTTCTTCTCGCCATTGACGACGGCCTTGAAGTCGGCGCCGGGCCGGAACTTGGGCACCGACGACTTTGCCACCTTGATGGTGGCGCCGGTGGCCGGGTTACGGGCCGTGCGGGCAGGCCGGACGGCCTTCTCGAAGACGCCGAATCCGGTGATCGCGACCTTGTCACCCTTGGCCACGGTGCTCTGAATCGTGTCGAGCACCGCGTTCACGGCCTCGGTCGCGGTCTTCTTGTCCCCCAGGCGACCCGAGATCGCGTCGATCAGGTCACGCTTGTTCATGAATCACTCCTGCGGTTTCCCCCACGGGAGGTCGCGCGGACAGGGCACCGGTAACCGCGACCTCTGACCTGCCTGAAATTAGGCGATCCAGCGCACGGACACAATCATCACAGCGTAAAAACACGGCGTGTCGCGCGCTGGACGCCCGAATTTCCTGCCCTGCAAAGGATTTCAGGCCACCGGATCGGCGGTCGGCAGCCAGTCCGGCCGGCTGTTCTCGAACTCGGTGATCTCATCCGCGTACCGCAGCGTCAGCGAAATGTCGTCCAGTCCCTCCATCAGCCGCCAGCGGGTGTAGTCGTCGATCTCGAACGGCGCCGTCAGCGCGGCCGCGCCGCTGCCCGGCGCGGCCGCCCGGACCTCGCGGGCGACCAGGTCCACGGTCACCTCGGTGTCCGGGCTGCGCTCCAGGAGGTCCTGGAGTGCCGTCGCGAATTCGTCGGTTACCTGGACCGGGAGCAGCCCTCCCTTTGTCGCGTTATTCCGGAAGATATCCCCGAAGCGCGCGGAGATCACGGCCCGGAATCCGTAATCCGTGAGGGCCCAGACGGCGTGCTCGCGGGATGACCCGATACCGAAATCCGGGCCTAGCCACGAGTATCGTCGCGCCATCCGCGGCGGGCTGATTGAGGATGAATTCGGGGTCGGCCCGCCAGGCGGCGAACAAGCCGTCCGCGAAACCCACCCGGCTGACCCGCTTGAGGTATTCGGCGGGGATGATCTGGTCGGTATCCACGTTGGCCCGGCGCAGCGGGACGGCCCGGCCGGTGTGCGTGGTGAAAGGCTCCATGGGTGTCTGCTCCTCCGGTTACAGGTCGGCGGGGGCGGTGAGGCGGCCGGTCACCGCGGTGGCCGCGGCCACCTGCGGGGACACCAGGTGGGTACGGGAGCCCTTGCCCTGGCGGCCTTCGAAGTTCCGGTTGGACGTGGACGCGCTGCGCTCGCCGGGGCCCATCGTGTCCGGGTTCATGCCCAGGCACATCGAGCACCCCGCCGACCGCCACTGCGCGCCGGCCGCGGTGAACACCTGGTCCAGGCCCTCCCGCTCGGCGGCCGCCTTCACGTCCATGGAGCCGGGGACGACGAGCATCCGGACCCCGTCGGCCACCTTCCGGCCGCCGAGCACCTCGGCGGCGGCCCGCAGGTCCTCCAGGCGGCCGTTGGTGCAGGAGCCGACGAACACCGTGTCCACCTGGACGTCGGTGAGCGGCGTGCCCGGCTTGAGGTCCATGTAGGCCAGCGCGCGCTGGGCCGTGGCCCGCTCGCCGGGGTCGTCCATCGCGTCGGGGTCGGGCACGGACGCGGTGAGCGGGGCCGCCTGGCCCGGGTTGGTCCCCCAGGTGACGAACGGGGTCAGCGCGGCCGCGTCCAGCGTCACCTCCTGGTCGAACGCGGCGTCCGGGTCGGTCGGCAGCGAGCGCCAGTAGTCGAGGGCCGCCTCCCACTGGGCGCCGCGGGGCGCGTGCGGGCGGCCCTCCAGGTAGCTGAACGTGGTGTCATCCGGCGCGATGAGCCCGGCCCGGGCCCCGGCCTCGATGGACATGTTGCAGACGGTCAGGCGCCCGGCCATGGACAGGCCGCGGACGGCCTCGCCGCGGTACTCGATGATGTGGCCCACCCCGCCGCCGGTGCCGATCTGCGCGATGACCGCGAGGATCAGGTCCTTGGCGGTCACCCCGAACGGCAGCTCGCCGGTCACGTTGACCGCCATCTGGCCCGGACGGTGCTGCGGCAGCGTCTGGGTGGCCAGCACGTGCTCGACCTCGCTGGTGCCGATGCCGAAGGCCAGCGCGCCCAGCGCGCCGTGCGTGCTGGTGTGCGAGTCACCGCAGACGATGGTCATGCCGGGCTGGGTCAGTCCCTGCTGCGGGCTGATCACGTGCACGATGCCCTGCCCGGCGTCGCCCATCGGGTACAGGCTGATGCCGAAGTCCGCGCAGTTCTTGCGCAGCGCCTCGACCTGGACCCGGGACACGGGGTCGGTGACCGGGCTGCCCGGCCCGGCCAGCGGCAGCCCGGGCCCGGTCACCCCGAGCGTGGGCACGTTGTGGTCCTCGGTGGCGACGGTCAGGTCGGGCCGCCGGACCGGCCGCCCGGCCAGCCGCAGCCCGTCGAACGCCTGCGGACTGGTCACCTCGTGGACCAGGTGCAGGTCGATGTAGAGCAGGTCGGGCTCACCGTCGGCCCGGTGCACGACGTGCGAGTCCCATATCTTCTGCGCGAGCGTACGTCCCATCCGTGCAACCCCTTTCAGCGGGCGCCTCGTCGCGAACCGCTACCTGGTCACGGCGCCTTCCGGCGGGTCTGGCAGCGGACTTGCGTCTCGCATTGCGAGACGGCAATATCGAGCTATGGACAACTCTAGCGGAGTGGGCGTGCTGGACAAGACAGTGGCCGTGCTGGGCGCCCTGGAGTCGGGCCCGGCCTCACTGGCCCAGCTGGTCAGCGCGACCGGGCTGGCCAGGCCCACCGCGCACCGCATCGCGGTAGCCCTGGAACGGCACCGGCTGGTGGCCCGGGACGGCCAGGGCCGGTTCATCCTGGGACCGCGGATCGGCGAGCTGGCCACCGCGGCGGGCGAGGACCGGCTGCTGGCCGTGGCCCAGCCGGTCCTGGTCGCCCTGCGCGACCTCACCGGGGAAAGCGCCCAGCTGTACCGGCGCCAGGCGGACAGCCGGATCTGCGTGGCCGCCGCGGAGCGGGCCACCGGGCTGCGGGACACCGTCCCGGTCGGGTCGGCGCTGCCGATGACGGCCGGGTCGGCCGCCCAGATCCTGCTGGCCTGGGAGGAGCCCGAGCGGCTGCACCGCGGGCTGCGCGGGGCCAAGTTCAGCGCGGCCGCGCTGGCCCAGGTCCGCAGGCGGGGCTGGGCGGCCAGCGTGGGCGAGCGGGAGGCCGGGGTGGCCTCGGTGTCCGCGCCGGTCCGGGGCCAGGGCAACAAGGTGATCGGGGCGGTCTCGGTGTCCGGGCCGATTGAACGGCTCACCCGCTCACCCGGCCGGCTGCACGCCAACGCCGTCATCACCGCGGGCGACCGGATCACCGCCGCCCTCCGCCGCGCCAGCTGACCCACCGCGGTGCTTCCTGTCAGTGCGGTGCTCTTTAGACCGCCGGTGACACAAAAAGCACCGCACTGATGGCGAGCGGCCCTGGCAGGGTGGCTGGAGAGGTTGATGGGGCTGGAGGGACTGATGGGTTGATGGGGCTGGCAGGGGCTGCATGGGTTGATGGCTCCGCGGCTCCGCCCGGTGAGATCCCGGGCCCCGGCGGCGGTCCCCCGTACGGGGGAGATCGGGGGGGACCTCATGGGCGATACTGGAGGGGAGCGGTGATCTTGTGCGATCATGCCCGAAGGTCCCCCGTGCGGCGGGACGGTGGCCTCTGCTCGTCTCGTCGCATCTGGATGAGGCTACTGAAGGTCACGCCCCTGACATCGTGAGGTCGCGTCCATGAAAGTAGCCGTCATCAAGGAGAGCACGCCCGGCGAGCGCCGGGTGGCACTGGTCCCAGAGATGGTCGCGCGGCTGCGCGGCGCCGGGCTCGAGGTACTGGTCGAGTCGGGCGCGGGCGACGGGGCCTGGCTGGCTGACAGCGCCTACGCCGAGGCCGGCGCCACCGTGGTCAGCCGCACGGAACTGCTGGCCGACGCCGACCTGATCATGATGGTCGGCAAGCCGGACGACCGGCTGCTCGGCGGACTGCGCCCGGGCCAGGCCATCCTCGGCATGCTCAACCCGCTCGCCGATCCGGGCCTGGCCACCACGCTGGCGGACAAGGGCGTGACCGCCATCAGCCTGGACGGCCTGCCCCGGACGCTGTCCCGGGCCCAGGGCATGGACGCGCTGAGCTCCCAGGCCAACGTGGCCGGGTACAAGGCGGTGCTGGTGGGGGCGGCGGCGTTCGGCCGGTTCTTCCCCATGCTGACCACCGCGGCGGGCACGGCCCGGCCGGCCAAGGTGCTGATCCTGGGCACCGGGGTGGCGGGCCTGCAGGCCATCGGCACCGCGCGGCGGCTCGGCGCCGTGGTCTCCGCCTACGACGTGCGGCCGCAGACCAAGACCGAGGTGGAGTCGCTCGGCGGCACCTTCATCGAGCTCACCTCGGTGGGGAACGCGGCCGGGGAGGGCGGATACGCCCGCGCGCTGACCGATGAGGAGCGGCAGGCCCAGCAGGCCGAGCTGGCCGGGCACATCGCCCGGCACGACGTGGTCATCACCACGGCCCAGGTGCCGGGGCGCAAGCCGCCGCTGCTGGTCACCGAGGACGCGCTGAAGGCCATGGCCGCGGGCGCGGTCATCGTGGACATGGGGTCGGGCCCGCTCGGCGGCAACGTGGCCGGGTCCGTGCCGGGCGAGACCGTGGTCACCGGGAACGGGGTCACCATCATCGGCGCCGGCAACCTGGCGGCCAGCGTGCCCGGTGCCGCGTCGGCCTTCCTGTCCCGGAACATGGCCACGCTGCTGCTGCACATGGTGCACGGACGGCGCGCTGGCCATCGACCCCGACGACGAGATCCAGGCCGGGGTGGTCATCAGCCACGAAGGGGCCGTTCTTCATCCTGCTACCGCTGCCCTGCTGGCCGAATCGGGGCCCGGTGCCAGCTCGCCGAAAGGTGCGACCTCGTGACCACGTCACTGCTCACTGACATAACGATCTTCGTGCTCGCCATCCTGGTCGGTTTCGAGGTGATCTCCAAGGTGCCGGCCACCCTGCACACGCCGCTGATGTCGGCGGCCAACTCGATCCACGGCATCGTGCTGGCCGGCGCCATGCTCATCGCGGTGACCGCGAACGACGCGCTCGGCTACATCCTGGCCTTCGTGGCCTGCGCGTTCGCGGCGATGAACGTGGTCGGCGGCTACGTGGTCACCGGGCGGATGCTGAAGATGTTCAAGCGCACGCGCACCCCGGTGCCCGCCGCGCCCGCGGCCGCCGCGGTCAGCGGCAACGGCCAGGCCCCGGCCATCAGCAAGCCGGGCGGCCAGGCATGAGCGCCTTCGACTGGATCACCCAGCTGCTCTACGTCGCCGCCGCGACCTGCTTCGTGCTCGGCCTGCACCTGATGAACTCCCCGGCCAGCGCCCGGCGCGGCAACCAGGTGTCCACGGCCGGCATGGTCCTGGCCATCGCGACCACCCTGGCCCTGGTCGCGCACGCGGGCACGGTCACCACCACCGGCTGGATCGTGATGATCGCCGGCGCGCTGCTCGGCGGCGGGGCCGGCCTGTACGCGGCGCGCACGGTCGAGATGACCGCCATGCCGCAGCTGGTCAGCATCTTCAACGCGGTCGGCGGCGGCGCGGCCGCCCTGGTCGGGATCGACGACTACGTCCGGCTCGCCTCGGGGGGCATTTCCGAGTCGACCACGCGTCTTCACGATCCTGGACGTGCTCATCGGCGCGGTGACCTTCTCCGGGTCGATCATCGCGGCCGGGAAGCTGCAGGGCCTGATCGACGGGTCGCCGATCACCTTCCCCGGCTCGCGCGCCGTCAACATCGCGGCCGCGGTCATCGCGGTCGGCGGCGGGATCTACATGATCGCCACCCCGAGCGTGCCCGTCCTGATCATCATCATCCTGGCCGCGCTGCTGTTCGGCGTGACGATGGTGCTGCCGATCGGCGGCGCCGACATGCCGGTCGTCATCTCGCTGCTGAACGCGTTCACCGGCACCGCGGTGGCCATGGCCGGGTTCGTCATCGGCAACTGGGCGCTGATCATCGCCGGCGCGCTGGTGGGCGCGTCCGGTGGCATCCTGACCAAGCTGATGGCCGACGCGATGAACCGGTCGATCCGGAACATCATCGTGGGCGGGTTCGGCACGGGCGACAACGGCCCGGCGGTCGAGGGCCCCGGCGGGGACGTGCGGTCCATCCAGGCCGACGACGCCGCCATCCAGCTGGCCTACGCGCAGAAGGTCATCATCGTGCCGGGCTACGGGCTGGCCGCCGCGCAGGCCCAGCACCAGGTGGCCGAGCTGGCCGCGCTGCTGGAGGAGCGGGGCGTCGAGGTCAGCTACGCCATCCACCCGGTGGCCGGGCGGATGCCCGGGCACATGAACGTGCTGCTGGCCGAGGCCAACGTGCCCTACCCGCAGCTCAAGGAGATGGACGAGATCAACCCGGAGTTCCCGCGGACCGACGTGGCCCTGGTCATCGGGGCGAACGACGTCACCAACCCGGCCGCGCGCCGGCCCGGCAACCCGGTCTCCGGCATGCCGATCCTGGACGTGGACCACGCCAAGAGCATCATCGTGATCAAGCGGTCGATGGGGCACGGCTACGCCGGGATCGACAACGAGCTGTACGTGGACCCGAAGACGAGCATGTTCTTCTCGGACGCGAAGTCGGCCCTCACCGAACTGACCAGCGCCGTCAAGACCCTGGTCGCCTGAAGCAGCCCGCACTTCCCGCCCAACGTCCCATCGCCCCGGCCGCCACGCCGCCGGTCCCGGGCGGCACGTCAGCCCGGGCCCGGCCACGGCCACGGCGTACACGCGAGTGAGCTCGGCCCTGCAGCTCGGCCCACGGGAAGGCGGGCGAGTCACCCGCCACCGGCGGCAGCCGGGCCGGGTCGAAGATCATCCGGATGCCCCAGTCCCGGAGCTCGGCCACGCTGCGCCGGAACGCCGGGTGCCGGGCCAGGGCGGTGTTCGGCCAGGGCACCGCGAGGATCGGCAGGCCGATCCCGACCGCCTCGTTGAGCAGGCCGAGCGCCAGCGTGTCGCTGATGCCGCAGGCCAGCTTGTTGATCGTGTTGAAGGTGGCCGGGGCCACCACGAAGGCGTCGGCGCGCGGCAGCACGTCCGGGTCGCCGGGATCCTTGTAGCGGACCCGTACCGGGTGACCGGTCAGCGCGGCCAGTTCCCCGGTGTCGAGGAACTTGGCCCCGTCGGGCGTGGTGATCACGCAGACGTCCCAGCCCTGCCGCTGGGCGAAGCCGGTGAACTCGGCGAGGTGCGCGGCGGGCGGGCCGCCTCCGGCGATGACGTAGAGCACGGGCTGGGTCGGCTTCGTCACGGCATCCCTCCTGCGCCCTCGGCGGAGCCTGCCAGAGCCACCCTATGAGGCGCCCCGGCCACGCGGCGGCCTGAGCCCCGAGCCCCGAGCCCCCAGCCCCCGAGTGGGCCCCCGCTCGTGAGGTTGACTTAGGTCTGGCCTGCAGTCTGTAAAGGGTGCTTGACATTGCCCGCGAAGTAAAGCAGCTTGACATCATGCGGAACCGGGTCCGGGAGCAGCGGGCACAGCGGGGACTGTCCCAGGCGGAGGTCGCGGCGGCGCTGGGCGTCTCCCGCCAGACGGTGATCTCCAGCGAGAGCGGCCGCTACCTGCCGTCGCTGCCGCTGGCTTTCCGGATCGCGCGGTTCTTTGACCTGACGGTGACAAGATGTTCGACCCGGAGGAGGAGGCAGGCACATGACCGCATTCATCCGCCCGCGGCTGCAGAAGCCCGTCGGGTATGCCCTCGCCGGCACGGCGCTCGCCGTCGCGTGGGGCGTACGGGGTGGCCCGTCGTGGTTCTTGTCGATGGTGATCGAGGTGGGCGTGCTCGTCTTCGCAATCACCACGTACCTGCGGGGCGGGGACGACAGCGACGAGGGCGCGCTGGCCGGTTCCCGGGCTGATGAGCGCCAGCAGCTCCTCAGCCTTCGGTCGCGGGCCTGGCCGGGAATGTCGCTGTGATCGCCGCCTTCACCGGTGACGACGCGGTCGCGACCCGGGCCGCCGTCTGGTGGCCGTTCGTGATTGTGCTCGCCGTCGCGGGCTTTGGTTATCTCTTCGGCCTGTCGACCTACGGTGTCGGAGAAGAGGACCCGGCAGATGATGCCAACGCTGGGCACGCGCCGCGGTCCCCGGTCAGCTCGTGATCTGCTGCTGACACCTCCGTACGCCAGCCGCCCCCCGGCCTGGCCGATAAATCAAACACTCGCTAAGTCAACATCACGAGCGGGAGCGGCTCGGGGACCAGAAGCACCTGCCCTATCTGCACCGGTGGCCACACACGTCACGGCGAACCGGAGCGATCGGCACAATGGGGTCATGAGCACGGTCGAGGCGAACCCGGACGTCGAGCCGGCCCCGGGAACCGCGGCGGAGGCGGCCGCCGGCCCGGCCGCCACCGCGGGGCCTGGCGGGGAGCCGCGAGCTCACCCAGGCCCGGGTGGCCCGGGTGGGGGACATGGAGGTGCGGCGGCTGATGCCGCTGCGCCGCCGCCGCAGCGTCGGGGCATGGTGCTTCGTGGACCACTACGGGCCGATGTCGGTGGATGGCGTGGCCGGCCTGCAGGTGCCGCCGCACCCGCACATCGGGCTGCAGACCGTGACCTGGCTGCTGGACGGGAACGTGCTGCACCGGGACAGCCTGGGCAGCGAGCAGATGATCCGGCCCGGCCAGCTGAACCTGATGACCTCCGGCCGGGGCATCGCGCACTCCGAGGAGTCCCCGGAGGACCACGACCCGCGGCTGCATGGGGTTCAGCTCTGGCTGGCGCTGCCGGAGGACAGTCAGCAGGCCGGCCCCGGGTTCGAGCACCACGCGGAACTGCCGTCGGCCGGCCTGGCCGGGTTCGAGGTCACCGTCATCGCCGGGGAACTCGCCGGGCTGCGCTCGCCGGCCACGGTCTTCTCCCCGGTGGTGGGCGCCCAGCTGCGGGCGCCCCGGGACACCCGGGGCCAGCTGGCGCTGCACCCGGAGCACGAGCACATGATCTTCGCGGTGACCGGCCAGGCCCGGGCCGACGGCACCGAACTCACCCCGGGCCGCCTGCTGTACCTGGGCCCCGGGCGGGACCGGCTGGACCTGGCCGCCCCGGCGGGCAGCACCGCGCTGCTCCTGGGCGGCGAGCCGCTCGCGCAGCCGCTGCTGATGTGGTGGAACTTCGTCGCCCGCAGGCCGGAGGACATCATCGCGGCGGCCCGGGACTGGACGGCGGGCACGCGGTTCGGGGCGGTCCGGGGCTACCACGGGGCCCGGCTCCCCGCTCCGCCGCTGGACGCGGTCCGGCTGGGCCGCCCCGCCCGCGGCTGAGCCAGGGCTGCCCGGCCGTCTTTATGGTACGGGCCTGCTGGGCCGCGGGTGATGGTGCGCCGATCAGGGAGCAGGTGCCAGGGGGCTGCCCGGCGGGTCAGAAGTCGGTGAGATCCGGCACCGGGGGCACCGCCCCGTCTGGCCATCCCGTCTCTGGCCATCCCGTCTCTGGCCATCCCGTCTCTGGCCATCCCGTCTCTGGCCATGCCGCCCGTGGCCGGGCTGTCGCCGACGGCGCGGTCATCGGTGGCGTAGGCGAGGTAGCTGACCACGTCGACCACCCCGTCGATGCCCCGGCACATGGCCACCGCCAGCGGGATCATGCTCTTCGCCGCCACCGAGCCGCTCAGCGTGGCCAGGCCGTCCTGGACCCCGACCCGCACCAGGGACGGATCGGTCCCCAGGTGCCGGACGAACACGTCGCGGATGATCTCGTGGACCAGGTCGCAATCCGGGCGGAGGAAGACGTGGCCGAGGTCGGCCCAGCTGACCACGCCGACGAGATGACCGCAGGAGTCGGCCACCGGCAGCTCGCTGAGCTGGTTCCGGCTCATCGACCGGGCCGCCTCGGCCAGCGGCGCCTCCGGGGACGTGGTGACCACGGGGACCCGCATGACATCCCGGGCGGCCACCGCGCCGGCCGGCGGCCGGGAGTGCCGGGCCCGGCCGAGGACCCGCCGGACCGCCCGGTGCCCCGGCGGTGCGGCCTGCGGCGGTAGGTCGGCCGCGGCGACCAGTCCGGCGACCCGGCCGGTGGCGCCGAGCACGGGCACGGTCCGCAGGCCGGTCGCGGCCATGAGGGCCGCCAGCTCGCTCACCGGGGTGTCCACGGCGACGGCCAGTACCTCGGTGGTCATGACCTCACGCACCTTGCGACGGGACATCGACCCTCCCTCTGCCACCCCGGCATTCAGGGAATCGCGGCGGGCCACGGTCGGCCCAGGGCCGGAGTGCCCGCCATCGGCGAAGAAAGTCCCTACCGGCCGGCTGCCCCGCCCGGCCCGGCCCGGGCCGGGCCGGCCGGGCCGGGCGCCGGTGCTGTTCCGGGGCCGGGCACCCGGTCCGGGTGATGTTGCCGGGGGCCGTCCGGGAGTGGGTGAGACAAGCGGGCTTTGGGTATTTGTACCTCCGGCAAGCAGGACACGGTGGGTAACCGCGCTGGACGCCAGGCCCCCCGGGGCCGGACCTGCGAAGGGGGTGCCGCACTGAAGCACGATCCAGCACTGTCGCGCATCGTGGTCGGAGTAGACGGCTCAGTAGCCTCACTGGCCGCGCTGCGCTGGGCAGTCCGAGAAGCGGGATTGCGTGAAACGGCCCTGCACGTGGTGCGGGCCTGGGAAGACACCGCCAAGCGAGTGGCCCCGTACGCGCACGCGGCGCCGGCCAGCCGGGCGGACGACGATCGTCACCGCGCGGGACCGGCTGCAGGCCGATGTGGCGGCCGCTCTCGGGCCGTCGCCCCTGGTCCCGGCTCCAGGTGACCGTGGCCGAGGGCCTGGCGGCCCGGGTGCTGCTGGACCACGCCGCGGGAGCGGACCTGCTGGTCCTGGGCTGCGCCATCCGCCGCGCACCGGACGGCATCGGGCCGGTGGCCCGGGCGTGCCTGCGGCATGCGCCGTGCCCGGTGGTGGTGGTCAGCGGGGCGATGACGGGCGTCCCGGTCCCGGCCTGAGCCGCCCGGGCGGTCTCGATGGCCTGGCCGTCAGCCTGGCCGTGGGCACCGCCCGGCACCGCCGGGCTGCGCCGGCCGGATCAGCGGCGGCTGCTCCACCCGGGCTCGGTGGCCTGCCAGTCAGCATCCCAGAGCGCCAGGCGCCGCCGGTCCAGTGCCTGGACGGTCAGCGACGCGGCGCAGAGCAGGACCGCGCCCAGCGCCAGCGGGGCCGTGACGGTGGCCAGGAACGCCTGGCCGGTCGCCTGGTCGTGCCGCAGCGGCGGCCCGGTCTGCTCGCCGGTGCTGTCCACCCAGATCCGCACCGTGCTGCCGACCCGGGCTCCGGGGACGGCGGGCACCTCGCCGGTGCGAACCTGCCCATCGGGTGCGGTCCACCTGGCCTTCACCTCGGTGGTGCTCACGCCGCCGTAGCCCACGCCGAACGCGGCTCCCGCGTTGGCCAGCAGCACGGCCGGGACTTGCCGCCACGATGCCTGCTGCGCCCGCTCAACCCGGAGGGCGGCCGCGCCCGCCCAGTGGCCGGCGGCGAGCGCCAGCAGCGGGCCGCCGATCAGGAAGATAAGCAGCGCCGCCGCCACCACGGTGGCCTCAGCCCGGTCGCTGGCCCGCCGGAGCGGGTTACGGTCCGGCCAGAGGCCGCGCAACCACAGAGCCCGCCGCTCGTGCGGTTCTGCCCCTCGCCTCATCATGCTTGCCTCCCTGCCTCCACCATGCGGCGGCTGGCAGGCCCGGCCTAGGGGCCATCCGCCCGCGGGGGCGGGACTTTCGCCCAGTCTCGGGGCATGGGCGGCACCGGCCCAGGCAGGCCAGGTCCCCCGGGCTGGGCAGCACCCCGGGCGGGGCGTTCAGCGCGGGGTAGGAGCCGGCGCTCAGCCCTTCACGGCGCCGGTGAAGCCGCCGACCAGGTAGCGCTGCGCGTACAGGAAGCAGGCCAGCGCGGGCAGCATCGACAGCCCGGTGAAGGCCAGGATGGTCGCGGTGTCCTGGGCGTACTGCGTCTGGAAGTTGGCCACCGCCAGCGGCAGCGTGAAGTGGTCCGTGCTGGTGAACACCAGCAGTGGCAGCAGGTAGGTATTCCAGCTGGCCACGAAGGTGAGCACGGCGACGGTGACCAGCGCGGGGCGGCACAGCGGGAGCAGGATCCGCCAGAAGAACCGGAACCTGGTGGCCCCGTCCACCACGGCGGCATCCTCGAGTTCCCCCGGGATGGCCCGCATGAACGGCCGCAGGATCACGATCGTGAGCGGCAGCCCGAACGCGGCCTCGGGCAGGGCCACGCCGAGCAGGCTGTCCAGCAGGCCGAGCTTGTCCAGCAGCAGGTAGAGGGGCAGCGAGGCGGCGTTGAGGGGGAACAGCAGCCCGATCGCGAACAGCAGGAACAGGCCCTCGCGGCCACGAAACTCGTAGCGGGACAGCGCAATCCCGGCCATCGAGCCCAGCACCAGCACCAGCCCGGTCGCCACTACGGCGACGATGGCGCTGTTGGCCAGCGGCTGCCAGAAAGCGGCGGACGAGAGCACCCGGCCGTAGTTCGACCAGACCCAGGGATGCGGCACGTTGATGGCCGAGGCGTTGATCTGCGCGTTGCTCTTGGCCCCGTCCACGAACACGAACAGCAGCGGGATCACCGTGATGCCCACGAGGAGCAGCGCGATGAGGTAGGTGACGCGGGGTGAGCGGCGAGATTCTGCGGCGCCTCGGGCGCGGCGGCCTGGCGGGGCCGGGCCTGGCCCGCCTGGACGGTTGCGGTCACTGGATCACCCCACGGCACGGGTCAGGGCGCCGGCCATGTCCCGGCGCAGCACGAAGCGCTGATAGAGCAGCGCGAAGATGAAGCAGATGCCAAACATGATCACGGCCACCGCGCTGCCGTAACCGAAGTTGTAGGTCTGGAAGCCGTGCAGCACCAGGTAGGTGGCCATGGTGGCGGACGCGTTGGCCGGGCCGCCCTCGGTCATCACCCAGACCTGGTCGAACACCTGCAGCGAGCCGACGATCGACAGGAACATCCAGATCCTGATCGTCGGGCCGAGCAACGGGATCGTGATCCGCCAGGTGACCCGCCAGGCCGATGCCCCGTCCAGGGCCGCCGCCTCGCGCAGCTCGGCCGGGATGCCCTGCAGCCCGGCCAGCATCAAGATCATCGCGAAGCCGAAGTACTGCCAGGTGAGAACGCCGAGCATGACCCACAGCACCAGGTGCAGGTTGGCCAGCCACAGCTGCGTGAGTCCGCCGAGGCCGACCGCCTTCATCACCTCGTCCACGAACCCGCCGGGCTGCAGCAGCAGCAGCCACATCACCGCCGTCGCGGTGTAGGGCAGCACGAACGGCGCGAAGGCCAGCGTGCGCAGCAGCGCCCGGCCGCGGATCTTCCGGTTCAGCAGCAAGGCGACGCCGAGGCCGAGCGGTAGCTGGATGAGGATCGACGCCGCAGCGATGATCAGGTTGTGCTCGAAGGCCTGCCGGAATACCGGGTCGGACAGCACCAGCTTGTAGTTGTACAGGCCCGCGAACTTCCCGAGCGGGCCGAACCCGCTCCAGTGGTACATGCCGTCGTAGGCGGCCAGCACGATCGGCAGCAGCACGAAGCCGACGAACAGCACCAGGGGCGGCCCCAGCAGCAGGGTGAGCTCCAGGGCCCGGCGCCGCCTGCGGCTGAGCCGCTCCCCCGGGGAGCGGCCCGCCGCCGGGGTCACCGGCCCCGGCGGGATGTCGATGTCCGTGTCGCCTGCGACGGCCATCAGGTCCTCCTCACGTTCCGAGCGTCATGCGGCGGTGCATGACCCGTCCGCGACCCGGACAGTCTGCCGTGATCACCGGGCCGGCCGCGTGGCAGGCGCCACGGCTACCGCGACTGGGGTCGCGGTAGCCGTGGCGCTGCTGCGGCATCGGTTACGAGCTCGCCTTGGCCTGGCTCACCGCCGTGATGATGGACTGGGCGTTGCCCTGGCCGGCGAAGAAATTCGCGATGGCCGTGTCCAGGGCCTGGCCGACGCTGGTCGGGAAGGCGATGTCGAAGTAGGTCTGGATGTAGGGCGCCGCGTGATTGGCGCTGACCACCGTCTGCATGGCGGGCAGGGTCAGTGCGGACGCCGCGGCCGAGTTGGCCGGCAGGCCGACGTTGGCCCCCACGACCTGCTTCTGGATCGGCGTGCTGACCAGGTACTGGAGGAACTCGGCGCAGGCCGGCTCGGGTGCCGAGGTGGTGCAGGAGAAGCCGTCGCCGCCGCCGAGCACCGTGGTCGGGTCACCGGCGCCGCCCGGGATGGACGGGAACGGGAACCAGCCCAGCTCGGAGTTGAGGCTCTGGCCGAGGAGGTCAGCGGGGACATCACCCCGGGGTCCCAGTCGCCCTGCAGTTCCATGGCGGCCTTGCCGTTGGCCACCATGCCGGCCGAGCTTCCCGCGCCCACCTGGGAAGGCGTGCCCAGGAAGCCGGCCTGGAACGGGTTGGACTTCATGAACGCCTTGAGCTCGTCGCTGGCCTGCGTGAAGCACGGCGCGGACAGGTTGACCGCCTTCATCGCCGCCTTCAGCGTGGACAGCGAGCACTCGCGCACCGCGAAGTACTCCCACCAGAACGCGTCCGGCCACCGGTCCTTGCTGCCCACCGCGATGGGCACGATCCCCTTGGCCTTGAGCTTGGTCACGTCGGCGCTCAGCTCGGCCAGGGTGGCCGGCGGGCTGGTGATGCCGGCCTTGGCGAACAGGTCCTTGCGGTACCAGAAGCCCACCGTGTGCAGGTCGTAGGGGACGCCGTACTGCTTGCCGCCGACCTGCCAGCCCGCCGCCGCGGAGCCGACCTGGCCGATCCAGGCGGACACGTACGGGCTGAGGTCGGTGACCTTGCCCGACGGGATCTGGCTGGCCTCCTGGCCGCCGCCCCACTGCTGGTAGATGTCCGGCGGGTTGCTCGACGCCAGGGCGGCCGGGACCTTCGTGGTGAACGCCTCGTTCTGGATCGGGTCGACCTGGATCGTCACGTTCGGGTGGGTCTTGTGGAACGCGGTGGCCGCCTGCGCCCACACGGACTTGAGGGTGCCGGACGTCGCGTTGGTCCACCAGGTCATCGTGACGTGCGAGCCGTTCGAGCTGCTTCCACCGCCGCCACTGCCGCCACAGGCGGCGAGGGCGAGCGCGCCGGCCGCCACCATGGCGATCGGGGCGCACTTCCGGATGCTGCGCATAGGGGGTCATCTCCTGACGACGTTGGCTGAAGGAGGCCATGCCTTGCCAGGCCGGGCTTGCCGCAGAGTTTTGCGCGTCACATCTGCGATGTCAATCGTTGTCGATAACGTTTTATAGCGTTATTCTCCGGCGGGTGACAGCAGCGGCCGGGCCCACGCGAGCCCAGCGGCCGGAGCCGTGGCGCCCGCCCGCCTGGCGCTCGCCGAGGGCGGCTCGGAGTATCACCATGCGGTTACCGTGGCACGCAGCGACCGGATTACTGGTCTATGCCCGAACAATCCCGGCGACCCGGTACTTACTCACCGGCATCTCGGTCGCGCGGAGCCGGTCATCGGGCCGGGGCACGCGGACCTGGCGCAGGCCCGGGACGGCCGCTGGCATGCCGTGCTGCTGGCCATGCGGACGCGGGGCGGCATCGTGTCCGACCTCGGCCGCGAGACCTTCCTGGCCCCCGTGACCTGGGAAGACCACTGGCCGATCACCATCCGGCCGCCGACTGCCAGCGGAATTCCCGGCGCCGCCGCCCGCGAGCCCGTGACCGGCCGAGCCGCCGGCCGACGATACCGGCGCCGAGTCCCCGGGGCCCGGAGCATGCTCCGCACCCCGCGGGATGAGATTTTCAGCCTCACCGCGCGTCCGGGACACCCGCGACTCCGGCTCGGGGGATGGGAGCGGGCCCGGTGGGCTGAGGCCGGGGACGCGCCTGCCCTGCGCCCCGGAAGGGGGGGTGCGGGGCGCAGGGCAGGGTCAGGCGGGGCGTCAGGTGCAGGCCGCCCCGTTCAGGGTGAAGCTGGCTGGCGCGGCGTCACTGCTGGCCCAGGTGCCCTGGAAGCCCAGCGAGGTGGAGCCGGCCGCCGGGATGGTGCCGTTGTAGCTCGCGTTCGTGATCGACACGCTCTCGCCACTCTGGCTGGCCACGCCGCTCCAGGCCGTGGTGATCTTCTGGTCACCGGGGAAGGTGAACCCCAGCGTCCAGCCGTTGATCGCGGACGTTCCCGTGTTGCTGATCGTGACGCTGGCCACGAAGCCGCCCGCCCACTGGCTCTGGGTGCTGTACGTCACCTGGCAGCTGGCCGAGCCACCACCTCCCCCGCCGCCACTGGCGGAGATCGTCCAGCTGAACGTGGCCGACCCCGAGGCGCCGGTGCCGTCCGTGGCGGTGACGGTCACGCTGGACGTGCCGGCCGTGGTGGGCGTCCCGGAGATCAGCCCGGTCGAGGAACTGATGGACAGGCCCGCGGGCAGCCCGGTGGCGCTGTAGCTCAGCGTCTGGCCGGACCCGGAGTCGGCCGCGTGGATCTGCACGCTCTCGGCCGTCCCGGCGGTCCCGGTCTGGTTGCCGGGACTGGTCACCGTGACGGTGTTGCCGCCGCCACCGCCGCCCGAGCCGGTGCTGCCCACCACGTAGGTGACCAGCGACCGGGCCGGGATGGAGGCGCTGAACGAGCCGCCACTCACCGAGGTGGCCGCCTGCGCCGCCACGTTGCTGCTGCCGTTGGTCAGGTACGGGGTGACGGTGGCGCCGTTCGGCGTGCCGGTCCCGGACAGCGAGTAGGTGATCGGGTCGGCGGCCGAGCCCGTGTTCAGCGCGACGACTGCGACCGTGCCGTCGGTGTTCTTGAACGCGGCCAGGTCCACCGCGCTGTTCGAGCTGGTGGCGGCGATCCGGACCGCGCCCGGGTGCACGTACCGGCTGTAGTTGGCGAACGCCCACAGCCGCCCGGAGGAGGCGACGGTGGAGCCGTTGATGTGGATCAGGCCCTCGTTGTCCCCGTTCTCCGACGGCGTGGTCGAGCCCCACCAGTACAGGAACGCGCTCAGGTTGGCGCCGGTCAGGCCCTGGTAGATGTGCTGCGCCCAGGTCAGCCCGGACGCGTCGGTGCCGTCATCCCAGGCCGGGTCCCAGCTGTCGAAGGTGGACCACTCGGTCTCCCAGGCTGGCTTGGACCAGCCGGACAGCGGGGAGGTCGGCGCCGCGGTGTACCCGTGGCTGGTGAACACCGCGGTGTCGGCGTTCGCCGTGGCGTCGGCTTCGATGGCGGCCGCGTACTGCTGGGCATAGTCCCAGCCCTCAGTGGCGCAGCACTCCATCTTGGTGGACAGCCCGGAGGATGCGAGCGTGGGCCCGAGCACGTCGAGGAAGTTCGCCGTCTGGGCCGGGCTCAGCTGCATGCTGTCGTAGCTGGTGGACAGGTTGGCCTCGTTCTCCGGGCCAAGGTAGGTCAGCGGCACCCCGGCGGCGGCGTAGTCCTTGGCGTACTGGACCAGGTAGTTCGCGTAGGCCTGGCGCCAGTCGCCGCTGGAGCAGGTGGCGCCGGGCGTGCCGCACACCGCGCCGCCGCTGCTCGTGGAGTTGTTCGTCTTCATGAAGGCGGGAGCGGTCCACGCGTCGGCGAACACGTTGGTCACCCCGTACAGCGCCTTGATCTGCTGGGCGAACCAGAGCTGCCCCTGGTCCTGGCCGATGGAGGCGAGTGGCAGGTAGGACGGGGTGGCCGTCGGGCTGCCCGGGGCGTTCGGCTCGATGGTGCTGCCCGAGTCGGCGCTGATCTCGTTGCGCAGGATGTTCAGCCCGGCCCCGGACGTCGGGCTGTACAGCAGGCTCAGCGCCTGCTGCTGGACCGCCGAGGAGGCGTTCATCACCGTGCTGGCCTCACCGAATCCCTCGGAGGCGCCGAATCCGGTCATGGTCTGGTAGGTGGTGGCGCCGTTGATGGTCGCGGTGTCCGCGGCCAGCGCCGGGCTGGCCGGGACGGCCATGGTGAGCGCGGTGACTGTCAGTAGCGTGGTTGAGGCGGCTAATATCGCGCCGACGGCGCGCCGGGTCGGACTCGGCACTGAAATTTTCCTCTCCTGGATGGGCGGCGGCCGGGGCTGGCTGGCTGCCACCTGGGGGACTGATGGCGTCCTCCTTCCTGACCTGCGGACGGCTGCGGGCCGACGGCCGGGGGCGTAGCGTCGGCATCGCGGCGCCGGCGCTCCGGCGCGGCGCAGAGTCTGGCCCGCTTAACAACCAGCTGTCAATCGTTGTCGATAACGTTTTATAGCGCTATCCTCCCGGCGTGGACTCAACCCCGCGCGTCACTATCCGCGACGTCGCCGCCCAGGCCGGCGTTTCCGTCGCCACCGTCTCCAAGGTGCTCAACGGCCGTTACGGGGTGGCCGCCGATACCACCGCCCGGGTGCAGGCGGTCATCGACGATCTGGGGTACGAGGCCAGCCTGGTCGCCCAGAGCCTGCGCAACCACCGCACCAACGTGATCGGCATCCTGGTCGCGGACCTGGAACCATTCAGCGCCGAGCTGCTCAAGGGGGCCGCGGACGCGATCCGCGACTCCGGCTTCGAGATGGTGGTCTACTCGGCGGGCGGCCATGCCAGCGACCGGCCCGGCTGGGAGCGCCGCTACCTGTCCCGGCTGTCCGGCACCCTCATCGACGGCGCGGTCATCGTCACGCCCACCGTGGTGGACGTGAACTACGGCGCCCCCATCGTGGCCATCGACCCGCACACCGGCCCGTCCGGGCTGCCCACCATCGACTCCGACAACCTGCGCGGCGCCCAGCTCGCCACCTCGCACCTGATCGAGCTGGGCCACCGGCGGATCGCGATGCTCACCGGGCGGCCCGACCTGCAGTCCTCGCAGCTCCGCGAGGAGGGCTACCGGCAGGCGCTGGCGGCGGCCGGCCTCTCGGCCAGCGAGGACCTGGTCCGGGTCGGCGGCTACGACGCCGCCCTGTCCGCCGAGCAGGCCCGCCACCTGCTCGCCCGGCCCGACCCGCCGACGGCGCTGTTCGCGGCCAACGACGTGTCGGCCATCGCGGCCATCGCCGCCGCCACCGACCTGGGCCTGCGGGTGCCGGAGGACCTGTCCGTGGTCGGCTTCGACAACATCCCCGAGTCCGCCCTGTGCACCCCGCCGCTGACCACCGTGAACCAGCCCATCCGGCAGATGGGCGAGCAGTCCATCCAGCTGCTGCTCCAGCTGATCCGCGGGCAGACCCCGACGCAGACCCACATCACCCTGGCCACCAGCCTCGTCACCCGCCAGTCAACGCAGCCGCGCTGACTGGATCCCCGGACGTACGGACGGACCCACGTGACCATTGAGCGCAGCCTTTCCGCCGACACCTGGCGCGACCCCGACGCCAGCCCAGCCGAGCGGGTGCGCGACCTGCTCGCCCAGATGACCGTCCGGGAGAAGATCGCGCAGCTGTACGGCGTCTGGGTCGGCGTCGATGCGGCCAGCGGTCCGGTCGCGCCGCACCAGCACGACGCGGCGGCGCCGGAGGTCAGCTGGGAGGCGCTGATCGGCGACGGGCTCGGGCAGCTCACCCGGCCGTACGGCACCGCCCCGATCAGCCCGGCGGACGGCGCCCGGGCGGTGGCCGCCGTCCAGCGGCAGATCGTGGCGGCCGGCCGGCACGGGATCCCGGCCATGGTGCACGAGGAGTGCCTGACCGGGCTGGCGGCCTGGCAGGCGACCGTGTACCCGTCGCCGCTGTGCTGGGGCGCCAGCTTCGACCCGGAGCTCATCGAGCGGATGGGCGCGCAGATCGGCCGGGCCATGCGCCGCCTCGGCGTGCACCAGGGCCTGGCGCCGGTCCTGGACGTGGTCCGGGACCTGCGCTGGGGCCGGGTCGAGGAGACCATCGGGGAGGACCCCTACCTGGTCGGCACGATCGGCAGCGCCTACGTGCGGGGCCTGGAGTCGGCCGGGGTGGTGGCGACGCTCAAGCACTTCGCCGGCTACTCCGCCTCCCGCGGGGGGCGGAACCTGGCGCCGGTGTCGATCGGCCCGCGGGAACTGGCCGACGTGCTGCTGCCGCCGTTCGAGATGGCGCTGCGGGCCGGGGCGCGCTCGGTGATGAACTCCTACTGCGACATCGACGGGGTGCCGGTGGCCGCCGACCCCGGCCTGCTGACCAGCCGCCTGCGGGGCGACTACGGGTTCACCGGCACCGTCGTGTCCGACTACTTCTCGGTGGGGTTCCTGCGCACCCTGCACGGCGTGGCCGGGACCCGGGCCGAGGCGGCGGGCCTGGCGCTGCGGGCCGGCATCGACGTGGAACTGCCCACCGTGGACTGCTTCGGCGAGCCGCTGCGCGCGGCGGTCGAGGCCGGGCTGGTGGACGAGGCCCTGGTGGACCGGGCCGCCGGGCGGGTGCTGCGGCAGAAGTGCGAGCTGGGGCTGCTCGACGCCGACTGGTCGCCCGGCCCGGAGCCGGCCGACGGGGAGCATCGTGCTGGACGACGAGCCGTCCCGCGCGCTGGCCCGGGAGGTGGCCCGCCGCTCGGTCGTCCTGCTGCAGAACGACGGCGCGCTGCCGCTGCCCGCCGGGGCGCGGATCGCGGTCGTCGGGCCCCGGGCCGACGAGGCCGGCGCGATGATGGGCTGCTACTCGTTCCCGCTGCACGTCGGCGTGCACCACCCGGACGACCGCGATGGGCATCGAGGTGCCGACCGTGCTGGCCGCGCTGCGGGCCGACCCGGCCGGGTACCAGATCAGCTACGCGCAGGGCTGCCCGGTGACCGGCGGGGACGACGCCGGCCTGGCCGAGGCGGCGGCGGCCGCCCGCGACGCGGACGTCTGCGTGGCGGTGCTCGGCGACCTGGCCGGCCTGTTCGGCCGGGGCACCTCCGGTGAGGGCTGCGACGCGCCCAGCCTGCGGCTGCCCGGCCGCCAGGCGGAACTGCTCGAGGCGCTGCTGGGCACCGGCACGCCGGTGGTTCTCGTTCTGCTGGTGGGGCGGCCGTACGAGCTGAGCGATTACGCCGGCCGGCTGGCCGCCGCGCTGTGCGGGTTCTTCCCCGGCGAGGAGGGCGGCGCCGCGCTGGCCGACGTGCTCAGCGGGCGGGTCAACCCGTCCGGGCGGCTGCCGGTCAGCTTCCCGGCCGCGGGCGCCACCCAGCCGTCCACCTACCTCGCCGCCCGGCTGGGCCAGCGCAGCGAGGTGAGCACCATCGACCCCACGCCGGTCTACCCGTTCGGCCACGGGCTCAGCTACGCCCCGGCCTGCTGGCTGGACGTGTCGCTGCGGTCCGGGCCGGAGTGGCCGACGGACGGCCGCTGCCAGCTGTCGGTCACGCTGCGCAACGAGGCGGACCGCGCGGCCAGCGAGGTCGTCCAGGTCTACCTGCACGACCCGGTGGCCGAGGTGGCCCGCCCGGTGCAGTAGCTGGTGGCCGCGGCCCGGGTGGACCTGGCCCCCGGCGAGACCCGGGTGGCGCACATCGGGCTGCACGCCGACCTCACCTGCTACACCGGCCGGGCGGGACGGCGCCAGGTCGACCCGGGCGAGGTGGAGCTGCGGGTCGGCGCGTCCAGCGCCGACATCCGGGGCACGCTGCGCGCCGTGCTCACCGGGCCGCGCCGGGAGGCCGGGCCCGGCCGGGAGCTGCACCCGGAGATTAGGCTGCTGCCAGCCGACTGAGCCGCCTGGCGCGGCCTGCCCGCTCGGCCCGCCCGCCCCGCGATCGTGAGGACGCCATGCTCCGCGACCTTTCCCTGGATGAGCTGCGCGGCTACGCGCCCGACGTGGCCGAGCCCGCCGACTTCGCCGAGTTCTGGGCGGCCGAGCTGGCCGCCGCGGCCACCCGCGACGCCGAGCCGGTGCTGCACCCGGCGGAGACCCGGGTGCGGCACGCGGCGGTGTTCGACGTCACGTTCCCCGGCTACAACGGGGACCCGGTCAAGGCCTGGCTGCTGCTGCCGCACGAGAGCGTCCCGGGCAGCGCGTTCATCGTCGAGTTCATCGGGTACGGCGGCGGCCGCGGCGACCCGTTCGACTGGCTGGCCTGGAGCTGCGCCGGCCACCCGCACCTGGTCATGGACACCCGGGGCCAGGGCGGCGGGTGGCGCAGCGCGGACACGCCCGACCCCAGCGACAACGGGGCGCCGAGCACCCCGGGCTTCCTGACCCGGGGCATCGCCGACCCGCGGACCTACTACTACACCCGGCTGTTCATCGACGCGGCCCGGGCCGTGGCGGTGGCCCAGCGCCATCCGGCCAGCGCGGGGCGGCCGGTGGTCACCACCGGGGGCAGCCAGGGCGGCGGCCTGGCCATCGCCGCCGCGCACCTGGCCGGCGGGGTCGCCGCGGCCCTGCCCGACGTGCCGTTCCTGGCCCACCCGCGGCGCGCGGTGGACGTCACCGACAGCCACCCGTACGTCGAGCTCACCGAGTACTGCAGCGTGCACCACGGCGCGATGGACCAGGTGTTCCGCACGCTGTCCTACATCGACGTGGTCAACCACGCCAAGCGGGTCACCGCCCCCGGCCTGTTCTCGGTGGGGCTGACCGACGACATCACCCCGCCGTCCACCGTCTTCGCCGCCTTCAACCACTACGCGGGCCCGAAGGAGATCGAGGTCTACCCGTTCAACGGCCACGAGGGCGGCGGCACCACCCAGTTCCTGGCCAAGCTGGCGTTCCTGGCCAAGCACGCCAGCCCGGCCTGAGCGCGGGGCGCGCTGGACTCCACGGATTCGAGGGTTCGCGGCACACGATGTGCATGGCGGTCACCAGCCAGGCAGTGCCCGGCCCCCCCCGGCCCCCCCGTCCCCCCCCCCCCCCCCCCCCTGGGAGGCGGCGGCGGTCACCGGGCCGCTTGACGCGGGGATCTGCAGCCGCATCTGCGTGCCCACCCGTGGGACGGCGCGCCCAGGGCCCGGGAATCAGGGGTCAGTGGACCGGGGGCGGGGTGAACTCGGCGCTGGCGGCCAGGCGGGGGTCCCAGGAGCACACCGCGCAGGCCTGGCGGAACGCGGACCGGGCGAACTCCAGCGCCGCCGCCCGCGGATCCGCGGCGGCCCGGACGTCGTCCCAGTCCAGCACGTACTCCCCCAGCGCGCCGTCCCACCGCGCGGCGGGCGGGGACAGCTTCATCCCCCGAACCCCTCGGGCGCGGGGTGCGCGTAGGCGTAGAACGCGGCCTTCGGGTACCGGCCATCGCCAGGCCACCAGCCGATGGCCACCTCCTGGGCGTCCATCGCGTTGCGCATGATGAAGTCGCCGGACGGCGGGTCGGCGCTGGCCCCGGAGAACAGGTTCACCGACAGGTCGAAGGACCCCCACCAGGCGTTGACCGGGGTGGACCGGCCCCGGTAGGGGGCGCGGAAGGCGGCCAGCACCAGGGCCGCCTGGGTCGCCGCGGCGAAGTAGTCGGCCACCTGCCCGGGGTCATAGGTCGCGTGCTCGGTGTCCTCGTCCAGCGGGACGGTCCAGGGCACCTCCTGCGGGTTGGTCTTGATCTGCACCGGGCCGCCGAGGCGGCGCACCGCGGCCAGCACCTCGCCGGTCACCTCGCCGACCGGGCGGTCTGGCCCGAGCGGCACCCGGGCGGCCTGGCCGCCGGAGTGCTCCACCACCGCCTCGTGCCGCTGCAAGTCGAGCGCGGCGACCAGGGCACCGCTGCCGTCCGGGGCGGGCAGCGGCGCGGTCTCCCAGCCGCGCGCGGTCAGCCGCAGCGCCGCGTGCTGGAGTTGCGGTTCCGGGGGGGCCAGCGCGACGGCCAGCTTCCCCAGCACCTGGGTGTGCGCGTGCAGCGTGTCACAGGTCGCCCGCCATCCGTCATAGGAGCACGCGGGCCAGGTAACCGGCATGACAGCAGGCTAGCCCGGCCGTCCGGGCACGCCGCGGGCGCGCCGACGGCGGTCGGCCGCCCCGCCCCGGCTGGCCCCAGGCCGCTGGCCCCGGGCCGGCGGGGGGGGGGGGGGGGGGGGACCCCTCGCAGCCAAGGCTGGTAACCGGCCCACGGCGCCGGCCAGGCCGAGCCGGGCCGCTTCCGCGGCGGCCGCGTTGCGGGTCGGCGTGCCCAGCTTGGCCAGCACCGCGGACACGTGGTGATCCACCGTCTTGGCCGAGATGAACAGCCGTGCCGCGATCTCCGCATTCGTGCAGCCCGCGCAGATCAGGTCCAGGACCTCGCGCTCCCGCCGGGTCAGCCCGAGCGGGTGCCCCGGGTCGCGGTGCGCGGCCCGGCCGGGATGGACCGGATGCCGAGGGACCGCATCTTCTTCCGGGCCACCCGGATGACGGCGGCGGCCCGGAGGTCCGTCAGGATCCGCAGCGCCTCCCGCAGCGCGTCTTTCTCCACGGCGTCCAGCAGGGCCACAGCCCGTCGCACGCCCCCCAGTACCAGGCTGCCTCGGGCAGGTCCCGCGGCAGCTGCTCGACCAGCGCGGACTTGCCCACGCCGGCCTCGCGGGCCACGAGCACCCGCCGGCTGACCGGCTCCAGGCCGGCCCGGGCCGGGCATGGCGGGCTGAGGGCCCTGGCTTCCGGCGCGGCCCTCAGCCCGCCGCTGCTCCCCGCGGCCCGGCCAGCGCCGTCCTCACCATGGCTAGCAGTGCCTGCGCAGTGAACGGCTTCTGGATGACCGGCCCAGTCGATAGCCCCGCCCGGACGTCCGGCATGTAACCCGACATGTGCAGTACCCGCAGCCCAGGAGCCACGTCAAGAATGAGGTCCGCCAGCGCCGCCCCGGTCATGCCGGGCAGCACCGAATCCGCCAGCAGCAACTGGCACTCACACGAGGAAGCCAGGGCCAGGGCCTCAGCCCCGCTGCCCGCCTCCAGCGTCGCGTAGCCGTACTGCCTCAAGATCCGTGAGGTGGCCCGCAGCAAGCCGCTCATCATCCACCACCAGGATCATCTCGCCATGCCCCCGCGCTGGTGCCGCGGTGGGCGGCTGCCGCGCAGCCGGCCGCGGCAGGCCCGGTGGCAGCCGGGAAGTACAGCCGGAACGTGGTGCCGCTGCCCTCAGCGGTGTCGATGCTGGCGGTGCCGCCCGCCGCCCGGACGATCCCGTACACCGTCGACAGGCCCAGGCCCGTCCCCCGCCCCAGCTCCTTCGTGGTGAAGAACGGCTCCCAGGCCCGGGACGCCACCTCCGCGCTCATCCCGGTCCCCGTATGCTGACACGGCGATCTCCACGAAACAGCCAGGCCATCCCTGCCAGGCGGGAATCACCCTCCCCGAAGATCCACCACTCCCGTCCGGAACGTCAGCGGCACCACCCGCCGGCATCGCGTCACGCGCATTGACCGCCAGGTTGAGCAGCACCTGCTCCAGCTGCCCCCGATCGCCAGCACCGGCGGCAACCCGGGCATCAGCTCGAAACGCGCCTCCACCGGAGCACCCATACTCGCGGACACCAGATCACGAGCACCCGAGATCACGTCGTTGATGTCGATCGGCGCTGCCTCCACCGGCTTGCGCCGGCTGAAGATCAGCAGCTCCTTGGTCAGCCGTGCCGCCCGCTGCGCGGCGGCCTGGATCTGCCGCACGTCGGCCCGCGCCTCCGCATCCATGGATGATGCGCCCGCTACCAGGTCCGCATAGCCGGTGATCGCGCCGAGCAGGTTGTTGAAATCGTGCGCGATCCCGCCCGCCAGCTGGCCCACCGTCTCCAGCCGCTCGGTCTGGTGGACCCGGTCCTCGAGCGCCCGCTGACTGGCCATCGCCCGGTTGCGCTCGGTTAGGTCCCGGGCCACCGTGGCCACCCCGGTCACCGTGCCCGCCGCATCCAAGGTGGGCGAGATCGCCAGCGATACGGCGATGACCCGGCCGTCCTTGCATATCCGCTGCGTCTCGAAACTCCCGATCCGCTCACCCCGTCCCAGCCGCTCCACGATCAGCGCCAGCTCATCCGGGTGATTAGCGGGAATCAGCACGGCCGCGCTCCGGCCGATCATCTCCTCCGCCCGGTACCCGTACATCCGCTCAGCGCCGGCGTTCCAGCTCGTGATCACGCCCTCCGGCGTTCCGCCGACCACCGCATCCGGTGACGCCTGCACGATGGCGGCCAGCTCAGACTGCAGCTCACCCTCGGCCCGCAGCGCACGGAGCTGCTCCGTAACATCCCGGGCCACCGTCGCCGCGCCGGCCACCGCTCCGTCCGCGTCCCGGATCGGCGACGCCGAAACCGACACCTCCAGGACCGCCCCGTCCTTGCGCACCCGCTGCGTCACGTAATGCGCGACCCGCTCACCCCGCCGTACCTGGCCCAGGATGCGCCCCAGCTCATCACGCCGGTCCGGCGGGAAAATCACCAGCACGCTGTGGCCGACCACCTCAGCGGCGGCGTAGCCATACATGTGCTCCGCCGCCGCGTTCCAACTGGTGACGACACCATCCAGGGTCGTGCCGATGATCGCATCATCCGACGACTCCACGATCGCCGCCAGCCACTCCGCCGCATAATGATCATCGCCCGGCTGACCCGCACCTGGAGCATCCATGACCGCCCCCCCAGGTTCACTACTTTAAGTTACTCTCTACTACCTAAAGTTACTGAATTCTAATGTCCGCCCGCACATCACCGCATGTGGCCGCAGCCCCGGGGCGCGCCGCCCGGCGCCTTGCGCCGGCTGGCCCGGCCTGGAGCCGGTTTAGCCCCGATGAGCTGCGGAAATACCTGATCTTGAGGGGGAGGCTCGGTGCTGCCTGGGGTTGCTGCCGCCAAGCCGGCGCCCGGGGCTATCAGGGACGGCCGATCGGGGGATGGGCTATGGCCAAGGCCGGGCTGCCCCTGCCGGGGCAGCAAGAAGAAAGCGAGGAGGTCCGCGAGCTCAGGCGGACCTGCATGAGCAACCTGCTGGCCAGCCACCGACGAACGGGTGTACTTCAAGGACCGGATGAGCCGGTTCCTGTTCGTCAGCGCCGGCTGGATCGCCGCGTGCGCGCCGGGCCGGACCGCGGAGGAACTGGCCGGCAAGACGGACTTCGATGTGTTCAGCGCCCAGCATGCCTCGGCCGCCTTCGCCGACGAGCAGCGGATCATCCAGACCGGCGAGCCGGTCGTCGGGCAGGTGGAGCTGGAGACCTACAGCGGCCGGCCGGATGCCTGGGTGTCCACCACCAAGATGCCGCTCCGTGACGAGCACGGCCAGATCATCGGCACCTTCGGCATCTCCCGGGATGTCACCGCCCAGATCCGGGCCGAGCAGACGCTGGCCGAGCAGGCCCTGGAGCTGTCCAGGCAGAACGAGCGGCTCCGGGAACTGGACGCGCTCAAGGACGAGTTCATCGCCCTGGTCTCCCACGAGCTGCGGACCCCGCTGACCTCGATCATCGGCTACGTGAAGCTGCTGCGCGACGATCGCGCCAGCGGGCTGGATGCGGAGCACTTCTCCGAGGTGATCGAGCGGAACGCGGAACGCCTGCTGCGCCTCGTCGGGGACCTGCTGTTCCTGTCCCAGGTCCAGTCGGGCAAGCTGGCCGTGGAGTTCCGGCCGGCGGACCTCGCGGACATCGCGTTCCAGGCGGTGCAGGAGATCCGGCCGGAAGCCGAGCGCAAGCGGATCGACCTGGTGCTGACGGCGACCGCGGTGCAGTGCGAGGCGATCGACCCGCTGCGCATCGCCCAGCTGCTGGGGAACCTGCTGTCCAACGCGGTCAAGTTCACCCCGCCGGGCGGCCACGTCGAGGTCAGGGCGGACCGGGACGGGGATGAGGCGGTACTGACCGTCAGCGACACCGGGCTCGGCATCCCGGCCGCGGACCGCGAGCGCATCTTCGAGCGGTTCTTCCGCACCGCGAGCGCCACCGAGCACGTCATCCCCGGCACCGGGCTGGGCCTGACCATTTCCAGGGCCATCGTGGAGGCGCACGGCGGCAGCATCGCGGTGGACAGCGAGGAGGGCCGGGGCGCGACCTTCACGGTCCGGCTGCCGGTGGCGGGGACCGCCCCGCTAGACGTGGACCGCTTGACCACGTAGAGCAGGGACGGGCCGGTCCCCGCGGCCCTGCGCCACGCCGCGGTGTACCGTCGCCAGCAGGATTCCTGCTGATCCCGGTCGTAACGCACCGCTAGGGAGCTGAGTGTGCTGAGCATCGACCTGGATGCGGTCACCGCCATCGACGCCCACGTGCACGTCGAGGCCGACCAGCACGGCTGCTTCTCCCTGGACGACGAGCTGCTGGCCGCCTCGGCCCAGTACTTCAGCACCGGCGCCGACCGGGCGCCGACCATCGACCGCATCGCCGAGTACTACCGGGCCCGGAACATGGCCGCCGTGGTGTTCACCGTGGACGCGCACACCGCCACCGGGCACCCGGCCCTGTCCAGCCTGGAGATCGTCGAGCAGGCCGCCCAGTTCGGCGACGTGCTCATCCCGTTCGCCTCGGTGGACCCGCACGACGGCGACGAGGCGGTCTCCGCGCTGCGCGCGCTGGTCGCCGCCGGGGCCCGCGGGCTGAAGCTGCACCCCTCGCTGCAGGGCTTCGCGCCGAACGAGGAGCGCTGGTACCCGCTGTACGAGGCCGCCGCGCAGCTGGGCATCCCGGTGGTGTTCCACACCGGGCAGACCGGTATCGGGGCGGGCCTGCCGGGCGGCCGGGGCATCAAGCTCCGGTACTCCGACCCGATGCTGCTGGACGACGTGGCCGCCGACCATCCGCAGCTCACCATGGTCCTGGCGCATCCGTCCGTGCCGTGGCAGGACGCGGCCATCTCGATCGCCACGCACAAGGCCAACGTCTACATCGACCTGTCCGGCTGGTCGCCGAAGTACTTCCCCCCGCAGCTGGTCCGGGCGGCGAACGGGCTGCTGAAGCACAAGGTCCTGTTCGGCTCGGATTACCCGGTGCTGACACCGGACCGGTGGCTGCGGGATTTTGCCGCCCTGGACATCAAGCCGGAGGTCAAGCCGCTGATCTTCAAGGAGAACGCGGCCCGGGTGCTGGGGCTGCCCGCCTGAGATGCGCCTGGCTGAACTACCGGGCTGGCCCAGCCGTGAAAGGGGAGTGGATCCGCCGCCTGCGGGTCTCACCCCAACCCGTGCGCCGCCGGGCCACCGGCACGCCCGCGGCCGCTGGTGTCACCGCTCGCCGAGGAGGGGTCTGCCCATGTCGATTGCCGCGCTCGCCGTCTGGCTGATGACCGCCGGGGGCGGCCTGTACTTACTGACCATCTGGCTGATCGAGTTCGACCGCGAATTCCAGTCCGCCGCGGCGACCCGGCTGCCGGTGCCGGTGATCAGCGCGCACGCCGTACTGGCCATGAGCGGCCTGGCCGTCTGGGCGGCCTACCTGATCACGGACAAGCCCGGGCTGGCCTGGACGGCCGCCCTGCTGCTGGCCTTCGTGGCCGCGCTGGGCACCATCCTGGCGGCGCGCTGGATCGGCGTGTACCGGGGCACCGCCATCCCGCAGGCGGCCAGCGGGCCGCGGACGGCCCTGGCCGGGGGCCGCGTGGCGACCGCCGCCCGGCCGGTGCGGCTCGCCGCGCCACCGGAACGCCATTTCCCGCTCCCCGTCGTGATCGGGCACGGCATCCTCGCCATCACCACGGTCATCCTGGTGCTGCTGACCGCGCTGGGTGTCGGCGGGCACTGATGGGGCGGGTGACTTTCAGAGGCTCTGCAGAATGTATTTCAAGCGCCCATCCAGGAATATTTTCCGCCATACCAGCCAGCCGGAATTTTTCGCATCACGCAACTATCTCCTTAAATTCAGGTGGATAATTCAGGTATTACCTGTCCAGACCGTGGGGGGATCGTGCCTGAAAACGGGCACCGGGCGAAGCTGAGCGCCCGGGCCATCATCCGGCCAGTGGTGCGGCCACTGGCCACCGCGGGACTGCGCGCCGCCTTCTCGGTGGCCGATCCCGTCTCCCTGGGCTGGTGGGGAGCGGCGCTGGCCAGCGAGCCCGATCGGGTGGCGGCGGAACTGTCCCGCCGGCTGGGATCGCTGATCCCGCCCACCCCGGCGGAGGTGGTGGGGAATTACGTACGAGGGCTGCTGCTGTCCGGCCGCGCGGCCGGACCCGGCGAGCGGAACGGCTTCGAGTGGTCCGCTTTCCCCCGGCGGGCGATCATCACCCCGGAGACGGCGAAGGTCCCGAAGCGGCTGCGGGCGATCCAGCGGCACACCGACCTGGAAGTCCGCTACAACGAGGACTTCGAGGCCATCATCCGGCAGTGCCGCGCCCGGCACGGCGGCGGCTGGATCACCCCGGAACTGATCGACGTGTACTGCGCCGTGGACCGCTGGGGCTTCACCGGCACCGTGGCCACCTACCGGGACGGCCGGCCGGTCGGCGGCCTGTGGGGGGTGGGAATCGGCCGGGCATTTTCCGTCCTGAGCATGTTCCACACCGAGAATCATGCGGGCGCGCTGGCGCTGGCCGCGCTGTCCGATTCGCTGCGCCAGGGCGGCCCGTGGTCGGTGGTGGATTGCGTCGAACTGAACCCCAACTTCGCCCGGTACGGGTTCAGCGAGATACCGGCGGGAAAATTCGCCGAACTGGTCCTGGCTGGCCTGACGGGCTAGATTCGGCAAGATGGCCATCAGTCCTAGCGCCAGCCATGACCGGGCTGGCCCCGCCGCACGCTGTTGAGGTGCCCCGAGCCGATTGTCCAGCCGGTGACCGCAGATGGGTGAGCAAGCCCCGGGTAGCCTCGGCCAGCCCCGGACCGTAGTGGTCACGCTGCCCGCCGAGGTCGACTACAGCAACGGCCAGGAAGTACTGGAGCAACTGCTCGCCGCCTTCCGCCCGGGCATTGAGACCGTTGTCATCGACATGGTGTCCACGACGTTCTGCGACTCGGCCGGGCTGGCGAGGATCGTCCTCGCCCACCGCGTGGCGGTAGCCCGCAACGTCACCATGCGGGTGGCGGTGCCGTCCGGGATCGTGACCAAGATCTTTGAGGTCACCGGGCTCGACACGATCGTGCCGCTGTATCCCAGCGTCGCGGCGGCCCTGGCCGCGGAGGGGCGGCCCTGACCGGGCCGCCTCCCCGCCGGTGATCAGGCGGACCCGTAGCGCAGGCCGGGATTGGCGGCGGCGATCTCGATCAGCCGGTTGTACTTGGCCACCCGCTCGCCGCGGGCCGGCGCACCGGTCTTGAGCTGCCCGCTGCCGGTGCCGACGGCCAGGTCGGCGATGAAGTGATCTTCGGTTTCCCCGGAGCGGTGCGAGACGAACTGCCGGTAGCCGGCGCGGCGGCACACCGCCATCGCCTCCAGGGTCTCGGTGACCGTGCCGATCTGGTTGACCTTGATCAGCGACGCGTTGCCGATGCCACGCCCGATGGCGCGGGTGATGATGGCCGGGTTGGTGCAGAAGATGTCGTCCCCCACCAGCTCGGTGCGCTCCCCCAGCCGGGCGGTGAGCCCGATCCAGCCGTTCTCGTCGTCCTCGCCGAGGCCGTCTTCGATCAGGTGCACGGGGAAGTCCTCGGTGATGGCGGCCAGCCGCTCGATCATGTCGTCGCTGCTCAGCCGGACCCCGGAGACGAGGTACCGCCCGTCGGCCTGGCGGAACTCCGACGCCGCCAGGTCCAGCGCGATGCTCACCCCCTCCGGGCCGGCCCGGTAGCCCGCGCCGGTGATGGCGGCCACCAGGAGCCGCAGCACCTCCTCGGGCTCGCTGATCTCCGGCGCGAACCCGCCCTCGTCGCCGAGCCCGGTGGACAGCTTGCGGTCGGACAGTTCACGGCGCAGCGCCGCGTACACCTCCGCGCCGGCCCGCACCGCCTCGGCCATCGAGGGGGCGCCGAGCGGCGCGACCATGAACTCCTGGAAGTCGAGATCGTTGGGCGCGTGCACGCCCCCGTTGAGCACGTTGAAATGCGGCACCGGCAGGCAAGGCGAGACCCCTTCCGGATTCAACCACCGCCACAACGGCACACCAGCCGACACCGCCAGCGCCCGGGCCAGGGCCATCGAGGTGCCGACGGTCGCGTTGGCCCCCAGCCTGGCCTTGTTCGGGGTGCCGTCGAGGTCGATCATGGCCTGGTCGGCCTCGGCCAGCCCGGCCCAGGACCGGCCGCGCAGCAGCCCGGCCAGGTCGTCGTTGACCGCGGCGACCGCGCCGAGCACGCCCTTGCCGCCATACCGGGCCGGGTCCCCGTCACGCCGCTCGACGGCCTCCCGCGAGCCGGTCGACGCGCCCGACGGCACCCCGGCGCGGGCCGTGGTCCCATCGCCGAGCCGGACGGTGACGGCCAGCGTGGGCCGCCCCCGCGAGTCCAGGATCTCCAGCGCCGACAGTTCGGCGACGTCAAACCCAGCCATGTCTTTCTCCCGTCCCATCGCATGCACATGCGCGGGCCGCAGCGGCAGCCCGGTACCTCCACCCTGCGCGCGGCGGCCGGGCAGGGTCAGGGCCGAACGGCCCCGGAACGCCGCTAACGGCCCCGGACCGGCGTGGGGCGGAATTTCGCTGGGCTGCGCGCTGCTCTAGCGGAAGTACCCGATCGGGTATCTACCGGGAGACATGCCATGCAGATCCGTCCCGCCGCCACCCAGGCCGGCCAGCGTCTCAGTTTCCGGACCACGTGCGGGCGGCAGATCCGCATCGGGCTCCTCGTCCTGCGGGGCATCCAGCCGCCGGCCGAGCGGGTCAGCCTGGGCATCAGCCCGGTATCAGGGTCGGACCAGGAAACCTGGGTGGGCTTCACCGCGGCCGAGGCGCGGCAACTGGCCGCCGCCCTGCTGGCCCAGGCGGCCGCCGCCGAGCACGTCGGGCGCACGTCCGGCCCGGCCGCGGATGGCTCCTTCAGGATCTTGACCAGGCGGGCGATGGCGTCCGAGGCTTCCCGGACCTTCTCGCTGGCGGTGTCGCCGCCCTCAGCAATGGCCCCGGCCACGCAGTGCCCGAGGTGTTCTTCGAGCAGGCCGAGCGCCACGGACTGGAGTGCCTTGGTCGCCGCGGCCACCTGGGTGAGGATGTCGATGCAGTACTTGTCCTCGTCCACCATGCGCTGCAGGCCGCGGATCTGCCCCTCGATGCGGCGCAGCCGCTTGAGGTAGGCGTCCTTGTTCTCCGTGTAACCGTGCATGCTGATCTCCGGCCTCGCTGGGCGGCTTCGCTGGGCGGCTTCCATGCCGATCACTCACTGTAATGGGGGCGCGGGCTGGCCGGGCATCCGCGGTGCCACCGGGCGAGCGCCCGGCCGATGGCCCGAAGCCCACCGGCATCAGCCTGACGAGCCGAACGGGACGGGAACCTTGATGACCTGGGTGCTGGTCCAGCGCCGGGAGCCGGCGGCGCCCTGCCAGACGGTGAGCGTGGTGCGGTGCACGGCGAGGGCGGCCCAGCCACCGGCCGTCCCTGACGCCAGCACTGCGGTGCCGGGGGGCAAGGGCGGCAGGACCGTCCATGAACTCCCCGGGCCGGTGATGAACGCCGCCCGGCCACCGGTGAGCATGACCGCCGTGGCATTCCCTGGCCCACCCGACGCGGCGGCGACGGTGGCGCCGTCCAGCCGGAAGGGCTGCGATAGTGCCCAGTGCATGCCGCCGTCAGCAGACCAGGCCGCCATCAGGCCTGCGGCCGGCCCGGTCCCCGTTTCCAGCAGCGCGGTGGTGGTGCCGCCGACGGTGCCGAGCCGCAGCACGGTGCTCGGCTGGTGTGCGTAGGCGGCAGGCAGGGCCGGCCCGGCCAGGTGCCAGGTCCCGCCGGCCTCGCGGTAGATCCCGGCGATCCGGGAGTGGGTGCAGCTGGCCCCCAGCATGGGACCGCCGGTCGTGCTGAACGCCGCAGCGGTGAGGCTGACCAGCCCGCACTGGAGGCCTGCCGCGGACCTGGCCAGGCCCTGGCGGGTGGCCAGCCGGGCCCACGCGGTACGGCCCGGCCCGGATGTGTCTACGCCGCCGCTGGTGAGCAGGGCCAGCCGCCGGCCACTGGCCGGGTCGGCGGCGAGGGCCCCCGGGACGTCGGCCAGCCCGGCATCGAGCAGCCCAGGTGACCAGGACCGGCCGTTGTCACTGGTGGCAGCGAGCGGGGAGTAGGACAGCCGCTGGCTGGGCCGGAAACCGGCCAGCAGTGTCCCGGACGCCGTGCCCGCCAGGACGAAGCCGCCGTTGCTGGCCACTCCGGGCGGGGTGGCCAGCCGCCACGTGCTGGTCCCGGCGGGCCGGACGAACAGCTGCCAGAAGTTATTGTGGCTCGCTGCCGTGCCACCCATCACGGTGACCGCCCAGGTGCCGGCCGCGGTGACCAGTGAGGTGGCCAGGGACGGCGGGGCGGCCTGGCTGGCCGGGGCCGCGCCCGGCGCTGGCTGGCTGCCGCAGCCGGCCGCCCCGATCGCCGTGGCCGCCACGGCCAGGAGCAGGGAAGCCCGGCCGGCGCGCCGGTTCATGGCGCGCCCAGCACGTGCCGTGCGGCCCCGGCGAGCAGCACCGCGAACGAGGACTTGGTCGCGGTCGTGCCCGGGCCGGGATCGGTATTGAGTTCCTCGCGGACCCGCCCGGCCCGGTCGATCACGTAGGCGATGTCCGGATGGCCGATCATGGATCCCGCGGGCAGGATCTGGGCGTAGACGCCGTAGTCCTGCCATACCTGGTGGAGCTGCGCCACGCTCCCGGTCAGGTACAGCCAGTTGCGCACCCCGGTCAGGTTCTCCTGGCGGTCAAATGCCTGCGTGTAGGCGACCTGGTGGTAAACGGGATTGGCCACGACCGCCACGAGCTCAACGTTCCGCCCGCTGGCGCCGAGAAGCTGGCCCGCGGCGCGGAACTCCTGGGCGATGAGCGGGCAGTCGGAGGTGCACACCGGGTCCAGGAAGGTCATCAGCACCACCTTGCCGCGCAGGCTGGCCAGGCTCACGCTCTGGCCGCGCTGGTCGGTGAGCTGGAAGCCCTTGGCCGGGTAGTTCAGCGGCGCGGCCGACCCGGCGATGGCCTCGGCCAGGATCGGGTCGGCGTTCGGGCTGGCCTGCGCGGCCGCCATCGGCGCGGCGCCGAGGATGATCAGCGCCAGCGCGCCGGCGATGGCGACGGACCGGATGCTGGCGGTGGCCACGGCCTGGCGCACCGACGCCGGCCGGGCCCAGTCCCGCCACGCACCTGGCCGCGTGGCCGCCGGGGACCGGGCCGGGGCGGCCACCGCCGCGGTCACCGGCTCCGGCGCGAGCGCGAGGTAGCCGCCGGCCGCCAGGAGCGCGAACGGGATCATGCTGTTGGGATCGGTGCCCAGGCCGCCGAAGAACCCGAAGTCCTCGACAAGTACCCAGTCCGCCACGCAGAGCACGGTGAAGGCGATGACCGCGGGACGGGCCAGCTGGCGCCGCCCGGTCAGGAAGGCGGCACCGATGACGGCCAGGGCCACCACGACGAACAGGTTGACCGCGAACCCGTGCGCCTCGTCGAAGACGGTGAACGCGTTGACCCAGGCGGACAGGAACCCGGGCTGCGGGGTCTGCGCCATCCCCTGGGTCATTCCGGCCAGGGTGCCCGGCTGCCCGTGCTGGAGTCCCGGCCAGAATCCGCGCCCGGGCCAGGCCTGCAGCGCCGCCATGCCGATCAGGAACAGGCCGAGGCCGCCCAGGATGACCCGGCCGAGCCGGGGACTGTGCCACATCCGTTCCGGCCAGGCGATCAGCACGCCCGCGACGGCGTAGATGAGCACTGCGCCGGGGGCGCCGAACATCCAGGTCAGGCCGGGGGCGAAAATCCCCCCGAACGACTCGCCGAAGGCCCAGACCACCAGGCCCCAGCCGACGCTGACCAGCCCGGCCAGCCGGGACACCGCGCCGCGCGGGGCGGCCAGCAGCCACAGGCCGATCCCGACCTGGATCCACACCGCGGACGCCCCGGCCTGCATCGGATGGTAAGACCAGGTGGTCCCGGCCATGTTCACGAGGTGCTGCACCCAGGGCGGTGAACTCGCCGCGGTCGGCTGGATGACCTGCGACGGCAGGCCGATGGCCATCTTCGGCTGGGCCTGCAGGATTCCGTCGAACACCCAGAGCAGGCCGAACCCGATCCGCAGCAGCTGACGCCAGCCGGGCTCCGGGGTCGTGGCGGCGGCGGGTACCTCCGCTGCCCCGGCCTGCGCCGGGGGCAGCCACGCGCGCAGCGTGATCCAGGCAAAAGCCAGCAGGGCGAAGATCACCAGCGCGATGATCCCCTGATGCAGGAGCGCGGCCTTGAACGCCGCGATCACGGTGGGATCGTTGACGTTGATCCCTGAGTTCATCCCGGACATCAGGGCCTCTCCTCCGTCGATGCGCCGAAGCGGCGGAGCCGGACGCTGTTGCCGACCACGAAGGCGGACGACAGGGCCATCGCGCCCCCCGCGATCAGCGGGTTGAGGAATCCCGCCGCGGCCAGCGGAATCGCGGCGATGTTGTACCCGAAGGCCCAGGCCAGGTTGCCGCGGATCACCGCCAGGGTGCCGCGGGCCAGCCGGATCGCGTCCGGCACCGCGCCGAGGTCGTCGCGCAGCACGAGCAGGTCCGCGGCGCTGATCGCCACATCGGTGCCGGTGCCCAGGGCGATGCCAAGGTCGGCGGCGGCGAGCGCCGGGCCGTCGTTGATGCCATCCCCCACCATGGCCACCCGGCGGCCCTGGGCCTGCAGGTTCCGGATCAGCGCGACCTTGTGATCGGGGAGTGCCCCGGCGATCACCTCATCCGTCCCGGCCCGGGCCGCGACGGCCTGCGCCGTGGCGTGGCTGTCCCCGGTCAGCAGCACGGTGCGCAGGCCCAGCCCGCGCAACTGGGCGACCGCCGCCGCTGCGGACGGCTTGACGGTATCGGCGACGGCAATGGCGCCGCGTACCTGCCCGTCCCACTCGGCCAGGACCACCGTGCAGCCGGCCTCCTCCCAGGCGTGGCACTGGCTGGCCAGCCCGGCAGGGACAGCGATGTGCAGGTGCTCGAGAAGGCCTTCCCGGCCGATGATCACCTCCTGGCCGTCCACCGAGCCACGCGCTCCCAGCCCGGGCATGGCCAGGAACCTGGCCGCCTGCGGCAGCGAGCCCAGTTCCGCCTGTGCCGCCGCGCTGATGGCGGCGGCCACCGGATGCTCGGATGCCTGCTCGACCGCCCCCGCGTACCGGAGCAGCGCGTCCCGGCTGGTGCCGTCCGCAGCCAGGATCCCGGTGACGGTCATCACCCCGGTGGTCACCGTCCCGGTCTTGTCCAGCACCACGGTGTCGATCGACCGGGAGGATTCCAGCGCCTGGTAGCGGGTGATGAAGATGCCCAGCTGGGCACCCCGCCCGCAGGCCACCATCAGCGCGGCCGGAGTGGCCAGGCCCAGCGCGCACGGGCAGGCGATGATCAGCACCGCGAGCGCGGCGCTGAACGCCTGCTCGGCCGGGCTGCCCGCCAGCAGCCACCCGGCCAGCGTCAGCCCGGACGCCACCAGCACCGCGGGCACGAACACGCCGCTGATCCGGTCGGCCAGCCGCTGGACGGCGGCCTTCTGTGACTGCGCCTGCTCGACCAGGGCCACCAGGTGGGCCAGCTGGGTGTCGCGGCCCACCCGGACCGCCCGGACGACCAGCCGCCCGGTCAGCACCACCGTGCCCGCGGTCACCGGGTCCCCCACGCCGGCATCGGCCGGGACAGACTCCCCGGTCATCATGCTCCGGTCCACCGCGGACTCGCCGAACTCCACCTCGCCGTCCGCGGCGATCCGCTCTCCGGGCCGCACCACGAACCGCTCTCCGGCCCGCAACTGCCCGACCGGGATCCGGCGCTCGGTCCCGCCGGCCGCCAGGACGCACGCCTCCCGGGCTCCCGCCCCGGCCAGTTCCCGCATCGCATCCCCGGCATCGCGGCGGGCCCGGGCCTCGTACCACCGCCCGGCGAGCAGGAACGTGGTCACGGACGCGGCGACCTCCAGGTAGATGCCACCGCCCGAGGCATGCAGCAGCATCTGCCCCACGCTCAGCTGGGCCTGGTCACGGTCCAGCACGAACATCGCGTACACCGACCAGCCGCACGCCGCCGTAATGCCCAGCGACACCAGCGTGTCCATCGACGCCGAGCCATGCCGGGCGTTCCGCAGCGCCGCCGCGTGGAACGGCCACGCCGACCACAGCACCACCGGTGCCGCCGTCAGCACCAGGACCCACTGCCAGCCGGGGAAACGGGACCAGGGAAACAGGGACAGCAGGACGGACAGGTCGCTCAGCGGGATGAAGAACACCAGCGCCACGATCAGCCGGTTCCGCAGATCGGTCACCCGCGCCGCGTCCGGCCCGGCTCCGGCCCGCTCAGCCGGCTGCCGCTCGCAGCATCCGTCGCCTGATCGGGCCGGGCCACCTGGTAACCAGCGGCCACCACCGCCTCGACTAGGCGGCGCACCGGAACCGATTCCGGCGCCGTGACCAAGGCCTGCCCGGTCGCGAAATTGACCGTGGCGCTGACATTGCCGATGGCGTTTAGCTTCTTCTCCACCCGGGCCGCGCACGCCGCGCAGGTCATTCCCTGGACGGCGAATCCGACCTGCCGCGGCGCGGATGACGCGTCTGGCGTAACCGTTGCAGATGACACCTGATCCAGTCCTCCAGCAAAGAATCCGGCCAGCCATCCGCTGGGCGTCGCACAGCCAGGCCGGCCACGCATAATCGGCCGGACCTGCTGCTGGCAGCGGCAGGCGCGATCACGTGCCGCCGCAGGAGGAATGTACCCACCGCCGAATGCCGTCCGCAACATATGACGCGCCAGAGCTAACCGTTATCCGCGAGCCGAAATACCCGGCCCGGGTTCTTCGAATACGGGCAGGGGGTTCATCTGATACCCCGCCCCGGTTTCCCCGATACCCCGGCAGGGTTTTCCCGATACCCCGGCAGGGTTCATTAAAGTCGGTCCTGGGCCGCCCGGTGAATACCTCGCTTGTGCCAGCCGCCGATAGCCTATTACTATCGGCCATCATGCGCCGACGTCATATCCCATCCGCCAATGGCGGCCCGGGGAGGTCCGCCCCGCGGGCCGCCCGCACCGGGCTGCGGGGATGGTCTTGACGTGGCCGGGCCGTCCTGGCTCGCGGATGCGTTCGCCGCCATCATGATCGTCACCGCGGTCTACTCCGCGGGCCGGCTGGCCGCGTCGCGGCTGCGCGGGCTGGCCACCGAGGCGGACGCCGACGGGCTGCATGCGCTCATGGGCGCCGCGATGGCCGGGATGCTCGTGCCGCGGCTCGCCCTGCTGCCCGCCAGCGTCTGGGCGGTGGCTTTCGGTGTCACAGGCGCCTGGTTCGCCGCGTGCGCCGCCCGGGCCCAGGGAGCGCGGCCGCCCCGGAGCGCACGATGCCGCTTCCCGGTGCCGCACATGATCGAATGCATCGCCATGCTCTACATGCTGCTGGCCGCCCGGGGCGGCCAGCAGCGGGCGGCGGCGGCCATGCCCGGCATGGGCGCGTCCCCGGGTTCCCCGGCAGGCTTCCCGGCGCTGGCCGTGGTGCTGGCCATGTTCATGATCGGCTACATCATGTGGACCACCGACCGGCTGGCCGCCCTGGCCCGGGCCAGGACCGTCCCGGCAGGTGACGGCGGCCCGGTGCTGGCGCCTAAACTCGCCGCCTGCGGCAAGCTCGCGATGGGTATCACCATGGGCTACATGCTCCTCGTGATGATCTAGGCAATCAGGCCAGACCCGCGGGCCGGGGCGTGCTCCAATGGACGGACCGGGGCCCGGGCGCCTGACAGCCGCCCGGCTGCGGCGGCCCGGCGGGACGAGCTGGGTGCGACAGGGCCTGCAGGCCCATGGGAGGACCGGTGTCTGCGTGGTACCGCCAGGTGCGCCGCTGGGCCAGATCGTCGCGGCTGGACATCATCTGGGTCGTGTTCGTCGGGCTCAACCTGGCCGCGATGCGGCTGCTGCCGTCCTGGCAGACGGTGCCGTTCCTCGCCATCTGGGTCAGCCTGACCGTCATCTACGGCTTCCGGCTCTGGCGGCTGCAGCCCACGATCCTGACCCTCGCGGCGGTCACCCTGGCCACCGGCGGCATCATCGTGGTGCAGGTGCTGCGGGGACAGCAGGACGCCGACTACCTCGCTGAAGTCCCGTTGATCGCGCTGATGTTCCTGGTCATGGTGTGGCACGGCCGGCGGCGGCTGGCCGCCATGGAGGAACGGCTGGCCGCGATGGAAGAGGTGCAGCGCGTCTCCCAGGAGAACCTGCACCTGTTGCAGCAGCAGCACCGCTTCCTGCAGGACGCCTCACACGAGCTCGGCACGCCGGTCACGGTGGCCCTCGGCCACGCCGAGCTGATGGAACGAGCGGCCAACGGCACGGACCTGGCGCGCGACGCCCGGGTAGTGGCCGAGGAACTGAGGCGGCTGGGGCGGGTGGCCTCCCGGATGCTGCTGCTGGCGTCGGCCGGCGGCCCCGGCTTCCTGCACACCGAACCGGTCGCGGTCGAGTCCATCGTGGGCGACGCGCTGGAACGCTGGGGCTACACCAACCGCCAGTGGCGGCTCGGCGAGGTGGCCGACGCCACGGTCGAAGCCGACCGGGACCGCCTCGGGCTGGCGCTCGACGCGCTCCTCGAGAACGCCATCGCCCACACCGCGGCCGGCGACCAGATCGAGATCAGCGCCCGGCTCGAGGAGGAGCACGTGATGCTGGCGGTGTCGGACACCGGATGCGGCATCGCGCCCGCGGATCTGGACCGGATCTTCCACCGGTTCTCCCGGGCCGGCCCCCACCGCCGGCGTGAGGCCGGCGGCTTCGGCCTGGGCCTGGCTATCGTGCAGGCCATTTCCGAGGCCCACCACGGCACGGTCCAGGTGCAGAGCGCCCACGGCGCTGGCTCCACCTTCCAGGTCGCGTTGCCGCTCTGCCCGGCCGCACCCGGCCCCGGGATCACCCCGGCCCGGCCGGGCCGCGTCCCGGCCGGCGCCGAGCAGACCTTGGCCCGCGCCGACGGATGACTGCTGCCCTACCGGGTGAGGCCCGTGGCCCTGTCGGCGGCCAGGCTGGCCAGTCAGCGGCGGGTACTGACGCGCCGGCCGCTGTACTCGGCGTCGGTCACGTGCTCGAGCCAGGTGTTCTCCGGTCCGCCGTCCGGGCCTGGGTTCTCCCACAGGGCGAGGTGGGTCATGAAGTGGCCGGGCGCGGCGCCGTGCCAGTGTTCCTCGCCCGGCGGGGTGTAGATGATGTCGCCGGGGCGGGCCTCGATGATCTCGCCGCCACGGGACTGGATCAACGCGATGCCCTCGACGATGTAGAGGGTCTGGCCCAGCCCGTGGGAGTGCCAGGCGGTGCGGGCACCGGGCGCGAACTTGACCATGTTCGCCCGGGCCCGGGGGGAAGGGTTCTTCGCCCCGGTAGATGACGTCGAACCAGACATCCCCGGCGAACCATTCGGCCGGGCCCTTGCCGGTCGGCGGCTGCTTGAGGATCTCCATCACGCTTACCTCTTTCCTGGTGCCGTGCGTAAGGGTCGTTAATCAGTGCCAGGCGGTGCTCATGGGTGCCATGCCCGCCGGTACCTGGAGTCGGGCCCAGGGCTTCTCACGGGAGGCGGGTCATGGTGCCCGCTGCCCTGGCCAGTAACCAGGAAACCCGGTCCGGCGCGGTTGAGGGAGAGGCGGTTGGTCCGGGTACTGGCAGTACCCCCCGAACGGCCGGGGCCGGGGAACGTAGCTTGGTGGGCGTAGCCGGGGGGCGTGGGCAGCGCTGGCACGGACTGACCTGGATCTCTACGCGGCCGCGGCGCGCAGCCATTATCCCGGCTGCCCGGCCCTGGCCGGCGCCGACGGCGATTCCGGCGCTGCAGGCGTTGACCGCGGTTCGGGAATGTTCCCTCTGTGTGGGTATCAGCCGGTACGCCGGATGTGTCAGCCTTGTGATCCTGCTTGGCCTGTGCTCCGGAGCCGCCATCCGCTCCGGGGCTGTGGATGCTTTCCGCGCCGACGACGGAGGGGCTCAGCCTGATGCAGCGCGCAGTGCCACGGGTAGCCGGACGCGTCCTGAGCAAGCTACGGGGCCTGGGCCCCCTGGCGGGCCTGGCCGTGGTCGCTGGGCTGTTAAGCGCGCCGGCTGCCCCGCTATTCGCGGCTACGGCTGCCTCCGCATCCCCGGCCGCGGCTGCCGCCGCGTCCGGGGATAAGGCTGCCGCCACGTCCGGGGATAAGGCTGCCGCCATCTCCGCGGGCGCCATTCCGCACGGGATCACCCTGTCGGGACTGGAAAGCTGGCTGCCCGCCGCGGCGGCGCTATCGCCCGGTGTCGCCCTGCCAGCGGACGCGCTCGCCACCATGAAGGCGCAGATCTACGCCGCGCGCCGCTACTGGCACGCCAACGTCGTCCGCTTCCAGATAATCCAGGACAAGCTGGTCGGCGCCAGCGGCCGGGTCTTCTCCGCGGCGTACATGCAGGACATCCGGACCGTGACCGGCTACGCGCTGAGCCAGGGCTTGTCGGTGGTCTTGAACGCGCAGACCGAGATGCGCCCCGGGTTCACCCGCGATGAGACGTTACCCACGCCCGCGACGTGGTCCTTCTGGCGGCATCTCATGGTTTTCTACGCCAACAATCCCGGCGTGATCTTCGATCTGTTCAACGAGCCCCGGTACTGCTCGTGGGCCCGGTGGCACCGGGCGATGCAGGGGCTGGTCGATGACGTGCGCAATGCGGGGGCGCGCAACACGCTGTGGGTCGAGGGCCGCTGGTGGGGCAGCACCCTGGCCGGCGTCCCCCTGTTACGCGGCCGCGGGATCGTCTACAGCTTCCATCACCCCGGCGCGCCGTGGGAGGACCAGGCGCCGGTCACGGTGGCCACGTGGAACCGGGCCTTCGGGAACCTGGCCAGCCGGGGGATTCCGGTAGTGGACGGCGAGTTCACGAACTTTGCCGGCGGATACCACTTCAATCACCCCCGCGCACTGGTCCGCCAGTACCTGCAATACCTGCGGGCTCACCACATCGGCATGACGGCCTGGACGCTGCTGCCCGGCGTGATGAACTCCACCACGGGTTACGCGTCCGCCACGACCGAGCCGGCCGGCGATGGCTGGCTGGTCAAGCAGTGGTTCGCCGGGCTGGGCTGAGCCGCGTCCGAAGACCGCGGAAGCACGCTAGTAACGTCGGTCTCGTGCGCTCGATGGCCGCCGTACCACCCTTCGCTCACGGGCTCTTGGTGGGCACTGCAGTCATCTGGGTCCTGCTGGAGCTGCGGCAGGGCTTCAGGCACCGACGCGAGGGAGTGAAGGCCAGCTGGGGCAGCGAGATCGTCTTCCGGCTGGCGGTAGCGGCCGGTGCCCTCGGGGCGATCGCGCTCTCGCGAGTGGCACCGTCAGCGGCGATCCGGCCCGCCGCCATTGCCGCCTGGATCGGGCTCGGCCTGCTCTGGTGTGGCATCGCCTTGCGGCCTGGAGCGGCGAGTCCTGCTGGCCGATATCATCGTTGTATGACGATGACATCGGAGGCCCACGACCCTTCGTGCTCGGTGGACCTGTCGGCGGCGGTGGCGTTGTTCCGCAGCCTGGGGGACGCCACGCGGCTGGCGATCGTGCATGAGCTGGCGGGCGGTGAGCGGCGGATCGTGGACCTGACCCGGGCGGTCGGGCTGGCGCAGTCAACGGTGTCGGCGCATGTGGCCTGCCTTCGGGATTGCGGGCTGGTGGCAGGCCGCCCGCAGGGGCGGCAGATGCTGTACCGGCTGGCCCGCCCGGAGCTACTGACGCTGCTGGCCGCCGCGGAGCAGGTGCTGGCGGCGACCGGGAACGCGGTGGCGTTGTGCCCGGTGTACGGGGACGCGGCCAAGCAGGCGGTGGGCGCGTGAGCGGCGGCCACATTCATGGTGCCCCGGCCCCGGGGCAGCGGCGTGCGCTCACCGCAGTGATGGCGATCTCCGCCACGATCCTGGCCGCCGAGGTGATCGGGGCGGTGCTGTCCGGGTCGCTGGCGCTGCTGGCCGATGCCGGGCACATGCTCAGCGATGTGGCAGGCCTGGGCCTGGCCCTGGCGGCCACGGTGCTGGCCGCCCGCCCGGCCACCGACACCCGCACCTGGGGGTACCTGCGCGCCGAGGTGCTGGCCGCGGCCGCCCAGGCGGCGGTGCTGCTGGCGGTGGGCGGGTTCGTGGTGGCCGAGGCGATCCAGCGGCTGATCACCCCGCCCGCGGTGCAGCCAGGCGTGATGGGGGTCTTCGGCGTGATCGCGCTGGCTGGGAACGCGGTCTCGGTGCTGGTGCTGTGGCGGCTGGAGGGCGGCAATCTCAACATCCGCGCCGCGTTCCTGGAAGTGGTCAACGACGCCCTCGGCGCCGTGGCGGTACTGGCCGCGGCGATCGTGATCGCGCTGACCGGGTGGGACCGCGCGGACCCCGTGGCCTCGCTGCTGATCGGCGTGCTGATCGTGCCGCGGACGGTCCGGCTGCTGCGCGAGGCGGTACGGGTGCTGATGGAGGCCGCGCCCAAAGACGTGGACATGGCCGAGGTCCGGGCGCACCTGCTGGCTGTCGAGCACGTCCATGGCGTGCATGACCTGCACGCCACCTCGGTGGCCAGCGACCTGCCCGTGCTGACCGCGCACGTGGTGGTGGACGACTCGTGTTTCGAGGACCGGCACCTGCCCGCGCTGCTGGACCAGCTGCAGACCTGCCTGGCGGGGCATTTCGACGTGGAGCACAGCACGTTCCAGTTCGAGCCGGCCAGCCACGCCGCCCATGAGCACGCCACCCACCGGTGACCCCGGAGCGCACCGATGAGCAGGGAGCAGCAGGCCCAGCCGCCAGGCGGAGCAGCGCGCTCCGGCGAGGATGGCCCCCCTGGGCCGGCGCTGGCCGCTCCGGCCACTGGCAGGGCATCCTGGCAGGCCGGGGTACGGACGGCGCGGCGGCTGGCCTGGGTGTCGCTGGGCTGGATGGCCGCCGAAGGCGCCCTCGGCCTGGCCGCCGGGGTGCGGGCCGGGTCAGTCTCGCTGACCGGGTGGGCACTCGGATCGGTCATCGAAGCGCTCGCGTCGGTCATCGTGATCTGGCGGTTCACCGGCAGCCGCACTCTGTCCGCCGCCGCCGAAGACCGGGCCCGCCGGGCCGTGGCTGTCTCCTTCTTCCTGCTCGCGCCCTACCTCGCCGCGGAAGGCGGGTGGCAGCTGCTCACCGGTCACCGGCCCGCCGTCAGCATCCTGGGCATCGCGGTGACCGCCGCCAGCCTCCTGCTCATGCCAGTACTCGGTATCGCTAAGCAGCGCCTGGGCGCCCGCCTCGGCTCCCCCGCCACGGCCGGGGAGGGCAGGCAGAACCTGCTGTGCGCCGCGCAGGCCGCCGCGGTGCTGGCGGGCCTGGCCGCCAACGCGGCCTTCGGCTGGTGGCAGGCCGACCCGATCATCGCCCTGGCCCTGGCCGCCGTGGCGGTCCGCGAGGGACGGGAAGCCTGGCGCGGCGACGACTGCTGCTAGCCGTCACCGCCGGGCCCTCTCCGGGCCGCCGGCCGCACCAGGGGTTCAACCAGCCTGACGGATCAGCCGGGAACGGCGCGGGTGGTCCAGGTGAAGCTGCCGGCCTCGGGCAGCCGCTGGGCCAGCACCGCGGCGACCTGGCCGCCCAGCGCGTCCGCGTCACGCGCGGACAGGTCCGGCTCTACCCAGCCCTCGATCTCCACCCGGAGCGTCCGGCCGGTCCAGCGGGCCCGGGCGTGGGCGTGCCGCACTCCCGGCACCGACCCGGCCGCGTCCTCCGCCGTCACGATGACCTCGGGCTCGACGCCGTCGGCCAGCCGGTGCACGACATCCTTGGTGACCTCGTAGCCGACGTGGCAGATGAACGCGGTGACGGCCAGCCCGGCGACCGGATCCCCCCAGGGCTGGCCGAGGGCGACCGCGATCAGCCCGGCCATCGCACCGGCTGACGACAGCGCGTCCAGCCAGGAGTGCCGCGCGTCGGCGATCAGCGTCGCCGAGCCGATGCGCCGGCCCACCACCAGTTTGTACCGCGCCACCAGCTGGTTACCGATGATCCCGATGGCGGCCCCGGCGATGCCGGCCCAGACGTGGCTGGTGTGCCCATGCTCGACCAGCTTGCGGATGCTCTCATACCCCGCGAACAGGGCACTGGCCCAGATCACCACGGCGATCCCGGCCCCGGCCAGATCCTCGGCGCGCTCCAGCCCATAGGGGTAACGCTCGGACGGCGGCCGGCGGGACAGCCGGAACCCGAGGAACACCACGGCGCTGGTCGAGACGTCGGACAGGTTGTGGATCGCATCTCCCAGCAGCCCGACCGACCCGGTCAGCACAGCCAGCAGCAGCTCGACCAGCCCGGTCAGGCCCAGGCCGGCGGCGCTGACCGCCACCGCCCGGTTCGCCGCCCGCCGGTCAGCTGCGTCATCCCGGGTCACCGGCAACGGGAACGCCGCGGCCGGGTCACGGATGCCAGTCGTCTTATGCACCTTGCCAGGATGACCGCCGGCCCCCGGCCAGGCAAACGCGGCCGCGGGCGGGCCATCCAAGCCCGCCCGCGATTACTGGCGGCTGCGGCGTGGCGTGGTGGGCGAGGACGCGGGAACCGCATCCTCGCTGTGGGCACAGGGGGAATCGGTACCGAAACGGCCTCGGGCGGCCCGTCTGGCTGCCCTGCGTGGCCTACGCTCAACCCATGATGCGGCCCGCGAGCACGCATGAACGTGCCCTTCCGGCCATGCTGGCCGCTCCCGGCGTCCAGCTTGGCTTCGGCCTGGCTGCCCTGCTGGCCACCGCCGGTGCCGTGCGCCACGACCGCGTGGGCCCACGGGAAGTCAGGGCATTCCGCGCAGTCAACGGCCTGCCCGATTCGGTCTACCTGCCCGCCTGGGCCATCATGCAGCTGGGCGCGTTCGGTGCCATCCCGGCGTCGGCCGCGGCGGCCTGGCTGGCCGGAGACGGGGAGCTGGCAGCCCGCCTCCTGATCGGCGGCACTGGCACCTGGGCGCTGGCCAAAGCGGTCAAGCGGATAGTGCGGCGGCCCCGGCCGGTGACCCTGCTTCCGGGCATCCGCCGTCGCGGCCGCGACGCCAGCGGCCTCGGATACCTGTCCGGGCACGCGGGCGTGGCCGTCGTCCTTGGCGTGGCTGCCCTGCCCCGTCTCGGCCCGGGCGGCCGCGCCCTCACCCTGACCGCCATCCCCCTGGTGGGACTGAGCCGTGTCTACGTCGGCGCCCACTTCCCGCTCGACATCGCAGGTGGGGCGGCATTGGGCCTCGCCGTTAACGCCGCTGCAGGCACCGCGGTCAGCAGCTACTCCACCCGGCATCGTGGCTAACTCGCAGGCCAGCCCGTAGCCGCGGTACGTGAGTCGCAGAGCGATGCTCGCTCATGCAGGTCGGCTTCATCCGCCTATCCGTTGGCAGGACCCGCACCGCGAACCGCCGGACCTCGCCCATCGCCGCCAAGGTGTCCCAGGAAGCCCGGCTGAGCAGCCGCTGGGTCCGGTCCGGGTCTTATCCCCGGCGTGCTCGCGGCCCACCCAGCACACGGGCGAACGTGGTGACGGGTCAGGCCGGGGCGTCGGCGTCCTGCATGGAGGCCGCGAACTCCCCGGGGCCCTGCTGCGCCGCCGCCGGATCCATCCACATGACCTGCCAGCCATGGCCGTCGAGGTCGAAGAAGCTGCGTGAGTACATGAAGCCGTGGTCCTCGGGGCCGTCCGCCTCGGTGCCGCCCGCGGCGAGCGCAGCCTCAGCGACCGTGTCGACCTCATCGCGGGCTGACACGCTGAAGCAGTAGAGCGCCAGCGTGTGCGTGGCAGGATCGGCCATCGGCAGCTTCGCGAACTGCGCGAACGTCTCGTGGCTGAGCAGCATGACGCAGGCTTGCTCGCCGGCCAGCATGCAGGCGGCGGTCTCGCCGGTGAACATCGGGTGGTAGCTGAACCCGAGCCGCGCGAAGAACGCCTTGCTGCGCTCGATGTCCGCCACGGGGATGTTCACGAACAGCATGCGGCCGGCGTGTGCGGGAGCGGTCATGGCAGGTCTCCAGTCCGAGGTCCGGTGGTGTACGCCGGGGTAGACCGGCCCAGCCTGCAGAACTCATCGGTGGTCCCGGGCCCGGCCGCCTCCAGGCCCCTCCCGGCCGGCGCGCGCCCGGCGGCATTTCGCTCCGCTCGCCTACGGCTCGCTGCTGCCTCCTGCCGAACCGCTGTTCCTAACCCTCGCTTCTCCAGGTCAAAGGCCGATTGACTGCTGCCGTACTACGTCACACACCGCCACACAGACTTTGACGAATCCCTGAGTGCCCAGACACTTCGAAATAAGTCAGCGTCTATTGAAGTGCAGTATGGCCTGATGTAGCGTGAGGGTAACACGGCGAATATTCCCGTAGCCGTGTTGGTCTCTGCTTAAGGCCGTTTGAGCAGCGTCCGGGAGCGCTGCTCCGGACCCTGGTAGCGCTGGCGTAGCGGATTGACTCATGAGACGCCTGGTTCGGGCAGGACGACCGCCCGCGGTCTGTCGCCCCGTACGGGCTCGACGCCTCCTCAGCTAGCGGCGAAATGCCGTGACCATTGCATTCGACGGCATGCAGGCACCCGTCCTGGTGCTGGGAAGCCGAAGATGGCAGGCCCCGGCGATTTCGAACCTGATTGATGCGGCAAACCTGAGTCATATGGCCGTGAGCAGCCGTTCCGGCCCCTCCTAGGATCAGGAGATGCACTTGCACGGTGGGCAATTTCTCGCCCGCGCCCATCACGAATAGCCTTGCACAAAATACGCTCCCGGTTGAGCGCCTTTGCGTAGCATCAGCTCGCCGTGGCGATCGGCCACCGAGCTGACTTGACTGGAGAAGTCAATGGATAACGCGGCACGGACATGGCGGCGGGTGCTAGCAATTTCCCTCCCCTGTCACCGCCGTGCTCTATATAAGCGCCGAGGCGCTAGCCCTGATGATTCATGCTGACGGGTCGGTGGTGGGACGGGCGGCTGAGCCGCGTAGTGGATCTTGATTTTAGGGCCGGGGTGTGACAGTGAGCCCGGCTGGCGGGCCGGGTGGCCGGGGGTTCCACGGGCCCCGGGGTTCTTTCTTGGTCGTCGGGACGGGTTCTGTCGCTGGTCAGGGTGCGTGCGGCAGGGCGCTGATCCGGTCCAGGCGGTGATGATGTCGGTGGCCCAGGGCCAGGTGGCGGGGATTTTGAGGCGCGTGCTGGCGGCCGCCGCGGGTCAGCCGGGCGGCGGCGTGCAGGATGCGGTAGCGCAGGGTCTTGGGCTCGGCGTTGGCGAGGGCGCCGTCGAGGGCGAGCAGCTGCAGCCAGGCCAGCAGGGCCGCGGCGGTCAGGGCGGCGGCCAGCCAGGCCTTGTTCATGGCCAGCGCGTGGACGGGGAACCGGCCGATGCCGCAGTCCTTGCCGGTGCGGATGCCGTCTTCGACCCGGGCGTGCACCCGGTGGGCGGCGTCGATGTAGGCCAGCTGCCCGCGCCAGCCGCGCATGCGTGGCGGGCAGGTTGGTGACCCACAGGCTGTAGCGCCAGCCGTCAGCCGGCCTCGAACAGGGACAGCTGCGCGCCGGGGTGCGGGCGCTCGCGGCGGGCGAAGACCCGCATCGTCGCGGGCCAGCCGGCCAGCTGGTCCCCGGCCGGGCCTTCGCGCAGCAGGCCGGTCAGCTCGGTGACGTGCGCTTCCTCGATCCAGCACCGGCGGTGCCCGCAGCCCGGTCGGCGCAGGCTCCTCGGCGCGCCGCTCGCGGACCTCGCCGCGCGTGATCGACGGCGATCTGCCAGGCTCGTCGGGGACGGCGGTGATCGCGGCGCGCTCCCGCGCGCCCAGCTCCCAGCCGACGGAGTAGATCAGCTGGTAGCCGGGCCGGGAGGCGAGCTTATCCAGCCGGGCGATCAGGCCGTGGCTGGCCCCGGCGCCGTCGCAGGTGACCATCAGCCGCCGCCGGAACGCCGGCGGCAGCGCGGTGATCGCCGCCTCCAGCACCTGCCAGGTGATCGGCGGTGGTGTTGCTGCCGGCGCTGCCCGGGCGCAGCATCCCGGCCAGCGGCTCGCCGGTGTTGTCGCAGTAGGCCAGCAGCGGGTGATGGCCGAACCCTTTGAAGTTCGGCTCGGCGCCTTCCTTGTCCGAGCAGGCAGGTACGACCGTGGCATCCAGCCGGATGCAGGTCACCCCCTCCAGCATCTTGTCCGCGACGCGGACGCCGGGCAGGGCGCCGTGCCGGGCCGCGATGCCGCGCCCATGCCTGCCGGCGGGCCGCGTTAACCGCCGCGGTGATCCGCGCCTGCGCCCGTGCCCGCCGGCCGCGATCTCGTTCAGCGTCCGCCAGGCGGTGGGCACCGAGGCGACCAGCCCGAACAGCTCCCGCTGGTCGCCGATGACCCGGAAATCGCTGATCACCTCGCCGCCGTCGGCGATCGCGCACGCCAGGTCGGCCAGCACCCGGCCCCGGTCATGGATCAGCAGCCGGCGGCGAGGCCAGCGCCTTCGACAGGCCCGCCGTCAGGCCGGTCGTTATCTGCCAGCGCCCGCAGCAGCACCAGCCCCGCATGCGACACGATCCCGGTACCGCCGCGGTGACCTCGCAGGCCCTTCACCAGCCGGTAACGTTCACGTTGAAGGTGCTCCTCGATCTGGATCAGATAAAGGCTTCGACACCCTTATCGTCCCAGTTCAGGAGCACTTTTCTATGACGCCGCGCCGGCCAGCTCACCGCCCGCGTGAATTCTCAGGGCTAAGCCCCAAGGGCACCGATCAGGTGATATCGACCACAGCCACCGCCCTCAAGGTGCTGCCCATCGCGGCCAGGCATCCGGCTCAGCTCTAGGTCGCGGGTTCGCTCGCCCTTCTCGGGCTCGGCGGCCTGGCCGTCTCATATGCGGCAATCGCCGCGCTGGCCAGGAACCGCGGCCCGGCCCGGGC
>CAWIYD010000012.1:0-198555 GCA_963840195.1 uncultured Actinomycetes bacterium
GGCGGCCCGCACGTCGAGCGCGTGAGCCGCGGCGATGTCATCCTGCTCCCGCGCGGCGACCCGCACCACATGAGCGACGCAGGCAAGCGCGGGCACCCGACCGTGCGGGTCGGCGCATCCGAGCACGACGCGCCCGCACCCGAGCGGGCGCGCTGGCTCTGCGGAACATTCACGATCGGCGACCCGCAGGCGAGCCACCTGCTCGCGAGCCTCCCGGCCGTGATCATCCTGCGCGGCGCCCACGGCCAAGCGCTCGAAGGGCTCGAAGTGGCCCGCAGGATGCTCCTCATCGAGATGCAATCGCCCTCTCAAGGATCGGCGGTGATGGTCGCCCGCATCCTCGATCTGCTCTTCATCCAGATTCTGCGCGCCTGGGCCGCTGGCACGGACGCCGAACCGAACTGGCTGGCCGGTGCGCTCGACCCGCAGATCGGTCTGGCCTTGAGCGCTATCCACCGAGACCCGGGCCACGACTGGACAGTCGAGGAACTGGCCCGGGCGTGCCGCCTTTCCCGGTCGGCGTTCGCTGCGCGGTTCGTCGCTCGCGTCGGGAAGCCGCCAGCCACCTATCTCGCGCACGTACGCCTGGACGCCGCCACCGACCTGCTCCGCGACACCTCCCTTCCGGTCACGCTCATCGCGGAGAACGTCGGCTACACGTCGGAGGCGGCATTCAGCCGCGCGTTCAAGCACCGCTACGGCACGCCACCGGCTCGGTGGCGACGAGACATACGAGCGAAACAATCGTGAGCGGTCCGCGTGCCGCGAAGGCTATGGGCTGGCTGAGTGGTGTTGATGCAGTGCGTACAGGCCAGGGACGAGCTGAGGCACCTGGCGGCGGTACCGGGCGTACTGGTCGGGGAAGGTCGCCAGCATCAGATCCTCCTCCATGTGGATCTTGATCTCAAACAGAATCAGGCCGACCGGGAAGAGCACGATCCACTGACCGATCCCGCTGAGCAGCGTGGCCCCGAGCAGCATCCCGAGCACGCCGGTGTAGATCGGATGACGCGTCACCGCATATGGCCCGTGGGTGCGGAGCTGCTGATCACCTTGGACCTTGGGCGTCACGCTCCACATAAGGCCGAGCGAGAACCGGGCCCACAGCGTGAATACGGTCGAAGCGACCAGCACGGCAAACCCGAGGACCCGGACCCACAACGCCCCCACGGCCAGGCCGTCAAAGTGGCTACGGCTGACAATCGCCAGGCCCGCACACACCAGCGCCACGACGATGAGCGCTGTCGACCCGGGCTGGCTCCGGGTCCGCTCACGCGGGGCATGAGCCGCATGAGAGGTGCCATGCGGAGAACGGAAGGCGTTGTACAGCGCACCGGCCACCCACACGACCACGACAACGCCGACGCACACGGCGATGCCAACCGCGGCGAGCATGTGAGCGACCTCAGGGCCCGGCGGACTGGATGCGGGTGGCAAGGTGCAGATCGCGAACCATCGGGCCCCCAGATAAGCGGAATGTCGCTACCGGGGTCCAGAGCAGCACCAATATTTAGAACATTACAGCCAGATCATGTTCTGGCGAACTCCCCTGGGCTGCGCTCCATGAGCGGGTCTCACAGCCCGGGCGCGGATGTCGGCCGAGTCCTGGCGGCGTGGCCCCGGGCAGGCGCAGAAGCTTGTGCCCGGCCCGCAGCGCCGGGGTGGGTCCTGGTGACGATTACTGGTGCGGGAACGGCTTCAGCGGAGACTTATCCCCGACCAGCCAGACATGGCCAAACGGGTCGGTGAAGCCTCCCTGACGGTGAACGCCCCATGGCGCCTGATGATCCCTGATCCCGTCAAGTGAGCCGTCCGCGCCGGCCGCAACGGCTCGGGCGATGAACGCATCCGGGTCCTCGGTGAAGACCTCGACCCGCACCGTAGTTGCGCCGAGCGCAGCCGGGCTGCCAAACCCCGTGCCCGTCGGCTCGTGGAGGAAGAACGGTGCTCCCTGGATCTCCAAGCCCACCACGCCGCCAAGGCTCCACAACTCGGTGGCTCCAAGCGCGTGCTGGTACCAGTCGGCAGCGGCGGGCGCGGACGGCACCGCCAGCATCAGGGAGATATGCGTACTGGCCGTCACCCGAGGCCCCTTCCCGCCAGTGAGCGCCATTCGCGTCTCCACACGAGCCTAGACTCAGGGGACCGGCCCGGCGGAAACTCAGGTGGCCTCAGCGCGCCATCTGGTTAGAGTCGGGTGGTGCCCGAGTTGCAGCGGCTGCATGCTGCCCATGCCCCGGCGGTCCTGGCCTTCGAACTGGCTAACCGCGCCTACTTCGCTGCCTCGATCTCCGACCGCGGCGACGAGTTCTTCGACCAGTTCACCGACCGGTACAGCGCCTTGCTGGCTGAGCAGGAGGCCGGCCTGTGCGCCTGCTATGTGCTCGTCGCCGAGGACGGCTCGGTCCTGGGCCGGTTCAACCTGGTTCGTTTCGGGGACGGCACGGCGGAACTGGGCTACCGGGTGGCCCAGCACGTCACCGGCCGGGGCGTGGCGACCGCGACCGTCCGGGAGCTGTGCGGGCTGGCGGCGGCGCGGCACGGACTGCGCACGCTCAGGGCCGCCACCAGCCGCGGGAATGCCGCGTCCCAGAAGGTGCTGGCCAAGGCTGGGTTCGTCCCGGTTGGCCCGGCCGACCCGGCCGACCTCGGCGGTAAGCCAGGCACCTGGTATCAGCGCGACCTAGCCGCCGGCTGACCCTGACCAGCCGGGCTACTAGAGCAGGCGAGGGTGACGGCACACCGGGAGTGGGTGGCGGCGGGGCGGCCGGGCGCGGTCTCACCTGCGTCGGGTAAGGCCGCCATCAGGATTCGGGCTGTCACTCCGGGGGTGCCCAGCGCACGATCGGTGCGCCCGCCTTGACGAGAGGGCCGGCCGGGGCCAGCCGCAGCAGCGTGTTGCGGGCCGTCTGACGCCACCCGCCGCCGAGATCGGCACCGATCCGGGCGATCATGGCCGCCGTTCGCGCCATTTGCCGGCACCGCGGGCGGCGAACGTGATCGAACGCGGTCAGTGCCGCCGCCAGGTCACCGCCGGCCCGGACAGGGGCCGCGATGATGCGACCCACGCACACGCCGTCCTCCAGGGCGGTGGCCGCTCCTTGCCCCGCCGTCGGCAGCGCGGCGTGCGCGGCATCCCCAGCGAAGGCCACCCGCCCGTATACATAGGCAGGCAGCCCCTGGGGAAGGTGGTAGACGTCATGACGTATCAGCCGGTCGGCAGGGGTAGCTGCCACCAGGCCGCGAATCCACGGAGCCCAGGCCGCGAACCGGTCGCGGGCCGCGCCTAGCTCGTCGGCGAAGACCGCTCCCTCGGGGTTGCGGAAGTACCCGTACCAGTAAATCTCGCTGTCGCTGACCCGCAGCGCACCAAACTCAGTGCCCGGCCCCCACACCTCAACCAGCCGCCCGTCGGAGGCGGAATCAGGGATCACCGCTCGCCAGCTCGTACTCCCGCTGTAGTGAGGCCGTGCGGCCGGGAACAACTGAGCCCGCACGGCGCTTCGCACGCCATCGGCCGCCACCACCAGCTGAACGCGGACCCTGTGCGCCTCGTTCTCTGTCCGCCAGGTAACCGCGGCCAGGTCGCCTCCCGGCGCCCCCGGCCGAACGGCGACCACCTCGGCGCCCGTCACCAATTCGACGCCGCCGGCGGCCGCGGCAGCCTGCCGCAGGACAGCGTGCAAGCGCTGGCGGTGCAGGCCCCAGATCGTGGTGACCGCCCGCAGGCCGGGCCGGTCGGGTATGCGCATCAGCCAATGGCCACTCGGGTCCTGGAAGCCGGCGGTGACGGTCTGGAATCCGGCCGCGCGGGCGGCGCCGCCTATCCCGAGGGCAGCCAGCGCCGTCATTCCGTTCCCGGTGATGGCCAGGCCCGCCCCGACTTCACCGAACGCCTGCGCCCGCTCCAGCACCGTGACTTGCCAGCCTGCCTGGGCCAGGGACACTGCCGAAGCCAGACCGGCGATCCCGCCCCCGACCACGGCCGCCGTCAGCCCATCAGCAGCCACCAGTTCCCACCTCGCTCTGGCTCGCTAACGGGCACACGCGTGTCACCTCACTACGCCTCGTAGTAGAAGATAGGAGTTGCCCTGCCCGGTGCATACCCACTCACGCATGGCGAACCTGGTGGTCACGGCCCGATATTGGCTGGCGGCCATACCGAAACGTGGCTGGGCTCGAGCGCCTGGTGCACCGCCGTGGCCAGTTCTTCACGTGCCGCACCTGGCCCGATGATGGCCTGCAAGCGTTCCGCGAATGCCGCCACGATTTCCTCCGCGTCGTACCGGACCCGGTTGAACCGGCGGTCAACCGACCGCTGGATTCGCCGGCGGGCGGGGGTGAACAGCGCGGCAGCGGCCAAAGTCGAGGCGGCCACTCCCACTGGTGAAGCGAAGCCCAGCACCCGGGTAGCCAGCGTGACAATGCCCGCGTAGACCCCGACTAGTAGTCCAGTCACCAGCGCGTACGCCACGGTTCGGCTGATCAGCCGGTCAATGTCATACAGGTGGTACTTCAGGATGCCGACGCCCATGCTGACGGGCAGCGCGGCCAGGGCCAGGATGGCTACGTCCCCGACGATCCGGCCGGGCGTCTGGTTTCTCGGCGGCCCGAAGGAGATCACCAGAAGGCCCATCAGCGCGAGGACCGCCCCGCCCATCAGCCACTTGAGCTGCTGGCGCCGCTCGCTGGTCGAGCGCCGCCAGGCGAGGACCTGGCGCGCTACGAAGAGCGGCCAGAACAGCGGGGCCAGGATCCATGCGTACCCCACCACGGTCACCAGCGCGGCCAGGGCACCGGTAGGGCTCCCGGGACCGGAGTACTGGCCGGTCATGTTGACCTGAATGTGCCGTCCGGCGATGGTGCCGAATTCGTTGGCGGCAATGTCCACGATGAGGACCGTGACGAGGGCCAGGTACGCCCGCAGCACCCACACCCATCGCCGGGTCATCCGCCCGTCCGGGAAGAGCAGGATGATGAGCCCGAAACAAAGAACGAACACCTCACCCAGGGTGTCCTTGAGGAACACCGCGGTCGTGCCCAGCGGCAGGCGCCCCTGGTGCCTGTGGTAGTCGAGCACCGCGTACAGGCCGCTGTCGAACAGGACAATGACGCACACGGCCACCCCGAGCAGGAGCCAGCCCTCGGGGTTGCGGGGTTGCCGGCGGGCCACCAGCGCCCCGACCAGGCCACAGATCAGCGAGAAGACCGCGGCCAGGCCGTCGCGGGACGCCTGCAGATCGCCGCTGAGGTAGGTCAGCGGGGCCCAGGCGACGATGAGGGCCAGACCGAACGTGCCGAGGACCGCCATCCCGGTACGCGATAGGCGAGGGAACCGCCGGGAGACACCGGCCACCGGCTGCCGCCTCCCCCCTCCGGCCGAGGTAGATGCAGGCCAGCCTAGGGGCCAAGCGTCCCGGAAGCGTTACGGCCATGAGCACCCGTCATGAAGGGGTCGCCCGCTTCCACCCGGTCGGCCGCCCGCCGCGGCGGCTCAGCTGCCGGTGCATTGCGGGCTGGTGCCCACCAGGCCGATGGCGACGCTGGTGATGGGCTGCCCCGCCGGGGGGTTGATCTCCACTCCGACGCCCTGGGGCAGGGCACCGGGGTGGATGATCATGACGGGGAAGCGTCCTGCGTGCTGGCTCGTGAAGACCTTGTTGATCAGGGCTGTGCCCGCGGGGTATCGCTGGCACGAACGGGGCAGGCGGCCGAAGAAGGTAACGCTGGCCGGGACGCCATCCGCCCGGAGCCTGCGCTGCAGGCCGTCCGGGTCACGCAGCTCGCGGATGGTGACGGAGACCGTCCCACCGGACTGCTCAGTTACCGTCCAGGCCGCCAGCCGGAAGCCGGGCCGATGGCTGGCCTGGTGACTGGCCGGGAGCAGCGCGGTCGCGGCCACAGCCGTCCCGGCCAGCACGGCCAGGGCGGCGGCCAGGCCGGGGATCCGCCGCCGCGCGCGCACTACGTGGCTACGGCTCAGAATCTGTTCGGTGGGGACGTGCATGTGCACGCCGGTCACGGACTCCCGCACCACGGTGATCAGTTGGTCGTCGTTCATCATGGGAGCTCCTGCGCTCGTTCGGGCATCAGGTCGTGGCGCAGCGCGGTGAGGGCGCGGGCCATGTGAGCCATGACCGTGTTCGGTGAGATGCCGAGTGCCTCTGCGGTCTGCGCGGTATCCAGGTCAAGGACCAGGCGCAAGGCGATCACCTGCCGTTGCCGGGCAGGAAGCCGCATCAGGGCCGCCATGATCCGCGGATCCACGGGGCGGTCGGCGGTTCCCTCACCCCCGGGCAGGTCCGCGATCATGCCCGGGTCGGGTACCGGTACCTCCCGGCGGTGGCGCCGCCACCGGGAGATGTTTGCGTTCAGGGCGGTGCGGACCACCCACGCCGCGGGAGCCGGATGCACGCTGACCTTGCGCCATGACGCACAGGCCCGGGCGAAGGCTTCGGCCACGAGTTCCTGCGCCGCGTCCTGATCGCCGACGCTGATCAGCACGGTGCGAAGGCACTCATCCCGGGACCTTCGGTAGAACTCGGCGAAGTCCATGTGCGCGGTTCCCACACTCCTCCAACGCCCGAGCGGCACCTGCGGGATTACCTGTGCTCGCGGGTGGCAGGCGGAGAGTCCAGCCCTGCCCGCGCGCGGCGCCGGGCTCAGGCCCGGCAGGCCAGGCTGGCAGACTGCGGTACGAGCAGCAACCGCGGCCGCCTGAGCCGGGATCGGGGCGAATGGTGAAGGCAGTGCGTTTCAGCCAGTTCGGGGGCCCGGAGGTCCTCAAGATCGTGGAGCTCCCCGATCCGCATCCGGGTCCCGGCCAGGTCCGGATTGCGGTGCGCGCGGCCGGCGTCAACCCGAGCGACTGGAAGAAGCGCCAGGGCCTGATGGACGGGGAGCTCCCGCAAACCCTGGGCCACGAGGCGGCGGGCGTCGTCGACGAGCTCGGCGGGGGGGTGGCGGACGTGGCCGTCGGCGATCGCGTGTTCGGCTTCTGCGCCGAGGGGGCGGCCCAGGCCGAGCTGGCGGTGCTGTCCTCCTATGCGCCGATCCCGCCGTCGCTTGACTTCCCCGGCGCTGCCGCGCTGCCGGCCGCCATCGAGACGGCCACGCGCGCGCTCGACCTGCTCGGCGCCGGGAGCGGCGGCACGCTGCTCATCAACGGCGCCTCCGGAAGCGTCGGCAGCGCCGCGGTTCAGCTCGCCGTGGTGCGCGGCGCGCGCGTGATCGGCACCGCCAGTCCGGCCAACCACGACTACCTCCGCTCGCTGGGGGCCGCGCCTGTCGCCTACGGCGAGGGCCTCGCCGGGCGGGTTCGCGCGCTCGCGCCGGACGGCGTCAACGCCGCGCTCGACGTCGCCGGGAGCGGCGTGCTGCCCGAGCTCATCGAGCTCGCGGGCGGCCCGTGCCGCGTCGTGACGATCGCCGACTTCGGTGGCGCGCAGGAGCACGGGGTGAGGTTCAGCAGCGGGGATGCCGGCCGCGCGGTGCACGCGCTCGCCGGGATCGGCGGGCTGATCTCCTCCGGGCGCTTCTCGCTCCCGGTCGCGCGGACCTTCCCGCTCGCCGAGGTCGCGGAGGCGCACCGCGTCAGCGAGGACGGTCACGTGCGCGGGAAGCTCGTGCTGGTGGCCGGCTCTCCCGCATGCGGGCCCAGGTGATCCACGCGGACAGGTCGGCCGCCTCGATGATCCCGGCCCGGCGCTTCCCGGGCGGCGCGGCGGGGTGGATTCAACCGGTCATGAGCCGCCAGCACGGTCGTCTCGGCGGGGGCGTCGGGGGCACTGCGGTGCACCCGGCGCGCCCCGGTCACCCGCCCGTGGCGGCCGCCGGGTGCCCGGTCGGCTGTCATGTAACCATGATGAGCCCGGCGGGTGTCCGGAGCCACGGACGTTTGGCCGCGTCCCGGGTGGAACCTTACGGGTCATGTTCGAGGGGTTCACACTGCAGCGCATCGACGTCGGCCAGGCCGAACTGCGGGTCCGGCACGGCGGGTCCGGGCCCCCGGTCCTGCTGCTGCACGGGCACCCGCGGACCCACGCGACCTGGCACCGGGTCGCACCGCTGCTCGCCCGGGACTTCACCGTCGTCTGCCCGGACCTGCGTGGCTACGGCGAGTCGTCCAAGCCGCCGACGACGGCCGATCACGAGCCGTACTCCAAGCGGGCGATGGCCCGGGACTGCGCCGAGCTGATGCGCCGGCTCGGTTACGAGCGGTTCTGCGTGGCCGGGCATGACCGTGGCACGTACGTCGCGCAGCGGCTGGCCATGGACCACCCGGCCGCGGTCCGGCGCGTGGTGCTGATGGAGGGCATCCCGATCGGCGAGGCGCTGGCCCGCTGCGACGCCAGGTTCGCGGCCGCCTGGTACCACTGGTTCTTCCTCGGCCAGATGGGCAAGCCCGCGGAACGGTTCATCAACGCGGACCCCGATGCCTGGTACACGGCGACCGCGGAGCAGATGGGGGCCGAGGCCTACGCCGATTACCGGCGCGCGATCCACGATCCCGAGACGGTCCACGCCATGATCGAGGACTACCGGGCCGGCCTTGGCATCGACCGCGCGCACGACGACGCCGACCGGGCGGCGGGGCGGCGGATCGGCTGCCCGGCGCTGTACCTCTGGGCGGCCCGGGACGACATGGAAGACCTGTACGGCGACCCGCTGGCCATCTGGCGGGACTGGGCCGACGACATCCGCGGCCGGTCCCTCGACTGCGGGCATCACCTGGCCGAGGAAGCACCCGACGAACTGGCCGCTGAGCTGAGGGAGTTCTTCGCCACGGCCGGGCACTAACCGGCCGCCCACGAACGATCCGCCTTAACGTCCCCTGCGGCGCACTCCCTGGCCCGGTCCGGGGTTGGCGGCGGCGATCGTCATGTTCAGGACCAGGGCGAAGGCGTTCCAGCCGAGATACGGCGCCAGCGCGACCGCCGCCTTGCCGTCGGTCCGGGCCACCTCCCTGGTCAGCGTGACGGTGGACGCTTCCAGCAGGGCGATGACCGCGACCCCCAGGACCGGGCGGTGCCAGCGGAAGAACACCCACGGCCAGGCGGCGTTCAGTCCCAGGTTGATGGCCAGGGCCGTGGCCAGGCGCCGGCGCTGGGCCGGCCGGCCCGGTTCCAGGCCCGGGCGGTGGCGCCCGCGGTCAGGCTGTAGAGCACCGTCCACACCTGGCCGATGACCTGGCCCGGCGGCTGCCAGCTGGGCAGGTCGAGGTGCCGGTACCAGTCGCTGTCCACGTCGGTGGCCACGCCGCCCGCCACCGCGGCGGCGGCGGTCGCCGCCCCCGTCCCGAGAAACGCTTTCGCTGTCATGATCGGGACCCTGCCCACCTGCCCGGCCGGGAACCCCGGCCGGGAGCCCGGGGCCGGGCCGTGCCGCCCGGGACCCCGGCGGGCCGGCCCGGCCGCCCGCGCCGTGCCGTACGGTAATTGCCGGGCTTGCCCCTAATGTCATGGTGCGCCCACCGGACGGGGGTGATCTTCTCGTGGTGCTGGGCAACTACCGGGAGCTGTTCGCGGCCATCGCCGGATGCGCGGCCGCGCTGACCGGATTGCTGTTCGTGGCCATGTCCGTCGCGCCGGCCGCCCGCCGGGGCGTCATCCAGCAGGTCCGGGCGGCGGCCGCGCTGCTGGCCTTCACGAACGCCCTCACGGTGTCCGTGTTTGGCCTGGTCCCGAATAACAACATCGCGTACCCCGCGATGATCGTGGCGGTCATCGGCATCCTGTTCACCCTGGCCGGCCTCCGCTCGATCATCGCGGACCCGGCAGGCCGCCTGCGGGTCCGCGGGCAGATCGGCCTCATCGCGCTGCTGCTGGCCACGTTCGGCGCCGAACTGGCGGCCGGCCTGGTGCTGCTCGCCAATGAGCGCAGTACCGAGGGCATCGACATGATCGGCAACGTGCTGGCCGCTTCCCTGATCATCGGCATCGCCCGGTCCTGGGAACTGGTGGGGGACCGGGACACCGGGATCATGGCCTCGATCGCCGCGCTGGCGGGCCGGGAGCACCCGCTCAGCGAGAAGGTCGCTCTGCCCGTGGGCCGGCCTGAGCCGCCGGCCGGGGATGCCCCAGACCGGGACGCCGGGCTGGCTCCGCCTCCGGCCGAGCGGCCTCCGGCCGAGCGCTGAGCTGCCTCAGGCCGAGGAGGCCTTGCCGCCCCGCGGCGGGCCCCAGCCGCGCACCGCGGGCAGCCCGGTCGCGTCCGTGACCCGGTTCAGCTCCTGCTCGACGTCGTCGCTGTCGTGCATCCAGCTGAACCCCGCGATGATGATGGGCGGCAGGAAGCAGGCGGCGGCCACCGCCCACATCACGGCGGTCGCGAGTTCCTGGTCCGCGACGGCGCTGAGCGGGCCGCCCGGGACGTACCGGAACGCGTGGAACACCCCGTGATTGGCGAAGCCCAGGATGTAGGCGATGGCCCAGGTCAGCCACATCGCGAAGGTGGCGATGACGGCCCGGTGCAGCGCGCGGCCGCGGGGCCGCACCGGCGGGGCGGCCACGATCTCCAGCCAGAGGGCCACGCCGGTGATGAGCAGGCTGGCCATCTCGGCCACGGCCAGGGCCTGGTGCCGCGCCACCGCGTCGATCATGGCGGGCAGCCGCCAGAACACCGTCACCAGCCCGAACACGGCCAGCACCACCAGGGACCGCATGAACGACGGATGCCGGCGGCGCGAGGCGGCCAGCCGCCCGGCCAGGGCCGCCAGCCCGGGCAGGCGGGACAGCCCGGGAAGCCCCCACAGCCCGCTCAGCACCAGGAGCGCGGGGACGATCATGGCGAACACGGCGAACTGGGCCGTCTCCGCCACCACGTAGCGCCCGGCCAGGGTGGATACCGGCGGGACCAGGCCCGCGACCACCAGGATCAGGGCCGCGGCCGCCAGCCAGCGCCGCCAGCCCGCGATCAGGGCGGCCGGGCTGGCCGGCCCCTCCGTGGTCACCGCAGTCGTCCCTGAGCCGCTCACCTGGTGCCGCCGTTCGTCGCCTTGGCCCGCTCGCGGGGACCATCTTGCCCGGCCCGCCCAGGGACCACAATCACCGGGTGACCCGGGAGTGCGCGGGGCACACTAGCACGTCATGCGCAGCTTAAGGACCAAAATATGACTTTGGGCTCTGTCATAATCCGCCCGAACGTGATGAACTAGGGACTGATGGCCGTTGCCGGGATGTATTTCCCCCGGTCAAACGGCCAGCTCGGGGGGCAGAGGGCCCTGTGTGCCCGGCTGGGGAGGCGCACAGGGTCCTCATTTCTTGCCCATGGGCGGACGGCCTCCGTCACCGGGCTGCGGCCGCCCGCCGGCGCTCGGCCGTGGCCGCCCGCCGGCACTCAGCCATGGTCGCCGAACCGGTGCGCCAGCACCCCGAACAACCGCGGTGCCGCGCCATGCAGCCGGGCGGGCAGCCGCATCCAGCCGGGCACGTACACCTCCTGCAGGTCCCGCTCCAGCGCGGTCTTGATCGCCTCGGCGGCCCGCTCGGCCGGCAGCGGCCCCGGTTTCTTGCGGCCGTAGGGGCGGCCGCGCCGGTCGAAGAACGGCGTGTTGATCACGCCCGGCACCACCACCGAGACGCTCACGCCGGAGCCCTCCAGCTCATGGGCGAGGCTCTCGGCGAAGGAGCCCAGCCCGGCCTTGGCCGCCGAGTACACCGCCTCGCCCCGCACCGCGGTGGCGCCCGCGATCGAGGAGACGAAGACGATCCGGCCCCGGCCGCGGGCGGTCATCTCGGGCAGCAGCCGCCGGGTCAGCTCGATCGGGGCGGCCAGATCGACGGCCAGGATCTCCGCGACCTTGTCGGGGCTCATCTCCGGCACCGGCCCGGACCAGCCGACACCGGCGTTGTTGATCAGGATGTCAATGCCGTCACCAGCGGGCTCGTCCTCGGGACCGGCGGGGAGTTTCCCGACCATCTCCAGGGCCGCCTCGGCGAGTTCCGCCGGGCCATCCGGGGAGCGCAGATCCGCCTCGACCGCCAGGCCGCCGGTATCCCGGGCCACGGCATCCAGCCTGCGCGGGTCCCGGCCCGCGACCAGGACACGGGCCCCGGCCGCGGCGAGACACCGGGCAGTGGCGGCGCCGATTCCGGACGATCCGCCGGTGACAAGGACTACCGCGCCCCGGAGCCGCATGATTATACGGTCTCACGCGCTCTTTACGCAGCCGGAATCGGGCTGCCACTGGCGCGGATCCCGGCCGGTAAGCAGGTCATGACGCGGGACCGTGGCTGAGGATGGCCATCGGGTGGGCGTTCAGGCTGATGCGTGGGCTGGGGTGGTGGCTACCGCGGCGGACGCTTCGGCCCACACGCGGACGATGTCGCGCATGGACAGCAGCCCGGTCACCTCGTTACCTTCGACGACGACCAGGTGCCGGAAACCGGAGTGCACCATCGTCTCCGCCGCCTGCTGCAGGGTCCACTCCGGGGAGGCGAACACGACGTCGACCGTGCGGTGCTGCGCGACCAGCTCGGTGTCCGGGTCCTGGCCGGCGCCCAGGGAGTCGAGGACGTCCCGTTCGGTCAGGATGCCCACCCCGGCATGGTCGTCGTCGGTCACCACCGCGGCGCCCACGTGCCGGGCCGACATCAGCCTGGCCGCCTCGCGCAGCGTGTGCGCGGGGCCGATGGTGAGCACCAGCCTGGTCATGCCGTCTCGCACCTTCACGGTCGATCACTCCCCGGGCGGCCGGGAGACGCGGGCGAGCCCGCGTGCGGGCCGTGGTCGCGGCTCAGCTTGGCACAGAGCACGCTTGTGCTCTTGTGACGCATATCACTCCAGCATCCGCGCTTCCCCGCCTGAGGGCAACCCCCGGCGCAGGCAGCCAGGTTCCGCCTAACGGCCGGACAGGCGGCCGAGCACCTCGCCGTGCAGCCGCCCGTTACTGCACACCACGCTGCCGCCGTCGGGCGTGGCGTTGCCGTTCAGGTCGGTGAAGATGCCGCCGGCTTCCTCCACGATGATCTGCAGCGCGGCCAGGTCCCACAGCGAGACCTCGGGCTCGGCGGAGAAGTCCACCGCGCCCTCGGCCACCAGCATGTGCGACCAGAAGTCGCCGTACGCCCGGGTCCGCCAGGCCGACCTGGCCAGCTCGAGGAAGCCGGGCAGCACGCCCTTCTCCTCCCAGCCGGTCACCCCGGAATAGGAGAACGAGGCGTCCTCGATCCGGGACACCTCGGACACCCGGCAGCGGGTGGCCTTGGTCAGGCTCTTGCCGGTCCACGCGCCGTTGTCGCTCGCGGCCCACCAGCGGCGGCCCAGCGCCGGCGCGGTCACCACGCCCATCACGACCTTGTCCCCGTCCATCAGGCCGATCAGGGTGGCCCACACCGGCACCCCGCGCACGTAGTTCTTCGTCCCGTCGATCGGGTCGATCACCCAGCAGCGGGGGCCGCCGCCGTCCCGGCCGAACTCCTCGCCCAGCACCGCGTCCCGGGGACGGGACCGGCGCAGCACGTTCCGCAGGGACTCCTCGGCCGCCTTGTCCGCGTCCGTCACCGGGGTAAGGTCCGGTTTGGCCTCCACATGCAGGTCAAGCGCGCGGAACCGGCGCGTGGTGATGTCGTCGGCCGCGTCGGCGAGGACGTGGGCGAAACGAAGGTCGTCGTCATATCCCGCCATGGCGCGAACGGTATCGGATCAGTGCCCTGCCCGGCCATGGATGCCGGTGCTTCGCAGCTCAGGCCTGGTCATCGCCGTCGCGGCTGCGCAGCAGGCGGCGCAGCGAGTCCAGCCTCCGGACCAGCCGGGCGTCCGCGCCCTGGTCCCGGACCCAGTCGTCCAGCGCGCAGTCCGGCTGCAGGTGGTTGCACCCGGGCGGGCAGGCCAGCGTGCCCGGGGCCAGGTCGGGGAAGGCCGCCGCGACCCGCTCCGGCGCGATGTGGCCCAGGCCGAAGCCGCGCAGGCCAGGCGTGTCGATGAGCCAGCCCCCGCCCGGCAGCGGCAGCGCGACCGCCGAGGACGAGGTGTGGCGCCCCCGCCCGGTCACCACGTTGACCGAGCCCACCGCCCGGTCCGCGCCCGGCACCAGCGCGTTGACCAGGGTTGACTTGCCCACCCCGGAGTGCCCGACCATGACGCTGGTCCGGCCCGCCAGCGCCTCGCGGAGCGGGCGGAGCTGCTCGCCGGTCAGCGGCTGCCCCAGCGCCACGTGCGCGGTGCCCAGCGGCGCGTACAGGTCCAGGATGGGCCCGGCCGGGGCCAGGTCGGCCTTGGTCAGGCAGAGCAGCGGGTCCAGCCCGGCGTCGTAGGCGGCGACCAGGAACCGGTCGATGAGCCGCGGCCGGGGCTCCGGGTTGGCCAGCGCGGTGACGATGACCAGCTGGTCGGCGTTGGCCACGATGACCCGCTCCACCGGGTCGGTGTCGTCGGCCGACCGGCGCAGCACCGAGGTGCGCGGGGTGACCCGGACCACCCGGGCCAGCGTGCCCGGGGCGCCGGACACGTCCCCGGCCAGCGCCACCCGGTCGCCCACCACCACGCTGTGGCGGCCCAGCTCGCGGGCCCGCATCGCGGTGACCGGCCGGCCGTCGATCAGGCACCCGTACCGGCCGCGGTCCACCGCGGCGACGAACGCATCCGCGGCGTCCCCGTGCGCGGGCCTGCGCCGGGTCCGCGGCCGGGAGCCGCGGGCCGGCCGGACCCGCACATCGTCCTCGTCCAGGTCCGCATGGGCCGCCCGCCGGCTCAGGGAGCGCGCTCCAGCATCGCCGCCCACACGGCGGGGAACTCGGGGAAGGTCTTGCCGACGGTCGCCGCGCCCGCCACCTCCAGGCCGGGGACCGCCAGGCCGAGCACCGCGGCGGCCATCACCATGCGGTGATCGTCGTAGCTGGCGACCGGCCGCCCGGCCCGCAGCGGCCGGGGCCGGATCTCCAGGCCGTCGTCGCGCTGGGTGACGTCGCCGCCCAGCGCGTTGATCTCGGTGGCCAGGGCGGCCAGCCGGTCGGTCTCCTGCAGCCGCTGGTGGCCGATCCCGGTGATCACCGACGGCCCGTCTGCGAGGGCCGCGAGCGCCCCGGCGACCAGCGAGATCTCGCTCACGTCGGCCAGGTCCGCGGTGATGCCGTGGATCCGGCCGGTCCCGGTGACCGTCATCCCGTCCGGGCCGGCCTGGCATGCGGCCCCGAGGGCGCGGAACGTGGCCAGGATCTGGCTGGCCGGCTGCGTGGTGCTGGCCGGCCAGTCCCGGATCGTCACGCTGCCCCCGGTGACCAGGGCCGCCGCGAGGAACGGGGCCGCATTGACCAGGTCCGGCTCAACGGCGATCTCGTGGCCGGTGAGCTGCCCCGGATGGACGAACCAGGTGTCCGGGAGAACGGCACCGCCCGGCCCGCCCGGCCCGGCCGGGCCCGGGGTGGCCGCGGCCGTCTCCACGGTGGCCCCGGCGTCCCGCAGCATCTGCACGGTCATGGCGATGTGCGGCGCGGACGGGGCCCGCGGGCCCCGGTGCCGGACCTCCAGGCCCTTCTCGTACCGCGGCGCCGCGAGCAGCAGCCCGGACACCAGCTGGGAGGAGGCGGAGGCGTCCACGGTGACCGAGCCGCCCGGCACCGTGCCGGTGCCGTGCACGGTGAACGGGATGGCGCCGCGGCCGCCGTCCTCGATGACCGCGCCGATCTCCCGCAGGGCGCTGATGATCGCGCCGACCGGGCGTTGCGAGGCCCGGGGGTCGCCGTGGAACCGGACCGCGACCCGGGACAGCGCCGCGACCGGCGGGACGAACCGCATCACGGTGCCGGCGTTGCCCACATCGACCGATGTGTCCCCGGCGGCCTGGCCGGGGGTCACCCGCCAGGTGTGTCCTGCGCTGGCGTCCCCGGTGGTCCGGGGGCCGGTGTCCACGGTGGCGCCCAGGGCGCCCAGCGCGCCCGCCATGAGCAGGGAGTCCCGGGCCCGCAGCGGGCCCGCGATGTCGGTCGGCCGGGGGGCCAGCGCGGCGAGCACCAGGGCCCGGTTGGTCATCGACTTCGAGCCGGGCAGCCGCACCGTGGCGCGCACCGGGCCGGCCGCCTGCGGTGCCCGCCACGGCGGCTGGGCGCCGGGTCCTGGCTGCTGGTGATCCATGCTGTGAGCGTAATGCGTGCCCTGGCCCGTGTGCCCGGAGTGAGCCGGGCGGTCCGGGGAAATGTCGCCGGCCCTGGGTACCCTGCATTCTGTGCTCAACCGGTGCTGCACGGGCAGCGCCAGCACCCTGACGGCAGGTGAGACGATGTGCGGCCGTTTTGCGTCGGCGCGGAAGCGCACCGAGCTGCTGGCCGAGTTCGGCGTGCAGCAGGACCCCGGCGAGGAGCCGCTGCGGCCGGACTACAACGTGGCCCCGACCAAGCCCATCTACGCCGTGCTGGCCGGGAAGCCCCGGGAGCCGGAGGAGGCGGCCGGGCACGGGTCGGCGGGAGAGAGCGCGGAGCCGCGTGAGGATGCCCCCGCGGAGCGTGAGCTGCGGGTGGTCCGGTGGGGGCTGGTGCCTTTCTGGGCCAAGGACCGTTCCATCGGCAGCCGCATGATCAACGCCCGGGCCGAGACGGTGGCCACCAAGCCGGCCTTCCGGCGGGCCTTCGCCCGGCACCGGTGCCTGATCCCGGCGGACGGCTACTACGAGTGGATGAAGACCGGCGACCCGGAGCACCCGGGCAAGCAGCCGTACTTCATCCACCGCGCGGACGGCGGCGTGCTGGCGTTCGCCGGCCTGTACGAGCGCTGGCGGGACCGGGACCGGCCCGACGAGGACGACGATGCCTGGCTGTGGACGGCGACCATCATCACCACCCGGGCCGCCGATGAGGTCGGCCAGATCCACGACCGGATGCCGATGGTGATCGAGCCGGACCAGTGGGCGGACTGGCTCGACCCTGCGCTGACCAGTACCGGGGACCTGCACGGCCTGCTGGCCCCGGCCGTGTCGGCCCACCTGGCCTCGTATCCGGTGTCCACGGAGGTCAATGCGGTGCGGCACAACGGCCCGCAGCTCATCGAGCCGCTGTCCGGCGCGGCGGAGCCGGCCAGCGCTGGCTAGGGGCCGGGCTTGCGCGCGGCAGCGATGAGGAAGATGCCGAACGACTCGATGCCGCCCAGGCCGCTGAAGGCGGCCGGGGCGGTGCCGTTCCCCGGGGTGCCGCTTCCCGGGGTGCTGCTCGGGGTGCTGCCCCGGGGTGCCGTTCCCGGGGTGCCGCTTCCCGGGCCCCCGGGCCAGGGGAAGCTGTCCTCCTGGGCGCCGGCGGCGAGTTCCGCGCGGACCAGCCGGGCGACGGCGCCCGGGTCCTTGCGCAGGACGTGATCCACCATGGACGGCGACAGCACCGTCCGGGGCCGGATCCAGCTGACCTCCAGCCCCGCCTCGCCGAGCAGGTCGGTGAGCTGCTCCGGGCCGAAGCACCGGGTGATCCGGCCGTCCGGCCACGGCACCAGCACCACCTCGGCCTGCGGCAGGTCGGTGAGCTCGGCCCAGTGACGCTGCTCGGCCAGGATGGACATGCCCAGCACCAGGGAGTCCACGCAGGCCAGCAGCTGCCCGCCGGGCCGCAGCACCCGGCTGATCTCGGCGGCGATGTCCTCGGCCATGAGATGCCGGGACAGTGCCCCGTTGTCGGCGATCACGCCGTCCACTGAGGCGTCGGCCAGGAAGCCGAGGCTGGCCGGGTCGGCCACCACGGAGACGAGCTGGCCGGGGATCCGGGGCGGCCGGGCGACCGGGTGCCGCGCCCGGCTGCGCCACGGCCGGGCCGGTGGCGGCGGCTCGGGGAGCGTCGCGAGCTGGGGCAGCACCCGGATCACGGCGTGACCCGAGGCGGCCGCCTGGGCCGCCGTGCTGGCCTGCGGGCCCGAGATGTCGAGGAGGATCCCGGCTCCCGGCGGGCAGCCACGCCTGCAGCTGGGCCGCCGCCACGGCCCGGTGAAAGCGCCAGTAAGCCGACAGCGAGCCTGATTCCAGAACAGCGAGCGGGCTGGTCACACGTGCCGCCACTATGACTCCATCCAGCCAGGGCTGCGCGCGTTGCGCCCGGCGCCTGCCGGAGTGGCAGGCTCGGAATGCCGTCGCGAAGACTGGATGCCCGCGCAGTCCCTCTTCCTGTGATGTTCCCCGCCATGTGCGGACCTCACCTGACCTGACCGGCGCGTCCCGCTGTTTCCGGAACGCCGGTTATCTCCCCGGCCATCTGGGCGGCCGCCGCCGTTCCGTTCCCCCCGGTACAGACGGAATGAAGCCGCCGGGTGCCCTGTTGCACACGGCGTGGTTGTAGCCGACTGTGTACCGCGCGCCCGCCCGGCCAGCTGACTCGCTTCGAGCCCGGGCAGAGCGGGGATGTATCCTCCCGCCCATACGGTCAATACCTTCGGCCGTCAGAGGACATCTCCGAGGGGGTGGGTCAGGTAACCGAGACACTCGAGCAGCGAAGCGAGCGCTTCGAGCACGATGTGCTGCCTTACCTGGATCAGCTCTACTCGGCGGGGCTGCGGATGACACGGAACCCGGCGGATGCCGAGGACCTGGTCCAGGAAACCTTCGCCAAGGCGTACGCGTCGTTCCACCAGTTCCAGCCGGGCACCAACCTCAAGGCCTGGCTGTTCCGGATCCTGACGAACACGTTCATCAACAGCTACCGCAAGAAGCAGCGTGAGCCGCAGCGCTCGGGCGCGGAAGAGGTCGAGGACTGGCAGCTGGCCAGGGCGGCCTCGCACACCTCCTCGGGCCTCAAGTCGGCCGAGGCCGAAGCGCTGGAGCGGCTGCCTGACTCCGATATCAAGAGGGCCCTGCAGGCCCTCCCCGAGGAGTTCCGCATCGCGGTCTACCTCGCTGACGTCGAGGGCTTCGCGTACAAGGAGATCGCCGACATCATGGGCACGCCAATCGGCACTGTCATGTCGCGGCTGCATCGCGGGCGGCGGCAGTTGCGCGACCTGTTGCAGGATTACGCATCCGAGCGTGGACTGGTCCGCGCCGGTTCCGCCACCGAGGCCCAGCCGGCCGAGGGCGATCACCCGGCGGACACGCCATGAGCTGCGGGAAGCCCCACGAGACGCCGTGTAGCGAGGTGCTGGACGCGGTCTATTCCTACCTCGACGGGGAACTAGGCGACGACGGGCGCGCGCAGATCCGCCAGCACCTCGACGAATGCGGCCCCTGCCTGCGGGAATACGGCCTCGAAGAGGCGGTCAAGCGGCTGGTGCACAAGCACTGCGGCCACGACGCCGTGCCCGGTGACCTCCGGATCAAGGTACTCACCCGCATCCAGGAGGTCCGGGCGACCATCGAGGTCACCGAATAGCCGGCCGTGCCCGAGGGCCAGGGATGCCGTGACCTGCTGGGACGTCTCCGCTAAAGCTCTCTGTTACTTCAATTCCACAGATTGTAGATATCTGCTATCGGGGCTACGCGAATAGCGCCGAGGGCGTTACCCTGTGTCGCGAACGGGCCCGGCTGGCCGGCCCGTCAGGTCCGGATTAGCTCATGACTGCTGGGATCGGTGGCCCCCAGCGTCGCCGGGCAGCGGGCCTGACACGGCGCGGCGGCCGAGACTGACTGCGAGGGGGGGTCGTGCGCAGGCTCTCGCGTGCCGCGAGTACATACATGGGCGTGGTCGTCGCGTCGGCGGTCGCCGTATTGCTGTACGTGCTGCAGGCTGACTCCGATGGCGACCTGGACTTCAGGCTGTCCCGCACCCTGCTGGTCCTCGCCGTCCTCTTCCTGATCTGTGATTCCACCCCCACCGCGCTCACGTCCCGCCAGTCCGCCTGGTCGCCGAGTTCCACGGCCACGCTCGCGGCCGTGGTGCTGCTCGGCCCGGGCGGTGCGGCACTGGTCGGTGCCAGCTCCCTGTTCAGCCTGCGCCGCGGCGGGCTGCGCGAGCGGGTCTTCAACGGCGCGATGTACACGGTGAGCGCGTTCGCCGCGGGCACCGCTTACGTGGCGCTGGGCGGCCGGGTCGGCATCCCCGACCCCGGGTGGTTCCCCGGGGATATCCTGCCGTTCGCGGTGGCGGCCGCGGTACACGTGGCCGTCAACCACGGCCTGCTGTGGGGCATGCTCCTGCTGCTGCCCCCGGCCCGGGTGAACGCGCCGCGCGGTCGGCTGGACCTCCACCTCCCGCTGCTGCTCGCCTCCGACCTGGGCTACGCCACGCTGGGGCTGCTGATCGCCGCCCTGTGGTATCTGGTCGGCCCGTTCGCCGCGGTGCTCGTGCTGATCCCGCTGTTCGTGGCTCGCTGGGCGATGGGGCAGTTCGCCGCCCAGCAGGCCGCGTACGCCGCCACCATGGCCGCGCTGTGCCAGGCGGTGGAGACCAAGGACTTCTACACCCGCGGGCACAGCGAGCGGGTCTCCCGGGGAGCCACCATGCTGGCCCGGGAGATCGCCATGGGCGCCGAGCGGGTCGAGGCCATCGGGTTCGCCGGCATGCTGCACGACGTGGGCAAGCTGGGCGTGCCGACCAAGGTGCTGCAGAAGACCGGGCCGCTGACCGAGGAGGAGCTGGCCGCGATCCAGCTGCACCCGATGCGCGGCCTGGAGATCGTCCGGCAGATCGGCTTCCTGAACGAAGCGCTCGACGGCATCATGCATCATCACGAGCGGATGGACGGCAAGGGCTACCCGATGGGCCTGGCCGGGGACGAGATCCCCGAGTTCGCCCGGGTGATCGCGGTGGCCGACGCCTTCGACTCGATGACCTCCACCCGGTCCTACCGGGGGGCCCGGAGCGTGGGGGAGGCCGTCGCCGAGCTGCGCAAGTGCGCAGGCCGCCAGTTCGATCCGGTGCTCGTGGACGCCTTCATCACCGCGCTGCAGCGGGACGGCTGGCGGCCCAGCAAGCCCTCGGACGTGCCGCCGGGTTTCCGGCCCCAGATCGCGGCGCAGGACCACGACGACCCGACCGCCCCGCTGCGCGTGGTCGAGAGCTACTGACCGGCTGCCATGACCACCCAACGGCACCTTGCCCGCCAGCCCGCCTGGCAGTCCATGGATTCCGGGCAGCTGCTGCTGGTCTCCGCGGCAGGCGTGCTGCTGGTCGCCGCGGTGGCCCAGACGGCCACGGCGGGCCTGGTGCAGCCGCGCACCGCGCTGGCCTTCGGGGCGCTCATTGCCCTGGGTGAGCTGCTCCGGCTCTCGTTGCCCGGCGACCGGGAGGCGGCGCCGATCGGCAGCGCCGGCGCGCTGGGTTACGCGCTGCTGCTGCGCGTCGCCCAGCACCCGGCGCACCAGCCGGCCCTCCAGGTGGTCGCGGTCACCGCCGTGGGCATGATCGTCGGGGCGCTGCCGCACCTGGCCGCGGGCCGCCCGGCCGGGATGGCCGGGATGGCGTCCCGGCTGCTGGCCCTGGCCTTCGTGGCCGTGGCCTTCCGGCCCATCGCCGGCCTGGCCATCCTCGACCAGCAGGTGTGGCTGAGGCTCGCCGTCATGCTGGTGCTGATCGTGGCGGGCTGGTTCGCCGAATGCGTGATCAGGGCGCTCATCCGGGCCGATGCGCTGCGCGCCCGGTTCGGCGTCTCGCTCGGTGATGAGCTGCAGATCCAGGTCCCGCTGGGTGCCGCGGTGGGTGCGTCGGCCATGCTCATCGCCCTGGCCGCCGAGGCCATGGGGCTGGTCGCCCTGGCGCTGTTCATCGCCCCGCTGCTGGTCACCCAGACGGCGTTCCGCCGCTACGCCGGGATCCGGTCCACCTACCTGCAGACGGTCCGGGCGCTGGCCCGGGTCACCGAGGTCGGCGGGTACGTGGAGGACGGCCACTCCCACCGGGTCAGCCGCCTCGCCGTCGCGGTCGGCCGGGAACTCGGGATGAGCGAGCCGGACCTGCTGCAGCTGGAGTACGCCGCGCTCATGCACGACATCGGGCAGCTGTCGCTGGCCGACCCCATCCCGGGCGGGGCCACCGTGCTGGCCTCGCCGGAGGACCAGCAGCGCATCGCCGGGCTCGGGGCGAGCGTCATCGAGCAGGCGGGCGTGCTGGACCCGGTGGCGGAGATCGTCCGCTGCCAGAGCCTGCCCTGGCGGGGCGGCCAGGTGGTGCCGCCGATCGGCAGCCGGATCATCCGCGCGGCCAACGCCTTCGACGACCTGGTGGGCGGCTCGGCCGACCGGGACCGGTCCACCGCGGCCCTGGAGCGGCTCAGGCTGGATACCGCCGCGCAGTACGACCCCGGCGTCGTGGAGGCGCTCAGCAAGGTGGCCGGCCGGCTCTACGTCGGCAGCGGCCGGGTTCCCGGCTGATCACCCGCCGCCCCGGGGCGGCGCGGCGGCCCGGGACGGCGCGGCGGCCCGGGACGGCCCAGGCCTGCTACTCGATGACGGCGATGAGGTCGCCGCCCTGGACCACGTCCCCCTCGGCCACCGCCAGCCTGGTGACCGTGCCCGGATCCTCCGCGAGCACCGGGATCTCCATCTTCATGGATTCCAGGATGACCAGGGTGTCACCGCCGGTGACCTGCGCACCCTCGGTGGTGATCACCTTCATGACGTTCGCCACCATCTCCGCGCGTACCTCGGCCACCGCCGCTCCTCTCCGCCTCGCTGGCCAGCCGCCCACGGCATGCCCGGAGTACGGGGAAACCTACCGGGGCCGGGCCCTCATCCGCGGATACCGGCCGGCGAGCGAAGGGTAGCAGCCGGCCGGGCCGCCGCGGCGGGTCAGATGCCGGTGGTGGAGCGGGGGTAGGCGACCTCCGGGTCGGTGGCCACGTTGACCAGGTAGGGGACGCCCGCATCGAAGGCCCGGCGCAGCGCCGGGGCTATCCCGTCCGGCCGGGTGACCAGCTCCCCGGCACCGCCGAGCGCACGGACCACCTCGTCGTAACGGCACTGGGGCTGCAGGTCGGCAGCCACGTCGTAGCCGTAGAGCGCCCGCATGGGGTGCTTCTCCAGCCCCCACGCCCCGTTGTTGCCGCACACCATCACCACCGGCAGGCCGTGCCGGACCAGGCTGTCCGCGTCCATCAGGGAGAAACCGGCCGCGCCGTCCCCCAGCAGCAGCACCACCTGGGCCGAGGGCCGGGCCAGCCGGGCGCCGATGGCGTAGCCCAGGCCGGTGCCCAGGCAGCCGAACGGCCCGGGATCCAGCCAGCATCCCGGCCGCCGGGGCTCGATGTACTTGCCGGCGTAGGACACGAAGTCGCCGCCGTCCCCGATGACCACGGCGTCGTCGTCCAGCACCCGGGCCAGTTCGCCGTAGATGCGCATCGGGTGCACCGGGTCAGCCTCGCTGGCCAGCAGCGAACTGTCGGCGGCCACCGCGTTCCGCGCCGCGGCCTGCAGCTCGGGCAGCCAGCCGTCCTCCCAGCGGGCCCGGGCCGGGCGGCCCGGCCAGGCGTCCCGGGCCGCCAGCCCGGTGAAGAAGGCGGCCAGGTCACCTGCGTAGCCCGCGGCCAGCGGGCAGTGGCTGGCCAGCTGGCCCGGTGCGTCGGCCACGTGCACCACCGCGGCCGGGTGGCCGGCCTCGCCGAACGCCCCGTAGCCCAGCCGGAAGTCCAGCGGGGTGCCGGCCACGATGACCAGGTCCGCCCGGCGCAGGGCCACCGACCGGGCCCGGGTGACCAGCAGCTCATGCCCGGCCGGCACGATGCCGCGGCCCTGCCCATTGGTGATCACCGGCAGCCGGAGCTCCTCGGCCGCCGCCCGCGCGGCCAGCTCCGCGCGGCCGGCCCACACGTCCGAGCCGAGCACCAGGACCGGCCGTTCCGCGGCGGCGATCAGTGCGGCTATCCGGTGCACCGCGGCCGGATCGGCGAGGCCGGCGGCATCCTCGCCGGGCGGCCCGGCCCCGGGTGTACCGGTCCCGGGAGCACCGGCCCCGGGTGTACCAGTCCCGGGAGCACCGGCCCCGGGCGGGCCGGCCAGATCCTCCGCGGCCTGGCCGAACACCGCTTCCAGTGCGATGTCCACGAACACCGGACCGCGGTGCGGAGCGGCGGCCAGCCGGAACGCCTCGGTCACCCCGGCGCCGATCTTGGCCGTCTCGTGCTCCGTCCAGGCGCGCTTGGTCACCGGCCGGAGCAGCTCCGGGTGATCGAATTCCTGCAGGCTGCCCGATCCCCACCGGTAGTCCGGGGCCCGGCCGCCCAGGATCACCACGGGGGAGCCGTTGAAGTACGCGGTGGTGATGGCGCTGACGCCGTTGGTCACGCCCGGGCCGGCGGTCAGCACGGCCAGCCCGGGGGAGCGGGTCAGCCGGGCGGTGGCCTCCGCGGCGAACACGGCGCTCTGCTCGTGCCGCACGTCCACCAGCCGCATCGGCGGGCTCGCGTGCACGGCCGCGTCGTACAGCGGGAACACGTGCCCGCCGGACAGGGTGAACATGGCCGACACGCCGGCCGCCCGGGCCGCGTCGGTGGCCAGGGTGCCGCCGTGGACCGTCCGCGCTGAGGTGCCCTCGGTCATGCCGGGGAGGTTACCAGCAAGTAGCTTGCTCGTACAGGCGGGCCCGGCTGGGACCGGTCCCGGCCTGGCTGGCCGGGACCGGTCCGCCGGGCCTGGATCAGCCGCTGTCCGCCGACGCCGCCTGGGCCGCCCCGGCGGTCACCTTGACCTGTTCCGCGGGCGGTGTCTCCGGGTCGGCCACGAAGTGCTCGGGCCGCGTCTCATCGCTCCCGCCCGGCACCTTGAAGGCCCGGAATACCAGCGTGAGCAGCGTGGCGATCACCAGGTTGATGACCAGCCCGGTGAGCCCGATGTAGACGGTGTGGTTGATTATCGGCACGGTGTCCACCGAGGCGCCGAAGTGCGTGCCCGGCTCGCCGGGGGCCGGCAGCCGGTACGCGGCGATGGTGCCGAACACCATGGCCACCGCCCAGCCGATGACCAGCGCCCAGCGGTGGAACCAGCGGGTGTACAGGCCGGCCACGATGGCCGGGAAGGTCTGCACGATCCAGATCCCGCCCAGGAGCTGGAACTGGATGGCATATGTCTGCTTCACGAGCAGCACGAAGAGCAGGGCGCCCAGCTTGACCACGAGCGAGGCCCACTGAGCCGCCTTGGTCTGCTCCGCGGTGCTGGCGTTCGGCCGCAGGTACTCCTTGTAGATGTTGCGGGAGAACAGGTTGGCGGCCGCGATCGCCATGATGGCCGCCGGGACCAGGGCCCCGATGACGATCGCGGCGAAGCCGATGCCCGCGAACCAGCTCGGGAAGATGGACTGGAACAGGAACGGCACGGCCAGCTGCGCGTTCGAGCCGTGCGCCTTGACCTCCGCGGGCACCCCGGGCGCGGCCAGGGCCATGTAGCCGAGCAGCGCGATGAGGCCGAGCACCAGCGAGTAGGCGGGCAGCGCGGCCACGTTGCGCCGGATCACGTTGCGCCGCTTGGCCGCGAACACGCCCGTGATGTTGTGCGGGTACATGAACAGGGCCAGCGCCGAGCCCAGGGCGAGCGTGGAGTAGGCCCACATCCCGGCGGGCTCCTCGATCAGGCTGCCGTTCGGCTTGCCCGTCTTGGGGTTGATCGCCTTGAGGTGGGTGTCGGCCACGCTGAAGATGTGCGACCAGCCGCCGACCCGGATCGGGATGTAGATGATGGCCACGATGATCATGACGTAGATCAGCGTGTCCTTGATGAACGCGATCAGCGCCGGGGCACGCAGCCCGGACACGAACGTGTACCCGGCCAGGATGAGGAACGCGATGATCAGTGGCAGGTCATGCACGAACCCGGTGGTGGCAGAGCCGCCGATGCCCATCACGGTCAGCACCGCCTGGATGCCGACCAACTGCAGGGCGATGTACGGCATCACGGCCAGGATGCCGGTGAAGGCCACCGCGAGGGCCAGCCCGCGCGACCCGTACCGGCCGTGGATGAAGTCGGCCGGGGTGATGTAGCCGTGCACCCGGGCCACGGACCACAGCCGGGGCAGGAACACGAACACGATCGGGTAAACCATGATCGTGTAGGACAGGGTGAAGAACCCGGCCGCCCCGGTGCCGTAGACCAGGGCCGGCACCGCGATGAAGGTGTAGGCAGTATACAGATCACCGCCGAGCAAGAACCAGGTCACGAAGGTGCCGAAGCCCCGCCCGCCGAGCCCCCACTCGTTGAGGTGCAGGATGTCCTCGGCCCGGCGCCACCGCACCGCGGCGAAGCCGACCAGGGTGACCACCGCGAACAGGACGATCAGGATGGTGAACGAGACCGCGTTGATGTGGCTCACGCCGCCTCCCCTGAGCCGTCACGGGGGGCCGGCGCGGGATCGGTCCCGCCGGGGCTGGGCCGCCTGCGGCCCGCCCGGACGCTGATCAGGTAACAGATCGTGGTGAGGATCGCGACGACCGGGACCCAGAGCAGCTGGTACCAGTAGAAGAAGGGGAAGGCGCCGAGGGCCGGGGTGGCGCGGGCGTAGATCGGGACGATCAGCGTCCCGAGCACCGCGACCAGGAGCAGGACGGTGATTAAGACCCAGGCACCGGTTCGCCTGGGTGCGGGGCCGGAGTGCGCCATTGCGTCGTCTCCCTGCGTTGATCGGCGACGCGCCACCATCAGGCCACAGCCGCGAGCGGGGGCACGCCCGTGACTTATGTCACGTTGCCGTCCATGGTGCGATGAATCGGGGCAACCTGCAATGGTTTGCGGCAGAGCCGCTTAGCTGAGCCGCATAATGGTCTGCGCCGAAGCCGGGTAATGGCCAGGTAGTCCTTGGCCGGGCCGCGCACCCGCCACCGTTCTTCCAGCAGATCGTCGCTGAGCACCCGGTGGGCCAGCAGGTAGTGATCCTCCCCGCAGCCGTGCTCCGCCTCCCACCACCCCGGCCGCAGGTCGAGCAGGTAGAAGAACCGGCCGTCGGCGAACCGCACCTCCGCGGCGCCGCCGGCGCCCGGGCGGAGGGCCAGGCGGCGGGTGGCCGGCCCGGTGTGGCCGCCGAACCGCAGCTCACCGGTCTCGGTGTAGCTCAGGCCCGGACCGCCTGGCTGGGGCGCGACCGACACACCGCCCGTGAAGCGGCCCTGGACGCCGGAGCGGTGATCGTGCAGCGCCCGCTCGACGTGCCAGCCGCCGCTCAGGAAGCCGAGGGTGTCACTGACCCGCATGATGCATCATTGTCGCCGGTGACGCAGCGGCCCCGCACCCCCCGGCACCTTGCCAGCGTCCTGGCCTGCCTTGATATGGTCCCCTTCGTCTGCCCCCCGTGCCGTTTCCCGCCCCGAGGAGCCCTCCATGTCCGATGCCGCCGTGCTGCGCCGCCGTCCCCCGCTGGTGCTCGCCGACCTGCTGCCCGGCGCGCTGGCCCGGGACGCGCTGCTCGTCGCAGGCGCGGCCGGGTTCGTCGGGCTGCTGGCCCAGATCTCCATCCACCTGCCGTTCACCCCGGTGCCCATCACCGGCCAGACCCTCGGCGTGCTGCTGGCCGGCGCCGCGCTGGGCTGGCGGCGGGCCGGGGCGGCCCTGCTCCTCTACATGGTGGCCGGGCTGGCCGGGGTGCCCTGGTTCGCGGACCACTCCAGCGGGTACGCGAGCGCCTCGTTCGGTTACGTGATCGGGTTCCTGGCCGCCGCGATCCTGTGCGGCTACCTGGCCGAGCGCGGCGCGGACCGGTCCGTGCTCCGCTCGGTGCCGGCGATGATCGCCGCGGAGGTGGTCATCTACGCGTTCGGGCTGACCTGGCTGGCCATCGACCTGCACCTGGGGGCCTCGGCCACGATCGCGGAGGGCCTGACCCCGTTCCTGGCCGGGGACGCGATCAAGGCCGCGCTCGCGGCCGGCCTCCTCCCCGCCGCCTGGTGGCTGGCCGGCCACCGCCCGGACGGGAGGCCGACCAGCCAGCCGACGGGGTGATTCTGGGCTCAGACCGTCTTGCTGCAGGTCACCGAGCCTGCGGGGCCAGTGGCATGGACTGTTACCTTGAGCGTGGCGCTCGACGCGAGAATGGTTTCTGAGATCGGCCCGATAGTGATACTCGTGCTATCACTCTTGGAGCCGCTCGCCGTCCCCCCTGTCACCCCATTAATGACAGGCGTCACCTTGATCGTGAGCTTTCCCGCCGGGGACCAGCCCGAACTACTCCCTGCCCAGCTCAGCTTCCACTCGTTCCGGCCGCCGGCACTTACGCTGGCAAAGGGCGTGCAATTACCCTTTGAGGCGGCGATGGAAGGGGTAGCCGTTACTGCCACGCCCAGGCGGCGGCGGCGCTGCAGGTGGCAGCCATTAAGATGATCGGCATGGAGTGCGCTCGAAGCCGTAACATTGGGCCTCCTCTGGTCACATATGGTGACCGCCGGAATATCTGTCACGCCTTTTTACGCCATTCCTCGCAGCATGTCAACCTCTTTACCGGGCACTGTCATACGCTGCTGATCTTGCCGTCCTGCCTGGGCATTCTCGCCCCGACCTGGCCATTACGAGCTAAATGATCTTGCAATTAAAGATCTTCTGACGCCGGTAATGACCGGCTAGCTCCGCCGGGGCCGAAGCTAACGGCTCCGCCATGGCCGTCCCCGCACTGGTCATCGCCCGCACCATTCGGTTGACTAGGCGCATGAGACGGTTTGAGGTAAAGGAATACCGGACCAGCGCCGGCCGCACCGGCACGGAGCACGCAGTCCTGGGCCGCCCGGCGCCCGGCGCCGGGGTGCTGGTGGTTCAGGAAGGCAGCGGCTGGGTGATGGGGCCAGACGGTACCCGGGAAGCCGTCGGCGCCAAGAGCGTGGTGATAGTGGATCCCGGTGACTGGGTGGAGTACGGCGGCGACGGGCTCAGGGTCGACGAGTACTGGGCCGCCCACGAGCCTGAGGAGGCCGCCCGGGCCCGGCTCACGGCGGTCTTTGGCCACCAAGGCCGCTGAATCAATCAGGCGCCGCGAGAGGCTGGGCCCGCTCCAGGCCGGCTGGACCGGTCCGGCGCAGCCGGGTGACCAGCTTGTACCGGTCGCCGCGGTACTTGGACTGGGCCCACTCCACCGGCTCGGCCGAGACGTCGAACGCCTGCCGGGACAGCAGCAGCAGCGGCATCCCGACGTCCACCCCGAGCAGCCGGGCGTCCTCCGGGCCGGCCAGCACGGTCTCGATCGTCTCCTCGGCCTCGGCCAGCTGGACGCCGTACGCCGTGGCCAGCGCCTCGTACAGGGACGCGTACCGGTCCAGGTTGCGGCGCAGCCCGGGGAACCGCCGCGCGGGCAGGTGCGAGGTGTCCGTGGACATCGGCTCGCCGTCGGCCAGCCGCAGCCGGTGGATGCGCAGCACCCGGCTGCCCGGCGGGATGGCGAGCAGCCCGGACAGCTGGGCGTCCGCCGGGACGTAGCTGGTGTCCAGGATCTGGGTCTGCGGGTGCAGCCCGTGCGCCCGCATCCCCTGCGTGTAGCTGGCCAGCTCGAGCAGCTGGGCCACCTTCGGCTTGGCCACGAAGGTGCCCTTGCCCTGCATGCGCAGCAGCCGCCCCTCGACCACCAGCTCGGCCAGGGCCTGCCGCACCGTGGTCCGCGAGGTGCCGTACTGCTGGGCCAGCTCCCGCTCCGGGGGCACCGGGCTGCCCGGGGCCATGGCCTGCGTCAGCTCCAGGAGCTGCCGTTTCACCGCGTAGTACTTGGGAATCCGCGGCGGCACGCCTGGCTGGGCGGACTGGTCGTCGTGGACGGCCGGGGACGCTGTCACGGTCACCTCCTTCCCGCGGAGTTTGCGTTCCGCACATGATGCCGCAACCTGGCGTCCGCGCCTACTGCCAGATGTGATTGCGCCAGCCCGGGAGGGGTCCGGGCGCCCGGGACGGGGCAGCCCCGGGCCGGACCACCCGGTGACCGCGATGAGCGATGATGACTAGGTGCCCACGCTCAATGACCTCGCCCGCCGCCACACCGCGCTGACCACGGCTGACATCCAGTGGCTGCACGCGCTCGTCTCGGACTGGCAGCTGCTGGCCGACCTGTCCTTCGCGGACCTGGTCCTGTGGGCGCCGCTGCAGGACTCCTCGGGCTGGGTCGTGCTGGCCCAGATGCGCCCGACCACCGGGCCGACCACGTTCCACGACGACGTGGTGGGTTCCTTCGCGTCCACCGGGGCCCGGCCGTTCCTCGACTCCGCCCGGCGGGAGCGGCGGATCTGCCGCGAGGGCGACCCGGAGTGGACCCGCGGCGTGCCGGTCCGCCGCGAGTCGATCCCGGTGACCAGGGAAGGCACGGTCATCGCGGTGATCGAGCGGAGCACCAACCTGAGCTCGGCGCGCACCCCGAGCCGGCTGGAGCTGACCTACCTCAAGGGCGCGGACGACCTGGCCCAGATGGTCGCGTCCGGCATGTTCCCCTGGCCCGGGCAGCAGCCGGCCCTGGTCCGCTCGCCCCGGGTCGGGGACGGCCTGCTCCGGCTGGGGCGCTCCGGCAAGGTCAGCTACGCCAGCCCCAACGCGCTGTCCGCCTACCGCCGGCTCGGCCTGGCCGCCGATCTCGTCGGGGCCGAGCTCGGGCCGCTCACCGCCCGGCTGTGCGCCCCGGGGCGGCCCACCGACGATTCGCTCATGGTCACCGCCAGCGGGCGCGCCCCCCGGGAGACCGAGGTGGAGGGCAACGGGTCGGTGGTCCAGCTGCGGGCCATCCCGCTGGTCGTGAACGGGCTGCGCACCGGGGCCCTGGTGCTGGTCCGCGACGTGACCGAACTGCGGCACCGCGAGCGCGAGCTGATGACCAAGGACGCCACCATCCGGGAGATCCATCACCGGGTGAAGAACAACCTGCAGACGGTCGCGGCCCTGCTCCGGCTGCAGGCCCGGCGGATGGAGGCCCCCGAGGCCCGGGCCGCGCTGGAGGAGGCGGTGCGCCGGGTGGGCTCGATCGCCACCGTGCACGAGACGCTCTCCCACGCACCAGAGGAGATCGTGGACTTCGACGAGGTGGCCGAGCGGGTGGCGGCCATGGCCGGCGAGGTGTCGTCGGCGGAAGCACAGGTAAAGCCGGTCCTGAACGGCCGGTTCGGCCTGCTGCCGTCGGCGGTCGCCACGCCGCTCGCCCTGGTGCTGGCCGAGTTGCTGCAGAACGCGCTGCAGCACGGCCTGGGACCGAGCCCGGACGGCGGCCAGGACGCGATGCTGGAGGTGGCCGTGTCCCGCAGCCAGGACCGGCTCACGGTGACGGTGCAGGACAACGGGGTCGGGCTGCCGGAGGAGTTCGACCTGGACTCGGCGACCAGCCTCGGCCTGCAGATCGTCCGCACCCTGGTGCTGACCGAGCTCGGCGGCCGGCTGGAGGTCAAGCCGCGGGCCGGCGGCGGCACCCGGGCGGTGGTCGATCTCCCGCTGGACGCCGCGGCCGCATTATCGGGCCGCGGACGCCGCGCGTAGCGCCCGGCCCGGGCCGGGCCGCTGGCCAGGGCGGTCCGGCTGGCCAGCCCGGGCCTGCGGCTGACCCGCCGGGTGCGGGCGCCGGGCGGCCGCGCGGCGGTCAGGCGTGAGCGCGGGCCCGCATCCGGCTGGCCCGCCGCTTGGCGGCGCGCCGCTCGTCCTCGCTCATCCCGCCCCATACGCCGGAGTCCTGGCCGCTTTCCAGCGCCCATTGCAGGCACAGCTCGATCGCCGGGCAGCGACGGCAGACCTGCTTGGCTTCCTCGATCTGGAGTAGCGCGGGCCCGGTATTCCCGATCGGGAAGAACAGCTCCGGGTCCACGTCACGGCAGGCGGCGTCGTGGCGCCAGTCCATGCGTCCACTCCTTCTTGGCAGCCGGGCTCATGGCCCGGGTTGGCGGTCTCAGCCCGGTAGCTTGTGAACGATTTCACGAGCTGGACCGTATGTCGGGACCGTACAGCTTCCCGGGGGTTGTGTACTGCAGTCGAGCCAGCGTTGTGCGCCGAACTCCGGTCCGGGGCCTCGCAGTGGTGGACAGGAGAGCCAAGACCTGCCAGATGGCAGCGCAGGGCACCCCTCACCCGAACCGGGTTCTAGCCTGTCAAGCCCCAGAATCAAACGCAAGACTATTTGGCAAAGGTTCAGCGGGATTTCCGTGTCTGATGGGTCACATCAGCCGCCCTTCCGGGTCTGTCAGGCAATTACCCGCAGAGCATCCGGAACCGAGCGAAACGTGACACTCTCCTGTTCCCCCACATACTCGCCATCCACCTGAAGGGCCACCGGCCGGGTCGCGGAGAACCGCAGCAGCCGCTCGTCATGCAGGCTGAGCACGTCCCGGCCTGCCGGCGGCCCGGACCGCCGGGAAATCATCTGCCGCAGGGCATTGAGCGTGCCGAGGGTGCGGAGCCGCCGGAGGGCGAAAAGGTCCAGCCCGGCATTGAACGCCGCCGCCGGGCTGGGGTTCACCGGCCGGCGCCCCAGGAAGGTCCACGGCGCGGTATTCGAGATGAACCCGAAGAAGAGGTGACCGACCGGCGGCTGGCCGTCGCGTTCCAGGATGAGGGCGGGATGGCGGCGGTCGGTGACCGCGTAGTACTGGCGCAGCGCGGTCCACAGGTACAGGCCGGGAGTGGCGGTGCGGCCGCGGGCCCGCAGCCCCTCGATGGCCCGGACCACCTCCGCGTCCAGGCCCAGCCCGGCGTTGAAGGCGAAGTAGCGGTCCGGCAGGCCGGCGGACTCGGCCCGGCCCAGGCCGATGCGGCGGCTCCGGCCTGCCCGCAGCGCCTCGATGACCGACCCGGTCGCGTCCACCGGGTCGGTGGCCAGCCCGAGCGCCCGGGTGAACACGTTGGCGTTCCCGCCGGGCAGCGCGGCCAGCGCGGGCACCGCCGGGCCTGTCCCGCGGCCGTCCGGGGCCGGGCTGACGGTCCTGGGGCCGTCCGGGGCCGGGACCGGGCCGGCGGCCTTGCCCAGCAGCCCGTTGATGGCCTCGTTGACGGTGCCGTCGCCGCCGAGGGTCAGCACGAGCTCGTGGCCCTCCAAGGCGGCCGTCCCGGCCAGCGCGGCGGCGTGGCCCCGGTAGCGTGTCTCCACGACCTCCAGATCCATCTGGGAGGCCAGCGCAGCCGCGATGACATCCCGGCGGAGCCGGGTGGTAGTGGTGGCACGTGGGTTGACAATGAGGAGCGCGCGCACGCGCTCAGGGTAGCGAGCACGGAGGGACCCGGAGAGATGGGGGAGAGGCCGCCGAGCCTGCTCGGCGCGGCGGGAGTGCAGGCCGCCGAGGCTGTCGTGGTGCTGGCGGCCAGCGTGCTGGCCGGGGTGGATGCCGCGGGCGGCAAGTCCTACCAGCAGGGCAGCGGCATCGCGCTGACCCTCATCGGGCTGGCCACCGCGGCCGCGCTGGCCTGGGTGGCGGCCGGGCTGGCCCGGGGCCGCCGGTGGAGCCGGACGCCCGCCCTGCTCACCCAGTTGTTCGTCGGGATCGTCGGCATCTACCTGGTCCAGGGGGACCGCTACGACTGGGGCGTGCCGTGCCTGGTGCTCGCGGTGGCCGGGTTCGCCGCGCTGCTCGCCCCGCCGAGCCTCCGCGCCCTGGCGGGTGACCGCCACCCGGGCTGACCCGCGTACTGGCCACCCGGGCTGACCCGCGTACTGGCCGCCCGGGCCGGTCAGTCGTCCGCGGTCAGGCCGTCCCGGAGCTGGGCCAGGGTCCTGGCCAGCAGGCGGGACACGTGCATCTGGGAGATGCCCAGCTCGTTGGCGATCTGCGACTGGGTCATGTTGCCGAAGAAACGCAGCAGCAGGATCCGCTTCTCCCGGCTGGGCAGCTGCTCCAGCAATGGCTTGAGCGATTCCCGGTACTCGACCCCTTCCAGCGCGTCGTCCAGCATGCCGAGCGATTCCGCCACCGCGGGCGCATCGTCGTCCCCGGAGTCCGGCGCGTCGAGGGACACGGTGGAGTAGGCGTTGGCCGATTCCAGCCCCTCCAGTACCTCTTCCTCGGTCATCTGCAGGTGGGCGGCGATCTCCGCGACCGTGGGGGCGCGGCCCTCGCGCTGCGCGAGGTCACCGATGGCCTTGGTCAGCGCCAGCTTGAGTTCCTGCAGCCGCCGGGGCACCCGGACGGCCCAGCCCTTGTCGCGGAAATGGCGCTTGATCTCACCCACGATGGTGGGCGTCGCGTAGGTGGAGAATTCGACGCCCCGGCCCAGGTCAAACCGGTCGATCGACTTGATCAGGCCGATCGTGGCCACCTGGGTGAGGTCGTCGAGCCATTCCCCCCGGTTGCGGAACCGGCGGGCCAGGTACTCCACCAGCGGCAGGTGCAGCTCGACCAGCTCACCGCGGATGCGCAGCCGGTCCGGGTCACCCTCGGGCAGTAGGGCCAGCCGCTCGAACAACTCACGGGCCCGTCCCCGGTCCGGGACGGCATGCTGGATCCGCGGCGCCGCGGCCACGGTGGTCTCGACCCCGACCTCCACTTCGACTTCGACCTCGAACTCGGCGGCCACGGCAGGCTCCAGCCCGTCAGCCACCCGAGCGTCCGCGTTGCGGGGCACCCGGACCCCGATCTCCTCGGTCACCCGGACCTCGACAGCGCGCGGGTCTTGCGGAGCATGACGGTCAGCGTGTTCCCCGGCCCGGACCACGCATCCACGCTCCCGGCCAGCGCGGCCAGCACCGTCCACGCGAAGGTGTCCCGGGCCGGCAGCTGCGCCCGCTGGCTCAGCACCGACACGGTGATCGTCATGCTGTCCTCGGCCAGGGTGAAGTCGCAGTCGAGGCTGGCGCCCGGGGCTGCCTGGCTGAGCAGCAGGCCGCACGCCTCGTCCACGGCGATCCGCAGGTCCTCGATCTCATCCAGGGTGAAGTCGAGGCGGGCGGCCAGCCCGGCGGTGGCGGTGCGGAGCACGGACAGGTAGGCGCCCTCGGCCGGCATCCGGATCGTGACCCGGTCGTCAGCATGCTGGGGCGCCCGCTCGGCGCGTACTGCGGTGGGCACGGCCGCAGCTGCAGGTGCGGTCGTTTCTTCCGTCACGGTCGTCCTCCATGCCGCCAGCGGTGCTGCTTCCTGGCGACCGTCGTGGTCTTGCCTTGCAACCTACCGTCCGCGGCGGGCACCGCTGACGCGGCGCCCCGTGCAATGATCACGTAATTCGCCTCTGACCAGCGCGGCAATGCTGCTGGCCTGGCGGGACGCCCTCAGTGACCACCCTAGGGCCGCGGACGGGCCGGTCCCAAGCCCCAGCATGCCAGAGGCCGCGCGGGCGGCAGCCCGCGCGGCCTCGGAGTGGGAGAGATGCCTGGGTCAGCCCTGCTTTGTCTCCCAGAAGATCTTGCTGATCTCCTCGATCTTGGCCAGCAGCTCATCGGCGGTGGCCACGTCCGCGCTGCCCTTGGTGCCGCTCGCGCCGGCCAGCTTGGTGGCCTCGTTGAACAGCTGGTTCAGCTGCGGGTACTTCTCGAAGTGCGGAGGCTTGAAGTAGTCCGTCCAGAGCACCCACAGGTGGTGCTTGACCAGCTCAGAACGCTGCTCCTTGATCAGGATGGCCCGCGTCTGGAACGCCGGGTCCTGGCTGTCGTGGTACTTCTGGATGATTGCCTTGACGGACTCGGCCTCGATCCGCGCCTGGGCCGGATCGTAGACACCACAGGGCAGGTCGCAGTGGGCGTGCGCAGTGGTCTTCGGCTCAAGGAGACGTGCCAGCAGTCTCATCGATGACCTTCTCTCATGTCGGATCATGGGTACCCGAGGACCGACACTACCCCGTGCGCCGCGGCGTGAACCTAGGAGGGCATATGCGCTGGCCGCTGTGGCGGATTGCGGTCGCGGAACGGTCCATGGAACCGGCCCTGCGGCCGGGAGACTGGCTGCTGACCTGGCGCGGCCTGCGGGCGGCCGGGCCGCCGCGGATCAGGACCGGGCAGGTGGTGATCGCCCGGCATCCGCGGCGGCCCGGCATGCTGCTGGTCAAGCGGGCCGGGCCGCGGCGCGGCGCGCACTGGTGGCTCGAGTCGGACAATCCCGGCGCCGGTGCCGTGGACAGCCGGCAGTTCGGCCCGGTGCCCGCCGAGCTGATCGAGGCGCGCGTCCTGCTGCGGTACTGGCCGCTGCGGCGCCGGGGCCGCTGAGGATCAGCCTTCCGGGTCGATGCCGTTCAGGGCGGGCACCCGCACCGTCCGGTGGCTTCGCGTCCCGCCCAGGATGATCTCGCGGAACGAGGTGTCGTTCCTGGTGTCCGCCTCGTGCAGCACGCCTTCCGGGTTGGCGGCCACTTCGATGTAGTAGGTGCCGTTCGGCACGCTGGTGATGTCGAACGACTGGCCGGCCACGGACTGGAAGTAGGTGTCACCCCAGCCGGGCGGCAGCATCTCCTGCACCCACAGCGCGGTCGGCGCACCGCACTGGCCGCCGAAGCCGAGCGAGGACGGCTGCCACACGGCGCCCGGCTGCAGCAGGTCGACCGGGTCGGTCGGGGCGATGCAGAAGCCCACCTTGTGGCTGCGCAGCACCAGCTTCCTGGCCGCGTTGAGCAGCCGGTAGGCAGCGAACTGCTCGAAATGCCAGTGATCGTGGCCCTTCTTGGCGTCGAAGCCCATGGTCCCGGCCCGGACCCGGCCGATGACCTTGCCGCCGCGCCAGAAGTACTGGTAGGCGGGCATGATCGGCGAGCCGCCCGACCGGAAGCCCTCCACGTCGAGCGGGGCGTTGCCCACCCACACCGTGGCGCCGAAGTTGAGCAGGTTCGTCAGCGGATGGCTCCGGGTCTTGGGCTGATGACTGGTCGAGATGCCCCACGAGGGCAGCGGGACCAGGTCCGGCAGCGCGCTGGCGGGCGGGCTGGCCATGGTCGGCACCCGCGGCAGGGCCGCCAGCGGCCAGGCGCCCGGGCCTCGCGCGCCGATGCCGGGGCGGTACCGCGCCCAACGGCCCCGCAGCAGCCGGAGCCCTTGACGACGTGCATCCGCACGCTGAGCCGTGCCGTCGCGGCGGGGATGCGGAGCAGCCTGGCGTAGGTAGGCGTGATGCTCTCGGTCACCGTGTAGTTGCCCGGGCCGAGCTGGAACTGCGGGATGCTGTCCTCGACCGGGTCGGCGGCCCAGCCCTTGGCGATGCCCCAGACCAGGCCCCTGGGGAACGGGTCGGCGGAGCACATCTCGCGGGTACGGGCGAGCTGGCCGGGCTGGCCAGGACGGCCCGCTCCGGGTCGTAGCTGTCCGGGCAGAAATCCTGGCGGCGGAGGCCACGACCTTCCCGCTGGCGTTGGTCACGCCAGGAGCACGAAATGCAGCAGGGCGCGACCGGGACGGTCCCGACCACGCTGGCCGGCCAGGGAATCTGTGTCGTGGCCCCGTCCGCTTGCCGGACGACCTGCGTGACGGTCAGCGGCGCCGCGTAGTCCAGGCCGCTGGATATCCAGTTGCAGGGCCGACCCGAGCGACGCCACCCAGATCCCCGGATCGAGGGAGACCTGGCCGCCGTAGCTGGGCACGGTGATGCTGTTCTGCGCGGCGATCAGCTTGACCTCCGGACCAGGAGCCGGTGCCGCCCCCGCTGGGCCGACTCCGGCCCCGGAGAGCGCGGCGGCGGTGACCCCGGCCATCGCCACCGCGGCCCACCGCAACTGCCAGCCAGTTCGTAACATGAGTGCCTCCCATTGCCACTCCGCCCCGGCCGGGCCGGGTCGCCCGCCGAGCTCACCGGCACGGTAGCGCGGCGCCCGGGGCAAAGCCATGGGCGCCGCGCCGGGGCCATGCCGCTACCAGGGTGGGCCGGCCCGGCCACCTGGCGGCGGGCGGGCCGGGATAGCAAACGCTGGCCCCGCCCCCTCCGAGGGGGCGGGGCCAGCGTTGCGGACTCGTCCGGGCGGTTAGCCCGTGATCAGTGCCGGAGCGGCGTTTCCACCGGCTCGGCCGCCTGCCGGCCGACCAGGTTCAGCATCTCCTCCCGGGACAGCTTCGTGGCCTGCGCCCAGTAGTAGATGATCAGGCTGAACACGGCCACGACCCCCATGTCCCACCAGAAGGGATGTGTCCGGTGTTCACGGCCGCCGGCCGCCGTACTGGCCCTGCCAGGAGATGATGCCCATGCCGATCAGGTACACCGGCAGCCACTGCGCGGACTTCCAGTCCAGCGGAGGCCGCAGCGGGTCGAACGCCATGAAGATGCCGATCAGGACATAGCCGATCACGATCGCGATGCCGAGCTTCCACAGCGTCTCGAAGCCCGGACCAGTAGATGATCATGTTGGCCAGGATGAAGGCGAGCGGGCGACATCACCGTGGCCGCCGGCATCCGGTACGGCCGGTCCGCCTCCGGCACCTGGCGGCGGAACGCGCCCAGGGACAGCGGCGCGCCCGCGTACATGAGCACCGACGCCGACGTGACCAGGCTGACCAGCGAGTGCCAGCTCGGGAACGGCAGCAGGAAGAGCAGCCCGAACAGGAACGCGATGATCAGGCTGAACCAGGGCACGCCCCGGCTGTCGGTGCGCTGGAAGAGCTGCGGGTAGTAGCGGTTGCGGGCCAGGCCGTACCCGACGCGGGAGGTCGAGGTCTGGTAGATCAGGCCGGTGCCGAACGGTGAGACGAACGCGTCGATCCGCAGGAGGACGGCCAGCCAGGCCAGCCCGACCACGCCCGCCAGGCCGGCGAACGGCCCGACGGCGATGGGGCTGGTGGCCGGGATCCCGGCCCAGCCCTTGGGACCGGAGATCAGGCTGTGCGGGATCGCGCCGATGAACACGAACTGGAGCAGCACGTAGATGGCGATGCCGATCCCGGTGGCCATGCAGGATGGCCCGGGGCAGGTTCTTCTGCGGGTTCTTGATCTCGCCGGCCAGCTGGTCGGCCTGCTCGAAGCCGAGGTAGGCGAACACGATGCCGGCCGAGGGGATCGCGCGCGAACAGGGCCTTGATGCCGTAGGGCATGAAGCCGCCGCCCGCGCCGAGGTTCTTGGCCGTGGAACTTGAACAGCAGCACGATGATGGTGAGGACCGGGATGGCCACCTTCCACCAGGTGATGCCCGCGTTGACCTTGGAGAACAGGCCGCATGGCCAGGAAGTTGATCGCGGTGAAGATGGCCATCAGGACGATCGTCATCACGAAACCGGTTGCGGTGACGTTCTTCGTGACCGGGTTGTACAGGCCGTGCCAGTAGTACGACCCGTACGTCATCACCGCGAAGCACTCGATCGGCGCCACCGTGACCGCCTGCAGCCACGAGAAGAAGCCGAACGAGATGCCGGCGACGCTGCCGAAGGCGAAGTGGGGGAACCGCGCGGTGCCGCCCGAGACCGGGTACATCCCGCCCAGCTCGGCATGCACGAGGGCGAGGATGACCACGATCACGCCGGCGATGATCCAGCCGAGCAGCGCGGCGGTCCCCGCCGCCTGCGCCGCGAACAGCGCGCCGAACAGCCAGCCTGAGCCGATGATCGAGGTCTCGGACGCCCACGTAGCGCCGATCAGGCCCATCTCCCGTTTCAGGCCTACGTCGGCCGGCCTCGTAGCGGGAGCTACTGCCTCAGTTGCCATGTCCGAACCTACTTTCCGGTCCGCTTTCCGGTCCGCATACGAGGGGCATACGCCCCGTGAGTAGGCCTCATGGTAATGATCGTCAAACAGCCTGAGAAGAAGGAAGCGGATTCATTTCGGTAACGTGGATTACGATCCGTCCACGCCGTATCACGCGCCGCTGCGTTATCGGGGGACGACCGAAAAGCGGGCGCGGCGCGGCGCGGCCGAGCCGGACAGCAACCGTCTGACCAGCTAGCCGGCGACCGTGGTGGCCTGGCCAGCCTCCGGCGGCCGGCGCCGCTCGTGCAGTGCGGTCACGTTCGCGGTGGCGGCGCAGCGGTCCCCGCAGTAACTCTGTGACCCGGCCGCGGTCAGGTCCACGAACGAATTCGGGCACGCGGGCGCCTCGCAGTGGCGCAGCCGGCCCACGCCGAGTTCGGTCATGACCCGGGTCAGCCCGAGCACCGCCCCGGCGGCGTACTGGTCGGCCACCGAGCCGCTCGTCGCGTGGTGCAGGTGCCAGGCCTGGTCGTCGTGCCGGGCGATCTCCGGGTGGATGGGGTGCCGGGCGAGCAGCGCGTTGAGCCGGGCCGCCGCGTCCTCCGCCGACCCGATGGCGGACGCGCTGAAGATCAGCTGGAGGTCGCTCCGGAGCTGCCGCAGCGCGTCGAGATCGGCCGGGCTGACCCGGCCGCTCGGGTAGTCCTGGTCCGTCATCAGGGCCCGGTATGACTCAGTGGAGGCAAGCTCATCCGGGCGACTGGCATCAGCACTGCCGCCGCCCGTATTTACCAAGCGCACCGCCAGCTCGGCATAGGAGGTGAGATCCACTCCAGTCCTTCTGCTGCTGGGGGATATGGGGTCCGCTTCCCCGCCGTCGAGTATGGCACACCCTGGCCGTTCCGGCCGGCCCTTCTCCCGGGCCGGTGCCATCTGGGGTGCCCTGCCGCTGCGGCCGCCGAGGCCAGCGGACTAGTGTGCGGGCCATGTTCGCTGTGACTGCCGCCCGTATCGACGCCGATGATCCACTGGCCGCGCTGGAACTCGGGGAACACCCGGACCCCGAGCCGGCCGACGGCTGGACCACGGTCACCGTGCGGGCCGCCGCGCTGAACCATCATGACGTGTGGACGCTGCGCGGCGTGGGCATCTCCGCCGACCGGCTGCCCATCGTGCTCGGCTGCGACGCGGCCGGGATCGACGAGGACGGCGCCGAGGTGATCGTGCACTCGGTGATCGGTGACCCGGACGCGGGCGGCGGCGACGAGACCCTCGACCCGCGGCGCTCGCTGCTGTCCGAGCGCCACGACGGCACGTTCGCGGAGCGGGTCGCGGTGCCGCGGCGCAACCTGGTGCCCAAGCCGGCCGCCCTGACCTTCACCGAGGCGGCCTGCCTGCCCACCGCCTACCTCACCGCGTACCGGATGCTGTTCGACAAGTCCGGGCTGCAGCCGGGGGCCACCGTGCTGGTCCAGGGGCCGGCGGCGGTGTCGCGACCGCGCTGATCCTGCTCGGCCGGGCGGCCGGCTTCCGGGTCTGGGCCACCAGCCGCAGCGAGGCCAAGCGGGACCGCGCCCTGGAACTCGGCGCGGACCAGGTGTTCCCGGCCGGCGCCCGGCTGCCGGAACGCGTCGACGCGGTGCTGGAGACGGTCGGCGAGGCGACCTGGTCGCACTCGCTGCGCGCGCTGCGCCCGGGCGGCCGGATCGTGATCGCCGGGGCGACCAGCGGCGAGGTGCCCTCCGCGGAGCTCAACCGGGTGTTCTTCCTGCAGCTCTCGGTGGTCGGCTCGACCATGGGCACCCGCGACCAGCTGGCCCGGCTGGCCCGGTTCTGTGAGCAGACCGGGGTGCGGCCGAGGATCGACCGGGCGCTGCCGCTGCGGGAGGCGGCCGACGGGTTCGCGGCGATGATCTCCGGCGACCTGTTCGGCAAGGTCGTCTTCACCGCGTAGCTCCACCCGGCATGGTCGTGATGTTGACTTTGCTCACCCTCGAGGGTGAGCAAAGTCAACATCACGACCGGAACGGGGCAGTGCTACTGGTGGTAGTCGGCCAGGAAGGTGGCGACCCGGCCGATGGCGTCGTCCAGCACGTCCACGCTGGCCAGGAACACCATCCGCAGGTGGTCGGGGGTGTCCAGGTTGAACCCGGTGCCGTGGGTGATCAGCAGGTGCTGCTGCTCCAGCAGGTCGATCACCAGCTGCTGGTCATCCGAGATCTTGTAGACGTCCGGGTCGAGCCGGGGGAACAGGTACAGCGCGCCGGCCGGCTTGACGCAGTCCACGCCGGGGATCTCGGTCAGCTTCTGCCAGGCATGGTCCCGCTGGTCCCGGAGCCGGCCGCCGGGCTGCAGCAGCGCGGTGATGCTCTGCGGGCCGCCCAGCGCGGCCTGGATGGCGTACTGGCTCGGCACGTTGGGGCACATCCGCATGTTCGCGAGCAGTTCCAGGCCCTCCAGGTACCCGGCCGCCTCCCGGCGCGGTCCGCTGACCGTCAGCCAGCCGGTGCGGAAGCCGGGTGCCCGGTAGGTCTTGGACAGCCCGGACAGGGTCAGCACGATGAGGTCCGGAGCGAGCGCGGCGGTCGATTCGTGCACCGCACCGTCGTAAAGGATCTTGTCGTAGATCTCGTCCGCCAGCACCACCAGGCCGTGCCGCCGGGCCAGGTCGAGCAGGCCGAGGAGCGTCTCCTTGGAGTACACCGCGCCGGTGGGATTGTTCGGGTTGATGATCACCAGCGCCCGGGTCTTCTCGGTGATCTTGGACGCCACGTCGTCCAGGTCGGGCTGCCAGCCGATGCTCTCGTCGCACCGGTAGTGGGCCGCCCGGGCGCCGCACAGGATCACCGCGCCGGTCCACAGCGGGTAATCGGGGCTGGGCACCAGGACCTCGTCACCCGGGTCCAGCAGCGCCTGCAAGGACATCACGATGAGCTCGGAGACACCGTTCCCGAGGTAGACGTCGTCCGGGCCGACGTCGGGCACGCCGCGCGAGGTGTAGTACTGGGCCACCGCCAGCCGGGCCGAGTGGATCCCCCGCGCGTCGCTGTAGCCCTGGGCGTCACCGATGTTCTGGACTAGCTCGGTCACCACGCTGTCCGGCGCCATCAGCCCGAACGGCGCCGTGTTACCGATGTTGAGCTTGAGGATCCGGTGGCCTTCGGCTTCCAGCTGCTGAGCTCGGCGCAGCACCGGGCCGCGGATGTCGTACCGGACGTTGCTGAGCCTGCTCGCCTGCGGCACCGACACCGCGCACCTCCTGTTTTACCGGCCTGCGGTCCGGACCGGCGGGGCCGGCGGGCGGCGTTGCGGCGGTCACGGAGCGAATTAGAAGCCTATCCTCATTCCGCTGAGCTCCCCCCGCGACTGGTTTTTCCCGGGCCTCCGGGCCGCTCCCCGGGCTCCCCGGCCCGCTCCCCGGGCTCCCCGGCGCCGCCGGAGCCCGGACGGCCGCCCGCCCGGAATACCTCGGACTTGATCCGGTCCAGCGCCTCGTCCAGGATCGTCCGCAGCTCGCCGGCCGCCTGCTCGCTTGCCTCGTGGGCGTGCGCCGCGGCCAGCCGCAGCTCGGCGGTGAAATGCCGGGCCAGCTGCTCCAGGCCCAGGCCGTTCCAGTCGCCGGCGGCCCAGCCCCAGTCGCCGCCGGCCCAGCCCCAGTCCCAGCCGCGTTCCCGCGACCGCCCGCCGCGTCCCTCCCGGGTGTCGCCCGCGCTGGCGTCCGCGGCCGCCCGCTGGCTCTCTGCCTCGACCCGCTCCCGCTCGGCCCTGAGCTGCTCCCGCTGGGCGGCCAGGCGCTGCTGCTCGGCCTCCAGCCGGCGCCATTCCGCCGCCAGCCGTTCCCGCTCGGCGCGGAGCCGCTCCCCGCCGTCCCGGCGGCCTCCCGGCCCCCCGTCCGGGCCGGGCCGCTCCCGCGCGTCCCCGGGTCCGCTCCGGCCCGTCCCCGGGCCGCTCCCGCGCGTCCCCGGGTCCGCTCCGGCCCGTCCCCGGGCCGCTCCCGCCGCCCGTCCTCCGGGTCCGCTCCGGGCTCCCGTCCGCCCCGGTCCGCCCGGCCCCGCGCTGCTGCATGTCCCGGGCCGCGAAGGTCAGCTCCCGGCGCAGGTTGCGCACGGTCTCCCGGACATCCTCGGTGACCTCCCGGGCGATGTCCCGGACCGAGGCGGTGATCTCCTCCTCCAGCTCGGACAGGTCGCCAGACCGCTGCCGCAGTTCCTCCCGGCCCTTCTCGGTGATCCGGTACACCTTGCGGCCGTCCGCCTCGTCGTGGGTGACCAGCCCCTCCTCCTCGAGCCGGGCCAGCCGCGGGTAGATGGTGCCGGGGGACGGGGCGTACACGCCCATGAACCGGTCCTGCAGCAGCCGGATCACCTCGTAGCCGTGCCGCGGCGACTCATCCAGCAGCTTGAGCAGGTAGAGCCGGAGCCGTCCGTGCCGGAACACCGGGCTCATCGGGCGCCTCCGGCCGGGCTGGCGGCCTGCGCCGCCGGGGGCGGGTCGTCGCGCCGCAGCAGGGTGATCGGGCCCGACATCGACCTCACCCGGACCTGGCCGGGGCCACCCGCCCCGAGCTGGCCGTTGAGCATGGTGGCGCCCGGGGCCTGGCTGGAGCGCAGGCCTGGGAACTCACTGCACACCCGGCCAGCGCCGGACCGCAGGTCCACCTGCGCCGCGGCCTGGCCCGGCAGCCGGATCGCGACCGGCCCGGAGACCGTGCCCACGCTGACCCGGCCGGCCGCGTCCAGGTCGATGTCGGCGGTGATCCGGCCGCTGAGCGTCTTGGCCCGCATCCGGCTGACCGAGCCGCCGGCCAGCGTGAGGTCGCCGGACACCGACCGCAGCCCGATCCTGCCCGTGACCGCCTGGGCGTCCACGTCGCCGGAGACGGTGCTCGCGTCCACCGTCCCGGTCACCCCGTCCAGGACGACCTTCCCGGAGACGGTCTTCACCGAGGCCGGCGCGGTGATCCCGGACACGACCGCCCGGGCGGTCGCGGTGCCGAGCTGGACCGGGCAGCCGGGTGGCACGGTGACCGTGATGGCGGCCGAGTGCGGCTGCGGCTTCAGCCAGCCGGGCAGGTTCTCCCAGCTCAGGTCCTCGTAGCTGATGGTGAGCACACCGTCTGAGTGGGTGACCTGCAGCGGCGGGCCGGCCACGTGGTCGATGTCCAGGCAGCAGCGGTCGCCGCGGCGAGCACGGCCACCGAGCCGGAGATGACCCGCACCCGCAGCGCGGTCACCTGGTCGAAGTCGAGTGTGATCGGCGAGTCCACGGTCCAGCGAGGCATAGCAACACGATATGTCGCGTCAGCCAGAAGTCAAGATGTATCGCGAACCGGGGCGGCATCGTCGTCCCGGCCGGGCAGCAGGTTCCTCGTCGTCGTCGTCCAGCCGGGCCAGCCAGGTGGCCAGCCGGTCCACCACCGGCTCCGACTCCGGGAACAGGTCGATGAACTCGGTCAGCCGCTCGCCCAGCCAGGCCAGGCTGACCTCCTCCGCGCCCCGGCGGCTCTGCAGCTCCTCGATGCCGCGATCGGTGAAGTACACGGCTCAGCCCTGCGGGATGGCGTCGCCGACCACCGCGCGGTGGTCGGCGGCGTGCTTGGTGGCCGAGCCCGCGGCGGGCGCGGAACTGGCGGGCAGCGACAGGCGGCTCACCGGCCGGCCGAGGACGTCCGGCAGCGTGAGCGCCATCGTCGGCCAGGCGCCCATGTTGGCCGGCTCCTCCTGGACCCAGACGATCTCCTCGGCGGCCGGGTACCGGCTCACCTCGGCCTTCAGCTCGGCGTCGGGCACCGGGTAGAGCCGCTCCACCCGGATGATCGCGGTGTCGGCCCGCCCGGCCGCCTCCCGCTGCTTGGCCAGGTCGTAGTAGATCTTCCCGGCGCACAGCAGCACCCGCCGCACGGCGGCCGGGTTCACGTCACCACTGTCCCCGATGACCGGCCTGAACGACCCGTTCGCGAAGTCGGACACCGCCGAGGTCGCGTCCTTCAGCCGGAGCATCGACTTCGGCGTGAAGATCACCAGCGGGGTGCGCCGGCCGGACAGGGCCTGCCAGCGCAGCAGGTGGAAGTAGTTGGCCGGGGTGGTCGGCACGGCCACGGTCATGTTGCCCTGCGCGCACAGCGACAGGAAGCGCTCGATCCGGGCCGAGGAGTGGTCCGGGCCCTGCCCCTCGTAGCCGTGCGGCAGCAGCAGCACCACGGCGGACTGCTGGCCCCACTTCTGCTCACCCGAGCTGATGAACTCGTCCAGGATCGTCTGCGCCCCGTTGACGAAGTCACCGAACTGGGCTTCCCAGCACACCAGGGCGCCCGGCCGGGCCACCGAGTAGCCGTACTCGAAGCCCACCGCGGCGTACTCCGACAGCAGCGAGTCGTAGATGTGGAACCGGGCGCCCGGCGAGTTGAACGCCCGCAGCGGGGTGTGCTCCTCGCCGGTGTGCCGGTCCACCAGCACGGCGTGCCGCTGGCCGAACGTGCCGCGCCGGGTGTCCTGGCCGACCAGCCGCACCGGGTGCCCGTCCATCAGCACCGACCCGAAGGCCAGCATCTCCCCGGTGGCCCAGTCGATCGCGTTCTGCTCCACCATCGTGGCCCGGCGGGCCACCAGCGGCTGCAGCCGCGGGTGCGGGGTGAACCCCTCGGGCAGGTTGAGCTGGGTGTCCACGATCCGCTTGATGGCCTCCTCGGAGATCGCGGTGGGCGTGGCGGTGTGATCGATCGGCTCCGGGGCCGCGGTGGCCGGCCGGACCACCGCGCCCGGGTCCATCGGCCGCTTGGCCGCCTCCCGGGTCTCGGTGAAGGCCCGCTCCAGGTGCTGCTGGTAGTCCCGCAGCGCCTGCTCGGCCTCCTCCATGGTGATGTCGCCCCGGCCGATCAGCGACTCGGTGTACAGCTTGCGGGTGGACCGCTTCGCGTCGATCAGGTCGTACATCAGCGGCTGGGTGAACGAGGGGTTGTCCGCCTCGTTGTGCCCGCGCCGCCGGTAGCAGATCATGTCGATGACCACGTCCTTGCGGAACGCCTGCCGGTAGGCGAAGGCGAGCCGGCCGACCCGGACCACCGCCTCCGGGTCGTCCCCGTTGACGTGGAAGATCGGGGCCTGGATCATCCGGGCCACGTCGGTGGAGTACACGCTGGACCGGGACTCCGCGGGCGCGGTGGTGAAGCCGACCTGGTTGTTCACCACGATGTGCACGGTCCCGCCGGTGCGGTAGCCGCGCAGCTGGGACAGGTTCAGCGTCTCGGCGACCACGCCCTGGCCCGCGAACGCGGCGTCCCCGTGAATCATCACCGGCAGCACCGTGAAGCCGGGCTCGCCCATGTCGATGACGTCCTGCTTGGCCCGGACGACCCCCTCGAGCACGGGATCGACCGCCTCCAGGTGGGAGGGGTTGGCCACCAGCGAGGTCGGGATGGTGGCCCCGTCGCTCGCGGTGAACACGCCCGACGCGCCCAGGTGGTACTTCACGTCGCCGGACCCGTGCGAGCTGCGCGGGTCCATGTTGCCCTCGAACTCCTGGAAGATCTGCGCGTAGGACTTGCCGACGATGTTGGCCAGCACGTTGAGCCGGCCCCGGTGGGCCATGCCGAGCACGGCCTCATCCAGCGGGGCGTCGGCCGCCTCGGTGAGCACCGCGTCCAGCAGCGGGATCAGCGACTCGCCGCCCTCCAGCGAGAACCGGCGCTGGCCCACGTACTTGGTCTGCAGGAACATCTCGAACGCCTCGGCCACGTTCAGCCGGGACAGGATCTGCACCTGCTCGTCGTGGTCGGCCCGGTCGTGCGGCCGTTCCACCCGGGCCTGGATCCAGGCCCGCTCCTCCGGGTTCTGGATGTGCATGTACTCCACGCCGACCGTGCGGCAGTAGGAGTCACGCAGCACGCCCAGGATCTCGCGCAGCTTCATCAGCGGCTTGCCGCCGAACCCGCCGGTGGCGAACGTCCGCTCCAGGTCCCACAGGGTCAGCCCGTGCTGGTTGATGTCCAGGTCGGGATGCTTGCGCTGGCGGTATTCCAGCGGGTCGGTGTCGGCCATCAGGTGCCCGCGCACCCGGTAGGCATGGATCAGCTCGTGCACCCGGGCCGACTTGGTGATGTCGTCCTCGTGGCCGGCCGGGATGTCCCGGACCCAGCGGACCGGCTCGTAGGGGATCTTCAGCGCCTTGAAGACCTCGTCCCAGAAGCCGCTGCTCGCCCAGCAGCAGCAGGTGGATCTGGCGCAGGAACTCCCCGGACTGCGCGCCCTGGATGATCCGGTGGTCGTAGGTGGAGGTGAGGGTGACCGCCTTGCTGATGGCCAGCCGGGTCATCGTCTCCTCGGCGGCGCCCTGGTAGGCGGCCGGGTACTCCATCGCGCCGACCCCGACGATGCAGCCCTGCCCGGCCATCAGCCGGGGGACCGAGTGCTCGGTGCCGATCGTGCCCGGGTTGGTCAGCGAGATCGTGGTGCCCGCGTAGTCGTCCACCGTGAGCTTGCCGGTGCGGGCCCGCCGGACCACGTCCTCGTACGCCATCCAGAACTGGCGGAAGTCCATGGTCTCCGCCGCCTTGACCGCGGGCACCAGCAGCTGGCGCGAGCCGTCCTTGGCGGTCACGTCGATGGCCAGGCCCAGGTTGATGTGCTCCGGCTGGACCAGGGCGGGCTTGCCGTCCACCTCCGCGTAGGAGTTGTTCATCTCCGGCTCGGCGGCCAGCGCGCGGACCACGGCGTACCCGATGAGGTGGGTGAACGACACCTTGCCGCCCCGGCCCCGGGCCAGGTGGTTGTTGATCACGATCCGGTTGTCGATGAGCAGCTTGGCCGGGATGGTCCGGACGCTGGTCGCGGTGGGCACGCTCAGGCTGGACGCCATGTTGACGGCGGTCCGGGCGGCCGCGCCGCGCAGCCGGACGGCGTCGGCGGGCGCCGGGGCGGGGCTGGCCGTCCCGGCCGCCGCGGGCTGGGCCGGGGCGGCCGGCGGCCCGCCGCCGGGCGGGGCCGGGGCGGGCGGGGCCGTGGCGGGCGGGCGGCCCGCCGGTGCGGCCGGAGCGGTGCGGCCGGGGGCCTGCGGCGGGCCGGGCCCCCGGTCCGGCGGCTGGCCCGGCGGCGGCGGCCGGGGCCGGGGCCGGGGCGGCCGGGCCGCCGGGCGCGGTGGCCGGGGCGGTGCCGTTCGCGGTGGTCGTGCCGTGGGCGGCCGGGGCCGCCGGGCGCCGGTCGCCGCCACGCGCGCTGGCCGGCGGCGTGTAGTCGGCGAAGAAGTTCCACCAGGCCATGTCCACCGAACCGGGATCGGCCAGGTAACGCTGGTAAAGCTCGTCCACCAGCCATTCGTTCGGCCCGAAATCCTTGCTGGCCGCGCCGTCGGCGGAATGCTCGTGGCCCGCGGACTCGCCCGTGCCCGGGCTCGGCTCCGCTGGCTTTAGCCTTGTTGAGATCCGCCGACTGCGGCGACTCAGAAGACATGGCGGACATCGCCCTCTTCCGGTGCTGGATGACTGTGACTGCCCGGCCTCCAGGCTACCGCCGTGGCAGCGCCCGGTTTCCGGGCCTGACCTCATGATCGCGCCGACATGCGCTCCCTGTCATGCGGTGAGAGCCAGTTCACATACGGTCCCTTGGGCACGACCCGGCTCGGGTTGATCCAGTCCTGGGTCTGGTAGTAGTGCCGCTTGATCTGCACGAAGTCGGTGGTGTCGCCGAAGCCGGGGGTCTGGTACAGGTCGCGGGCGTATCCCCACAGGCCGGGATAGTCGATCAGCCGGTTCAGGTTGCACTTGTAGAGCAGGTAATAGACGGCGTCGAACCGGGCCAGCGTGGGATAGAGCCGCACGTCAGCCTCGGTGATGGCATCGCCCAGCAGGTACCGCCGCCGGACCAGCCGTTCCTCCAGCGCGCTCAGCGTGCTGAACAGCGTGTCGAACGCCTCCTCGTAGGCGGCCTGGTTGTTGGCCAGCCCGGCCTTGTACACGCCGTTGTTCACCGCGTGGTAGATCAGCGTGCTCAGCGCGTCGATCTCGGCGCGCTGCGCCACCGGGTACAGGTCGGGGGCGCCCGGCCGGTGGTAACCGCGGAACTCGGTCTCGAACGCGATGGTGATCTGCTGGAAGTCGTTGTCCACGATGCGCTGGCTGCGGGTGTCCCAGATGAACGGGACGGTGAACCGCCCCCGGTAGCCGGGGTCGGTGATCAGGTAGAGATCGGACACGAACCGGGCGCCGGTGACCGGGTCCACCCCGCCGTTGCTGGCCGGGAAGCGCCAGCCCCGCTCGTCCCGGATCGGGTCCACCAGGCTCAGCCCGATGACCCGCTCCAGGCCCAGCAGGCGGCGCGCGATCAGCGCACGCTGCGCCCACGGGTCGGCCAGCGACGCGTACAGCTGGTATCGGCCTGGTTCTGCCAGGTACCCGCTCGATCCATCGCCTGTGATCCGGGTGGCGAACGTGTTCGCCGGGCGGACGAAGCCGCCGGTCGGTGACACATCAGGACCTGTGTCGGGAATAACTGGCATCCGCCTCCCTCCGGGGCCCTGGTCACGCTACGTCCGGTGTGTCAGCAGATGATGCCCGGCCGGGCGGTCTGTGGGAAGGGGCAGCCGGGCGGTCCGCCCGGCGCGGGACGAAATCGGCTGTCCCAGTGGCTAGCATCGCACCCGCAGGGGCCGCGAATGCCGGAAGAGCGGGCGGTATCTGCCCGGGGCCGGGCAGAACCACCTCCCCCAGGCCGGGCAGGACCACCTCCCCAGGCCGCGCAGTACCATCTCCCCCGAGCAGCGCGGAGCCAGCTCCCCTGGGCCGGGCCGGGCCGGAGGATGGCGGGCGCGGGCCGGGCCCGGGGCCAGGAAGGTGGGCGCGCAGTGGGGTCGATCACCGCCGAGCTGGGCCGCCTCAGCGGCCCGGTGGCCTACCTGCTGGTGGCCGCGCTGGTCTTCGGCGAGACCGCGATCTTCCTGGGCTTCGTGATCCCGGGGGAGACCGCGGTGGTCCTGGGCGGGGTGCTGGCCAGCCGGGGCCGGGTGTCGCTGCCGCTGCTGATGCTGGTCGTGGTGGCCGCGGCCATCGTCGGGCCGCTGGTCGGCTACGAGATCGGCCGCCACCTGGGCGGCCGGGTCGTCGCGGCCCGCCGGATGCGCCGGGTCGCCGCCGGGGTGGACCGGGCCCAGGGGGTGCTGCACCGGCGGGGCGCGGCGGCCGTGTTCGCCGGGCGCTTCGTGGCCGTGCTCCGCGCGCTGATGCCCGCGGTGGCCGGCACCACCCGGATGCCCTACCGCACGTTCGTGCTGTACAACGCGCTCGGCGGGCTGGTCTGGGGGGTCGGGTACTGCCTGCTCGGGTACGCGGCCGGCTCGGCCTACGCGGCTGTCGAGCGGGCCGTCGGCACCGGGGTGGCCATCGTCCTCGCCGCCGCCGTGCTGGCCGTGGCGGCGTTCTGGCTGGTCCGCCGCCACCGCCGGAGCGGGCCGGAGCCGGGTCCGCCTCGCCCGGAGCCGGGGCCGCGCCGACCGGTGCCGGGCCCCGAGCGCCCGGTGCGGTAACGGCACGGCACGGCCGGATTACGAATCAAGTACGCAGTGGCGATTTCCTCCCCCGGACGGAAGCGCTTCAACGGGGCCACCGGGCGCCGATGTCTAACATTGGTGACCGGGAGGTGGCGGAAAGTGCGCGAGTTCGGTGAGCTCGAGTCCGCGATCATGGACGTGGCGTGGGCCGGTGACCGGCCCTACCTGGTCCGGGAGGTCCGCGAGCGGCTGTCGTATAACCGCCCCGTCGCCTACACCACCGTGATGACGGTCATGAACATCCTGTACAACAAGGGCGTGCTGCGCCGGGAGAAGCACGGCCGGGCCTGGCGGTACTGGCCGGCCGAGACCCGGGAGGAGCACGACGCCCGGCTGATGGCCGAGGTGCTCCGGTCGGGCGGGGACGAGCACCTCACCATGCTGCGGTTCGTGGAGCGGGTCAGCGAGGCGGAACGGGAGAGCCTGCGCACCGCCGTCCTGGACACCGGCGCCCAGCGCCTGGCCGCCTCCTAACCCCGCTCGCCCCATCGGAGTGGCGGCCAGGTCAAGGACTGGGCTGGGTGAAGATGTCGGGGCGGCGGTGGTGGAGGCAGGGGAGGCGGTCCCGGACCTCGGCGGTGAAGCCGGTGTCCACCTCGCCCGCCGCGATCCCCGGGTACGGGCCCAGGTCCAGCCGCACCGTCCCCATCGGGTCCACCAGCATGCTCCGGCCGATCCCGGTCGGCGCCCGGGTCGGCGGGGAATCCGGGTCGGGGACCTGGCCGGCCGCCGCCACCCACACCGTGTTCTCGATGGCCCGGGCCCGGACCAGGGTCACCCAGTGCTCCTCCTTGAACAGGCCCGCGGCCCAGGCGGCGGGACCGCCAGCAGGTCGGCCCCACGGGCCACCAGGTCCCGGGCCAGTTCCGGGAAGCGGATGTCGTAGCAGGTCAGCAGCCCTACCCGCAGGCCACCCAGGTCGGCCAGCACCGGCTCGGACCCGGGCGCGACCACCTTGGACTCGGTCTCGCCCAGCGAGTCGAACAGGTGGATCTTGCGGTAGGCCGCGGCCCGCTCCCCGTCCGGGCCGTACGCCACCGCGGTGTTGTACACCCGGCCGTCCGGGGCCGGCTCGAACACCCCGGCGACCAGCGACACCCCGGCGCCACGGGCCGCGCCGGCCAGGCCCGCGCCGAACGGGCCGTCCAGCGGCTCGGCCACCGCCTGCAGGTCGGTGCCGAACCTGGCCTGGGTCGCCTCGGGGAAGACGACCAGATCCGCGCCCAGGCCGCCCCGGCCGGCCTGGGCCAGCGCGGTGCGCACCCGGCCCAGGTTCACCGCCGGGTCGGGGCTGACCGGCAGCTGGCCCAGCGCCACCCGGTAGCGCGCGGGCGGGCGGGCGGCGGCGCGATCCTCCATGCTGGGCTGCATGCCCGCAGCGTAAGTCACGGCCCCGGCGGCCGGGGAGGGCCGCCGCTGCGGACGCCGGCCTGACAGGCGTGATCTGATGTCAGCGTGGAACCAACTCCGCTGCCCCGCAGCTCGCTGAGCCGCCCGCTGCTGAACCGGCGCCTCACCGGGATGGGCACGACCATCTTCGCCGAGATGTCCGCGCTGGCCCTGGCCACCGGGTCGGTCAACCTCGGCCAGGGCTTTCCGGACACCGACGGCCCGGCCGAGATCGCCGAGGCGGCCGCCGCGGCCATCCTGGAGGGCCGGGGCAACCAGTACCCGCCCGGGCCCGGCATCCCGGAACTGCGGCTACGCCGTGGCCGCCCACCAGAAGCGGTTCTACGGGCTGGAGGTGGACCCGGACACCGAGGTGCTGGTGACCGCGGGCGCCACCGAGGGCATCGCCGCCGCGCTCATCGCCCTGATGGAGCCGGGCGATGAGGCCATCGCGTTCGAGCCGTACTACGACTCGTATGCCGCCTGCGTGGCCATGGCGGGCGGCACCCGGGTCCCGGTCACGCTGCGGCCGCCCGGGTTCCGGCCCGACCTGGACGCGCTGCGGGCCGCGGTCACCCCGCGCACCCGGCTCATCCTGCTGAACTCCCCGCACAACCCGACCGGCGCCGTGTTCAGCCGGGCGGAGCTCACCGAGATCGCCGCGGTGGCCTGCGAGCACGACCTGCTGGTGGTGTCGGACGAGGTGTACGAGCACCTGGTCTTCGAGGGCGAGCACGTGCCGATCGCCTCGCTGCCCGGGATGCGGGAGCGCACCGTCACCATCAGTTCCGCGGCCAAGACGTTCTCGTTCACCGGCTGGAAGATCGGCTGGGTGACCGGCACCCCGGAACTGGTGGCGGCGGTGCGCACCGTCAAGCAGTTCCTCACCTACGTCACCGGCGGGCCGTTCCAGTACGCGGTGGCCCAGGCGCTGGCGCTGCCCGACGCCTACTTCGCCGCCCTGCGCGCGGACCTGCGTGGCCAAGCGGGATCTGCTGTGCGCCGGGCTGGCCGAGGCGGGCTTCGAGGTGTACCGCCCAGCCGGCACCTACTTCGTCACCACCGACATCCGCCCGCTCGGCGAGAGTGACGGCATGCAATTCTGCGCCGCGCTGCCGGCCCGGGCCGGCGTGGTCGCCATCCCCAGCGCCGTCTTCTACGACGACGTGGCCGCGGGCAGCAGCCAGGTACGGTTCGCGTTCTGCAAGAAAGAAGAGGTGCTGCGCGAGGCGCTCACCCGGCTGGCGGTCCTGGCCCGTGCCTAGCCTGGCCGCTGACGACGCGTTCGGCGCCCGCCTTTACCAGGGGCTCGGCGGGCAGGGCAACCTGGTCATCTCGCCGGCCAGCATCGCCACCGCGCTGCGGCTGGCGCTGCTCGGTGCCCGCGGCGACACCGCCGCTGAGCTGGCCGCGGCGCTGGGGCTGGCCGGGCCGGAGCAGGCGGCGGACAGCCTGCGGGCCACCTCGGCCGTGCTGGACGGGCTGGCCTCCGGCCCGCTCACGCTGCGCGCCCCCAACACCATGTGGGTGCAGTCGGGGCTGCCGCTGCGGCCGGAGTTCACCGCGGCGCTGGCCGGGCTGGCCGCGGTGTCGGTGCATGACGCCGACTTCGCCCGGGCCGCCGAGGCCGCCCGGGAGGAGATCAATGCGCTTGTCGCGGAGCAGACCGCCGGGAAGATCACCGGCCTGCTCCCGCCCGGGACGGTGGCCGCCGCCACCCGGCTGGTGCTGGCCAGCGCGGTGTACCTGAAGGCGGCCTGGGCCCGCCCGTTCCCGGAGGCCGCGACGGCCGACGGGCCGTTCCATCCAGAGCCGGGCCAGGACGTCCAGGTGCCGCTGATGCACCTGGCGGCGCGGCTGCGTTACCGGCGCGGGGACGGGTACCAGGTGGTCGAGCTGCCGTACGCCGGGGGGCGGCTGGCCATGCTGATCGTGCTGCCGGACGGCGGCCTGGGGCCGCTGGAGGACCGCCTGGCGGCCGGGGGCGTGGCCGGGCTGGCTGGCGGGGCTCCTGAGGCTGGCGGGGCAGGCGGGCTGGCTGAGGGCCTGAGCCCGCGGCAGGTGAGCCTGGTGCTGCCCAAGTTCCGGATGACCTCGGCGCTGGACCTGGCGCCGGTGCTGACCGCGCTGGGCGTGCGGCTGGCGTTCACGAGGGACGCCGACTTCAGCGGCATCACGCCCGCGGAGCCGCTGCACATCGGCGCGGTGGCGCACAAGGCCTACATCGACGTGGACGAGCGGGGCACCGAGGCGGCCGCGGCCACGGCCGTGACGATGGCCCTGGCCCGCGCCGTGTTCGGCGGGGCGCCGGTCGAGGTGATCGTGGACCGGCCCTTCCTGTATGCCATCACCGAGGCCGGCAGCGGCCTGCCGCTGTTCCTCGGCCGCGTCGCCGACCCCGCGGCGGATTGAGCCGGGCGAGGCCCGGGCCCGGGCTGGCCGGGAGGCGGGCAGGCTTGCGAGACTGCAGTCATGAAACCTGACGGGCTGCACCATGTGTCGCTCAACGTGCGCGACGTCCCGGCGGCACTGGACTTCTACACCCGGGTGCTCGGCCTGACCGAGCGCGCCGACCGGCCTGCCTTCAGCTTCGGCGGGGCCTGGCTGGACGCGGGCGCCCAGCAGATCCACCTCATCGAGGCGGACACCCCGCCTCCGCTCGGGCAGCACTTCGCGCTGGCCGTGACCGACCTGGACGCCGTGGTGGCCGAGTTGCGCGCCCAGGGCATCGAGATCACCGACCCGGTCGGGGTCGGCACCGGGCGGCAGGCGTTCCTGGCCGACCCGGCCGGTAACCGGGTGGAACTGCAGGAACCAGGCCGCTGACCTGCACGGCTGGCCGGCGCCGGGCGGTGGCCGGTGCGGGCTAGCCTGGCCGTGTGCTCGCCCTGCTGCTGGTCGCCGTCTCGGCCGGGCTGTCCAACCTGGCCGCCTCCCTGGGCATCGGGGTAGCCGGGGTGACCGCCGCGACCCGGCTCCGGGTCGGGCTGGTCTTCGGGGCCTTCGAGGCGGCCATGCCGCTGATCGGCCTGGTCATTGGGTCCGGGCTGGCCTCAGGCGCCGGGCAGTGGGCCCGCTGGGCCGGCGGGGCCGTGCTCATCGGGATGGGTGCCCTGGCCATCGTCCGCCCGTCCCGGGATCCGGCCGCGCCCGCCGGAGCGAGCCTGGGACGGCTGTTGCTCAGCGGGCTGGCGCTCAGCCTGGACAACCTGGCCATCGGCTTCGCGCTCGGCACGCTGCACGTGCCGATCGTGGTGGGCGCCCTCGTCATCGCGGCCGTGAGCGTGGCCATGTCCCTGGTCGGCCTGGAGGTCGGCAGCCGGGTAGGAGCCGCGGCCGGGCGCCGCGGTGAGCAGGTCAGCGGCGTGATCCTGGCTGGGGTGGGGGCGGCCATGGCGGCCGGGGTGCTGTGAGCCTGCGGCCCGGCCCGGCGCCGCGGTCCGGCCCGCCCGGCCACCTCGGCCCGTCGCCCCTGCCCAGCCCGTCATCCCTCCAGCCGCAGCGCCGTCTTCGGGCACGCGGCCACCGCCTGGCGCACCATCGCGGTCTCGGACTCCGCCACTTCCGCCACCCGGATGTGCAGATAATCGTCATCGTCAAGGTCGAAGACGTCAGGCACGAGGCCGGCGCACACGCCGTTGGCCTCGCACAGGTCGCGGTCCACGGTCACCCTCATGGCCCTGCCTTCCTCGCCCGGGCATCCGGTAGCTACCGGCAGTACAGCATGACCGCGCGGGCCGGCGGCAGGAGGAAGGTGCACCGATGAACGGGCGCAGCAGCAGCACCACCCAAGCCGGGCCGATGCCCGCGGACCTGAGGGCGGCGGCCGAGGCGGCCAAGGGGTTCATGCCGCCCGCGGAGGGCCTGGCGCTGTACGAGACCGCGGCGGCCTTCGCCCGGCTCGGGCCGGTCCTGGAGATCGGTACCTACTGCGGTAAATCCACCCTCTACCTGGCGGCCGCGGCCCGGCAGGCCGGGCAGGTGGTGATCACCGTGGACCACCACCGCGGCTCGGAGGAGAACCAGCCCGGCTGGGAGTACCACGACCCGTCCCTGGTCGATGCGCAGACCGGGCGGCTGGACACGCTGCCCGGGTTCCGCGCCACGCTGGCGGCGGCCGGGCTGGAGGCCAGCGTGATCGCCATCGTCGGGCGGTCCGCGCAGGTGGCCGAGGTGTGGCGGAGCCCGGTCGGCATGCTGTTCATCGACGGCGGGCATACCGAGGCGGCCGCGCAGGCCGACTACGCGAACTGGTCCCGGTGGGTGATGCCGGGTGGCGCGCTCGCCATCCACGACGTGTTCCCCGACCCGGCGGACGGCGGCCAGGCGCCGTATCACATCTACCGGCAGGCGCTGGAGAGCGGCGACTTCACCGACGTGGCCGTGCACGGCTCACTGCGGGTCCTGCAGCGGTCCGGCGGTTAGCCGGCGGTTGGTCGCCGGCTAGCCGGCGGCTAGCCGGCCGCCGGGCAGGACCCGGCCAGGCAGCCCGCCGCGGTGTCCGGCACGCCCAGCGGGGGCGGCACCTCACGGAACAGCCCGGAGCCGGGGGTGCTGCCGGACAGCACGTCGGCGGCCAGGATCATCGCCGCGCCGGTCCAGGTGCTCCGCTCGGCCGGGAAATGCTCCTGGTTGACGAACTGCCACCCGGTCCAGTAGCCACCGCCGGCGTCCCGCAGGTGCTGGACGTCGGCGAACACCCGGCGGGCCCGGTCGTGGTCCCCGACCGCGTCCAGCGCCATGACCAGCTCACAGGTCTCCGCGCCGGTGACCCAGGGCTCGCCGCGGATACAGCGCACGCCCAGCCCCGGGACGACGAACTCGTCCCACTGGGCGTCCAGCCGGTCCAGCGCGGCCGCCCCGCGCACCGGGCCGGCCAGCACCGGGTAGTACCAGTCCATCGAGAACTCGCTCTTGTCCGCGAACGCCTCGGGATGGCAGGCGATCACATGGCCGAGCCGGGCGGCGGCCAGTTCCCAGCCCGGCTGCGGCTCGCCGACCTGCTGGGCCAGCTGGACCGCGCAGTGCAGGCTCTGGTAGGTGCTCGAGCACCCGGTCAGCAGCGCGTAGCTGGCCGGGGTCCCGTCCGCGGTGCGCTGCCAGAGGATCTCCCCGCGCGGCGTCTGCAGGCCCAGCACGAACTCGATGGCCCGGCGCACCGTGGGCCACATCCGGTCCAGGAACGCCTGGTCCCCGGTCAGGCGGAACTCGTGCCAGGTGCCCACCGCGACATAGGCCGCCTGGTTGCTCTCGGCCGCGGCGTCGGTCACCCGGTCCGCCTCGGTCCGCTTCGGCCACGACCCGTCCGGCCGCTGGGCCGCCCGCAGCCAGTCGTAGGCGCGCCGGGCCGGCCGGGCCAGCCCGCAGGCGGACAGGGCCATGGCGCATTCCACGTGATCCCAGGCGTCGGTGTGGCCGTCCGGCCAGCCGATCGCTCCCGACGGTTCCTGCCGGGCGGCGATGTGCTCCCCGGTGGCCCGCACCTGCCCGGCGCTCAGGATGCCGGGCAGCGCGGGCACCCGGGTACCGGGGACCGGGCCGGCCAGGAAGTCAGGCAAGGGCGTGCGCCCGCTCGGGGACACCGATGTCCGGGGCGGTGACGGCCGCGGGAGGCTTCTCCGCGTAGACGACCAGGCTCTTGCCGATCAGCGGGTTCAGCGCCTGCTCCGCGAGCCGGGTGACCGGCGGGCGCTTCATGATGTCCCAGACCAGCAGCCGGTGGTAGGCCGCGGGCCAGCGGGTGGCTGTCGTCGTGCACGCCCACCGCGCACTTGAGCCACCAGTACGGCGAATGCAGGCCGTGCGCGTGGTGATGGCCGCCGGGCCGCAGCCCGGCCTGCGCCAGCTTGGCCTCCATCTCCCGCCGGGTGTAGATCCGGACATGGCCGCCGGGCGTGTTGTGGTAGTCGTCGGACAGCCCCCAGCAGACCCGCTCCGGCAGCCAGGCGGGCACCGTGACGGCCAGCCGCCCGCCGGGCCGCAGCACCCGGGCGATCTCCCGCAGCGCGTGCCCGTCGGCCGGGATGTGCTCCAGGACCTCGGCGGCGATCACCCGGTCGAAGCTGTCATCCGGGAACGGCATCGCGGTGGCGTCGCCGCGGACCGCGGCGGCGGAAGCGCCCGCGGGCACCTCGCCCGCCTCGAGCATGGCCGCGGTCATGGCCGCCACCCCGCGCAGTTCGGCCTCGTCCGCGTCCAGCGCCACCACGTCCGCGCCGCGGCGCAGCGCCTCGAACGCGTGCCGCCCGGCCCCGCAGCCCAGGTCGAGGACACGGTCGCCCGGGCCCACCGGGAACCGCCCGAAGTCCACGGTCAGCATGGTTCCGCCCGGCCCGCCTGGCCCGCGGGCCGGCCCGCGGGCGGGCCCGCGGCAGGCTGGGCCGGCCCGGACCCGGCGCGCCGCGGGAACCGGTCGATGGCCTCCCGGTACTGGGCCACCGTGGCGCGGGCCACGGCCGGCCAGGCGAACCGCTCCTGCACCCGCTGCCAGGCCGCGGCGCCGAGCCGGGCCCGTTCCGCGGGCGAGTCGAGCAGGTCCCGCAGGGCGGCGGCGAGCGCGTCGGCGTTGCCCGGCTCGACCAGCACGGCGGCGTCCCCGGTGACCTCGGGCAGCGCGCCGGTCCGGCTGGCCACCAGCGGGGTCCCGGACGCCATGTGCTCGACGGCGGGCAGCGAGAAGCCCTCATACAGCGACGGCACCACGGCGACCTCGGCGCTGGCGGCCAGCTCGGCCAGTTCCGCGTCGCTGATCCCGTGCACGAACCGGACCCGGTCGCCCAGCCCCAGGTCGCTGGCCAGCCGCTCGGTCGGGCCGCCGGGGGCGGGCCTGCCGACCACGGTCAGCTGCGCGTCCCGTTCCACGGTGAGCTTGGCCACCGCCTGCAGCAGCGTGCTGACCCCCTTCAGCGGGGAGTCGGCGCTGGCCACCGCCACGATCCGGCCCGGCACCCGGGCCGCGTGGCGCGGATGGAACAGCCGGGTGTCCACGCCGAGCGGGATGACGTGCACCTGGTCCGGGTTGACCCGGAAATCGCGGCAGATGTCCGCCCGTGAGGCCTGCGAGGCGGTGAGGACCGGCCCGGCCCGGCGGGCCACCCGGGCCTGCATCCGGACGAAGGAGTACCAGCGCCACTTGCCCACCCGGGCCCAGCCGTGGGAGGAGGCCAGCTCGATCCGCCGGTCCACGCTGATCGGGTGGTGGATGCTGGTCACCAGGGGCAGGCCGAGGCGGGCCAGCCCCAGCATGCCGTAGGCCAGCACCTGGTTGTCGTGCACCAGGTCGAAGTCGCCGCGGCGGGCGCGCAGCGCGCGCAGCGCGCGCAGGCTGAAGGTCAGCGGCTCAGGGAAGGCGCCGGTCTTCATGGAGCCGAATTCGAGCACGTCGATCCAGTCCCGGTACTCGCTGAGCCGGGGCGTGCGGAACGGGTTCTCGTCGGCGTACAGGTCCAGGCTCGGCACCGGGCGCAGCACCGGCCCCGGCTCCAGGTCCGGGTAGGGCTGGCCCGGACAGCACCTCGACGTGGTGCCCCAGGGCGTGCAGTTCCCGGGACAGGTGGCGGAGGTAGATGCCCTGGCCGCCGCAGTGCGGCTTGCTCCGGTAGGACAGCAGCGCGATGCGCAGCGGCTGATCCGTGATCATCAGGCAGGTCCGCACCTCTCGCTCACCGGCGGCCTCCCCAGGTCCCCGGGCCGCCCGCGTGGCCGGTTAGGCAGCGAACATTACCATCCGGTACATGCGGTACCCGGGCCCGGGACACCTGGCCGGCCGACCATCCGCGACGGCGTGGCCAGCCTGGCCGGTAAGCTGCGCCGACGTAGCCTGAGGTGGTATCAGCCAGGCCCCGCCCTGACCGGCACCGTCCGGGGCTCCGCGGCGGCCCCGGCTGGCCGGGACGGAGGATCCGCTGACGAGGCGTGCGCTGATCACCGGGATCACCGGGCAGGACGGTAGTTACCTGGCCGAGTACCTGCTGGCCCAGGGCTACGAGGTCTGGGGCCTGGTCCGCGGGCAGTCCAACCCCCGGGTGCGCCGGGTCCGCCAGCTGCTCGGCGAGGTCCGGCTGGTCCGCGGTGACCTGCTGGACCAGGGCAGCCTGATCTCGGCGGTGGAGCGGACGGCAGCCCGACGAGGTCTACAACCTGGGCGCGATCTCCTACGTGCCGATGTCCTGGCAGCAGGCCGAGCTGACCGGGGAGGTCACCGGCCTGGGCGTGCTGCGGATGCTGGAGGCCATCCGGGTGTGCAGCGGGATCAGCGGCTCGCGCACCCCGCGGGGCAGCCAGATCCGCTTCTACCAGGCGTCCTCGTCGGAGATGTTCGGCAAGGTCCGGGAGTCCCCGCAGACCGAGCGCACCCCGTTCCACCCGCGCAGCCCGTACGGCGTGGCCAAGGCGTACGGGCACTTCCTGACCCAGAACTACCGGGAGTCCTACGGGATGTACGCCGTCTCCGGGATCTTGTTCAACCATGAGTCACCCCGGCGCGGGGCCGAGTTCGTCAGCCGCAAGGTGTCCCTGGGCGTGGCCAAGATCAAGCTGGGCCTGGAGCGGCAGCTGCGGCTGGGCACCCTGTGGGCCCGGCGGGACTGGGGGTTCGCCGGCGACTACGTCCGCGCCATGCACCTCATGCTGGCCCAGGACGAGCCGGACGACTACGTGGTCGGCACCGGCGTCACGCACAGCGTGGAGGAACTGGTCGCCCGGGCGTTCGGCGTGGCCGGGCTGGACTGGCGGGAGCACGTCACGGTGGACGCCGCGTTCGTCCGCCCGGCCGAGGTGGACCAGCTGTGCGCCGACCCGGCCAAGGCGGCCGAGCGGCTCGGCTGGGAGCCGAAGACCGGCTTCGACGAGCTGATCGAGATGATGGTGGCAGTCCGACCTGGCCCTGCTGTCCTCGGGGGACGGCGGGCAGGAGGACGACGCGTTCGGGCCGGACGCCTGGTAACCCCAGGACCGGCACGCCTGCCGCCCACCCGGCCCGGTCACCGGGCCGGGGTCAGGAGACGCCGGTGCCGACCGCGAGGCCGATGAGGAAGGTGATGCCGGCCGCCACCGCCCCCAGGATCAGCTGACGCAGCGCTCCGCGGAAGAACGGCCGGTCGGTGAGACGGGCCACCAGGCCGCCGCCGACGAAGGCGGCGATCGCGGCCAGGGCGAGGGCCACCGCCAGGTTGTTCAGCTTGAACAGGTAGGGGAGCAGCGGGATCAGGGCGCCGATCGAGAACGTGACCAGCGACGCGGCGGCCGCGGTGTACGGCGAGGGCAGGTCGCGGTGGTCCACCCCGAGTTCCTCGCGCACGTGCATGGCCAGCGCCTGCTCGGAGTTCGCTGGAGATCTGCGCGGCCACCTTCTCGGCCAGGTCCTTGTCCACCCCGCGGCGGCGGAACATGACCGCCAGCTCGCGGCGCTCCGAGTCCGGGTGGTTGTCCAGCTCGAACTGCTCCTTGCGGACCTCCGCCGCCACCAGCTCGTTCTGCGAGGAAACCGAGACGTACTCGCCGGTGGCCATGGAGAACGCGCCGGCCGCCAGCCCGGCCAGGCCGGTGAGCACGATCAGGTTCGGTGAGCCGTTCGAGGCGCCGACGCCCGCCCCCACGCCCGCGATCAGCGACACGTTGGTGACCAGGCCGTCCATCGCCCCGAACACGGCCGGGCGGAGCCAGCCGCCGGAGACGTCCTTGTGCTGGTGACCGTGGGCTTCGTTCTGCTCTGTGGTCTCAACCGTCATGTGTGAGCCTCGGGGTATCGGCGCGCGCAGGGCCGCGCGCTCATCGGGATCGAGCGTCCTCGCCCGGCAAGCAAGGCTGGAACCGCCAGCCGCGCTCCATTATTCCAGGCTGGAGCGGGGCCGGTATTCGGCTGGAGCGGGCCGGCGCGCCGCTGCGCCCGCGCCGTACCGCGCCGGGAATGGGCTACTGCCCGCTGCGGCGGCGCTTAACCAGCGCGTCCCGCGGGCCGGCCGGCGGTCGCCGGGCCGTTACCTGCGCGCCGGATTCGCGTTCCGCCCGGGCGGCCGGGCGGCCGGCCAGATACCCTGATCTTGCTGCGGGGGCGCTGGAATGTCCCCGCCTGCCGCGGGTAATGACCAGCGGACCCCCGGTCTGTCCGGGGCACACCGGAAGGCCGGGTCTTGATCACCTTCGAAGCCGTGACGAAACGGTATGCCGGTGGCACGGTCGCCGTGGACCACCTGGACCTCGAGATCCCGGCCGGCCAGACCATGGTCCTGGTCGGGCCGAGCGGGTGCGGCAAGACGACCTCGCTGCGGATGATCAACCGGATGATCGAGCCCAGCAGCGGCCGCATCCTGCTCGACGGCCAGGACATCGCGGCCTCGAACCCCGCCGAGCTGCGCCGCGGCATCGGCTACGTGATCCAGCAGTCGGGCCTGTTCCCGCACCGGACGATCGAGGACAACATCGCGACCGTGCCGCTGCTGATCGGCTGGAAGAAGGCCCGGGCGCGCAGCCGGGCCCGGGAGCTGATGACGCTGGTCGGGCTGGACGAGGACCTGGCCCGCCGCTACCCCTACCAGCTGTCCGGCGGCCAGCAGCAGCGGGTCGGGGTGGCCCGGGCGCTGGCCGCGGACCCGCCGGTGCTGCTGATGGACGAGCCGTTCAGCGCGGTGGACCCGATTGTCCGAGCCACCCTGCAGGATGAGCTCATCAAGCTGCAGGCGGAACTGCACAAGACGATCGTGCTCGTCACGCACGACGTGGAGGAAGCCATCAAGGTGGGAGACCAGGTGGCGATCTTCCGGCCCGGCGGCCGGATCGCCCAGGTGGACGCGCCGGAGCGGCTGCTCGGCGCGCCCGCCGACAGTTACGTGGAGAACTTCCTCGGCTTCGACCGGGGCATCCGGCGGCTGTCCTTCCTGGCCGCCTCCGGGCTGAGCCTGGACGACCGGGCGGTGGTGGGCGAGGACACCTCGGCCGCGGCAGGCGGCGCGAGGTGGCCCGCGCAGGCCGGGGAGGGCTGGGTGCTGGTCGCGGACGGCGGGCCGTAAGCCGCTCGGCTGGGCGTCGGCCGACGACCTGGAGGCGCTGCCCGCCGGCTCGCGGGCCGGGCAGGCCCGGCTGGAGCCGTACGGCCACACGTTCGACGTGCGCACCGACTCACTGCGGGCCGCGCTGGACGCGACCGTGCTGTCCCCGGCGGGCCGGGCCGTGGGGGTGGACGAGGAGGGCCGGGTGATCGGCGTGACCTCCTACGAGCGGCTCCGCGTGGCCATCCACGCGGACGAGCAGGGCCTGGGGCGGTCGGCCGCGCGCGGGCGGTGCCGCCGCCGATGGTGCCGCCGCCGGATGGGGCCGCCGCCGAGGGGCTGCCGCCGATGGGGCCGCCCCGGCGGGAAGGGCCGGGTAGCCGTGGACTGGTCCGCCGTCCCCGGTTACGTCCGGGAGAGCGCCTACCTGGGGATCGTGCCCGCGCTGATCGGGCTGGTCATCTCGGTGCCGCTGGGCATCGTCTGCGTGCGGTGGCGCTGGCTGTACCCGCCGGTGCTGTCGGCGACCAGCCTGATCTACGCGCTGCCGTCGCTGGCCCTGTTCATCGTGCTGATCCCGTACACCGGCCTGACCGACACCACGGTGATCATCCCGCTCGCCCTGTTCTCGCTGTGCGTGCTGGTGCCGAACGTGGTGGACGGGCTGCGCTCGGTGCCCGACCCGGTGCGGCAGGCGGCGACGGCGATGGGCTTCGGCACGCTGCGCCGCCTGGTGCAGGTGGAACTGCCGATCGCGGTGCCCATCGTGATCGCCGGGCTGCGGGTCGCCGTCGTGTCCAGCATCAGCCTGGCCAGCGTCGGCCAGCTGATCGGCGTCAGCAGCCTCGGCTACCTCATCATCGACGGGTACCAGCGTGACTTCACTGGAGGAGATCCTCGTCGGCGGCGGGCTCATCATCGCCCTGGCGCTCGCCTGCGACCTGGTGCTGGTGCTGGTCCGGCGGCTGCTGACGCCGTGGCAGCCGCGGCGCAGCCGCCGGGAGGTCGATGCCCTGGCCGCCGTGCCGCCGCCCACGGCCCTGGCGGGGGTGGGCGGATGAGCTTCTTCAGCTACGCCTGGAACTGGCTCAAGCAGCCGGAGCAGTGGCACGGCTCCGGCGGCATCCCGGTCCGGATCCTGGAGCAGCTCGGCTACACGGCGCTGGCGCTGCTGCTGGCCGCGCTCATCGCGATCCCGCTGGGCATCCTGATCGGGCACAGCGGGCGGGGCGGCCTGGTCGTGGTCAACGTGGCCAACGCGTGGCGGGCCATCCCCACCCTGGGGCTGCTCGTGCTGCTGGCCATCACCCTGAAGAACTTCACGGTGGCCTGGCTGGTCCCGCTGGTCGTGCTGGGCATCCCGCCCATCCTGGTGAACGCCTACGAGGGCGTGGCCGGGGTGGACCCGGAGCTGAAGGACGCTGCCCGCGGCATGGGCATGACGCCGTGGCAGCAGATCCGCAAAGTCGAGGTTCCGGTCGCAATGCCGCTCATCGTGCTGGGGTTGCGCACCGGGGCGATTTTCGTGGTCGCCACCGCGACGATCGCCGCCTATATCGGCCTGGGCGGACTGGGCCGCTACATCATCGACGGGCTCGCGACCAACAATTACGGGGAGGTGGCCGGGGGTGCCCTGTTCGTGGTGCTGCTCGCCCTGGCCGTCCAGCTCGTGTTCGTCGGTGTGCGCCGCCTGCTCGTCCCGGCTGGCCTGCGCAAGCAGGCACGGCCTTCGTGATAGCGTCCTTACCCTATTGGAAAAGAAGGAAAATACTCATGTCTCCAGTTTCACGTGCCACGATGACCGCTAAAGCGGACAGACCCGCAGCTGGCCGGCCGTCGCTGCGCCGGGCCGGGCTCGGCGGCGTCGCCCTGCTGGCCGGCGTGGCCCTCGCCGCCTGCAGCAGCAGCGGAACCCGCCAGCGCCGGCAGCAGCAGCAGTTCCAACCCGCTGGCGCCGAGTGCGGCCAAGGGCACGGTCGTGGTCGGCTCGGCCAACTTCCCCGAGAACGAGCTGCTCGCCGAGATCTACGTGCTGGCCCTGCAGAGCAAGGGCGTGAAGGTGACGTCCAAGTTCAACATCGGCGCGCGCGAGGTGTACTACCCGGAGGTCAAGAGCGGCGCGATCAGCATCATCCCCGAGTACAACGGCGCGCTGCTCACCACGTCCGTGGACACCAGCAGCACCGCGGCCACCACCGACCGAGGTGGATGACGCGCTGACGGGCCAAGCTGCCGTCCACGATGGAGATCCTCAACCCGTCCTCGGCGCAGGACAAGGACTCGGTGACGGTGACCCAGGCGACGGCCACCAAGGACCACCTGACGTCCATCTCCGACCTCAAGCCGTACGCGGCGAGCATGGTCATCGGCGGCCCGCCGGAGTTCAAGACCCGCACCGACGGCCTGGTCGGGCTGAAGAAGAACTACGGGCTCACCTTCAAGTCGTTCGACCCGCTGGACGAGTCCGGCCCGCTCACCCTGGCCGCGCTGACCAGCGGGAAGGTCCAGGCGGCCGACGTGTTCACCACCACGCCGCAGATCGTCACCGACCACCTGGTGGCGCTGGCCGACCCCAAGTTCAACTTCGCCGCGCAGAACGTCGTCCCGCTGGTCTACAAGAAGGCGATGACCTCGACGATCATCAACGAGCTGAACGCCATCTCGGCCCGGCTGACCACCGAGGCGCTGCTGCAGATGGACAAGGCGGTCATCCTGGACCACGCCAACTACTCCACGGTCGCCCAGGGCTTCCTCAAGGCCGAGGGCCTGGGCTGAGCGACCGCCGCCGCCGGGCGGCCCCGCCTCGGGCGGGGCCGCCCGCGCTGCGTTCCGGCGAGCCCGCCCGGTTCCCGGCCGCGGCCGGGTGGATGATGGGGCATGGCTGCGACCTGCAGGTCCGGCGCAGCAGTGGCGACGTAGGGAGCCAGCGATGACCGCCGATACCTCCGGGCCCCGCCCGGTCCGCGCCCCGCGCGGGACGGCCCTGTCCTGCCAGGCCTGGCCGCAGGAAGCGGCCATGCGGATGCTGATGAACAACCTCGATCCCGAGGTGGCCGAGCATCCCGACCAGCTCATCGTGTACGGCGGCTCCGGCCGGGCGGCCCGCAGCTGGGCCGCCTACGACGCGATCGTCGCGTCGCTGCAGGACCTGCGGGACGACGAGACGCTGCTGGTCCAGTCGGGCAAGCCGGTGGGCGTGATGCGCACCCACGAGTGGGCGCCGCGGGTGCTCATCGCCAACTCCAACCTGGTCCCGCAGTGGGCGACCTGGGAGGAGTTCCGCCGCCTGGAGTCCCTCGGGCTCACCATGTACGGCCAGATGACGGCGGGCTCGTGGATCTACATCGGCACCCAGGGGATCCTCCAGGGCACGTACGAGACGTTCGCGGCCGTGGCCGCGAAGCGGTTCGGCGGCTCACTGACCGGGACCATCACGCTGACCGCCGGGCTCGGCGGCATGGGCGGGGCCCAGCCGCTGGCGGTGACCATGAACGGCGGGGTGGCGATCTGCATCGACTGCGATCCGTCCCGGATCGCGCGGCGCATCGAGTACGGCTACCTCGACGAGGCGGCGGACAGCCCCGAGGACGCGCTGCGGCGGGCCACCAACGCCCGGGACGCCGGCCTGCCGCTGTCCATCGGCCTGCTCGGGAACGCGGCCGAGATCGTGCCCTCCATGCTGGCCATCAGCGCGCCGATCGACATCGTCACCGACCAGACCTCCGCGCACGACCCGCTCAGCTACCTGCCCCGCGGGGTGGCCTTCGAGGACATGGCCGCGCTCCGGGCCGAGGACCCGGCCGGCTTCACCGAGCGGGCCCGGCAGTCCATGGCCGCGCACGTCGAGGCCATGGTCGGGTTCATGGACGCCGGCGCGGAAGTGTTCGACTACGGCAACTCGATCCGGGGCGAGGCGGAACTGGCCGGCTACCCCCGGGCCTTCGCGTTCCCCGGGTTCGTCCCCGCCTACATCCGGCCGCTGTTCTGCGAGGGCAAGGGGCCGTTCCGCTGGGCGGCGCTGTCCGGGGACCCGGCGGACATCGCCGCCACCGACGCCGCCATCCTCGACCTGTTCCCCGAGAACGAGCCGCTGGCCCGGTGGATCCGGATGGCCCGGGAGAAGGTTCACTTCCAGGGGCTGCCCGGCGCGGATCTGCTGGCTGGGCTACGGCGAGCGGCACCTGGCCGGGCTCCGGTTCAACGAGCTGGTGCAGCGCGGCGAGGTCAGCGCGCCGATCGTGCTCGGGCGGGACCACCTGGACTGCGGCTCGGTCGCCTCGCCGTACCGGGAGACCGAGGGGATGGCGGACGGCTCGGACGCGATCGCGGACTGGCCGCTGCTCAACGCGCTGGTCAACACGGCGTCCGGGGCGTCCTGGGTGAGCATCCACCACGGTGGCGGGGTGGGCATCGGCCGGTCCATCCACGCCGGGCAGGTCTGTGTCGCGGACGGCACGCCGCTCGCCGGGCAGAAGCTGGAGCGGGTGCTCACCAACGACCCCGGGATGGGCGTGATCCGGCATGTGGACGCCGGGTACGAGGAGGCGGAAGAGGTGGCCCTGGAGCGCGGTGTCCGCGTCCCGATGCAGCAGCGATGAGCACCCGGCCCGGGCCGGCGTTCCCGGCCCTGTGGGAGTCGCTGCTGCCCATCGGGCGCGATGCGGGCACCGGCGGCTACCGGCGGTTCTGCTGGTCCCCGGCGGAGCTGGAGTGCCGGGCCTGGTTCGAGCGGGCCGCGGCGGACCGGGGCCTGCGCACCCGCTGCGACGGCAACGGCAACCTGTATGCCTGGTGGAACGTATCCGGCGCCAGCCTCGCGGGGCGGCTCCGGGGCGGTCGTCCCCCCGGGCGATACTGCCGTGGGGAGCCACCTGGACTCGGTGCCGGACGGCGGGGCGTTCGACGGGCCGCTCGGGGTGGTGTCCGCCTTCGCGGCCATCGACCAGTTGCGCGCCGAGGGCTTCGAGCCGGCCCGGCCGATCGCGGTGGCCGCCTTCGCCGAGGAGGAGGGCGGCCGGTTCGGCGTGGCCTGCCTGGGCAGCCGGCTGCTGACCGGGGCGATCGACCCGGCCACGGCCCGCGGGCTGCGGGACGCCGACGGGGTCACCCTCGGCCAGGCCATGCACGCCGCCGGGCATGACCCGGCTGGCCTGGGCCCGGACGAGGAGCTGCTGGCCCGCCTGGGCTGCTACGTGGAGCTGCATATCGAGCAGGGCCGGAAGCTCGACGGCCTGGGCGCCGCCATCGGCCTGGCCGAGAGCATCTGGCCGCACGGCCGGTGGCGGCTGGACTTCACCGGGCGCGCCGATCACGCCGGCACCGCGGCGCTGGCCGACCGGGCCGACCCGATGCTGCCGTACGCCCACACCGTGCTGGCCGCGCGGAACGCCGCCGCGGAACACGGCGCCCTGGCCACCATCGGCAAGGTCACCGCCCAGCCCGGCGCGGCCAATGCGGTGAGCTCGGCGGTGCATGCCTGGCTGGACGTCCGGGCGCCCGGGACCAGCTCGCTGGACGGCACGCTGGACCAGGTGCTGACGGCGGCGGCCGCGGCGGCCCAGGCGCACCGGGTGGACGTTCGGCTGGCACCAGGAGTCATTCACCCCGGCGGTCGAGTTCGACACCGCGCTGCGGGCCCGGCTGGCGGGCGCGCTGGCCGGGCGCGGCATCACCGCCCCGGTGCTGCCCACCGGGGCGGGCCACGACGCCGGGATCCTGGCCGCCCGGCTGCCCACCGCCATGCTGTTCGTGCGCAACCCGACCGGGGTATCCCACTCCCCGGCCGAGCACGCCGACCCCGGGGACTGCGCCGCCGGGGTGACCGCGCTGGCCGCCGTGCTCCGCGACCTGGCCGGCCGGTGACCACCCCGGAGCCGCCCTCGCCCGGCACCAGGCCGCCCGGCCCTGGTGCGGGCCGGCCCGGCGTGCGCCGCTGGCACGCCGAACTGGCCTGGCCAGGCTCCGGCGAGGTCCAGGCCGATGTGCTGATCGAGGCGGTCTGACGGCGTGTTCCGGACCGTCACCCCTGGTTGTCCGGCCGGCTCGGTGCCGCCCGGAACGGTCAGGCTGGCCGGGCTGACGCTACCCGGTCTCGCGAACGCCCACTCGCACGCCTTCCACCGCGCGCTGCGCGGAGTCACCGAGGGGGGCAAGGGCACGTTCTGGAGCTGGCGTGAGCTGATGTACCAGGTGGCCGGCCGGCTGACCCCGGCCAGCTACCTGGAGCTGGCCCGCGCTGTCTACGCCGAGATGGCGCTGGCCGGGGTGACCTGCGTGGGGGAGTTCCACTATGTGCACCACGGCCCCGGCGGCGTGCCGTATGCGGACCCGAACGAGATGGGCCGGGCGCTGATCCAGGCGGCGGCGGACGCCGGGATCCGGATCACCCTGCTGGACACGTGCTACCTGGCCGGCGGCCTCACCACCGCGGGTGCCCGTATCCCGCTGGCGGGCCCGCAACTGCGCTTCAGCGACGGGGACGGCGGCCGGTGGGCGGAACGGGTGAGCCTGCTCGGCGGCGACGCGCACGGGGTGATCGCCGCGCACGCCCGGGCCGGCGCGGCCATCCACTCCGTCCGGGCGGTGCCACCCGCCCAGATGCACCCGGTGGTGGCCTGGTCCCAGGGCTGCGGGGCCCCGCTGCACGCGCATCTGTCCGAGCAGCCGGCCGAGAACGACGCCTGCGCCGCCGCCTACGGCGCCACCCCGGCCCAGGTGCTCGACGGGGCCGGGGCGCTCGGGCCGCGCAGCACGATGGTGCACGCCACCCACCTCAGCCGCCAGGACGTCGAGCTGCTCGGGGCGAGCCGCACCTGTGCCTGCCTGTGCCCGACCACGGAGGCGTTCCTGGCCGACGGGATCGGGCCGGGGGCGACGCTGGCCGCGGCGGGCTGCCCGCTGTCGCTCGGCAGCGACAGCCATGCCGTCATCGACCTGCTGCAGGAGGCGCGCCTGGTGGAACTGGGCGAGCGGCTGCGCACCGGGCAGCGCGGCCATTTCACCGCGGCCGCCCTGGCCGCGGCGGCCAGCGGCGCCGGGCACGCCTGCCTGGGCTGGCCGGACGCCGGCGAGATCGTTCCCGGGGCCATCGCCGACCTGGTCACCGTCTCCCTGGACACGCCGCGGCTAGCGGGCGCGCGACCGCTGGCGGGCGGGCCGGGAGGGCCCGGGGCGACCGGCCCGGCGGGAGCGCCGGGAGCGGCGGGGGGCGACCGGCCCGGCGGAGGATGGAGAGGGGCAGGCCCGGCCGGGCGGCCCCCTTGAGGCAGTGATCTTCGCCGGGACCGCGGCCGACGTGACCACCGTGGTGGTCAGCGGCCAGGACGTGGTGCGCGACGGCCGCCACCTGCTCGTCCCCGACGTTCCCGCCGCCCTGGCCGCCGCGATCCGCCCCCTGCTGTCCTGACCGGCGCCGCCCGGATTACGCGTTAGTCGGCCGCCTTCACGTCTGCTAATCGCTCCGAATCGGTGCGCGAGATCCCACTTATCACCCCGGCGTTGCGCAAATTGTGCGTTTTTGCCGGTCTTGGCCGCAACGCTGGAGTGATACGTGCCGAGGGGCCGTCAGGGTGCGGAGGCGGTCCCGGGCCGCGGCCAGGGCGTCGGCGAGGGAGGCGAGCTGGGCGGGGGCCAGGGCGTCGATGAGGTTCTCCCGGACGACCCGGAGGTGGCCGGGTGCCGCGCGGGCCAGCGCGGACCGGCCTGCGCTGGTCAGCACGGCGAGCACGCCCCGGTCGTCGGACGGGCACTTCTCCCGGCGGACCAGGCCGGCCTTCTCCAGCTGGGTGACCTGGTAGGTCAGGCCGCTGCGGGAGACCACGATGCCCTCCGCGAGGTCGCTCATCCGGACCTGGCCGCCCTCGGCCGCCTCCAGCCGGGACAGGATCTCGTACTGGGCGTGTGACAGGCCCGCGTCCTGGCGCAGCTGCTGCTCGATGGCCCGTTCCAGGAGGTGGCTGACCTCCAGGAACGCGAGCCACGCGGACATCTCCGCCGGGTTCAGCCAGCGTTCGTGGCGCTGCGGCGGCCGCGGGGCTGGTGGCGCCAGCGGCGGCGGGGGCGGCCGCGCCGCGCCCGGCATGGGCTGTCATGCCGTTCAGCATACCGGGTATGGTTTGAATTTGAACGATCGATGCCCGGTTGCGGGAATGTAGTTCAAATTTGAATCGTTGTGCCGGGTGGCGGCGCAGGATGGTCCTGGACGCGGCACCACCGGGCTTGCGGATGGCGCTTACCGAGCGCCCGGGGCCCTGGACAGGTGGTGGCAAGCATGCAGGAGGAAGCGATGACCGGCAGCGACACGGCACCGGAGACGACGGCGCCCGGGACGGAGGAGCAGCCGGGGGCTGCGCCAGCCGGCCCGGCCCGGATGCCGGCGATCTACCTGAGCCACGGCGCGCCACCGCTGGCGGACGACGCTCTGTGGACCCGGCAGCTGGCCGACTGGGCCAGGGAACTGCCCAAGCCGAAGTCGGTGCTGATGGTCTCCGCGCACTGGGAGGCGGCCCCGCTCGCACTGGGCGCGACCACCACGGTGCCCCTGGTCTACGACTTCTGGGGCTTCGAGGACAGGTACTACACGGTGACCTATCCGGCCCCGGGCGCCCCGGAACTGGCGGACGACGTGCGCAAGCTGCTCCGCGGGGCGGGGACCCCGGTGGTGGACACCCCGGACCGGGGGCTGGACCACGGGGCCTACGTGCCGCTGGTGGAGATGTACCCGGACGCGGACGTCCCGGTGCTCCAGGTGTCCATGCCCACGCTGGACCCGCAGGGGCTGTACGAGATAGGCCGCAAGCTGGCCCCGCTTCGGGACGAGGGCGTCCTCATCGTCGGCAGCGGGTTCTTCACCCATAACCTGCGCGCGCTCAGCCCGGACGGCCGGGTCCTGCCGGTGATGGCCGAGTTCGACCACTGGGGCAGCGAAGCGCTGGCCCACGGCGACGTGGACGCGCTGCTGGACTTCCAGCACCAGGCGCCCGCCGCCCGCCAGGCGCATCCGCGCACCGAGCACTTCGCGCCGCTGTTCGTCACCCTGGGGGCCGCCGATGGTGACCTGGACGGTGCGCGCACCGTGATCGACGGCTTCTGGCTGGGCCTGGCCAAGCGTTCTATCCAGGTCAACTGACCCGCGGGCCGGGTCCTGGGCCCCGGGCCCGCGGGCCTGGCCGCACGGTAGCGTGACCTGCTGTGAGCACGCTGATCACGAACATCGGCGAGCTGGTCGGCAACGCCGGGCCGGACGCCGGGCCCGGCCGGTTCGCCGCGCGGCGCGACGCCGCGCTGGTCATCTCCGGCGGCCGGATCGCCTGGACGGGGCCGGCCGCGGGCGCGCCCGCCGCCGATGACGTGGTGGACGCGGCCGGGCGGGCCATCCTGCCGGGCTTCGTCGATTCGCATGCGCACCTGGTCTTCGCCGGGGAGCGCAGCGCCGAGTTCGCCGCCCGGATGGCGGGGACCCCGTACCAGGCGGGCGGGATCCGCAGCACCGTCGCCGCGACCCGGTCGGCCCCGGACAGCGCGCTGCGGGCGAACCTGCACCGGCTGGCCCGGGAGATGCTCCGGCAGGGCACGACCACGCTGGAGTGCAAATCCGGGTACGGCCTCACCACGGCCGACGAGGCCCGCAGTGTCGCGCTCGCGGCCGAGGTCACCTCGGAGGTCACCTACCTCGGCGCGCATGTCCTGCCACCCGAGTACGAGGGTGACCCGGCCGGGTACGTGGAGCTGGTCTGCGGGCCGATGCTGGCGGCCTGCGCGCCGTACTCCCGCTGGGTCAACGTGTTCTGCGAGCAGGGCGCGTTCGGCCCGGAGGAGGCGGCGGCCGTGCTGGCGGCGGGCCGGGCGGCCGGGCTCGCCCCGCGGGTGCACGCCAACCAGCTCGGGCCGGGGCCGGGCGTCCAGCTCGCGGTGGCGGCCGGGGCGGCCTCAGCGGATCACTGCACCTACCTCAGTGACGCGGACGTGTCTGCCCTGGCCTCGTCCGAGACCGTCGCGACCCTGCTGCCGGGGGTGGAGTTCGCCACCCGCCAGCCCTACCCGGACGCGCGGCGGCTGCTCGCGGCGGGCGCGACCGTCGCCCTGGCCACCGACTGCAACCCCGGGTCGTGCTTCACCTCCAGCATGCCGCTGTGCATCGCGCTGGCCGTGCGGGAGATGCGGATGACGACCGAGGAGGCGGTGTGGTCGGCCACCGCGGGAGGAGCCCGCGCCCTGCGCCGGGCTGATATCGGCCACCTGTCCCCCGGGGCCCGGGCGGACCTGGTCATGCTGGACGCCCCGTCGCACACCTACCTCGCCTACCGGCCCGGGGTCCCGCTGGTCAGCGCCGTGTGGCGGGATGGCGTCCTGGCCTGGCAGGCCGACGGCGCCGGCGCTGCCCACTGACCACGGCGGGCCCGTCTCGCTCCCGGGCCGGCCTGCCTGGCCGCCGCATAGGCTGGCCGCCTCCCGCCCGGCCCGCGCTGGTCCTGCCTGGCCGCCGCATGGGTGGCCCCTCCCGCCCGCCGCCGGCGGCCCGCGCTGGTCCCGCCCGGCCCGTGCCCTCGTCCGGCCCCGGCCCGTGCCCCTCGTCCGGCCCCGGCCTGGTTGCGGCGTGTCGGTCGTGGGAAGAACTGGCGGTGCCGGGCACAATACGACGAGGCCCCTCCATGTATGAGATGGAGGGGCCTCGCGTTGCCTGGCTGCGCTCGCCCACGGCGGTAGTGGCCGGTCGCCCGGCTGCCCCCCGCCAGGCTCCCGCTGCCCGGCACCCCACCGGTCACTGGTACCCGCCCGGATCGCCGGCTTCCCGGCTTTCCCGGCGTTCCGGGGTTGCCCCCGGATGGCCCGCCTTCAGTGGTAGGAGCAGTTCTACTGCCGCTAGTAGTGCAGCACAAGAGGGTCCTGCCCGGTATTTGAAGATTCTTTGGCCATCCACAGGCAATCCACCGACCGGTTGCCGTTTTCCCCCGCGTTACCCGGCTTGTCCACCGCTCGTCCACAACCGGTCCACAGCCGCCGCAGGTCAGGGACGTGTCATGTCACCCCTGACCGGTTCTCCGGGCCTACTTGGCGCCGACCCCGCCCCACAGGGCGGACGGGGTTTCCGCCGTGGCGGGGGAGGCCGGCCGCCACGCGGGCAGCCGCACCAGCCCGGGGGGCAGCAGCCTGAGCCCGGTGAAGAACCGGCTCACCTCCGCGTGGCTGCGGACGGTGACCGCGGTGTCCACCAGGGTGTGGCCGCCGGCCAGGCTGGACTCGGGGGTGGCCCCCAGGTCGCTGCCGGGGTGGGAGGCCACCAGGTAGCTTCCCGGCGGCATGGCGTCCATGATCGTGGCCACCAGCTGATACGGATCCGCGGTGTCCGGGATGAACTGGAGGACGGACATGAGCACCATGGCCACGGGCTGGGTCAGGTCCAGCATCCGCGCGGCCTCGGTCACGATGGTCCCGGGGTCGCGGAGATCGGCCCGGAGGTAGCTGGTGTTGCCGTGCGGCCCGCTGGCCAGCAGGGCCCGCCCGTGGGCGAAGACCACGGGGTCGCTGTCCAGGTAGACGACCATGGCCTCGGGCGCCACCGACTGCGCGGCCTCATGGGTGCTGCCGGCCGTGGGCAGGCCGGCGCCCACGTCGAGGAACTGGGTAACGCCCGCCTCGGCGGCCAGGAAGCGCACGGCCCGGGAGAGGAAGGCGCGGGTGGACCGGACCGACTCGACGAGCCCCGGGAAGGCGGCCGCCGCCTGGTCCCCGGCCAGGCGGTCAGCGGCGAAATTGTCCCGGCCGCCGAGCCAGTAATCGTAGACCCGGGCGCGGTGGGCCACCCCGGGGCCGATCGTGGCGTGGGCCGCCCCCGCCCGGGCGCTGGCGCTGCCCGGCGGGGCGCCGGCCCGGGCCCGGACGTGACCGGACGGCGGATCGATCCCGGCCGGCGCTCCGCCGGGTCCGCCTGGCGTCATCTGCTGACCTGGTGCTTCGTCTCGCACCATGCTGCTCGTCATCGTCGTGCCTCTCGCGCTGCCGGGGTCAGCATATTCAGCCTCGGCCGCTAGGGCAGCGGCCAGGGTGAGCGTTAACACCTACACCGGTGCAGGGAATTCCTCCGCGCAGGCCAGGCGCGGTGCGAGGCGCGGTGCCAGAGCGCAGGCCTGAGGTGCAGGTCAGGCCTGCGCCGGACGGGTCAGCCCGCCCCCGGCGTGAGGTACCGGCCGCCGAACCGGATCAGCGGCGCACCCGCCTCGGCCACGTACTCCGTGCCCAGCACCGCGGCGATCACCAGCAGGTGGTCACCGGCCGGAATCCGCCGGCTGGCCTCGCATTCCAGCGCCGCGAGGCCGCCTTGCGGGATCAGCGCCCCGGAGCGCGCGCCGCGCTGGTGCGGCACCCCGTCGAGCAGCAGCCGCGCCCCGGGGCGGCCCGCGGCGGCGAACCGGCCCGCCAGCATGCGCTGCCCGGCGGCCAGCACGGTCACCGCGAACCGGTCTACCCGGCCGAGCAGTTCCGCCGGGTAGGAGCCGTCGATGAGCGACACGAGCACCAGCGGCGGCGAGAGGGACACCGGGCAGAACGCGCTGACCGTGGCACCCACATCGTCCCGGCCGTCGGCGATCGTGACCAGGGTGATGCCGGACGCGAAGACGGTCAGCGCACTGGCTAGCTGGGCGCCCGGGTCAGCCATGGGCTGCGGTCACTGGATCACCCAGTGGCCAGGCAGCAGCAGCGGCCCGAAGGGTGACAGTCCCGCGCTGGCGGCCAGGTCGGAGACCGGTCCCCAGGCTTCCGCGAACAGCCGGGCGGTGGCGGCAGGCCGGTCCTCGCTGGAGGCGGCCGGGCGGAGCCGGTCCAGCGGGTGGTTGCGCGGGTACAGCCGGACGGGCGCGGATTCGGGCAGCGCCGCCTTGTGCCGGGCGAGCGCCAGCGCGGTGTCCAGCCCGCCGAGCTCATCGACCAGCCCGATCCCGGCGGCGTCGGCCCCGGTCCAGACCCGGCCGCGCGCCACCTCCTGCACCTTCTCCTCGCCCAGTCCCCGCCCGGCCGCGACCTTGCCGGTGAAGTCGGCGTAGATCCGGTCCAGCCAGCTGTTGATCTTGGCCCATTCCTCCTCGCTGAACGGCCGGGACGGGGTGAACATGTCCGCGTGGGCGCCCACGGTGACCGCGTCGGTGGTCACCCCGGCCCGCTGCAGCGCCTCGCCGAGCACCGGCTTGGCGCTGATCACGCCGATCGACCCGGTGATGGTGCCGGGCTGGGCCACGATCGCGTCGGCGGCCATGGCGATGAAGTAGCCACCCGAGGCGGCCACGTCGCCCATCGACACCACGACCGGCTTGCCGGCCTCGCGGGCCCGGACGACCTCGCGCCAGATGGTGTCGGAGGCCACGTACGAGCCGCCGGGGCTGCTCACCCGGAGCACGATCGCCTTGACCCGCTGGTCCGCGGTGGCGGCGCGGAGCGCCCCGCTCATCGTGTCCGAGCCGATCGCGCTGCCGGTGAGCGGGTTCCGCGCACTGCGGCCGCGGCGGATCGGCCCGGTCGCGTACAGCAGCGCGATCGCGTCCTCGCCCGGCCGCGGCAGCTTGCGGGTGCGCTCGGCCAGCGTACGGGCCCGCACGTACCGGCCCAGGAACTGCAGGGAGGCGTGCTCGCCCGCGGCTTCCCGGACCGCCGCGTAGACCTCGTCCCGGTAGCCGAGCGCGTCCACCAGCCGGGCTTCCAGCGCCTCGCTGGCCAGGAACGGGCCGCGGTCGATGAGGGCCCGGGCGTCACCGGCCGGGATGCCCAGCCGCTGGGCGATGGCCTCGGCGATCTGCTCCACGAACGACGTGGCCATCCGCTGCAGCTCTTCGCGGGCCGGGCCGCTGAACTCCCGCTCGGTGAACCGCTCGGCCGCGCTCTTGTACTCTTCCCGCTTGCCCACCTGGAACTGGACGCCCAGCTTGTCCAGGGCGTCGCGGTAGAACCAGTTCTGCACGCTGATGCCGGTCAGCCCGAGGTCCCCGGAGGGCTGCAGGTAGATGCGGCTGAACGCGGTGGCCAGGTAGTACGGCACGTTGCCGGGGGAGAAGTCGCCGAACGTTTCCGCCCAGGCCACGGTCAGCTTGCCCGCCTGGGTGAACGCGCGGATGGCGGTGCGCAGCTCCTGGACCTGGGCCAGGCCGATCCGCCGGCCGCCGACCTTGACCACCAGCGCCCGGACCCGGTCGTCGGCCTGGGCCCGGCGCAGCCCGTCGATGATGTCGGCGAGCCGCGTCCGGCGCATCGACAGGATCGCGGACAGGGGATCCGCGGGCGGTTCCTCGGCGACGCCCTCGGTCAGGTCCAGCTCGAGGATCAGCGGGGCGGTGCGGCGCTGGCGCACGGCGGCGATCGGGTCGGTCAGCATCGGATTGACCATGGATGCAGCTTACGGCCCGCCCGGGCGGGAGACGGCCCGCCCGGGCGGGTGACGCGGCCAGGCGGGGCACGGGCCGCCCGGGCCCCTGGGCTAGGGTCAGACGGGATGGCCGGGAGGGACGGCGATGGCCGAGGGTGACGGGAACGGCTGGGTCGTCTGTGCCCAGGGCCACCGCCACTGGGGGAAGTACGGCGCCGCCGGGCTGCTGGCCGCCGCCCCGGGACATGACGGCCAGGCCAGCGTGCTGCTCATCCTGCGGGCCAGCTGGACCCAGCACCCGGGGACCTGGGGGCCGCCGGGCGGCGCCCGGGACAGCCATGAGTCAGCGCCGGACGCCGCGCTGCGCGAGGCCACCGAGGAATGCGCGGTGCCGCCCGGGGCGGCCCGGATCCACGGCCTGCTCGATGACGATCACGGCGGCTGGTCGTACCAGACCCTGGTCGCCGACTCCGACAGCCCGTTCCCGGTCTGGCCGGCCAGCGCGGAGGCGCCCGAGGTGGCGTGGGTCCCCGAGGACGAGGTGAGCGCGCTGCCGCTGCACCCCGGGTTCGCCGCGGCCTGGCCCGCCCTCCAGGAGGCCATCCAGCCGGTCACGGTGCTGGTGGACGTGGCCAACGTGATGGGGGCCCGGGCCGACGGCTGGTGGCGGGACCGCGCGGGCGCCGCGGCCCGGCTGCACGGCGACCTGGCCGCGCTGGCGGCCCGGGGGGTCACCGCCCTGCCGCCCGGGATGAAGGCCGGCCGCCTGGACCGCTGGTTCCCGCGGTACATCCTGGTGCTGGAGGGGCAGGCCCGGCCGGCGGCGCGATCCCTGCCGGAGGACCCCCGGGTCGGCGTGGTGCTGGCGCCGGGGTCCGGCGACGACACGCTCGCGGAGCTGGCCGCCACCGTGCGCGGTCCCCGGGTCATGGTCACCGCCGACCGGGAACTGCGCCGCCGCGCCGAGGCCGCCGGGGCCGCGGTGACGGGCCCGCGCTGGCTGCTGGGCCTGCTCTGAATCAGTCCGCCGGCGGCCCGGCCGGCGGTCCCGCCGCGCCTGCGGCCGCGGCGCGCCGGTCCCGGGCGGCGGCCCGGTCCCGGGCCAGGCGGCGCAGCACCGGCCGGGCCGCGAGGGCCGACCCGGCCAGCGCGCTGCCGCCGACGCCCAGGTCGATCGAGATCCGGCCCTGCCGGGCCCAGTAGACGTCCTTGAGGTCCAGCAGCAGGGCGAACTCGTCCACGATCAGCGCCAGCCCCGTCCCGTAGACCAGGGCCACCGCGGGGTGCCGCCGGTGCCGGTCCTCGCCGCGGACGGCCACCGCGCCGATCCCGGCCAGCATGCCGATGCCCCACAGGTAGTGGTGCAGGTGCTCGCCGCCCGCGCTGACGTTGCGGAACGGCCCCTTGCCCGCCCTGATGCTGTAGGTGATGCCGCGTACCGCGGCGAAGGTCGCGGTGAAGGCCAGCCAGCTCAGCAGCACGCCCCGCTGCCCGGGGTCGAGTTCCTCCCGGTATGCGGCGCGCACCGCCCCCGGCGCCGGAACCGCGTCTCGCACGGCGGCGGCCGGCCTGGCCGCCCCGCTCCCCGTCATGTCCGTTTGTCGTGTCACCACATTCACTCCATCCCCCACCGCTGGATATGCCCACCAGCATGGCGGAAGGATCCCGGTACCGCTGACTGGATGGCTGCCGCCGTCAGGTCGCCGGGAAACGCCGCCGGGCCGGCCGGGCGCCCGGCGGACCGCGGGGGTGCGGCGGGACGCGGGGGTAGGGGTGTGCTTGGGTCGGTGGGTGACCCCCGCCGACCTGCTGCTGCTGGCCGCGACCGGGGTGGCCGCGGGCATCGTCAGCACGGTGGCCAGCCTGGCCTCGGTGGTGTCCTACCCGGTGCTGCTGGCCCTCGGGCTGCCGCCGCTGTCCGCGAACGTGACGAACACCGTCGCCCTGCTGTTCACCGGGGTAGGCGCGGCGGCAGGCTCCCGGCCGGAACTGGCCGGGCAGGGCGCCCGGGTCCGGCGGCTCGGCCTGGTCACCGCGCTGGGCGGGGCGGCCGGGGCGGCGCTGCTGCTGGCCACCCCGGCCAGGACCTTCGAGGACGCGGCGCCGGTGCTGATCGGCGGCGCGTCCCTGCTGCTGCTGTTCCAGCCGTCGCGCACCGAGGCGGACCCGGGCCCGGACCGGGAGCGCAGCCGGCCGCTGCTGGCCGCGCTGTTCTGCGTGGCCGTGTACGTGGGGTACTTCGGCGCGGCCGGCGGGATCCTGCTGCTGGTCGTGCTGACCCCCATGCTCAGCCAGTCGCTGGCCCGCACCAACGCGGTCAAGAACGTGGTCTCCGGGCTGGCCAACGCGGTGGCCGCGGTGGCCTTCGCCGCGTTCGGCCCGGTCCGCTGGGCCGCGGTGCTGCCGCTGGCCGCCGGGTTCCTGGTCGGCGGCTGGATCGGCCCGTCCCTGGTCCGCCGCCTGCCGGGGCGGCTGCTGCGGACCGGCATCGCCCTGGCCGGAATCGCGCTGGCCGTCCGCCTGGCCCTAGCCGCCTATCACTGAGACCCGCTCCCTAACGTCCCATCCCCCCGCTGCCCCGCCCCGGCCCCGGGAGACAGGACGCCAGCCCGCGCCGCCCTCAGCTCCCGGCGTCGTCCTCCGGCACCAGCCACAGCACGCCCAGCGGCGGCAGGGTGAGCACCGCGGAGGCGGGCTGGCCGTGCCACGGCTCGGGCACGGCGTCGATCACGCCCAGGTTGCCCACGCCGCTGCCGCCGTAGTCGGCGGCGTCGGTGTTGACCAGTTCACGCCACCGGCCGGCCTGCGGCAGCCCGAGCCGGTACCCGGAGTGCGGCTGCCCGGAGAAGTTGGCCACGCAGGCCAGCACGCCCGGGCCCGATCCCGTCCGCCCGCTCCCCGGCCAGCCGCAGGAAGGACAGCACGTTGCCGGCCGCGTCGTTCGCGTCGATCCAGCGGAACCCGCCCGGCGAAGCATCCAGCGCCCACAGCGCGGGGGAGTCCCGGTAGGCCCGGTTGAGGTCACCGACCAGGCGCCGGGTGCCCGCGTGGTAGCCGTACTCCAGCACCCACCAGTCCAGGCCCCGTTCCGCGGACCACTCGTTGCCCTGGCCGAACTCCGAGCCCATGAACAGCAGTTGCTTGCCCGGATGGGCCCACATGTAGGCGAACAGGGCGCGCAGCCCGGCGAAGGCGTTCCACTCGTCGCCGGGCATCTTGCGCAGCAGCGAGCCCTTGCCGTGCACCACTTCGTCGTGGGACAGCGGCAGCACGAAGTTCTCGCTGAACGCGTACATCAGCGAGAAGGTGATCTCGTTGTGGTGGTAGTACCGGTACACCGGGTCCAGCGACATGTAGCTGAGCGTGTCGTGCATCCAGCCGAGGTTCCACTTGAAGCCGAAGCCCAGGCCGCCCAGGTGCACCGGCCGGGTGACGCCGGGCCAGGCGGTGGACTCCTCGGCGATCATCATGATCCCCGGCACCCGCCGGTAGCAGGTGGTGTTGACCTCCTGGAGGAAGGACACCGCGTCGGTGTTCTCCCGGCCGCCCTGCGCGTTCGGCGTCCACTCGCCCTCGGCGCGCGAGTAGTCCAGGTACAGCATGGACGCCACCGCATCCACCCGGAGCCCGTCCACGTGGAACTCCTCCAGCCAGTACACCGCGTTGGCGACCAGGAAGTTGCGCACCTCGGTGCGGCCGAAGTTGAAGATCAGGGTGCCCCAGTCCGGGTGCTCCCCGCGGTGCGGGTCGGGGTGCTCGTACAGCGGGGTGCCGTCGAAGCGGGCCAGCGCCCATTCGTCCCGGGGGAAGTGGGCGGGCACCCAGTCCAGGATCACCCCGATGCCGGCCTGGTGCAGCCGGTCCACCAGGTAGCGGAACTCGTCCGGGCTGCCGAACCGGGACGTGGGCGCGTAGTACGAGGTGACCTGGTAGCCCCAGGAGCCGCCGAACGGGTGCTCGGCGACCGGGAGGAACTCCACGTGGGTGAAGCCCAGGCCGCTGACGTAAGACGTCAGTTCCTCGGCGAGCTGGAGGTAGGACAGCCCGGGCCGCCACGAGCCCAGGTGCACCTCGTACACGCTGACCGGCTCGCTCACCTGCGAGGACTGGCTCCGTGCCGCCATCCACCCGGCGTCGGCCCACTCGTATCCGGACGTGTAGACCACCGACGCGGTGGCGGGCGGCCGCTCGGCCAGGCTGGCCATCGGGTCGGCCTTGCGCCGCCACTGGCCGTCCGGGCCGCAGATGTCGAACTTGTACCGGGTGCCGTCGCCGACGTCGGGCAGGAAGATCTCCCACACGCCGGAACTGCCCAGCGAGCGCATCGGGTGGCCGCGGCCGTCCCAGTGGTTGAAGTCGCCGATGGCCCGGACCCCGCGGGCGTTGGGCGCCCAGACCGCGAACGAGGTCCCGGTCACCTCGCCGTACGTCCTGACGTGCGCGCCGAGCACCTGCCACAGGTTCTCGTGCCGTCCCTCGCCGATGAGGTAGAGGTCTACCTCGCCCAGGCTGGGCAGGTACCGGTACGGGTCGTCGGTGATGATCTCCGGCAGCGGGCCGTCCGTGCCCGGGTAGCTCACCGCGACCCGGTAGTCGGGGACCTGCGCGCCGGGCAGGGTGGCGGCGAACACCCCCTCGTGCACGTGCTCGGCCGGCACCCGGGTGCCGTCCGGCAGCACGACCGTCACCGACAGGGCGAGCGGGCGGAGCACCCGGATGATCACGCCGTCCGGCCCGGGATGGGCGCCGAGGATGGCGTGCGGGTCGTGATGGGTGCCCGCCACCACGCGTTCGATTTCTCCCAGGCTTACGCCGGCCGGGCCGGCCTGGCTGACCATGCTCATGCGTCGGCGATGGAGCCGAGCGGGATGGGCAGCCAGCTTGGCCTGTTCCGGGCCTCATACATCACTTCGTAGACCGCCTTGTCCAGGACGAGGGCGCGCAGCAGGATGGCGTGCGTGCCCGGATCGACCCCGCCGGCCGCCGCATACCCGGCGCAGAACGCGTCCTGGTTGCGCCGGATCCACTCCACGGCCGCGTCATGCAGCCGGTCGGCATCGGGGTGGAGCAGCAACTGGTGGCGGGCGGCGTAGTCGAAGGAGCGCAGCATGCCCGCCACGTCCCGCAGCGCCGGCGCCGGCGCGCGGCGCTGCGCCAGCGGGGTCGCCGGCTCCCCTTCGAAGTCAAGGACCACCCACCCGGTCTGCGTCCGCATTACCTGGCCCAGATGGTAGTCGCCGTGCACCCGCTGCACCGGCAGGGCGCCGTCCAGCTTGGCCAGGTCCGAGAACGCGCTGCCGAGCAGGTCGGCGTGCGGGCGCAGCTCGGGCACGGTGGCCAGGGCCACGTCCAGCCGCTCGAACATCTCGTCGGTGAGCCGGCTGATCGCCTCGGTCGGCAGTTCCTCGGTGCCGAACGCCACCGCCAGGTCCCGGTGCACCTCGGCGGTGGCCTCGCCGAGCCGGTACGCCTCGCCGGCGAAGTCACCCCCGGAGTCGGCCGCGCTCTCACCGCCGGCGTACAGGTCGCGCACGCTGGTCGCGGCCAGCGACCAGCCGTCGGTGGCCGCCCGCAGGTAGACCGACAGGATGCCGAGGATGGTGGGGGCGCCGCCGAGCCGGGCCTCGAACCAGCCGAGCGGCTCCGCGATGTGCCGGGATCCGCGCCGGGCCAGCGCCCGGGGGACCTCCAGGTCGGGGTTGGGCCCGGGGGCAGGCCGGCGGAACACCTTGAGGATGCTGGCCTCGCCGAACATCAGGCTGGTGTTGCTCTGCTCGCCGGTCAGCACCAGGCTGTCCAGGTCGGTGTCCAGCTCCGCGCCCGGCTCGGCGTGGAAGCTGAGCGGCACCGGCCCGGCCGTGGCCGGCGATGGCGCCCAGCAGCAGCCGGGTCAGCTCCGGGTCGTGCAGCGCGTCGTAGGCGAGCCGGCCGTCCTCGGCCACCCCGATCAGCACGTGCGTCAGGTGGTCGGGAAGCTCGGCCCGCTGCCCGATGAGGATCTGGTAGGAGTCCACGCCGGCGTCCTGGTGAACGTCGACCATGAGATGGCGCAGGCCGGGATCGCCGCTGTCCAGTGCGGTGTCGGCCACGATCGCCACGTCGAGGATCCTGGCGCCCTTGCCGGCGAACCAGCGCTGCGTCGGGATCCACGCCGCCAGCGTTTCCTCAAATGTCATATTTCCGGTCTACCCCGTCCCCGGGGATCATGCAGCACGAAGCTGATCACCATCTCCGGGTGGTTTTCCGGCATCCCGCTCCGCCGGGCCCGGGCCGGTCGCGGTCACCGGCTGTGCTCTGCCCGCGGCTCTGGAAGCTGAAACCAGTAGAAACCATGCCCGGGCAGGGTCAGCAGGTACGGAAGGTCCCCGATCGGGGGGAAGGTGACGCCGCCCATGCATTCGACCGGTGTCACCCCCTTGAATCGCCGCAGGTCAAGCTCGACTGGCTGCGGGAACCTGGACAGGTTGTTGACGCACAGGATCCGGTCCGCGGCGTCCATGCCCTCGGTTTCGGGCTGGTGCGCCAGGTCGGTGTACTCCCGGACGAAAGCCAGCACGCTCGGGTTGGATGAGCTTAGCTCCTCGTACCCGCCGAGGCCGAAGACGGGGTGCCGCTTGCGGATCTCGATCATGCGCTTGGTCCAGTGCAGGAACGAGCCGGAGTTGCGCTGCTGCTGCTCCACGTTCAGCGCCTGGTAGCCGTAGATCGGGTCCATCAGCAGCGGCAGGTAGAGCCGGGCCGGGTCGCAGCTGGAGAAGCCGGCGTTGCGGTCCGGGGTCCACTGCATCGGGGTGCGCACGCCGTCCCGGTCACCGAGCCAGATGTTGTCGCCCATGCCGATCTCGTCGCCGTAGTAGAGCACCGGGGAGCCGGGCAGCGAGAGCAGCAGCGCGGTGAACAGCTCGAGCTGGTTGCGGTCGTTCTCCAGCAGCGGCGCCAGCCGCCGCCGGATCCCGATGTTCGCCTTCATCCGCGGGTCCTTGGCGTACTCCGAGTACATGTAGTCCCGCTCGTCGTCGGTGACCATCTCCAGCGTCAGCTCGTCGTGGTTGCGCAGGAAGATGCCCCACTGGCAGTTGGCCGGGATCGGCGGCGTCTGGGCCATGATCTCCGAGATGGGGTAGCGCTGCTCCCGGCGCACCGCCATGAAGATGCGCGGCATCAGCGGGAAGTGGAACGCCATGTGGCACTCGTCCCCGCCGGACTCCGCGTCGCCGAAGTACTCGACCACGTCGGCGGGCCACTGGTTGGCCTCGGCGAGCAGCACCCGGTCCGGGTACAGCCGGTCCACCTCGGTGCGGACCCGCTTGAGGTACTCGTGGGTTTCCTTGAGGTTCTCGCAGTTGGTGCCCTCGCGCTCGTAAAGGTAGGGCACCGCGTCCAGCCGGAACCCGTCGATGCCGAGGTCCAGCCAGAACCGCAGCACTTCGAGCATGGCGTCCTGGACCCGCGGATTCTCGTAGTTGAGGTCCGGCTGGTGGGAGAAGAACCGGTGCCAGAAGTACTGGCCGCGAACCGGGTCATAGGTCCAGTTGGATTGCTCGGTGTCGACGAAGATGACCCGCGCCTCCGGGTAACGGTCGTCCGTATCCGACCAGACGTAGAAATCGCCGTACGGGCCATCCGGGTCGCTGCGGGACGCCTGGAACCACGGGTGGGAATCGCTGGTGTGGTTCATCACCAGGTCGGCGATGACGCGCATGCCGCGCTGGTGCGCGGCATCCACCAGTTCCACGAAATCCCCGATATTCCCGAAGTCGGGCAATATCGACGTGAAATCCGAGATGTCATAACCGCCGTCGCGCAGCGGTGAGGCGTAGATCGGCAGCAGCCAGATGCAGTCGATGCCCAGCCACTGCAGGTAGTCCAGGCGCGAGGTCAGGCCGCGCAGGTCGCCCGTGCCGTCGGAGTTCGAGTCGTGGAACCCGCGGATCAGCACCTCGTAGAAGAGGGCCCGCTTGTACCAGTGCGGATCCCGGGGACGGTCGAACGAGAACGGGTCGGGGATGGGCTCACCGGGAGGCGCCGGGAAACTGGGCTGGAGCTCCGGCACCGGGAGGCCAGGAAGAGCGGGGCGGCCGTGCTCAGGCTCTGTGACCACTGTGGCTCCTGCGGACTTATCGGGACAATTCAGGCGACGGGGGAAGTCTTCACCTGAAAGATGTGGGCTGGCTCGTAGACCGGGTCGAGGCGCACGTAATTGGCCCGCCCCCACCGGTACGCCTGGCCGGAAAGCTCATCGGTGACAACGAAGTCCGCGTGGCTTTCCATTCCGAGCGCGGGCAGGTCAAGCCAGACGGTCGCCTCTCGCGGCTGGTGCGGGTCAAGGTTCACGACGACCAGGACGGTGTCCTCCCCCCGCGGGTCACGTTTGGAGAAGCAGAGCAGCTCCGGCTGGTCGACGTGATGGAACCGTAGGTTACGCAACCAGTGCAGCGCCGGGTGGGCTTTTCTGATCGCATTGAGCCGGGTGATATACGCGGCAATCCCAGCCGGCCCGGCGTACGCGCGGGACCAGTCCCGCGGCCGGTATGCGTACTTCTCCGAGTCCAGGTACTCCTCGCTGCCCGGCCGGACCGGCGCGTTCTCAGACAGTTCGTAGCCGGAGTAGATGCCCCACGAGGGGGACAGCATGGCGGCCAGCACGGCCCGGATCCGGAACGCGGCCGGGCCGCCATGCTGCAGGTACTCGTGCAGGATGTCGGGCGTGTTGGTGAAGAAGTTGGGCCGCATGTACGCGGCGGTGGGCCCGGACAGCTCGCGCAGGTACTCGGTGAGCTCCGCCGCGCTGTTCCGCCAGGTGAAGTAGGTGTAGGACTGGTGGAACCCGATCCTGGCCAGGGCGGCCATCATGGCCGGCCGGGTGAACGCCTCGGCCAGGAACAGCACGTCCGGGTCGGTCCGGGCCACCTCGGCCAGCAGCCGCTCCCAGAACGGCAGCGGCTTGGTGTGCGGGTTGTCCACCCGGAAGATCCGCACCCCGTGGCTCATCCACAGCCGGACCACCCGGAGCACCTCGGCGTAGATGCCCTCCGGGTCGTTGTCGAAGTTCAGCGGGTAGATGTCCTGGTACTTCTTGGGCGGGTTCTCCGCGTAGGCGATCCGGCCGTCGGCCCGCTTGGTGAACCACTCGGGGTGCTCGGTGACCCAGGGATGGTCCGGGGAGGTCTGCAGGGCCAGGTCCAGCGCCACCTCCATGCCCAGCTCCCGGGTGCGGGCCACGAAGGCATCGAAGTCGGCCATCGTGCCCAGGTCGGGGTGCAGCGCGTCGTGGCCGCCCTCGGGCGCGCCGATCGCCCACGGGGAGCCCGGGTCGCCCGGCCCGGCCTGCAGCGAGTTGTTCGCGCCCTTGCGCGCGGTCGTCCCGATCGGGTGCACCGGCGGCAGGTAGACGACGTCGAACCCCATGTCAGCTATATCGGGGAGACGGTCCGCAGCGTTGCGCAGCGTGCCGCTGCGCGGCTCCCGGCGGCCCATCGGGTCGACGTCCACCCCCTCGGACCGGGGGAAGAACTCATACCAGGCACTGAACAGCGCGCGCTGCCGCTGCACGATCACCGGGTACCGGGCCGAGCGGGTCACCAGGTCGCGCAGCGGGTACTCGGCCAGGATGGCCAGCACGTCCGGGGCCGAGGCGGCGGCCAGCCGGTCCCACGGCGGCAGCGCCGGATCCCGCAGCAGCGCCGCCACCTCACGCAGCCGGGCCCGCGCCGCCCGGGCCGCCTGCGCGGCCAGCGCCGCAGCTGTGCCAGCGTTGCGCCGGCCGGAGCGTGCCCACCCGGCTCATCGCTGGCGAGGGGGGGCCCGCCGAAGGCGGGTTCCCGCCGAGCCGGCGATTCGCGGGGGGTTCCGGGGGGTCGCCCCCCCGGGCTAGCAGAGCGGACTGCGCGGGCGGCCCGCTCGAAGAGGATCGCCCCCTCGGTGAGCATCAGCTCGGGCTCCAGGCCGCGCGGCACCTTGATGGCGGCGTCATGCCGCCAGTGCGCGATGGGGTCCCCCCACGCTTCCACCTGGAACTGCCACAGGCCCTCGGCGCCGACCGTCACCTCGGCGCCGTACCGGTCCGTGCCCGGCGCCAGCTCGCGCATGATGGCCAGCGGGGAGCGCCCGCCCCCCGGGCCGCGGAGCACCACGCCGGCACCGAGCATCTCGTGCCCCTCGCGGAACACGGTCGCCGACACCTCGAAGGTTTCCCCGGTGACCGCCTTCGCAGGGCGGCGCCCGCACTCCAGGACGGGTGCCACGTCCAGGATGGGAATGCGTCCGATCACCACAGCACGTTACCCAGTCGGGACACCGGATCAACAGGCGGGCCACCCCTTACCGCGGCCGTATTTCCGGGCCATGCCGCCCGGGGCGGCCGGCCGGGGACGGCCGCGGGCCGGGCCCGGCGGCGGCTGCCGGAAACGGGGCGTTCGGGTAAGTTGTTTGAGCTGGCAGATGCCGGACTTCCCCAGGTTCTGCGCGGCGGCCGTAATCCGTCATCCGGTTCGCGGCATCAACGTCCGACGGTTAGGGTCACTGCCCGTGAGAGCCATCCGCCGCTTTACCGTTCGCGCCGCCCTGCCCGAATCCCTCGCCCCGCTGCGCGACCTCACCCTGAACCTGCGCTGGTCCTGGCACGCTGACACCCGGGACCTGTTCGCGTCGATCGACCCGGCGGGCTGGGACGCCTCCGGGCATGACCCGGTCGCGCTGCTCGGCGAGGTGCCACCCGCCCAGCTGGAGAGCCTCGGCGCCGACCCGGCGTTCCTGCGCCGGCTCGACGAGGCCGCCCGCGACCTGGACCAGTACCTGTCCGGGCCGCGCTGGTACCAGCTGCATGCGGGCCACGGCGGGGCGGCTGGCGGCCCGCCCGCCGCGATCGCCTACTTCTCCCCGGAGTACGGCATCACCGAGGCACTGCCCCAGTACTCCGGCGGCCTCGGCATCCTGGCCGGCGACCACCTCAAGGCGGCCAGCGACCTCGGCGTGCCGCTGATCGGCGTGGGGCTGCTCTACCGGCACGGCTACTTCACCCAGTCGCTGTCCCCCGAGGGCTGGCAGGCCGAGCGCTACCCGGCCAGCGACCCGAACGGGCTGCCGCTCACCCTGCTCCGCGACGGGGCCGGGGCGCCGGTCCGGGTCAGCGTGTCCCTGGCCGAAGGCCGGCTGCTGGCCGCGCAGATCTGGGTGGCCCAGGTGGGCCGGGTGCCGCTGCTGCTGCTGGACTCCTACATCGAGGACAACGAGCCCGCGCTGCGCGAGGTCACCGACCGGCTGTACGGCGGCGGCGGGGATCACCGGCTGCGCCAGGAGCTCCTGCTCGGCATCGGCGGGGTCCGCGCGGTCCGCGCGTTCTGCGCGCTGACCCGGCACCCGGAGCCGGAGGTGTTCCACACCAACGAGGGGCACGCCGGGTTCCTCGGGCTGGAGCGGATCCGCGAGTACGCGGCCCAGGGCCTCGGCTTCGGCGAGGCGATGGAACTGTGCCGGGCGGGCACCGTGTTCACCACCCACACCCCGGTGCCGGCCGGCATCGACCGGTTCAGCCGGGACCTGGTGGAGCGGCACTTCAGCGGGGCGGCCGCCGACCCGGCGCTGCCGCTGGACCGGGTGCTCGCGCTGGGCGCGGAGACCTTCCCGGGCGGTGACCCGGCCGTGTTCAACATGGCGGTCATGGGCATGCGGCTGGCCCAGCGGGTGAACGGGGTCAGCAAGCTGCACGGCGAGGTCAGCCGGGAGATGTTCGCCGGCCTGTGGCCCGGCTTCGACACCACCGAGGTGCCGATCGGCTCGATCACCAACGGCGTGCACGCGCCCACCTGGGTCGCCCCCGAGGTGCTGGACCTGGCCAGCGGCCACCCGGGCGACGCCGCCGCGGCCCAGCAGCTGCCCGAGGACGGGCACGCCTGGGAGCGGGTGGCGCACACCGCGCCCGCCCGGCTGTGGGAGATCCGCCGGGCGCTGCGCGGGCGGCTGGTCGCCCTGGCCCGGGAGCGGCTGCGCGCGTCCTGGCGGCAGCGCGGCGCCAGCGAGGCCGAGCTGGCCTGGACCGACGAGGTGCTCGACGACGGCGTGCTGACGATCGGCTTCGCCCGGCGGGTGCCGTCCTACAAGCGGCTCACCCTGATGCTGCACGACCCGGCCCGGCTGACCGAGCTGCTGCTCGATCCGGACCGGCCGGTGCAGCTGATCATCGCCGGGAAGGCGCACCCGGCCGACGACGGCGGCAAGCGGCTGATCCAGCAGATGGTCCAGTTCGCCGACGACCCCGCGGTGCGGCACCGCATCGTGTTCCTGCCCGACTACGACATGGCCATGGGCCGGGCCCTGGTCCAGGGCTGCGACGTGTGGCTGAACAACCCGTTGCGCCCGCTGGAGGCGTGCGGCACCTCCGGCATGAAGTCGGCGCTCAACGGCGGCCTGAACCTGTCCATCCGGGACGGCTGGTGGGACGAGTGGTACGACGGCGCCGACGGCTGGGCCATCCCTTCCGCGGACGGCGTGGAAGACCCGGAGCGCCGCGACGAGCTGGAGTCCAACGCGCTCTACGACATGCTGGCCACCACCGTGGCGCCCCGGTTCTACGACACCGGCTCCGACGGCCTGCCGCGGCGCTGGCTGGAGATGGTCGGCCACACCCTGCGCGCGCTCGGCCCGCGGGTGCAGGCGTCCCGGATGGTGCGGGAGTACGTCGAGGATCTCTACGTCCCGGCCGCCCAGGCCTCCCGCGCGCTGAGCGGCGCGGCCGGCGCGGCCGGCCCCGGCGCAGCCCTTTGCGGCCGCCCGTGAGCTGGCCGCCTGGAAGCTCCGGGTCACCCGGGCCTGGGGCGGGGTGCGGATCGAGCACGTCGAGGGTGAGGATGGCGAGCAGGGGCCCGGCGGCAGCCTGGTCGTGCGGGCCAGCGTGGCCCTCGGCGGGCTGTCCCCGGATGACGTGAGCGTCGAGGTGGTCTACGGCCGGGTCGGTGACGCGGACGAGATCATCAACCCGGCCACCAGCGCGCTGGCCCTGGAGGCCGGGCCGGAGGATGGCGTGGCCCGGTTCGCGGGCAAGGCCGAGCTGGGCCGGCCCGGGCCGTTCGGCTACACGGTCCGGGTGGTGCCCCGGCACCCGCTGCTGGCCTCCGACGCCGAACTCGGGCTGGTCACGCTGCCCGAGGCCCCGGCCGGCCTCACCACCGGCGACCTGCGCTAACGCTGGCTCAAGCGTCCCCCGGTCTATTCGCCGGCGAATGCGGGGGTTCCGGGGGTTCCGGGGGTCGCCCCACGGCTAGCAGAGCGTTACGTGTCGGTGAAATTACGTTCCGCACGTAAACCGCAGTGTGTAGAGTTGCGTCTACTTTAGGCAACGTGCTCACGAGCACTTCATGGGACTTGCTCCGCAGGAGCATCATGGGAGCAGGTTCAGGCACAAAAGCCCGGGGGGGCCATGAGATTCCGTTACACGTTATGCCGTCGGCATGACGCCGGTGTGTCACTCACCCCCACACGTGTGAAAGGACGCATCCGTCATGAGGCATGAAACCCAGGCCGAGGACCGGCTCCTGACGCCCTCAGAAGTCGCCGCGCTGTTCCGGGTCGACCCGAAGACCGTCACCCGGTGGGCTCAGCAGGGCAAGCTCCACTCGATCCGGACCCTCGGCGGGCACCGCCGTTACAGCGAGGCGGAGATCCAGGCGTTCCTGGCCGACTCGCAGGGGGTTCCGCTGCCCCGGCCAGCCGGGGAGTAACCTCCACCTGGGCCCTGGGCGGGCAGCGTGTCCGCCCGTCGGCAGCGGCCCGGCGGGAGGCAAGTCATGGGTGAGTTCGTCCGTGTCGAGACCGATGAGGCCATCGCCACGATCAGGCTCGGGCGGCCGCCCATGAACGCGCTGAACGCCCAGGTCCAGGAAGAGATCGCCGCGGCCGCGGACGAGGTGTCCGCGGACCCGGCGGTCCGGGCCGTGGTGCTGTACGGCGGCCCGAAGGTGTTCGCGGCCGGTGCCGACATCAAGGAGATGTCGGACCTCAGCTACGCCGAGATGGCCGCCGACTCGCAGCGGCTCCAGGCCAGCTTCACCGCGGTCGCGAAGATACCCAAGCCGGTGGTCGCGGCGATCACCGGTTACGCGCTCGGTGGCGGCCTGGAACTCGCGCTGTGCGCGGACTTCCGGGTGGCCGGCCAGAGCGCCCGGGTGGGCCAGCCGGAGATCCTGCTCGGCGTCATTCCCGGCGCGGGCGGCACCCAGCGGCTGCCCCGGCTGATCGGCCCGGCCCGGGCCAAGGACATCATCTTCACCGGCCGGTTCGTGGACGCCGCGGAGGCGCTGGCCATCGGCCTGGTCGACCGGGTCGTGCCGGACGAGGAGGTCTACGACGCGGCGCGGGGGCTGGTGGCCCGGTACGCCACCGGGCCGGCGCTCGCGCTGCGGGCCGCCAAGCAGGCGGTCGACGCCGGGCTGGAGACCGACCTGGACACGGGCCTGGAGATCGAGCGGCTGCAGTTCGCCGGCCTGTTCGCCACCGAGGACCAGCGCGCCGGCATGCGCAGCTTCATCGAGAATGGGCCTGGGAAGGCAACGTTCACGGGTCGGTGACCGGCCCGCGTGCCCTCCGCCCGAATCCGAGCCGCCGCGCCCGAGGAGCAGCCCCGCCATGTACATCGTTATCCCGTCGCCCCGGCCGGGCAGGCCCGGCCATGAGTGAGCCCGGCGCCCCGCCCGACTTGGACCTGGTCACCGCCGCGTTGCGGGCGGACAGCGCCGACGTGGCCGTGTACGCGCGGGTACTGACCGAGTCCCTCGGTGCCGCCTTGCCGCCTGGATGTGTGACCATAGAGCGGGACCGTTCGGTATCCGACCGGATGCGCGGGCGGCCTGGCACGATCTCCAGGATCACTGTCCGGCTGGGGGAGCAGGTCATGACACTGGCGGTGCGGGCTGGCCAGACCAGCGCGGAAGTCTGCCGCGAGGTGCGCGGCGTGGTGCTGTCCCGGCAGCCGGTGCCGGTGCACGAGTGGGCGGCAGAACTCGCCCGGGCACTGGTCGGTTACGCTGAGCAGAACGCCAGGGCCGCCGAGGCCCTGCGCAAGCTGGTCACCGGTACGTAGCGGTGGCCTCCGTGCCCCGGCCGGGCCTGGTGCCGGGCTCTGGCACCCCCTCCCACCTGGATCCTGTCCCGACTCGACCGGGCGGCACGGGGGTTGTTCGTAGTCTGGTGGGGCCATGACAACAGCGGACTACACGCCGGACCGGCTCGGTCCCTACCGCCTGCTCGACCGCATCGGCGAGGGCGGGATGGGCGTCGTCTACCTCGCGCGGGACGCTGACCAGCGGTCGGTCGCGATCAAGATCCTGCGGCCCGCCGTGGCCGGGGACCCGAACGCCCGCCGGCGGCTGGCCCGCGAGGTGGAGACCATGCGCCGGGTGCGCAGCCCCTACGTGGCCGAGGTGCTGGATACCGATGTCACCGGGGAGACCCCGTACATCGTGACCCGGTACGTGCCCGGCCGCACCCTGGAGCAGGTGGTCACCGAGGAGGGGCCGCTCAGCGGGTCCCGGCTGGCCCGGCTGGCCGGCGGGCTGGCCGAGGCGCTGGCCGCCATCCACGCGGCGGGCGTGGTGCACCGCGACCTCAAGCCGGGCAACGTGATGCTGGTCGGCGGGGACCCGGTGGTGATCGACTTCGGCATCGCCCAGGCCCTGGACTCCACCCGGCTGACCATGACCGGGATGTTCATGGGCACGCCCGGGTACCTGTCCCCGGAGGTCATCGAGGGACAGAACAGCACGGCCGCCTCGGACGTGCACGCCTGGGGGGCCACCGTCGCCTTCGCCGCGACCGCGCGCCCGCCGTTCGGCACCGGGTCCTACGAGACGATCTTCTACCGCATCCTGAACGGGCGGCCGGACCTGTCCGGCGTGCCTGCCCCCATCGCCGAGATGCTGGCCGCCGCGCTGCGCCGGGACCCGGCGGCGCGCCCCGCCGCCAGCCTGCTCAGCAGCCGGGCGGCCGCCCTCGACCCGGCCCTGCTGCAGCCGGTGGCCGCCGGCACGTGGGCCGCCGCGCCGGGCGCCCCGGGCACCCGCGCCGAGGACGCGCTGCACCGCCCACCAGGGACGCGTTCGCCGGCGGCGGGGTAACCGGCCGCGCCGGCGCGGCCGGCTTCGGCGCGACCACCATGCCCCCGCCGGGGCCGCCCGGCGTGCGGCCGCGGACCCAGCCCATCGCCGCCGGGCAGATCCGGGCCGACGACTTCGCCGACGTGCTGCCGCCGGTCAGCTATGCCGCCCGCGGGCGGCGGCGCGAACGGGTACCCGGCTCGGCCCGGCGGCGGACCGCGGGGCCGCCGTCCCGGGGCCGTCCAATGGCCGCGCGGCCGCCCGGGCCGGCGACGCCGAGCGGGACTGGTCGCCGCCGCGGCGCCAGCCGGTCCTGGTGCTCGCCACCCTGGTGAGCGCGGTGGCCCTGGCGGTCGTCCTGCCGGTGGCCGGCACCCTGCTGGCCCTGGCCGTGCTGGTCCTGCTGCGTGCGGGTGACCTGTCGCACCGCGGTGCCGACCAGCGCAGCCCGGTGATGACCGCGGCCGCCTTCCCGTTCTTTGTCGTGCGGTCACTCATTTCCACGGTGCTGCGGGCGCCGCTGGCCCTGATCGCCGGCCTGGCCGCGGCGGCCCTCACCTACCTGGCCACCCCGGGAGCCACGCTGGCCCGCGCGGTCTCCTACGCGGCCGGCGCCTTCATCGCCTGCTACGCCTTCGGCCCGGGCTCAGGCAAGTCGCGCCGCCAGCTGGGCCGGATGTACGCCGCGCTGGTCCGCAGCCCGGGAATCCAGATCGTCGCGATCTTCGGGGTGGTGGCCGTGGCCATCGCGGTGGTGGCGGCCGCGCTCACCTCTCCGGCCGCGTTCTGGCCGCTCGGCACGCCGACCGGGCCGCTGATTCACCTGCCCAGCCTCCCGGGCCTGTTCGGGCACCACCTGCCCCGGCGGATCGGCGGAGTGCGCCTGTAGGCCGGCGGGCCGGTCCTGGTGGCGGAGTGCGCCGGTGGCCGGCGGCGCCTGGTGACGGCCGGAGTGCGCCTGGAGGCCGGCGTGGCTGCCCGGATGCACCGGCGGAGTGCGCCGGTAGACCGGGGCAGGCCGGTCCCGGTGACGGCGGAGGCTCTGGATGACTGGCGCGTGATCGTGGCGGGAATCAGCTGGCGCGCCGCTCAGTCAGGTTCCCGTCCGGGACGCGCCCTGACCCGGCGGGCACTGGAGGGCCCGACGGCCTGCCCACCCCGGGCCGGGCCGCCTCGGGCCTCGTTGCCTCGGGCAGCTTGTCCGGGCCGGCCGGTGGCAGCGGGCGGACCAGGCCCAGGGAGACCACCTCGTTGGCCAGCCGGACCCGGCGGTTGGTGCCCTCGGGGATGCGGAACTTCTGGTAGAGCCGCAGCAGGTGCTGCTTGACGGCCGCCTCGGTGACCACCAGGTCGGCGGCGATCTCGCGCGCCGTGGCCGGGGCGACAAATGCCTCATCGGACAGTGCCGGGCGGCACAGCGAGGTCAGGACGTCCAGCTCCCGCCGGGTCAGCTCGGGGCTTGGTGGCCGCTTCAGGTCCACCTCGGCGGTGAGGTCCTCGTTAGGGATGCCGCCGATGCGGCATCGGGCGTTCCCGAAGGTGAGCACGTCGCCGTCCTCCAGGACCCGCCGTGCCACCAGGCGCCCGTTCACCCGGGTGCCGTTACGCGATAACCCCAGGTCAGTGACGTAAGCGTACGGACCACGCCGGACGATCTCCGCGTGCAGGCGCGAGACACTCGGGTCACTGAGCCGAATGTCCACGCCGCCGCCGCGCCCGATCGTGGTCACGGACTCGGCTAGCGGGATCACATCGCCGCTGTCCTCGATGCGAATGTAGGGCCCTTCCACGACCATTCCTCTCGCTTGCCCGGGCAGTCACATATCTCTCCCCGTGCAGTTACCCCCCCGCGGGGGCGTCGTACCCCATTTGGTACCGCGATTTGCGGTTGTGATTACGGCGGCGCCGGGTTGGCGGCCGGCCACCCGGCACCGGGCTACCCGGAAGTACACTGCCGAGCGAGCCATCGGGAGGAAGACGAAATGGCGGACAAGCCGTCCAAGGGCCTGGCGGACGTGGTGGCTGCGTCCACCGCGCTCAGTGATATCGACGGGCAGGCGGGCCGCCTGTTCTACCGCGGCTACGACATCCATCAGCTGGCCGCGGCGGCCACCTTCGAGGAGATCGCCTACCTGCTGCAGCGCGGCTCGGCTCCCGGCCGCGCCGAGCTGGGCGAGTACCGGGCTGAGCTGGCCTCCGGGCGCAGCCTGGGCAAGCTGGTCAGCGCCATGCTGCCGGACGTCGCGGCCGCCCAGGGCCCGATGGAGGCGATGCGCACCCTGGTCTCGCTGGCCAGCGCGGATGACCCGGACGAGGCGTCCAACGCGCCGGACGCGAACGCGCGCAAGGCCGCCCGGCTTACCGCCCAGCAGCCGGTGCTGGTGGCGGCCTACCACGCGGCCCGGCAGGGCCGGGATTGCCCGCCCCCCGATCCGGACCTCGGCCTGGCCGCCAACTTCCTGCTCCAGTTGCGCGGCGAGGCGCCGTCGGACCGTGATGCTGAGATCCTGGACACATGCCTGGTGCTGCACGCGGACCACACCATGAACGCGTCCACGTTCGCGGCCCGGGTATGCGCAGCCACCTTGTCGGATATGCACTCCGCGGTGGTGGCGGCGCTGGGCACGCTGAAGGGGCCGTTGCACGGCGGGGCCAACGAGCAGGTGATGCGGGGGCTGGAGGCGCTCCGGGCCGCCTCCGGGGCGGGCGACCCGGTGGCCGCCGTGGCCCCCGCGGTCAGCGAGCGGCTGGCGGGCGGTGAGAAGATCATGGGGTTCGGGCACCGGGTGTACAAGACCGAGGACCCGCGGGCCACCCACCTGCGGCAGATGTCCGCCGAACTGGCCGCGGCATCGGGCGACGACACGTACTACCTGATGTCCCGTCAGATGGAGGAGACGGTTTTCACGGAGAAGGGCCTCTACCCCAACGTGGACTTCTACGCGGCCACCGTGTACCACTACCTGGGCATCCCCACCGACCTTTTCACCCCGGTGTTCTCGGTCAGCCGGATGGCCGGGTGGACGGCCCATGTCATGGAGCAGCACGCGGACAACCGGCTGATCCGGCCGGACAGCGAGTACATCGGTGAGCGGAACCTCACCTGGGTCATGCTCAGCGAGCGGTGAGCGGGGCCGCCAGCTGCCAGGGCGGCGGCGCGCGGCGCCGCGGCTCGGCGGGCCGGATGGCGCAGGCGGAGACCGGCGCGGAAAGGTGCTGAACGAGCGGTGAGGGACGCGGAGACAGGGGCGACGACGCCGGAAGGCCCGGACTGGATGGCGGCCCCGCCACCCAGGACGGCGCCATACGTGAGCGCCGCGGAGTTCGCTGCTCCCGGGGAGCCCGCCGGGAAGGACCGGCCCGCCGGGCGGCCCGGCCCGGCGGAGCCTGCCCCACGATCCGCCGGATGGTCCGACGACCCGCTCGAGCCTGCCCCGCGGGACCCATGGGGGCCGGCCGCCCGGGACCCGCTCGGGCCTGTCCCGCGGGATCCGCGTGGAGCCTGCCGCCCGGGACCCGCTCGGGCCTGTCCCGCGGGATCCGCTCGGGCCTGTCCTGCGGGAGCCCCTCGAGCCATTCCCCCGGCGCCCGGCCGGGCCACCCTGGCGCGCGGATCCGCCGGGCCGGCCAGCGGGATCCGCTCGGGCCCGTCCGCGGAGCCCCGTCCGGGCCGCGTCCTCCGGGGCCCGCCCGGGGCCGCCCGCTCCGCCGCCTGGTGCCCGCACCCCGGCCGCCCGCACCCCGCCGGCCGGTCCTGGCCTGAGGACCCGCCTGCCGCGGGCCGCAGCGAGCGCCATGAGAGCCCGCCTGCCTGGGCATGGGACTGGGACGGCCCAGCGGCCCGGGGATCGGAGACTGAGGCCCGTCTGGCCAGGCGCGCCCGCCCGCGCGGTCCCGCCCGGCGTGGCGGACGCCCCCAGTCTGGCGGACGGCCCGGGCCAGGCGATCCCGCCCGGCACAGGCGAGGCCCCGTGGGCGGCGGCCCCGGCGGGCGGCGTGCTCCCGCTCGACCAGTCCGGGGTGCCCGGCCCGGGTACCCCGGAACGTCCCGGCCCGGCTCCCCCGGAGCTCCCGGCGCGGCCGCTCATCCCGGCGCGGCCAGGCGCTCCCGCCGGGAGCGGCACGCGACGATGACAGCTCGCGGGCGGCGGTCCGGCGCCCCCCGGGGGAGGACGGCGCGGGCCGCGCCGGAGGCGGCCTGGCCCGGCAACTGCCCTACCTGATCGTGCTGGCCGGGGTATTCGCCGGCCTGGTCTTGATTTGGCAGGGCCAGCAGCATGTCCGGGCAGGTACGTTGACTGTGGCGGGTGCGCTTTTCGTCGCTGCCCTGGCCAGGTTCGCGCTGCCGGAGCAGCGGGCAGGCATGCTCGCCAGCAGGCGGCGCTATATCGACGTGACGGCGCTGGCCACGCTGGCTGTCGGCTTGCTGGTCGCCGGCCTCGTGCTGCCGATTCCGTCATAACGAGCCCCACCGGATACATCCGAGCCCAACGGGATAACAGCCCGGCGGGCAGCAGCTAGGCGTGCAAGGAAGGAAGTCGGCGGCATGCCCAAGATCAAGGTAGCCAATCCCGTCGTCGAGCTCGACGGCGACGAGATGACAAGGATCATCTGGCAGTTCATCAAGGAGCAGCTGATCCTGCCGTACCTGGATATCGACCTGAAGTACTACGACCTGTCCGTCGAGAACCGTGACGCCACAGACGACCAGGTCACGGTGGACGCGGCGAACGCGATCAAGCAGTACGGGGTCGGGGTCAAGTGCGCCACCATCACCCCCGATGAGGGCCGGGTCGAGGAGTTCGGCCTCAAGAAGATGTGGCGGTCGCCCAACGGGACCATTCGCAACATCCTCGGCGGGGTCGTGTTCCGCGAGCCCATCGTGATCGCCAGCGTGCCGCGCTTCGTGCCGGGCTGGACCGAGCCGATCATCATCGGCCGCCACGCGCACGGCGACCAGTACCGGGCGACGGACTTCGTGGTGCCCGGCCCGGGCACGGTGCGCATCTCCTACCAGCCTGACGATGGCCAGGGCGAGCCGATCGACCTGGAGGTGTCCACCTTCCCCGGCGGCGGCGTGGCCATGGCCATGTACAACTACGACGACTCGATCCGCGACTTCGCCCGGGCCACCATGCGGTACGCGCTGGCCCGCCGCTATCCCCTGTACCTCTCCACCAAGAACACCATCCTCAAGGCGTACGACGGCCGGTTCAAGGACCTGTTCCAGGAGATCTACGAGGCCGAGTTCAAGGCGGAGTTCGAGGCGGCGGGCATCTGGTACGAGCACCGGCTGATCGACGACATGGTCGCCCAGGTGATCAAGGGCCACGGCGGCGTCGTCTGGGCGTGCAAGAACTACGACGGCGACGTGGAGTCCGACGTCGTCGCGCAGGGGTATGGCTCGCTCGGCCTGATGACCAGCGTCCTGATGACCCCGGACGGCAAGACCGTGGAGGCCGAGGCCGCGCACGGCACCGTCACCCGGCACTACCGCCAGCACCAGCAGGGCAAGCCGACCTCGACCAACCCCATCGCCTCGATCTTCGCCTGGACCCGGGGGCTCGCGCACCGCGGCGAGCTGGACGGCACCCCGGAGGTCACCCGGTTCGCCGAGACCCTCGAGCGGGTGTGCGTGCAGACCGTCGAGGACGGCAAGATGACCAAGGACCTGGCGCTGCTGGTGAGCGCGGACACGCCGTTCCTGACCACCGAGGAGTTCCTGACGGCGCTGAGCGAGAACCTCGCCAAGGCGATGGCCTGAAAGGAGCACGGAACATGACCCGCAGTGGCAAGGTGACCGTCGTCGGGGCCGGATTCTACGGCTCCACCACGGCGCAGCGGCTGGCCGAGTACGACGTCTTCAACGAGGTCGTGCTGACCGACATCGTGGAGGGCAAGCCGGAGGGGCTGGCGCTGGACATCAGCCAGTCCCGGCCGATCGAGGGCTTCGAGACGAAAGTGACCGGGCAGACGACTGGGCCGGGCGGGGAAGGCTACGAGGCCATCGCCGGATCGACCATCGTGATCGTCACGGCCGGCCTGCCGCGTAAGCCCGGCATGAGCCGGATGGACCTGATCGGCGTCAACGCCAAGATCGTCCGCAGCGTGGCCGAGAACGTGGTCAAGCATGCCCCGGACGCCGTGCTCATCGTGGTCTCCAACCCGCTGGATGAGATGACCGCACTGTCGGCCAAGGTGACCGGCTTCCCGCCGCACCGGGTGCTCGGCCAGGCGGGCATGCTGGACACGGCCCGGTTCAGCTACTTCGTGGCCGACAAGCTGGGCGTGCCGGTGGGCTCGGTCCGGACCCTCACCCTCGGCTCGCACGGGGACACCATGGTCCCGGTCCCGTCCGCCTGCACGGTGGACGGCAAGCCGCTGGCCAGCCTGCTCAGCGCCGAGGACATCGACGCGCTGGTGGACCGGACCCGGAACGGCGGGGCCGAGATCGTCGGGCTGCTCAAGACCGGCTCGGCCTATTACGCCCCGTCGGCCGCCGCGGCCCGGATGGCCCGCGCGGTCGCCGAGGACTCCGGGCAGGTCATGCCGGTGTGTGCCTGGGTGGACGGTGAGTACGGCATCAGCGGCGTCTACCTCGGCGTGGAAGCCGAGATCGGCGCGTCCGGCATCCGCTCGGTGGTGCAGCGCGACCTCACCGAGCCCGAGCTGGCCGCGCTGCGCGGGGCAGCCGAGGCGGTCCGCGCCAAGCAGGCCGACGTCGCCAGCCTCTGACCACCTGATCCCACTGGTCACGCCAGCCCCAGCAGGACCGCTCCCGCGTCGTGATGTTGAGATTACCCACACTCGAGTGTGGGCTAAGTCAACATCACGACGCGGAAGGCAAGTGCGGGGCGCTGGGGCTCACGTGGCCCAGCGCGGGGTGGGCCGGAGCGCGGGTGCGGGCCGGGAGGGGGCGGCCGGACGGGCGGGCCGGGAGCGCGGGGCGGGCCGGGAGCGGGGCGGGCCGGGTGGCGGCTGCCGTGGGCGGGTCAGCGGGCCGTTTCGGCGGTGAGGCGGCGCAGGGCCAGCTCCGCGAGTAGCGCGGCGCCGTCGGGCAGCAGCGCGTCATCGAACACCGCGTCCGCCGCGTGGTTGAACGGCGCCGTCGCCGGGTCGGTGCCCGCCGGGCAGGTGCCCAGCATGAGGAACGCCCCGGGTACCTCCTCGAGCACGAACGAGAAGTCCTCCGCCCCGGGCAGCGGGTTCGGCAGCGCCGCCACCCGGTCCGCGCCGAACAGGTCGCGGGCCGCATCCGCCGCGAAGGCGGCCTCGGCGTCGTCGTTCACCGTGACCGGGTACTCGTCCCGGTACACGGCCACCGCCTCCAGCCCGTGAGCCGCCGCGATCTCCCGGATCAGCCGCTGGCTGGCCGCCCGCACCCGGTCCCGGGCGGTGGCGGAGAACGACCGCACCGTGGCCAGGAACCGGGCCTCATCAGGGATGATGTTGTCCGCGGTGCCCGCGTGGAAGCTCCCGATGGTGATCACGACCGGGTCGAACACGTCGAACCGCCTGGTCACCAGGGTCTGCAGCGCGGTCACCATCTCGCAGGCGGCCGGGATGGGGTCGGCGGCCAGGTGGGGCTGGGAGGCGTGCCCGCCGTGGCCGCGCACCGTCACCTCCAGGATGTCCGCGGCGGCCATCATCGACCCGGCCCGGGTGGCGAACACGCCCCGGCCGAACTGGGCCGAGGCGACGTGCAGCGCGTACGCCGCCACCGGGCGGCCGCCGGCCGCGTCGAGCAGCCCTTCGCCGATCATCAGCCGGGCCCCGGCGTAGCCCTCCTCGCCGGGCTGGAACATGAAGATCACGCTGCCCGGCAGCTGCTCACGGCGGGCGGCCAGCAGCCGCGCCGCGCCGGCCAGCATGGCGGTGTGCAGGTCGTGGCCGCAGGCGTGCATGGCGCCCGGGATGGCCGAGGCGTAGTCCAGCCCGCTGCGCTCGGTCACCGGCAGGGCGTCCATGTCCCCGCGCAGCAGGACGGCCGGCCCCGGCCGTCCGCCGCGCAGCACCGCGGTCACCGAGCTGAGTGCGGCGCCGGTGGTGACCTGCAGGGGCAGGCCGTCCAGCGCGGCCAGGACCTTGGCCTGGGTCCGGGGCAGGTCCAGCCCGATCTCCGGCTCGCGGTGGATCTGCCGCCGCAGCCCGGCCAGGCCGGCCGCGAGCCCGGCGGCCCCGTCGAGCACGGAACCCGTCTCACCGGCCATCATCGTGCCCTTCCCGCTCGGTCCCCCGGGCCGCACCGGGCCCCGGCCGCACCTGCTGTCACCACACCCGCTGGGCGCTGGCCGACGGCGGCGCGTCCATGAAGTCCGGCTCGGGCCAGCCGTTCCGGGAGAACGCCGCGCGGACCGCGTCCTGGACCGCCGCGGCCGGGTCGCCCGGGCCGGCCGGGGGCCCTGCGGCCAGGTCACCGGGGTTGCGCTCGGGCCGCCCCGGGCCGGACATGACCGCCGCGACCGGGCCCCAGCCGGCGGCCGCCAGCCGGGGCGGGCCGCCGCCCGCCGGGACCAGGGCGATGACCGATCCGCCGAACCCGCCGCCCATCATCCGGGCCCCCAGCGCGCCCGCGGCGAGCGCCGCGTCCACCGCCACGTCCGCCTCGGGCCAGGAGATCTCGAAGTCGTCGCGCAGCGAGGCGTGCGAGGCGTTCAGCAGCTCCCCGCAGCCGGCCACGTCGCCGCGGCGCAGCCGGGCGGCGGCCGCCAGTACCCGCTCGTTCTCGGTGACCACATGCCGGGCCCGGCGGCGCAGCACCGGGTCTTTCAGCACGGTCAGCGCACCGGGGTCCTCGATGTCCCGCAGCGTGCTGACGCCCAGGGCCCGGGCCGCCTCCGCGCATTCCACATGCCGGGACGCGTACCCGCTGTCGGTCAGCTCGTGCCGGGCCCGGGTGTCGATGATCATCAGGGCCAGCCGGGAGCCGGCCGGGTTGAGCGGCACGGAGTCCGATTCGCCGCTGCGGCAGTCCAGCAGCAGCGCGTGCCCGGCCTGGCAGAGCAGCGCGGCGGACTGGTCCATGATGCCGGACGGCACCCCGACGAAGTCGTTCTCCGCCCGGCGCGCGATCGCGGCCAGTTCCGGGCGGGGCACGTCCAGCCCGGCCAGCTGGGTCAGGGCCAGCGCCACCGCGCATTCCAGGGCGGCGGACGAGGACAGCCCGGCGCCCTGCGGCAGGTCGGAGTCGATGGCCAGCCGGGCCCCCGGCACCGGGTACCCGGCCCGGCCCAGCGCCCAGGCGACCCCGGCGGGGTAGGCGGCCCAGCCGGTCACCGAGTCCGGCTCCAGGTCGGCCAGCGTCACCGTGGTGACCGCCCGGCCAGCCTGCCGTGAGGTCAGCTCCAGCGTGCCGTCCGCGCCCCGGCCGACTGCCGCCAGGACCCCCTTGTCCAGCGCGAACGGGAGCACGAACCCGTCGTTGTAGTCGGTGTGCTCGCCGATCAGGTTGGCCCGGCCGGGTGCATGCCAGATCCCGGCCGGGTCGTCGGCGTACTGGGCACGGAACCAGGCCACCACCGGGTCGGCCCCGGCCTGGCCGCTCACCGGCCGCGTCCGGCCGCCGGCCCGGCGGTCACCGCCGCGGCCCGCTCACCGGGCACCGGCCGTCCTCGCCTGCACCGCGGTCCACGCGTCGGCCACCATCGCCCGCAGATCCCGTTCCGGCCGCCAGCCCAGGTCGGCCCGGATCCGCTCGGACGAGGCGACCAGCGTCGCCGGGTCCCCGGGGCGCCGGGGCGCCACCCGTACCGGGATATCCAGCCCGGTCACCCGCTGGCACTCCTCGATCACCTCCCGGTTGGAGAAGCCCGACTCACTGCCCAGGTTGTACACCCGGTGCCGCCCGGCCTCGCAGGCCTCCAGCGCGAGCAGGTGCGCTTCCGCCAGGTCGGCCACGTGGATGTAATCCCGGACGCAGGTGCCGTCCCGGGTCGGGTAGTCGTCGCCGAACAGCTCCAGCTGGCCGCCGCCGCCGGTGGCGAGGGCGGTGGCCGCCGAGAGGACGTTGGGAATGAGGTGGGTTTCGGGGTTGTGCCGCTCGCCCAGCCAGCCGCCCGCCGCCTGCTGGAGGGCGCCGGCCACGTTGAAGTAGCGCAAGCTCACCGCGCCGATCCCGTGCATCCGGGCGTACTCGGCCAGCGCCGTGTCCACGGCCAGCTTGGAGGCGCCGTAGGGGCTCGTCGGCCGGGTCGGGTCGGTCTCGGTGATCGGCACCCGCTCGGGCTCCCCGTAGACGGCGGCGGTGGAGGAGAACACGATCCGGGGTGTCCCGGTCGCCCGCATCGCCTCCAGCAGCGCCAGCGAGCCGCCCAGGTTGTGCTCCCAGTACAGCGCGGGGTTGGCCATCGACTCGCCGACCAGCGACTTGGCCGCGAAGTGCAGCACCGCGTCGGCGCCGTCGGCCAGCAGCCGCTGGGCGGCGTCCCGCAGCGTGCCCTGGACCAGGGAGGCGCCGGCGGGCACCGCGTCGGCGTGGCCGGTGGACAGGTCGTCCAGCACGGTGACCTGGTGCCCGCGCGCCACCAGGAGCGCGCCCACCACGCTGCCGATATACCCGGCCCCGCCAGTGACCAGCAGCTTCACCCTGCCTCCCGGAGCCTGCTCGCTGCCTCCTCGGGCAGGATGTCGTTGATCCAGACTCCCATGCCGGACTCGGTTCCCGCGAGGTACTTCAGCTTCCCGGGTGCCCGCCGGACCGACAGCACCTGGAGGTGCAGCCCGAACTCGGCGCGCCCCGGCACCTCGCGCCCGGGGGCCTGGTGCCAGGCCGCGATGTAGGGCAGCGGGACCCCGAACAGCGCGTCCAGCCGTCGCAGCACCTCGAGGTATATATCGCAGAACGAAGCGCGTGCCGCGTCACTGAGCGCCGGTATGTCCGGGACCCGCTGGGCCGGGAACAACTGCACCTCGTACGGCCACCGGGCGGCGGCGGGGACGAATGCGGTCCAGTGCTCGTTGCGGGTGACGATCCGGCTGCCCGCGGCCAGCTCACCGGCCACCAGGTCGTCGAACAGGTTGCGCCCGGTCCGCTCCGCGTACAGCGCGGCCTGGGTCAGCATGGTGTGCGTCCGGGGGGTGACGAACGGGAACCCGTAGATCTGGCCGTGCGGGTGGTGCAGGGTGACGCCGATCTCCTCGCCGCGGTTCTCGAAGCAGTAAACCTGGGCGATCCCGTCCATGGCGCCCAGCGCCGCGGTGCGGTCCGCCCACGCCTCCACCACGGTCCGGGCCCGCCGCGGGGACAGGCTGGCGAACGAGCCATCATGGTCGGAGGTGAAGCAGACGACCTCGCAGCGCCCGTAGCCGGGCCGCCCGGGCACCCCGCCGGTCTCGGCGTGGCCGGGCTGGCCGCCGGCCGGGCGGGCGAACTCGGGGCCGCCGATGCCCGCCACCGGGGCCGGCGGCCAGTGGCCGGCGCCGCGCAGCGAGGGAAACCGGTTCTCGAACACCACCACGTCGTAGTCCGGGGCCGGGATCTCGGTCGGCCGGCCCGGCCGGGACGGGTCCAGCGGGCACTCGTCGCTGGGCGGCAGGAACGTCCGGTCCTGCCGCTGGGCCGCGATGACCACCCACTCGCCGCGCAGTGCGTCCCAGCGGAGCCCGGCCTCCGGCGACGGCGCGGGCGCGGTCCCGGAGTCATATCCCGGCTCGACGGGCAGCGGCCGGGTGTCCGGGACGGCGGCCCGGCCCAGGCCCGGTGACTCATCGAAGTAGATGATCTCCCGGCCGTCGGCCAGGGTCCCGCTGTTCTTCCACACCTGAGGGCTCACGGGACCCATACGCTATCCGGCCGGGAGGACGTTTCCTATGACATCCCCGGGGGTAGCAGGCAGGGACCGCGGTGCCGCGGCGCGGGGCGGCCTGGGTCAAGGCAGACTGGTCAGGTAGCAGCCGCACGGTCAAGACGGACTGCTTAGACTGTGCGGACACCTGCCGGGAAGGTAAACCACGGCCGGTTGACCGGGTGCCGGGGGTACGGGGAAGCCGGGCCGCCGGGTGCCTGGAGGAGGTCAGGGGTCAGGACGTGAACGCGGTCGGCTGGGACATCGTCATCGTCCTGCTCATCGTGCTCGTCGGCGGGTTCTTCGCCGCGGCCGAGATGGCCCTGGTGTCGCTGCGGGAAGGCCAGCTCCGCTCGCTGAGCCAGCACGGGCGGCGCGGCCAGCGCGCCGCGAAGCTGGCCCAGGACCCGAACCGGTTCCTGTCCGCCGTGCAGATCGGCGTCACGCTGGCCACCCTGATCGACGGGGCCTTCGGCGAGGCGACCCTGGCCGGTCACCTCAAGACGGCGCTGATTCACCACAACGTGGCTTCCGGGGTGGCGTCGGCGGTGTCCCTGGTCGTGGTCAGCGTCGTGATCTCCTACCTGACGCTGGTGTTCGGGGAGCTCGCGCCCAAGCGGCTCGCCCTGCAGCGGGCCGAGAAGGTGTCGCTGATCGTCGCGCCGACGCTGGACCGGATGTCGGTGCTGATGCGGCCGGTGGTCTGGTTCCTGTCCAAGTCCATCAACGTGGTGGTGCGGGTGCTCGGCGGGGACCCGAAGGTCAACCGCGGGGTGATGACCGAGGAGGAACTGCACGACCTGGTGGCCGGCACCCAGGCGCTGAGCCCGGACGAGCGGCAGATCGTGGGCGAGGTGTTCAACGCGGGCAAGCGGCAGCTCCGCGAGGTCCTGGTGCCCCGGACCGAGGTCGAGTTCCTCGCCGCTGACCTGCCGCTGCGCGAGGCCGCGGTGGTGGTGGCCAAGGAGCCGTACTCCCGGTTCCCGGTCTACCAGGAGTCCTACGACGACGTGATCGGCTTCATCCACGTGCGGGACCTGCTCGATCCGGAGGCGGCCGGCGGGTCGCGGACGGTCTCGGAGATCATGCGGCCGGTGAAGCTGCTGCCGATCAGCAAGACCGTGCTGTCGGCGCTGTCCGAGATGCGCCGGGACCGGGCGCACCTGGCCATCGTCATGGACGAGTACGGCGGCACGGCCGGCATCGTCACCCTGGAGGACCTGGTCGAGGAGCTGGTCGGGGACATCCAGGACGAATACGACGTGGACGAGGGGCAGCCGAAGCAGTTGCGCGGGGGCGCCGTCGAGGTGGACGGGTTGCTCAACCTGGATGAGTTCGCCGAGCAGACCGGGATCGAGCTGCCCGAGGGCCCGTATGAGACGGTGGCCGGCTTCATGCTGGCCACGCTGGGCCAGCTGCCCACCGGCCACGAGTCGGTGGAGGTGGCGGGGCACGTGCTCACGGTGCTGGAGATGGACGGCCGCCGGATCGCCCGGCTCCGGGTGGACCCGGCCGCCCCGCCTGCCGACCAGGCGCCCGGCCCGGCGGCCCCGCCCGCCGCCCCGCCCGCCGATGGCGGACCAGCGCCTGGCGGCCCGGCAGCGGACTCGCCGGCTGGCGATGGGGTGCCGGCCCGCGACGGGGCGCCGGCGGCTGGTGATGGGGCCGCAGGCCGGGATGGGGTGCCGGCCCGGGGTGGGGTGCCGCCTCGCGATGGGGCGGCAGCAGGCGGTGGGGCGGCAGCAGGCGGTGGGGCGGCAGCAGGCGGTGGGGCGGCAGCCGCCGAGGCGGCTCCCCGCTCCGACGGCCCGCCGCGCCGCACCGCGGCCGGTACTCCCGGAACCAGGGCCACCAGCCAGGACGGCGTCTCCACACCCCCCGGCGCCTCCACACCCCCCGGCACCTCGTGATGGTGGCCTAGCTGTCGCTGCCGCACAGTGGCGGCCCGCAGCACCCAGCTCACCATCACGACTGGGCGGTTTGCCTATTGCGGGGCGGATGCCACTGTGGCCCCGGTACGGTAATGAGCTGCGACGTTACGAATGCGCCGCCAGGGGGGGTCATGCGTAGAACTGCCATGGCGAGCGTCGCGGTCGGCCTGGGCCTGCTCGGGGCGGCCGCGGGCGTCATCGTCGCCAGGCCGGGCGGCGGCGGAACCTTCCAGCTGGCCGGGGCCAGCGCGCCGTCCGGGGCGCGCACGCACCTGCTGGGCACGGGGGTGTCGGCCCGGCGGCTACCGGTCTCCGCGCCGGCCTCCGGCCACGGCCCGATGCCGGGTGGCCGGGTATCCATCGCGGCCCATCCGGCCGGCTTCGGCTACCCAGGTGCGACGAACACCGGCGCGACCGGGGCGCTGACCGCCGTGCCCGGGTCGGTGACCAGGGGGCCGGGGTGGTCCTACGCGAACGGCGTCATCTCGGTGACCCGCGCCGGGGCCAGGCTGGCCCGCATCTCCACGTCAGCGGAGATCCAGGTGGACGCCCCGCGCGTGACAATCGACAACGTCCGGGTGGTCGGGGCCCTGAGCAATGGCCCCGGCATCGCCCTGGAGCAGCGCGCGAACGGCACCATCATCGAGAACTCCACCATCGCCGGCACGAACAGCACCCGCGGCACGATGCTGGTCGGCATCAAGGACGTCCACGGGACACCGGTGACCGGGACGGTCATCGACCGGTGCAACATCTACAACGCCTCCAGCGGGGTGCAGATCTACGCGGGCACGATCGAGAACAGCTATATCCATGCCCTCGGTGACAATGGCAGCGAGCACCTCGAGGACATCAACGTCACCGGAAACAGCGGGCACCCGCTGTTCATCCTGCACAACACGCTGTTCAACCCGGGGCGCCAGACGGCGGCGGTCTACCTGAGCGAGGACTACAGCGCCGAAGCCAACGTCACGGTCAACAACAACATCCTCGGCGGCGGCGACTACAGCTTCTATGGCGGCAACACCGGGGCCGCCGCTCCCATCCCCGGGCGCCCCGCCCACATGACCTTTACCAACAACATCTTCTCGCGGCTGCGGTTCCGCAACGGCGGATACTTCGGCCCGGTCGCTCACTGGCTGAACGGGAACGGCAACGTGTGGGCGGGCAACGTATGGGACGTCAGCGGGCAGATCGTCAGGCCGTCGTGACCGGGGCCCGCCGGGCGGAACTGGCCCCGTCCCGCCCCCATTAGACTGGCGGTCTGAGCTGGGCGGTCCGGGAAGTGCGGCCTTGGGAGGCGACCCGGGGAAGGCGGTACGGTGCAGCCGAGCATGGAGGTCGACACGGTCCTCGTCGTCGACTTCGGGGCCCAGTACGCGCAGCTGATCGCGCGGCGGGTACGCGAGTGCCAGGTGTACTCGGAGATCGTGCCATGCACCATGCCGGTGGCCGAGATGCTGGCCCGCCAGCCCACGGCGATCATCCTGTCCGGCGGCCCGGCGTCGGTGTACGCGCCCGGCGCCCCGCCGCTCCCGCCCGCCGCGGCCGGCCAGCCCGGCCTGCTGGACGCGGGCGTCCCGGTCCTCGGCATCTGCTACGGCTTCCAGGCCATGGTGGCCGGGCTCGGCGGCGTGGTGGCCCACACCGGGACCGGGGAGTACGGCGCCACCCGGCTCATCCTGGCGCCCGGCAGCGCCCGGGAGACCAGCGCGGTCGTGGCGGCCGAGCACGCCCAGCCGGGCGGGCCACTGCCGGACGAGCCCAGGTCGGATGAGCCGCTGCCGCACGAATCACTGCTCGGCGGGGCGCTGCTGGGTGGGCTGCCGCAGACCCAGCAGGTATGGATGTCGCACGGGGACACCGTCACCGGCGCGCCGCCCGGTTTCACCGTCATCGCGGGCACCGCCGCCACCCCGGTAGCGGCGATGGAGGACACCAGCCGCGGGCTGTACGGCGTGCAGTTCCATCCCGAGGTGATGCATACCGAGCGTGGGATGGCGATGCTGCGCCGGTTCCTCGAACTGGCCGGCTGCCGCCCCACCTGGACCATGGGCAGCATCATCGACGAGCAGGTGGAACGGGTCCGGGCCCAGGTCTCCGGCGGCGGGGCGGTCTGCGGGCTGTCCGGCGGGGTGGACTCGGCGGTGGCCGCCGCCATCGTGCAGCGGGCCATCGGCTCCCGGCTGACCTGCGTGTTCGTCGATCACGGGCTGTTGCGCACCGGGGAAGCGGACCAGGTCGAGAAGGACTTCGTGGCCGCCACCGGCGTCGATCTCAAGGTGGTCGACGCGGCCGACACCTTCCTGCGCGCCCTGGCCGGGGTGACCGACCCGGAGGAGAAGCGCAAGATCATCGGCCGGGAGTTCATCCGGGCCTTCGAGCGGGCCGCGCGGGAGATCACCGCGGCGGCCGGCAGCCACGGGACCTCGGTGGACTTCCTGGTCCAGGGCACCCTGTACCCGGACGTGGTGGAATCCGGCGGCGGCACCGGCGCGGCCAACATCAAGTCCCACCACAATGTCGGCGGCCTGCCCAGCGACCTGAAGTTCGGGCTGGTGGAGCCGCTGCGGACGCTGTTCAAGGACGAGGTACGCCGGGTCGGCGAGGCGCTCGGCCTGCCGCCGGAGATCGTCTGGCGGCAGCCGTTCCCCGGTCCTGGCCTGGCCATCAGGATCGTGGGGGAGGTAACGGCCGAACGGCTGCGCATCGCGAAGGCGGCCGATGCGATCGTCCGGGCCGAACTCTCCGCGGCCGGGCTGGACCGCGACATCTGGCAGTGCCCGGTGGTGCTGCTGGCCGACGTCCGGTCGGTCGGCGTGCAGGGCGACGGGCGCAGCTACGGCTACCCGGTCGTGCTCCGCCCGGTGACCAGCGAGGACGCTATGACGGCGGACTGGGCCCGGCTGCCCGGGGATCTGCTGGCCGCGATCTCCAACCGGATCACCAACGAGGTCCCGGAGGTCAACCGGGTCGTGCTGGACATCACCAGCAAGCCGCCCGGGACCATCGAATGGGAATGACCTCCTCCGTCCTGCCCTTCATCGCGCCGAACGCCCCGTCCGCCCCCCCGGCCCGCCACCCCGGCGCGCAGCCCCGGGTTGTCCTGCAGGACCCGGTCAGGCCCGGTCAGGTGACCGGGGCGCGCTCGGCGGGCAAGTCGGTGTAGGACCGCGCGGTGATGATGCGGCGGGTGGCGTCCATGGCGTCCCACACGTCGGTGTACCGGGTGGTGATCGGGGCCGGGCCGAGCCGGAGCAGGTCCGGTTCCCGGTAGTCCCCGATGATCCCGTCCCGGATCAGGGCCTGGCAGATCCGCCAGGCCTCCGGGTGGCGCAGGCACACGTGCGATCCGCGGCGCCGCGGGTCCCGCGGGGAGGCGACCGAGGCCCCCAGCGGCACCAGCCAGGCGTCGGCCAGCGCGATGAGGTAGCTGGTCATGAGCATGCCCTTGGCGCGCAGCGGGCCGATACCCGCCTCGGCGAGCAGGCGGGCGCTCTCCTCCACCGCGGCGGTCCCGACGATGTTCGGCGTCCCGGCCGCGAACCGGGCGATACCCGGGGCCGGGTCGAACCCCGCCCCCATGGCGAACTGGTCCCGCTGGCCGAACCACCCCTGGATCGGCGGCCGCAGCCGCTCCTGGAGGTCGGTGCGCACGTAGAGGAAGGCGGGGGCGCCCGGCCCGGCGTTGAGGTACTTGTAGGTGCAGCCGGCGGCGAGGTCCGCGCCGCAGTCATCCAGGCTGACCGGGACCGACCCGGCCGCGTGGCACAGGTCCCAGAGCACCATGGCCCCGGCCTCATGGATCAGGCGGGTGATCCCGGCCATGTCGGCCAGTGCGCCGCTGCGGTAGGCCACGTGTGACAGGCAGACCACGGCGGTGTCCGGGCCCACGGCGGCGGCCACCGCGGCCGCGCTGACGCCCTCGACCGGGTCACTGTGGATCATCCGGAGCGCGCCGCCCGGCCGGGCCGCGATGCCCTCGAGGACATAGCGGTCGGTGGGGAAGTTGTCGTCGTCGGTCACGATGACCGCCCGGCCCGGCCGGGCGTCCAGCGCCGCGCAGGCCAGCTTGTACAGGTTGACGGTGGTGGAGTCGGCCACCAGGACCTGGCCCGGGGCCGCGCCGAGCAGCCCGGCGCCGATCAGGTCACCGGCCCGCTGCGGGAGGCTGATCCAGTCGGCCCAGGAACGGATCAGCCCGGTGCCCCATTCCCGGTCCACCACGTCGCGGATCCGCTGCGCGGTAGCGGCCGGGAGCATGCCCAGGGAGTTGCCGTCCAGGTAGATCAGTCCCGGACCGGGCTGGAGGAACCGGTCCCGCAGCGGTGCCAGCGGGTCGGCCGCATCCAGTTCCGCGGCCTGGGACCGGTCGGCCGAGAACCCGGCGGGCCCGTGGGAAGACGCGGTCACCCGGCCACAGTAGCCCGGCGCCCGGCCGCGGAGACGGACCGGTTAGCCGCGGGCACGGCGGCGGCGCCTGCGGAGCAGGCCGAACAGGAGGCCCGCGAACAGGGCGGCGCCGAGCACGGGCAGGACGCGCTTGAGCACCGGCAGGCCCGCCACGCTGAGCAGGTCCAGGGCGTCCTCGTCCGGCGGCCGGCTGTCCAGCCGGGGCAGGGCGCCGTTCGCGGCGGCCCGGTCCTGGTCCGCCGCGGCACTCCGGCCGGGGCCCGCGGTGGCGGGGCCAGCGGCCGTCCCCGGAGCACCGGCCCCGGCGGCGCTGGTGCGCGCGGTTCCCGGGGCCGCGGTGGCGGCATCCTCACCTAGCACGCCGCTGCTCAGGCTGAGGCCCCGGTCGGCCAGCCGCTGCCGGATCTCCTTGACCGACTGCGGGCCGAGGCCGTCGATGGCCAGCAGTTCCTTCTCGGTCCGGGAGGCCAGTGCGCCGATGGTGTGCACGCCCTGCTTCCGGAGGCTGTTGTAGGAGCGCACCGGGAGGTTCAGTTCCTCGATCGGCTCCCCGGCCAGGCCCGCGCCGGCCTGGCCCGGCCCGGCGCCGCCATTCCCGGCCGCCGCGCCGCCCGCCACGGAGCCGGATCCGGCCGCGGCCGCCGTCCCGGCGGCCGCCGTCCCGGCGGCCGCGGGGACGGTCCCGGAAGCCTCAGCGGCCGTCCCGGCGGACGCGGAGGCCACCGCCGGCTCGGCGGACAGCTGGGCGGCCAGGTTGGTGGCGAACTTACCGATGATCCGGCCGCCCACCTCGGCCATCACGCCCCGGCCGAACTGCGCGGGGCGCCCGGTGACGGTCATGCTGGTGCGCACCAGGACCCGGGTCTGGCCGGCCTCATCCTGCAGCGAGGAGCGGACCGTGGCGGCGGCGGTCCCGCTGCCCCGGGTCTCCTTGCCCGACGCCTCCAGCACCACCGTCTTGGTCGCCTCGTCCCGCTCGGTGAACCGGGCGGTGCCCGCGTAGGTCATCTGGACCGGGCCCACTTTGACCTTGATCTTCCCCGTGACGACCTCACCATCGAACGAGTCGACGGTGGCACCGGGCATGCACGGCGCCACCTGCTCGACGTCCAGCAGGGTCTGCCAGGCCTGCTCCGGGGGGACCGGGATGGTGAACGAGTGCTCCAAATCCATGTCGTTAGACTCCAGCCGCGACCGCCAGCGCCCTGGCGGTCAGCACCCGCGCCAAGTGGCGCCGGTAGTCGGGCGCGCCGTGCAGATCTGCCGGCGGCTGCGTTTCCTCGTCGGCATGCGCTGCGGCCGCCCGCAGGGCGCTGTGGGCGGCCTCGGCCCCGGCGGCCGCTTCCTCTGCCGCCCGGGCCCGCACCGGGACGGAACCCATGTTCGTGAGCCCGATCCGCGCCTCCGCCACCTGCCCATTGGATCGCCGGGCAAGGGCGGCTACACCGACGATCGCCCACGACTGGGCCGTCCGGTGGAACTTCTCATAACGATAGCCCCATCCCGGCCCCAGCTTGGGCACTCGCACCCCAGTCAGGATCTCGCCGTCGGCCAGCGAGGTGGTCAGGTAGTCCGCGAAGAAGTCCGCCGCGGCGATCTCCCGGTCCCCGCCGGGGCCGCGGGCGGTCAGCGTGGCCTCCAGCGCCAGCGCCACGGCGGGCAGGTCTCCGGCCGGGTCCGCGTGCGACAGCGAGCCGCCGATCGTGCCCCGGTGCCGGACCGCGGGGTCGGCCACCGTCGCGGTGGCCTCGGACAGCAGCCCGCAGTGCTCGCGGATGAGCGGGTCGGTCACCACCTGGGCGTGCGTGGTGAGTGCGCCGATCCACAGGGTGTCCCCGTCGTCACGGACCCCGCGCAGGTCGTTAAGCCTGCTGATGTCCACGAGCAGGTCGGGATAAGCGAGCCGGAGCCGCAGCAGCGGCAGCAGGCTCTGCCCGCCCGCGATGACCTTCGCGTCCTCGCCGCCCTCGGCGAGCGCGCCGACCGCCTCGTCCAGCGAGCCGGCCCGGACGTAGTCGAACTGGGCGGGGATCATGCCATGCCTCCCGACTGGGTCATGCCGGACGGGCTGTTGCCCTGGGTCTGGTCGCTCTGCCGGGCCCGGTGCTGCTCGTCCGCGCTGGCCTGCGGGCCGCCCTGGGCGGTCTGGAGGGCCCGCCAGACCCGTTCCGGGGTGCACGGCATCGTGACGTCCCGGACGCCGAACGGCCGGAGCGCGTCCAGGATGGCGTTGACCACGGCCGGGGTGGACGCGATGGTGCCCGCCTCCCCGACGCCCTTGACGCCCAGCGGGTTGGTCTGGGCCGGGGTCTCGGTCCGGTCGGTGGTGAAGTGCGGCAGGTCCGTGGCGGCCGGCAGCAGGTAGTCCGCCATCGTGGTGGTGACCAGGTTGCCCTCGTCGTCGTAGACGGCCTCCTCGTACAGCGCCTGGGCGATGCCCTGGGCCAGCCCGCCGTGCACCTGGCCGTCCACGATGAGCGGGTTGACCACCATGCCGACGTCGTCCACCGCCACGTAGCTGCGGATGGTCACCATGCCGGTCTCGGTGTCCACCTCGGTGGCGCACAGGTGCGTGCCGTGCGGGTAGGAGAAGTTGTCCGGGTCGTAGGTGGCGTCGGAGTCCAGGTTGGGCTCCACCCCGTCCGGCAGGTTGTGCGCGGCGAAGGTGGCCAGCGCGATCTCCTGGATCGTCTTGACCACGCCCTCGCTGCCGCGCACCATGAACGCGCCCGCTTCGAAGTCGATCTCCTCGGGCGGCGCCTCCAGCAGCGCGGACGCGATCACCTTGGCCTTGGCGATGACCTTGTCGCAGGCGCCGCTGACCGCGACGCCGCCGACGGTCAGCGACCGGGATCCGTAGGTGTCCATCCCCTTCGGCGAGACCTGGGTGTCGCCGTGCAGCACCCGGATGTCCTCGAACGGGACGCCGAGCTTGTCCGCGACGATCTGGCTCCACGCGGTCTCGTGGCCCTGCCCGTGCGCGCTGGACCCGGTGACCACCTCGACCTTGCCGGTCGGCAGCATCCGGATCGAGGCGTGCTCCCAGCCGCCCGCCCCGTAGGCCAGCGAGCCGAGGACCCGGGACGGGGCCAGCCCGCACATCTCGGTGTAGGTGGAGATGCCGATGCCGAGCTGGACCGGGTCGCCGCTGGCCCGGCGCCGCTCCTGCTCGGCGCGCAGCTCGTCGTAGCCGAACAGCTCCCTGGCCCGGGCCGTGGCGGCCTCGTAGTTGCCGCTGTCGTAGGTCAGCCCGGCGATCGTGGTGTACGGGAATTCCTCGTGCTTGATCCAGTTCCGCTCGCGGAGTTCCAGCGGCTCGATGCCCAGCTCGAAGGCCAGGTCGTCCATGATGCGCTCGATGGCGAAGGTGGCCTCCGGGCGCCCCGCGCCGCGGTAGGCGTCGGTCGGCATCTTGGTCGTGAACACGCCGGTGCAGCGGAACGAGAGGGCGTCCATCTTGTAGATGCTGTTGAACATGAACGCGCCGAGCAGCGGCACGCCCGGGGTGACCAGCATCAGGTAGGCACCCATGTCGGCCAGCAGGTCCACGGACAGGCCGCGCAGCCGGCCGTCCCGGTCCGCGGCGATCCTGATCCGCTGCCACTGGTCGCGGCCGTGATGCACGGTGAGGTTGCCCTCACTGCGCGACTCGGTCCACTTGACCGGCCGGCCGAGCCTGCGGGTCAGCAGCAGGGCGAGCACTTCCTCCGCCGTGACCTGCAGCTTGGACCCGAACCCGCCGCCCACGTCCGGGGCGATGACCCGGATGTTCTGCTCCGGGATGCCGGTGACCAGGGCCAGCATGACCCGCAGCACGTGCGGGATCTGGGTCGACGACCACAGCGTGAACTCGCCGCCGACGCAGCTGGCCACCACCGCGCGCGGCTCCATGGCGCTGGGGATCAGCCGCTGCTGGCGGTAGTTCCGCTCCAGGACCACCCCGGCGCCGGAGAACGCCGCGTCGATGTCGCCGTTGCCGAACACCCACTCGAAGCTCTTGTTCCCGGCCTCGTGCACCCTGGGGGAGGACTCATCCAGCGCGGTCCGGATGTCCAGCACCGGCGGCAGCGGCTCGTAGTCCACGTCCACGGCCTCGAGCGCGTCCGCCGCGGCGTAGCGGTCACGGGCCACCACGCAGGCCACCGCCTCGCCCACGTAGCGGACCTCGTCGGTGGCCATCGGCGGGTGCGCCGGGATGACGATGTCCGGGGTGACCGGCCAGGCGCACGGCAGGCTGCCCTGCTCGGCGGCGAAGTCCGCGCCGGAGAACGCGGCGATCACGCCGGGGGCCTGGAGCGCGCCGCTCACGTTGACGCGGGTGATCCGGGCGTGCGCGAACGGGCTGCGCACGAAGGCGACGTGCAGCATCCCGGGCAGGATGATGTTGTCGGTCCAGTTCGTCTGGCCGGTGACCAGCCGGGCGTCCTCCTTGCGGGGACGGGCCCGGCCGAACTCGGCCGCCGGCGCCGGTGCCTGCGTGTCGGTGGTCATGCCGTGGTCACCCCTGCCTGCGTCGCGGCGCTGTCGGCTGATTGCGGGTCCCCGCCGCCGGCGGCCCGCCGGACGGCGCGGACGATGTTCTCGTAGCCGGTGCAGCGGCAGAGGTTGCCCTCCAGCCCCTCCCGGATCTCCGCGTCGGTCGGGTCCGGGTTCTCCCGGAGCAGGTCGGCGGCGGCCATGATCATGCCGGGGGTGCAGTACCCGCACTGCAGCGCGTGCTCGGTGTGGAACGCCTGCTGCAGCGGGTGCCACTCACCGTTGGCCAGGCCCTCGATGGTGGTGATCTCACTGCCATCCGCCTGCACCGCCAGCACTGAGCAGCTCTTGACGGACACCCCGTCCAGGTGCACCGTGCAGGCGCCGCAGTTGGAGGTGTCGCACCCGACGGGCGTACCGGTCTTGCCGACCCGTTCCCTCAGGTAGTGCACGAGCAGCAGGCGGGGTTCAACGTCGTCCTCATATGTGACGCCATCGACCTTGACGGAAATTCTGGTCATCCGAGGCCCCTTTTCAGGAGACGGCTGTGGCTCCTGGTGCCCAACCTAAGACGGCATCCCCCCGCGGCACCAGCCCTTGTTATGCGAAGAGTGTCAGTACTACGTGGCAGGGTCGGCCTATGGATGCTCCCGATTTGGTGGATGGTCCCGATTTGGCCCGCGCGCTGTACACGGCATACCAGGCGCGCGACTGGGCCCGCGCGCAGACGTACCTGCATCCGGAGGCCGAGGTGGCCATGCTGGCCACCTCGGAGCGGCTGGCCGGCCGGGAGGAGGTGATCCGGTTCCAGCGGGAGTACCCGGAGCCCTGGGGCGAGCTGGCCGTGCTCCGCGCCCTGGGCGACGCGCGGGCGGCGGCCGTCGAGGTGGAAGTCCGCGCGTCGGCGGGGGTGTTCCGGATGGCCGCCTTCTGGGACGTGCGGGACGGCCTGCTGGCCCGCGGTACCGAGTACTGGGTGGACCCCGGCGGGAGCCCGCCGCCCGGCCGGGCCGCTTACCCGGCCGCTGCCCAGGCCGCTGACTGACCCGCCCGGGCCCGGCGGCCCGGGCTGACCGGCCGGGGGCCAGGGCGGACCGGCCGGGGACCAGGGGTCAGCCGGTTTCCAGGACCTGGAACATCTCGGCGAGCCGGCCCGCGGGCAGGCCGCCGCGCTCCGCGGTGCGGGTCATCCAGCCGCGCAGCATGGCCTCGATGTCGTCCCGGTGCCCGGTCTGGCTCTCGTGGGCCCGCAGCGCGGCGATCTTCCGGTCGAAGGTCTCCGTGACGTCCACGTAGTGGCTGGCGCCGGGGCCTGCCGTGACCCACACCTCCCGCACCGTCCACGGCCGGAGCCCCTCGTCGGCGAGCAGTTCCGGGAAGGCGAACGGGTTCCGCGCGTCCGGGTACACCGCATCCAGCGCGGCCGAGCCGACGGCGCGGTGGTCAGGGTGGCTGGCCGGCATGCGCTCGTAGTTCCGTTCCGGCGACGGGCTGATCAGCCGGTCCGGCCGCACCTGCCGGATGACCCGGGCCAGGTCTTTGCGCAGCGCCAGGCTGGCCTCGACCCGGCCGTCCGGGTAGCCGAGGAAACGCAGGTCACCGACGCCCACGCAGGCTGCCGCGGCGGCCTGTTCCTTGCGGCGCAGCGGGGCCATCTCCGCCCGCGGGAACGACTCGTCGAAGCCGCCGGCGTCACCGTCGGTGACCAGGCAGTAGGTCACTTCGATCCCGGCATCGGTCCACCGCGCCACCGTGCCCGCGGCACTGAAGTCGATGTCGTCGGGGTGCGCGGCGATGACCAGGGCCCGCCTGACCTCGGAGTCGTTGAGCATGAGCCCGATCCTATGGTCCCAGCCTGCGCGTTCCCCCCGCCGTCCCGGGCCGCGCCGCCGTCCCCGGGCCGCGCCGCCCGGGCCCGCGCCGGCCCCGGCCGACGTGCCGCCCGCCGGCCAGCCGCCAGCTGGGTCTTGCCTAGCGGCCGGCCCAGGGTCTTTACTGCAACCAAGCCCGCAATATTTCCGATATGTTTCGAAGGAGAGACATGAGCATGCCCGATCGTGCGCGACTGCTCGGTCGCCGGGTAGCCGGCTTAGCGCACCGCGACTGCCATCACCGTCCGCTCAAGCTCACGGCGGCCATCTCGGCGATCGCCGCGGCGGCCGCGCTGACCGTGGCCGCGGCCGTCCCCGCGGCGGCCGGCACCAGCGCCGGAGCGAAGTCCAGCCCGGGGACCGGGACCGGCCTCGGCAGCAAGGCCGGCACCGGAACGGAGGCCGGCACCGGCGCCCCGCTATGGCTGCTCGCCGCGCGGCACGGCAAGTACTTCGGTACTGCCCTGACCCTGCCCAACCTCAGTGACCCGCCGCTGCTCAAGGTGGCCGACGCCCAGTTCGACATGGTCACCCCGGGCAACGAGATGAAGTGGGACACCACCGAGCCCGCGAACGGCACGTTCAACTTCGGCCCCGGCGACCAGATCGTGGCGTACGCCCACGCCCACCACATGCGGGTCCGCGGGCACAACCTGGTCTGGCAGAGCCAGCTGCCGTCCTGGGTCAGCAGCCTGCCGCTGGACCAGGTCAAGGCGGCGATGGAGCAGCACATCACCACCGAGGTCAGCCACTACCGCGGCCAGGTGTACTCCTGGGACGTGGTGAACGAGCCGCTGAACGGGGACGGCAGCTTCGTCAGCGACGTCTTCTACCAGGCGATGGGCCCGTCCTACATCGCGGACGCGCTGCGCACCGCGCACGCCGCCGACCCCCGGGCCAAGCTCTACCTGAACGACTACAACATCGAGGGCATCAACGCGAAGAGCGACGCCATGTACAACCTGGTCAAGTCGCTGCAGGAGCAGGGCGTGCCGATCAACGGGGTCGGCCTGGAAAGCCACTTCATCCTGGGCACCGTGCCGTCCACCATGCTGGCCAACATGCAGCGGTTCGCCGCGCTCGGCGTGGACGTGGCCGTCACCGAGCTGGACGACCGGATCCAGCTGCCCGCCACCAGCGCCGACCTGGCCCAGCAGGCCAGCGACTACGCCACCGTGGTCGGGGACTGCCTGGCGGTGCGGCGTTGCGTCGGGGTGAGCCAGTGGGGCATCGGGGACGCCGACTCGTGGATCCCCGGCTTCTTCACCGGCTACGGCGCGGCCACCATGTTCGACGAGAACTACCAGCCCAAGCCCGCGTTCTACGCCACCCAGCAGGTCCTGCGCCGCTGGGGCTGACGCGGGACGCAGGACCGCGGCCGGCCGGCGGGCACGAGCCGCCGGCCGGCCGCACTGACGGGTGGCCCCGCTAGTCGAGCGCGGACATCACGTGCTTGATCCGGGTGTAGTCCTCGAACCCGTACATGGACAGGTCCTTGCCGTACCCGGAGTGCTTGAACCCGCCGTGCGGCATCTCGGCCACCAGCGGGATGTGCGTGTTGATCCACACGCAGCCGAAGTCCAGGCTGCGGGCCATCCGCATGGCCCGGCCGTGGTCGGACGTCCACACCGAGGAGGCCAGCCCGTACTCGGTGCCGTTCGCCCAGGTCAGTGCCTCCTCCTCGGAGGTGAACTCCTGCACCGTGATGACCGGGCCGAACACCTCCTGCTGGATGATCTCGTCCTCCTGCTGCAGCCCGGTGACCACGCTCGGCTCGAAGAAGTAGCCCCGGCCGCCGATCCGGTTCCCGCCGGTGCGCACCTCGGCGTGCCCGGGCAGCCGCTCGATGAACCCGCTCACCCGCTCCAGCTGGCTGGCGTTGTTCAGCGGGCCGAAGTCGGCGTCCGGCACGTCCGGCCCGGCCACCGTCTGCCCCCGGGCCATCTCGGTCAGCGCCTCGGCCAGGTCGCCCGCGATCCGCGAGCCGGCCAGCACCCGGGTGGCCGCCGTGCAGTCCTGCCCGGCGTTGAAGTACCCGGCGATCGCCACCGCCTCCGCGGTCTTCTCCGGGTCGGCGTCGTCGAACACGATGACCGGCGCCTTGCCGCCCAGCTCCAGGTGCACCCGCTTGAGGTCGGCCGCGGCCGCGGCCGCCACCTCCCGGCCCGCCCGGACGCTGCCGGTGATCGACACCATCTGCGGCACCGGGTGGTTGATCAGCGCCCGGCCGGTGTCCCGGTCGCCGCAGATCACGTTGAAGGTGCCCGGCGGCAGGAACTCGCCCATCAGCTCGGCCAGCAGCAGGGTGGACGCCGGGGTGGTGTCCGACGGCTTGAGCACCATGGTGTTCCCGGCCGCCAGCGCGGGCCCGAACTTCCACACCGCCATCATCATCGGGTAGTTCCACGGCGTGACGGCCGCGCACACCCCGATCGGCTCGCGCCGGATGAACGAGGTGTGCCCGGCCATGTACTCGCCCGCCGAGCGCCCCTCGAGCATGCGCGCGGCCCCGGCGAAGAACCGGATCTGGTCGACCATCGGGGGGATCTCCTCCGACAAGGTCAGGGCGATCGGCTTGCCAGTGTTCTGACTTTCCGCCTTAACGAACTCGTCGGCGCGGCTCTCCAGCGCATCGGCGATCCTCAGCAGGGCCAGGCTCCGCTCCGCGGGCGTGGCATCCCGCCAGGCCGGGAAGGCTTCAGCGGCGGACGCGAACGCCGCGTTCACCTCGTCCGGCCCGGACACCGGGGCCTCGGCGAAGGCCTCCCCGGTGCTCGGGTCGATCAGCTCAGCCCGGCGGTCGTAACTGGTGTCCGTCCACCGGCCGCCGATGAAGTTGCGCAATTCCTCCACCACGAGCCCTCCGTTCAGAATATTTAGGGGTTTCGGTTGGCCCCTGGGGTGCGTTCGTCGCAGGCCCAGGGGGATCCGTAGTCGGTGAGCAGGTCCAGGAACGGGCGGGCGGGCAGCGCCTCGGGGCCGAGCACCCCGGCGCCCGACCAGGCCCCGGAGTCCATCAGTTCCAGCGCCACCACCGGGTTCACCGCGGTCTGCCAGACCACGGCCTGGGAGCCGTACTCGGCCATCGACCAGGCGTTGTCCACCACGTGGTGCAGGTAGACCTCGCGCGGCGCGCCATCCTTGCCGGTCCCGGTCACCCAGGTGCCGGCGCAGGTCAGCCCGGTCATCTTGTCGCCCAGGGTGGCCGGGTCGGGCAGGCAGGCGGCCACCACGTCGCGCGGGGAGACCTTGACCCCGCCCGCCTGGACCGGATCCACGTGCGTCCAGGCCCAGCTTGTGCAGGGTCCGCAGCACGCCGATGAACTCCTCGCCCAGGCCGTACTTGAAGGTGACCCGCTTGGCCGGCACCCAGCGCGGCATCAGCAGCACCTCCTCGTGCTCCACGTTCACGCACTCCACCGGCCCGATCCCGGCCGGGAAGGTGAAGACCTCCGGCTCGCTGAACGGCGGCGTGGTGAACCAGCCACGGCCAGCTTCCCAGATGACCGGGGGATTCAGGCACTCCTCGATCGTGGTCCAGATGGAGAAGGTGGGCGCGAAGTCGTAGCCGGCCACTTCCAGGTTGGCCCCGTCCCGCACGCCGAGCTCGTCGATCTCGCTGAACAGCTCGTCGGCCGCGTGCCGGGCGAACACGTCGGACAGGCCCGGCTCCACGCCCATCCCGACCAGGGCCAGCTTCCCGGCCTGCTCCCACTGGGCGGCCTGCTCGAACTGCTCGTCACCAAGCTTGATGCCGGTCTGCTCGTACGGTGCCCGCGGGTGCGGATGAGACAGCGACATCGCCATGTCCAGGTAGTTGGTGCGGGCCTGCTGGGCGGCACCGAACAGCGGGAGCACGAAGCGCGGGTCGGTCGCGTTCATCAGCACGTCACAGGAGTGCTCGGTCAGCAGCGCCGCGGTGGCGGCCTCGTCCCGGGCGTCCAGCTGGACGGCCCGGTAGCTGTCCTTGGCCGCCGCGGCGTGCTGGGCGCGGGACAGGTCGTAGTCCGCGACGACCAGGTCGGCGAACGGGCGGCGGGCGGCGATCCGGGCCAAGGCGGTACCTACCCCGCCAGCCCCGACAAGAAGGATTCGCATACTGGTGATCCTAGCTTCGGTGACCAGCAGGAACACGAGACCAGTCGTGATACGGAGCCGTTACAACTGAAATCGTTGCTGATCAGTAGTATTCATGCTAGAACCGTCGGAGTTAGCTGCGTACCCACTTTCCGGGGGCGTGGTGACTCGCCGAGTGCGGCTACTGCCGTATCCGAGTACCTGACCCGACCGGCTCGGGTAGCTGCCAGGAGGGGGAGGCATGGCGACCGCAACGCCTGAGCTTCAGCCAGTGGAGGAGTCCAGGGACAAGGGGCTGAAGAGCGGTGCCCTCGGCCTGGTCTCCAGTGTCGTCATGGGGGTCGCCTCCACCGCCCCGCCTACAGCCTGGCCGCAACCCTGCTCTTCGTGTGCGTCGCTGGTCGGCCTCAAGGCGCCGGCGGTCGCCGTGCTGGCCTTCATCCCGATCCTGTTCTGCTCGATCGGCTACAGCGAGATGAACAAGGCCGACCCGGACTGCGGGACCACCTTCACCTGGGCCAGCCGGGCGTTCGGCCCGAAGACCGGGTGGGCCGGCGGCTGGGGCATCGTCGCCGCCGACGTCCTGGTCATGGCCAGCCTGGCCCAGGTGGCGGGCAGTACTTGTTCCTGCTGATCCAGGGGCCGAACAGCTCCATCGGGACCAGAACCCGGCCAGCGGCTGGGTGCTGCTGGTCGGCGTCATCTGGATCATCGCTGATGACCTATATCTGCTACCGCGGCATCGAGGTCTCGGCCATGTTCCAGAAGGTCCTGCTGGGCATCGAGATCGTCATGCTCCTGGTGCTGTCGGTGACCGCGCTGATCAAGGTTGGCACCGGGCAGCCACCCGGCCGGGTCGGTGACCCGAGCTTCTCCTGGCTGCTGCCGACCCACATGCCGCTGTCGGCATTCCTCGGCGGGATCATCCTGATGCTGTTCATCTACTGGGGCTGGGACACCGCCGTCTCGGTCAACGAGGAAACCAAGGACAAGACCAAGACGCCGGGCCGGGCCGCCATCATCTCCACCGTGCTGCTGCTGGTCACCTACGTCATCGTGATCTTCTCGATGCAGTGCGTTCGCCGGGCACGGCACGCAAGGGGATCGGCCTGTCCAACCCGGCCCACGGTGCGACGTGCTGTCGGTGACTCGGCGGCGCCATCTTCGGCACCTCGGGCCTTCGGCACCTTCCTGTCCCGGCTGCTGATCCTGATGGTGCTCAGCTCGGCCGCCGCCTCGACCCAGACCACGATCCTGCCGACCGCCCGCACCACCCTGTCGATGGCCGCCTACAAGGCCCTCCCGGCCTCGTTCTCCAAGATCCACCCCAAGTACCTGACGCCGACGGTGTCCACGATCGTGATGGGCGTCATCTCGATCGCGCTGTACGTCCCGCTGAACTACATCGCCGGCGGCAACCCGATCGCCGACGCGGTCACCGCCATCGGCCTGTACATCGCCTTCTACTACGGGCTGACCGGCTTCGCCTGCGTCTGGTACTACCGGCAAGCACGCTGACCAGCAGCGCCCGCAACCTGTGGATGCGCGGCATCCTGCCCGGCCTGGGCGGCCTGATCATGTACGCGGCGGGCATCTACAGCCCTGCAGAGCGACTGGACGGCGACCAGCGGCTACACCTACTGGACGGTGCCCGGCCTGCACTGGGAGATCGGCGGGATCTTCCTCATCGCCTTCTGCGCCGCGGTGGCCGGGGTGCTCGGCTTCGCGTACATGCGGATCACCGCACCCGCGTTCTTCCGCAAGGAGACGCTGACCCGGGGGACGCCGACCCTGGTGCCCGACCCGGACGTGGCGCCCCCCGCGGTCTGAGCTCCGGCCAGGCGGCGGGGGCCCCCGGGCCGCGCCGCCTGGCCGGCCTGACACCCCGGGCTTTGCGGGCCGTGCGGCCGGCCTGAGGGCGCGCGGCCGCGAGGCCGGCGCGGCCTGAGGGCCGCGCGGCTGTCGGTGGCAGCGCCTACGCTTGACAGGTGACCGCCGTAGCCGCCGATTCCCTCCTCGATGGGCTGAACCCGCAGCAGCGGGCCGCCGTGGCGCACGAGGGCAGCCCGCTGCTCATCGTGGCCGGGGCGGGCTCGGGCAAGACCCGGGTGCTCACCCGCCGGATCGCCTACCTGCTGGCCGAGCGGCAGGTCAGCCCGTGGGAGATCCTGGCCATCACGTTCACCAACAAGGCGGCCGGCGAGATGGCGTCCCGGGTGAACGAGCTGACCGGGCTGAACTCCCGCGCCCTGTGGGTGATGACGTTCCACTCGGCCTGCGTGCGGATCCTGCGCCGGGAGGCGCCCAGGTTCGGTTACCCGTCCTCGTTCTCCATCTACGACCAGGCCGACTCGCAGCGGCTCATGACGCTGGTCTGCCGGGAGCTGGACCTGGACGCCAAGAACCATCCGCCCAAGGCGATGCTGGGCCAGGTGTCCAACCTGAAGAACGAACTGGTCGACTACGAGACCTTCGCCGCCCGCGCCGAGGGGTACCGGGAGAAGGCACTGGCGCAGGCGTACGCCGAGTACCAGCGCCGCCTGGTCGCCTCCGGGGCGATGGACTTCGATGACCTGATCATGGTCACGGTCAACCTGCTGCAGGCGTTCCCCGAGGTCGCCGAGACCTACCGGCGCCGGTTCCGGCACATCCTCGTCGATGAGTACCAGGACACCAACCACGCGCAGTACATGCTGGTCCGGGAACTGGCCATGCACCCGGTCTTCCAGGCCGGCGGGGACGACGCGGGCCCGCTGCCGCCCGCCGAGCTGTGCGTGGTCGGCGACGCCGACCAGTCCATCTACGCGTTCCGCGGCGCCACGATCCGCAACATCGAGGAATTCACCCGGGACTTCCCGGACGCGACCGTGATCATGCTGGAGCAGAACTACCGCTCCACCCAGAACATCCTGGCCGCGGCGAACGCGGTGGTCTCCCGCAACGCGGGCCGGGTGCCCAAGAACCTGTGGTCCGACGCGGGCGACGGGGCGCCGATCGTGGGCTACGTGGCCGACAGCGAGCACGACGAGGCCGCATTCGTGGCCGAGGAGGTGGACCGGCTCACCGACGAGCGGGAGGCTACCCCCGGCGAGGTGGCCGTGTTCTACCGGACCAATGCGCAGTCCCGGGTGTTCGAGGAAGTGTTCATCCGCGCCGGGCTGCCCTACAAGGTGGTCGGCGGGGTCCGCTTCTACGAGCGGCGTGAGGTCCGTGACCTGCTCGGCTACCTCCGGCTGACCGCGAACGCCGAGGACGAGGTGTCGCTGCGCCGGGTGCTCAACGTGCCCCGCCGCGGCATCGGCGAGCGGGCCGAGGCGTGCGTGGCCGCGCTGGCCCAGCGTGACCGGATCTCGTTCGCCCAGGCCCTGCTGCGGCCCGATGACGCCCCCGGGATGGCCAGCCGGTCGGCCCGGGCCATCGAGTCGTTCAACGGGCTGATGGCCGGGTTCCGGGCCGAGGTGGCGGCCGGGCTGCCGGTCGCCGACCTGGCCGAGATGATCCTGGACCGGTCCGGCTACCTGGCCGAGCTGCAGTCCTCCACCGACCTGCAGGACGCCAGCCGGATCGAGAACCTCAACGAGCTGGTCTCGGTGGCCCGCGAGTTCGACGCCCAGCGCCCGGACGGCACCCTGTCCGACTTCCTGGAGCAGGTGTCGCTGGTCGCGGACGCCGACGAGATCCCCGAAGGCGAGGAGCACGGCGGCATGGTCACCCTGATGACCCTGCACACCGCCAAGGGCCTGGAGTTCCCGGTGGTGTTCCTCACCGGCATGGAAGAGCATGTGTTCCCGCACCAGCGGTCGATGACCGACGACAAGGAGCTGGAGGAGGAACGCCGGCTCGCCTACGTCGGGATCACCCGGGCCGAGCGGCGGCTGTACCTGACCCGCGCGGTGGCCCGCGCCTGGTGGGGCCGGCCCGAGTACCACAAGCAGTCCCGGTTCCTGGACGAGATCCCGGCGCACCTCATCGAGTGGCGCCGGGACGAGCGGGTGGCGGCCGCCCCAGCCGCGGAGCGGCTGGCGCAGCGGCCGGGCGGCCGGGCCCCCGGGAACCGGCGGGTGCCCTCGCTCAGCCCGGGTGACAAGGTGACCCACGACGCCTACGGGCTGGGCACGGTGCTCTCGGTCGAGGGCCGCGGCGACGACCCGGAAGCCAAGATCGACTTTGGCGGCGACTACGGGATCAAGCACCTGGTGCTGCGGTACGCCCCGATCGAGAAGCTCTAGCCGTCATCCGCCGGGGTAGCCGGTGGATGACGGTGGCGGTCAGCCGCCCGGGCGGGCCGTTGTGCTTATCGGGGGTGCTTAATGCGCTTATCGGGGGTGCTTATCGGGCCACGTGCTGGCGGATCACGTCGGCGATCAGGTCCGGGACCCGCAGCGGGAGCAGATGGTCAGCGCCGGGGGCCATGATCCGGCGGCAGCCCGGAATGCGGTCGGCGATGCTCTCCGCGCAGGTCGTCACCATGGGGTAGTCCAGATCACCGAGCATCATCACCGTGGGGGCGGTGATCTCGGCCAGGCGGCCGTAGGCCGGCGGGTCGGGGCGCTCGAGGTCGGCGGCCGCGAACATGGCCGCGACCGCCCCCTCAACCTGGGCCCGCGCCGCCGGATCAGCGCCCGCCGCGGCCCAGGTGCGCAGGCCCAGCTCGGCCAGCCCGGCCCGGTCTCCCGCGGTGGCCAGCGCCATGAACTCGGTGTTGTACGGGTCCTCGGGCGGCCAGGGGTAGTCCTGCACGCCGGGGGCCAGCAGTACCAGCGAGGAGACCCGATCCGGGCTGGCCAGGGCCAGTCCGATCGCCGTGCCGCCGCCGCCACTGTGGCCGACCAGGGCGGCCCGCGGCACGCCGAGCTGATCGAGCACCGTGATCAGGTCGCCCAGCTGGGTGAACGGCTCACGCGGGGGCGGCGACCCGCCGTAGCCGCGGGCATCGTAGGAGATGACCCGGTACTGGCCGGCCAGCCGCCCGGCCACGCCCGCCCAGCTGCTCTGGTCGCTCCACCCGGCATGCACCAGCACCAGCGGCGCGCCGCCGCCGCCACTGTCCTGGGCGGAGATCTCCCCGCCACCGACCGGGATGCTCACCTTCACCCGGGCATTGTGCCAGCGGCGCCCCTGACGGTCATGGCCAAGGGCGGTATCGCAGCGGGCCGGACGGCCCTGCGCCCCGCCCGGCCTGGCGCGTTACCCTGCCAGGGACAGCACATTCACCGCCGGCACCACGGATATCGCTGGCCAGGAGGCTCGCATGGGAACGATCCGGGTCGTCATCGCCAAACCCGGCCTGGACGGTCACGACCGGGGTGCCAAGGTGGTGGCCAGGGCGCTGCGCGACGCGGGCGTCGAGGTCATCTACACCGGGCTGCACCAGACCCCGGAGCAGATCGTCGCCGCCGCCATCCAGGAAGATGCCGACGCGATCGGCCTGTCCATCCTGTCCGGCGCGCACATGACCCAGTTCGCCCGGGTGCTGGAACTGCTGGCCGACCGCGGGGCCAGCGACATCGTGGTGTTCGGCGGCGGAATCGTCCCGGCCCAGGACATCACCGAGCTGGAGCGGATGGGCGTGGCCAGGATCTTCACCCCGGGCGCGTCCACCTACGAGATCATCGCCTGGGTTCAGGCCAACCTGGGCCGGCCGGAAGACGCACCTGTTCCCCAGGGCGGCTGAGTGGCGCGGGGCGGTCGGGTGGCGCGGGGCGGCTGAGCGGCGCGGGGCGGCCGAGTGGCGCGGGGCGGCCAGTGGCGCGGGGCGGTCGGGTGGCGCGGGGCGGCTGAGCGGCCCTTTCCGGGAGGCGCCTGTCAGCCCGCCGCCAGGGCCCGGATGGGCAGCGCCGGCCGGGCCCGCCCGGCGTGCAGCGCAGACCGGATCTCGGCCGCCACGGTGCCGGCCTCGGCCCGGATCTGCTGCGGGGTGAGGTGCAGCACGATGATCCCGTGCGCGCTCATCCGGGCACTCCGGCGCACGGTCCGCTCCCAGTCCTCCGGCGAGAGATGCCACTCCCGGGAGTCCACCTCCGCGGCCACTCCCGCCTCCGGCCACCACGCATCCGCGACCGCCAGGAAGTCCCGCCCGGCGTAGAGCCGGGCGTTGAACAGGGGCGCCGGCAGCCTCGCCCGCCTGATCAGGGTCCGGAGATCCCCCTCCGCCACCGACCGCACGCCGTCCGCCACCTCGGCCAGCGCACGCCGCAGCCAGCCCGAGTGCCGCATCGGCGCCGCTGATAACTCCCGGGCCAGGACGTCCAGCTTGCACCGCCGCCGCTGGACGGCGTCAGCCAGCACCGCGCGGTAGTCACGGAAGCTCTCCAGTTCCCGCGCCGCATCCGCCACCGCCCGCGCAGCGTGCGTGTATTCGACCGCCCCGTCCACCAGCCGGTATTCCGGCATTCGCGTCGTCGGCCACACCCGGACGAATGACCGGTCCTCGCGGCTGCGTCCGCGCGGGATGAGCACGGTGATGATGCTGCTCTCCGGCACCCTGACCCCATGCCGCCGCAGCGCGGCGAGGCCGGTGATCACGGCGCCCGGCCCGGCGTACCGCAGTGCGGCAATCTCTAACTGCCGCCGAGTGGGGGTCCCGGTCACGGCCAGGTAGAGCCCCGGCAACAGCCGCTGCCACGGTCCCCCGGGCCGGATGCGGTGCTCGAGTTGGCGGGCGGTCATGCCGCACCGGAGGGCCTCACGGCGGGCCAGGACATGGTCCTGTCTACGCAGGAGGCGATCTACTGCTGCCTGGTCCAGGCCATTCGAGCGCGCCATGGTGGCAATCTGCCACTCAGCTCTGACACTCCGCCTCGGGCAAGGGATCCCCAGGTTTGTGATGTTGACTTTGGCCACACTGGGATGTGAGCAAAGTCAACATCACAATCGCCGCGGCCGACTGGTGAGGCTGGAGTGGTCGATGGGGTGAGGCTGGACGACCAGGACGGCGTCGCCGCTGAGGCTGGCTAAACGCGCGGAAGGGTTGCGCGGGCCGGGCGGATAAGGGCGAGGGGGTGCCCGGTAGGCTGCGTGCGGAATCCTGACCACCCGAGGACGGACGCTAGTGGACCTGTTTGAGTACCAGGCGAAGGAACTGTTCGCCGAATACGGGGTACCTGTGCAGCGCGGCCGGGTCGCCTCCACCGCGGAAGAGGCACGCGAGATCGCGGCCGGCTTCGCGGCCGAGGGCTCGCCGCTGGTTGTCGTCAAGGCCCAGGTGAAGGCGGGCGGCCGCGGCAAGGCAGGCGGCGTGAAGCTGGCCAACGGCCCCGACGAGGCGGAGTCCAAGTCGCGCCAGATCCTCGGCATGGACATCAAGGGCCACACGGTGCACCGGGTCCTGATCGCCGAGGCGAGCGACATCGCCCAGGAGTACTACCTGTCCTATCTGCTGGACCGGGCGGCCCGGACCTTCGTGGCCATCTGCTCGGTGCAGGGCGGCGTGGAGATCGAGGAAGTCGCGCACACCAGTCCCGAGGCGGTGGCCCGGATCCCGGTCGACCCGCTGACCGGGGTGGACGCGGCCAAGGCGGCCGAGATCATCCAGGCCGGCCGGATCCCGCCGGAGGCGGCCGAGAAGGCGGCCCTGCTGGCCGAGCGGCTGTGGGCGGTGTTCACCGACGAGGACGCCACCCTCGTGGAAGTCAACCCGATGGCCCTCACCGAGCAGGGCGACGTGCTCGCCGTGGACGGCAAGGTGAGCCTGGATGACAACGCCTCCTTCCGGCAGGATCACGCCCAGTTCGAAGACGCCGAGGCGGCGGATCCGCTGGAGGCCCGGGCCAAGGCCAAGCACCTGAACTACGTCAAGCTGGACGGCCAGGTGGGCATCATCGGCAACGGGGCCGGGCTGGTCATGTCCACGCTCGACGTGGTGGCCCTGGCGGGCGAGTCCTTCGGCGGCATCCGGCCCGCCAACTTCCTGGACATCGGCGGCGGGGCATCCGCCGAGGTGATGGCGGACGGCCTGGAGATCGTGCTGTCGGACACCAGCGTCCGCAGCGTGCTGGTCAACGTGTTCGGCGGCATCACCTCCTGCGACGCGGTGGCGAACGGGATCGTGTCGGCGCTCGGGATGCTCTCCTCCCGCGGCGAGCAGGTCGCCCACCCCATCGTGGTCCGACTGGACGGCAACAACGCCGAGGAGGGCCGCCGCATCCTGGCCGATGCCGGCCTTCCCGTCGTGGAGCAGGTGGCAACCATGGACGACGCAGCCCGGCGCGCGGCCGAACTGGCCGCCACCGCCCCCGCGACAGGAGCATGAGATGGCGATTTTCCTGACCGCCGACAGCCGGGTGATGATCCAGGGCATCACCGGCTCGGAAGGCACCAAGCATGGCCGCCGGATGCTGGCCGCGGGCACCACCGTGGTCGGCGGTACCAACCCGCGAAAGGCCGGGCAGACGGTTGACCTGGGCAGTGCCGCGGTGCCGGTGTTCGGCACGGTGGCCGAGACGATGGCCGCCACCGGCGCCGATGTCTCGGTCGTATTCGTCCCGCCCGCGGGCACCAAGGCGGCGGTGACCGAGGCCGTCGATGCCGGCATCCCTCTGGTGATCGTGATCACCGAGGGCATCCCGGTGCATGACACCGCGGAGTTCTGGGCTTACGCCACCGCCAAGGGCAACGAGACCCGCATCGTGGGCCCGAACTGCCCCGGGGTGGCATCACCCGGTAAGTCGAACGCCGGGATCATCCCGGCCGACATCACCACTGAGGGGCGGATCGGGCTGGTCTCCAAGTCCGGCACGCTGACCTACCAGATGATGTACGAGCTGCGGGACATCGGCTTCTCCACGGCGGTCGGCATCGGCGGTGACCCGGTCATCGGCACCACGCACATCGACTGCCTGGCCGCGTTCCAGGACGATCCCGGAGACCGAGGCCATCGTGATGATCGGCGAGATCGGCGGCGACGCCGAGGAACGGGCCGCCGCCTACGTGGAGGCGCACGTCAGCAAGCCGGTCGTCGCCTACGTGGCCGGCTTCACCGCCCCCGAGGGTAAGACCATGGGGCATGCCGGGGCGATCATTTCCGGGTCGGCCGGCACCGCCCAGGCCAAGAAGGAAGCGCTGGAGAAGGTCGGCGTCCGGGTCGGCCGCACCCCGAGTGAGACCGCCCGCCTCGTCCGCGAGGTCGTGCAGAGCCGGTAGCCGCCCGGCGCGGCGTGCCTGCGCGCGGCGTGCGGCGCGGCGCCTGCGCGCGGCTGCTGCGCGCGGCGTGCCTCCGCGCGGCGTGCCTGCGCCGGCGTGCCTGCGCGCGGCGTGCCTCCGCGCGGCGTGCCTGCGCCTGGCGTGCCTGCGCCTGGCGCGGCGCGCCTCCGCCCGCCGCGGTGCGCTGATGGCCAGGATTGGCAGGGTGACTGCTGCCGCTGCACCCTCCGACCGGGCTGATGGCCGCGGCGGGGTGCCGGGCGGGCCGCCCGGCAGCCCGGCGCGGCCGCTGGTGATCACCGGCGCCCTGGCGGCCTGCGCGGCCGCGGGCACCGGTCTGGTCCTGATCCTGCTGCTGGTGCTGGCCGGCTGGATCGCGGCGCCGCACGCCGGGGTCGGGCTGCCCGGGGTGATGCGCACCGCTGCGGATCTATGGCTGGTCAGCCACCACGTGGGCTTCGCGCTGCATGGCACCGGCCGGGTCACCGCGGCCCGGATCGGCGGGGGCCGGATCGGGATGCTGCCGCTCGGCCTGGTGCTGCTGCCCGGGGCGCTGCTGTGGCTCGCGGGCCGGTGGGTGGTCCGCAAGGGCGAGGTGTCCCGGCTGCCTGAGGTCGGCTACGCGGCACTCGCCCTGGCCGTGCCGTACGCGCTGCTGGCCGGGGCCCTGGCCCTGGCTGGCCAGTCGTCGCTGGCCACCCCGTCACCGCCGCAGGCCGTGCTGGCCGGCTTCCTGATCGCGCTGGTGGCCGGCGGCCTCGGCGGAGCCCGGGCCCTGGCCCCCTGGCGGCGGCTGGTCCACCTGCTGCCGCCCCGCTCCCGTTCGGTGTCCCTCGGCGCGGCCGGCGCGCTGGCCGTGGCCACCGCGGCCGGGGCCATCCTGGCCGGGGTGTCGCTCGGCACCAGCATGACCGGCTTCCGGGCGGCCGACGCGGCCCTGGCCCCCGGTGCCGTGGGTGGCGTACTGCTGCTGCTCATCCAGATCAGCTACATACCTAACGCCATCATCTGGGCAATCTGCTACACCCTGGGCCCGGGCTTCGCGTTCGGCACCGGCACGGTGGTGGCGCCCACCGGATCCGCGCTGGGACCGGTCCCCATGCTGCCCATGCTCGCGGCCCTGCCGTCCGGGGCGCACTCGGCCGTGCCCGGCTGGGCCTCGGTGGCCGTGCTCAGCGTGCCTTACCTGGCCGGGGCGTTCGGTGGCCTGCTCACCGCGCGTGCGGCGCCCACCCTGGCCCTGGAGCTGGCCCCGCTGCGGGGGTTTGCCTGCGGTGTGGCCACCGCCTGCGCGCTGGGCCTGCTGGCCGCCTTCTCCGGCGGGCCGCTGGGCAGCGGCCGGCTTGCGGCGGTCGGGCCGTCGGGATGGCAGACGGCGCTGGTGGCTGCCCTCGAGATGGGGGTCGCGGCGGCGGTCACCGCCGGCGGGGTGAACTGGTTCCGGATGCGTCGCCTGGCTGGGCCCGGCGCGGAACCGGTCGGGACGGCCCGGGGCGGGCCGCGGGCCACCGGGCCGGGCGGGCAGGCCGAGGACGAGGACAGCGGTCACCGCATCTATGTCGATCCGTGGGGCGAAGAGGACGGCGAGGAACCTCCGGCCCGGTCCAGCCCACCCGGGCCGGCCGCGCTACCTTAGCCGCCGGGCCGTCCAGCCCCGCCGCGCTACGGGGGCGGCCGCGCTACCGGGGCGGCCGCGCTACCGGGGTCGTCGCGCTGCCTGGCCCGCCGCGCTACGGGGCTGCCGCGCCGCGTGGGCTGCCGCGCCGCGTGGGCTGCCGCGCCGCGTGGGCTGCCGCGCCGCGTGGGCCGCCGCGCCGCGTGGGCCGCCGCGCCGCGTGGGCCGCCGTGCCGCGTGGCCGCCGTGCCGCGTGGCCGGCCGTGCCCCTGTGGCCGTCAGCGGGCGGACTTCTCCACCGCGCGCATGAACTGATTGCGGCAGGCCTGCTGGGCGGTGATCGTGTTGGCCCCGCTGAGGCACTGGGAGAAGGTGCGCGCCTGCTGGCCGAACAGCGCGAGCCCGGTCAGCAGCAGGGCGCTGAGCACGACCCCGACACTGCCGATGACGATGGCGGTGACCGAGCCGCGCGGCCCGGCGGTCCCGCTGCGCCGGGCCCCGATGATGGCCGTGCTGGCCAGCCAGATCCCCACGGCCCCGGCGACCAGGGCGAAGGCGATGATGTAGCCGCCGCGCTGGAAGTTGCTCACGCCGAGCAGCCCGAACAGGCTGAGCACGGCGAGGAACAACGCCGCGATCGCGCGCTGCCGGTGGACGGGGTCCGCCCGGCCCGTCCGCTTGGCCTTGGCCTGGGGCAGGTACTGGCCAGGTGTCTGCTCGGGCGGCTGTGGTGGGGGAGGCGCAGGGGCCATCGGCGGGAAGCTCCAGGGGCTCGGGGCGGCAGGCTGGGAGGCCGGTCCGCCCTATCCGGGCGGCATGGCGCGGCGGCGCGTTAACACGGCGATGCCCTCCTTGCGCCGCGGCCTGAGTCCCTGAGGGTCAGCAGGGACACACAGTTTCCCATTTTGCCCGAGCTGGCCGGTGGACGGGCCGCCCATCCGGTGAGGCTAGGGTGGCCGCATGAGCGCGCGCCTGGTCGTCCTGGTCTCGGGCGCGGGGACAAATCTCCAGGCCCTGCTCGACGCATGTGCCGATCCTGCCTATGGCGCGCAGATCGTGGCGGTCGGCGCCGACCGGGAGGGCATCGAGGCGCTGGCCCGCGCGGAGCGGGCCGGGGTACCGACCTTCACCCACCGGGTGAAGGACTTCCCGGACCGCGCGGACTGGGACCGGGCCCTCACCCAGTCGTGCGCCGCGGCCCGGCCGGACCTGATCGTCCTGGCCGGCTTCATGAAGCTGGTCGGCGATCAGTTCCTGGGCACCTTCGGCGGCCGGGTGATCAACACCCACCCGGCCCTGCTGCCCGCCTTCCCCGGCATGCACGCGGTGCGGGACGCCCTGGACCACGGGGTGAAGCTGACCGGGTGCACGCTCTTCCTGGTGGACGCGGGCCTGGACAGCGGCCCGATGATCGCCCAGGCGGCGGTCCCGGTGCTCGATGAGGACGACGAGGCCACCCTGCATGAGCGGGTCAAGGTAGCTGAACGATCCCTGCTCGTGGAGACTGTGGGCCGGATGGTCCGCGACGGGTGGGCCGTCGCGGGCAGGAAGGTAAGGGTCGGGCGGTGACGAGAGTACCGATCAGGCGCGCCCTGATCAGCGTCTACGACAAGACGGGGCTCGGCGACCTGGCCCGGGCGCTGCACGAGGCCAAGGTGGAGATCGTCAGCACCGGGAGCACGGCCGCCGCGATCGCTGCCGCGGGCGTGCCGGTGACGGGCGTGGACCAGGTGACCGGCTTCCCCGAGTGCCTGGACGGCCGGGTCAAGACGCTGCACCCCGCCGTGCACGCCGGGCTGCTGGCCGACCTGTCCCGGCCCGCCCACCAGGAGCAGTTGCAGGATCTGGGCATCGCGCCGTTCGAGCTGCTGGTGTCGAACCTGTACCCGTTCGAGGAGACGGTCGGCAGCGGGGCGCCCCCGGCCGAGTGCGTCGAGCAGATCGATATCGGCGGCCCGGCCATGGTCCGCGCCGCGGCCAAGAACCACCAGCATGTCGCGGTGCTCACCGATCCGTCGATGTACGACTCGGTGGCCGGGGCACTGGAGGCGGGCGGGTTCACCCTGCCGCAGCGGCGCCGGTTCGCGGCCCGGGCCTACGCTCGCACAGCGGCCTACGACGCCGCGGTGGCCTCCTGGTTCGCGTCCAGCTACGCGCCGGACGAGACGGCCGAGGAGACCGGCTGGCCGGACGTCACCGCAGCCGTCTGGACCCGGCGCGAGGTGCTCCGGTACGGGGAGAACCCGCACCAGCGGGCCGCGCTCTACGTCCGGCCGGGCGGCGCGCAGGGCCTGGCCACGGCCACTCAGCTGCACGGCAAGGCGATGTCCTACAACAACTACGTGGACGCCGCCGCCGCGTGGCGGGCCGCCTTCGATTTCGTGCCGCCCTGTGTCGCCATCATCAAGCACGCCAACCCGTGCGGCATCGCCCTGGGCGTCGACCTGGCGGAGGCGCACCGGAAGGCCAACGCCTGCGATCCCGCCTCGGCGTTCGGCGGTGTCATCGCGGCCAACGGGGTGGTCTCGGCGGAGATGGCGGCCCAGGTCAAGGACATCTTCACCGAGGTCGTCATCGCGCCCGGGTTCGACCCGGAGGCCGTGGAGATCCTGTCCGGCAGCAAGAACATCCGGCTGCTCACCTCCCCGCCACCGGTCCGGGGCAGCCAGTCGCCCGAGTGGCGTCAGGTTGACGGCGGCGTGCTGCTGCAGTCGCCGGACCTGATCGATGCGCCGGGCGATGAAATCGCGGGCTGGGACCTCAAGACCGGGCAGCCACCGTCCGCCGATGTCCTCGCCGACCTGGCCTTCGCCTGGCGGGCGGTCCGCGGCGTCAAGTCCAACGCCATCCTGCTCGCCTCCGGGCTCGCCACAGTCGGAGTGGGCATGGGCCAGGTCAACCGGGTGGATGCGGCCCGGCTGGCGGTGGCCCGGGCCGGGGACCGCGCGGCCGGGTCGGTGGCGGCCAGCGATGCCTACTTCCCGTTCCCCGACGGCCTGGAGGTGCTGATCCAGGCCGGGGTCCGGGCCGTGGTCCAGCCCGGCGGGTCGATCCGGGACAAGCTGAGCATCGAGGCCGCCGAGCAGGCCGGGGTCACCATGTACTTCACCGGAGTCCGGCACTTCTACCACTGATCAGGGACCGACGATGACAGCGCAGATCCTGGACGGCAAGGCCACCGCGGCCTCGATCAAGGCCGACCTGGCCGCCCGGGTGGCCGCCCTGGCCAGCCGGGGCGTGGTTCCCGGCCTGGGCACGGTGCTGGTCGGCGACGACCCGGGCAGCCGGGCCTACGTCAACGGCAAGCACCGGGACTGTGCCGAGGTGGGCATCGCCAGCATCCGCCGGGAACTGCCCGCCGACGCCAGCCAGCAGCAGGTCGAGGCGGTGGTCGATGAGCTGAACGCCGACCCGGCCTGCACCGGATACATCGTCCAGCTGCCGCTGCCCGCCGGGATCGACGCGAACGAGATCCTGGGCCGCATCGACCCGGCCAAGGACGCGGACGGGCTGCATCCGGTGAACCTCGGGCGCCTGGTGCTCGGCCAGGCCGGGCCCGCTGCCGTGCACGCCCGCGGGGCATCGTCGCGCTGCTCCGCCGGTACGACGTGCCGATCGGCGGGGCCGAGGTCACCGTGATCGGGCGCGGGATCACCGTGGGCCGGACCCTGGGCCTGCTGCTCACCCGGCGCAGCGAGAACGCCACGGTCACCCTGTGCCACACCGGGACCAAGGACCTGGCCGCGCACACCCGGGCGGCTGACATCGTGGTGGTGGCGGCCGGCCGGCCGGGGCTGCTGACCGCCGGCATGGTCCGGCCCGGGGCTGCGGTGCTGGACGTGGGCATCACCCGCACCGACGCTGGCCTGGTCGGGGACGTCGCGCCGGAGGTCCGCGAGGTGGCGGGCTACCTGGCCCCGATGCCCGGCGGGGTGGGCCCGATGACCAGGGCCATGCTGCTGGCCAACGTCGTGGACGCCGCCGAGGCCAGGGTAAGCTACCAGTGAGTAACATTAACCGGCCCGGGTAGTACCCATAGAAGCACCCCCGAGCGACGAACTAGTGAACTCTCTTTGGCACCCTTAAGGGTGCTCTGCCGCAGCCTGGGCCCAGCTTGGCCGGTCCGGGGCCAGTCCCGGGCGCGGCGAACCAGACAGGAGGTCGGCCGCCGGTCATGAACATCGTCGTCTGCGTGAAACAGGTCCCCGACACCTGGGCCGAACGTACTTTGCGGCCCGACGACTCGCGCCTGGACCGGGCGTCGGTCGACGGCGTCATCAACGAGCTCGACGAGTACGCGATCGAGGAGGGGCTGCGGCTGGCCGAGGCGCACGGTGGCGAGGTCACCATCCTGACCATGGGCCCGGAGAAGGCCAGCGAGTCGATCCGCAAGGCGCTGTCCATGGGCGCCGACAAGGCCATCCACCTCATCGACGACGGGCTGGCCGGCAGCGACGCGCTGCAGACCTCGGCGGCGATGGCCACGGTGCTCGGCCGGGCCGGCTTCGACCTGGTCATCGTGGGCGCGGAGTCGACCGACGCGCGGATGGGCGTGCTGGCCGCCATGCTGGCGGAGCGGCTCGGCGTCCCGCAGGTGTCGCTGGCCAGCAAGGTCGAGGTGGACGGGACCGCGCTGCGGATCCACCGGCAGACCGACTACGGCTACGACAAGGTCGAGGCCAGCCTGCCTGCGGTGATCAGCGTCGTGGAGAAGATCAACGAGCCTCGGTACCCGTCCTTCAAGGGCATCATGGCGGCCAAGAAGAAGCCGGTCGAGACGCTCAGCCTGGCCGATGCGGGCATCGACCCGGCCGAGGTCGGCCTGGCCGCCGCGGCCACCGAGGTGGTCAGCTTCGCGAAGCGGCCGCCGCGGCAGGCCGGCACGATCGTCAAGGACGAAGGCGACGGTGGCACCAAGGCCGCTGAGTTCCTCGCCGCGCAGAAGTTCATCTGAGCACGGAAGGGCACCCACGATGGCTGAGGTTCTGGTCCTCGCCGAGCACGACGGCGAGACGGTCAAGAAGGTTACCTGCGAGCTGCTCACCCTGGCCCGCCGGTTCGGCGAGCCGTCGGCCGTCTGGATCGGCGGCGGCGCGGAGGGCGGCCGGGAGCGGCTGGCCGAGTTCGGCGCGGCCAAGGTCTATGTCGCTGAGGGCAGCGACTTCACCGACGGGCTAGTCGCGCCCGCCGCCGAGGTGCTGGCCGCCCTGGCCGGGCGGACGTCCCCGGCCGCGGTGCTGCTGGCCGCGACCGGCGAGGGCAAGGAGATCGCCGGCCGGCTGGCGGTCAAGACCGGCTCCGGCGTGATCACCGACGCGGTCGGCCTGACCGCCGGCGACGACGGGCTCGTCGCCGAGCAGTCCATCTTCGGCGGCGCGATCATCGTCTCCTCGCGGGTGCGCACCGGCACGCCCATCATCGCCGTCCGGCCGAACTCCACCGCCGCGGAGCCGGCCCCGGCCGCGGCCGAGCATCGAGCCGGCCGGCGTCGAGCTGAGCGACGCCGCCAAGGCGGTGCGGGTCACCGAGCGCGTGGTGGCCGAGCGGGGCGAGCGCCCGGAACTCACCGAGGCGGCGATCGTGGTCTCCGGCGGCCGCGGCGTGGGCAACGCGGACAACTTCGCGCTGATCGAGAAGCTGGCCGACTCCCTGGGGGCCGCGGTGGGCGCCTCCCGCGCGGCCACCGACGCCGGCTGGTACCCGCACCAGTTCCAGGTCGGCCAGACCGGGAAGACCGTGTCGCCGCAGCTGTACCTGGCGGTCGGCATCTCCGGGGCGATCCAGCACCGGGCCGGGATGCAGACGTCCAAGACGATCATGGTGATCAACAAGGACCCGGAGGCGCCCATCTTCGAGCTCGCCGACTTCGGCGTGGTCGGGGACCTGTTCACGGTCGTGCCGCAGCTCACCGAGGAGGTCCAGGCGGCGTTCCGCAAACTAGCCCCGGTCCCGGGCCGCGGTGCCCGGGGCCGCGAACCGGCACTAGGCTGAGGGCCGTCATGGGCTACAGCGACAGCGCGGGCGGCCGCCCGGGGCAGGGACCGGACTGCGTGGTGTACCTGGACCATGCCGCCACCACGCCGCTCCTGCCGGAGGCCCTCGCGGCCATGACCGAGGAACTCGGCCAGCTGGGCAATGCCTCTTCGCTGCATAACGCGGGTCGCCGGGCGCGGCGGGTCGTCGAGGAGTCCCGGGAGCAGATCGCGGAGATATTCGGCGCCCGGCCCAGTGAGGTCATCTTCACCAGTGGCGGGACCGAGGCGGACAACCTGGCCGTCAAGGGGCTGTACTGGGCCCGGCAGGCCGAGGCCGCCGCGGGCGGCCCGCCCGAGGCGGCCCGGCCGGGCACTGCCCCGCCGGGTCCCCGGCGCCGGGTGCTGGCCACGGCGGTCGAGCATCACGCGGTACTGGACTCGGTGCACTGGCTGGCCGCCCATGAGGGGGCGGAGGAAGTGTGGCTGCCGGTCGACGCCACCGGCCTGCTGCACCCCAGCGTGCTCGCCGAGGCCATCGCGGCGGACCCGGACCGGGTCGCCCTCATCACGGTCATGTGGGCGAACAACGAGGTGGGCGTGGTCCAGCCCATCGCTGAGCTGGCCGAGGTGGCCCGCGAGTACGGCATCCCGTTCCACACCGACGCGGTGCAGGCGGCCGGCCAGCTGCCGGTCAGTTTCGCGGCCAGCGGGACGGACGCGATGACGGTCACCGGCCACAAGTTCGGCGGCCCGGTCGGCGCCGGGGCCCTGCTGCTGGCCAGGGGCGTGCGGCCGGTCCCGGTACTGCACGGCGGCGGGCAGGAGAGCGAGGTGCGGTCCGGCACCCTGGACGCGCCGGCCATCCGGGCGTTCGCGGTCGCCGCCGCGGTCATGGCCGGCCGCCGGGACGAGGAGGCAGCCCGGCTGGCCAAGCTCCGGGATGACCTCATCGCGCAGGTGCTGGCGGCCGTGCCGGACGCCATCCTGAACGGGCCGCCGCCCGGGCCGGGCCGGCTGCCCGGCAACGCGCATTTCTCCTTCCCCGGCTGTGAGGGTGACGCGCTGCTCATGCTGCTCGACGCCAAGGGCATCGCCTGCTCCACCGGGTCCGCCTGCACGGCGGGGATCGCCCAGCCCAGCCATGTGCTGCTGGCCATGGGCGCGGACGACGCCCGGGCTCGTAGCTCGCTGCGGTTCTCCCTCGGCCACTCCAGCACCCAGGCCGACGTGGACGCCGTCGGCGCCGTGATCGGCGAGGTCGTGCAGCGCGCCCGCCGCGCTACCCGCTAGCTTGCCTGATAGCCAGGGGCTGGCGGCCGTGCCGGACGCCATCCTGACGTTCCGCCGCCCGGGCCGGGCAGCTCCCCGGGAACGCGCATTCTCCTTCCCCGGCTGTGAGGGTGACGCGCTGCTCATGCTGCTGGACGCCAAGGGCATCGCCTGCTCCACCGGGTCCGCCTGCACGGCGGGGATCGCCCAGCCCAGCCACGTGCTGCTGGCCATGGGCGCGGACGACGCCCGGGCCCGTAGCTCGCTGCGGTTCTCGCTCGGCCATTCCAGCACTCAGGCCGACGTGGACGCCGTCGGCGCGGTGATCGGCGAGGTCGTGCAGCGCGCCCGCCGCGCCACCCGCTAGTGCTCTGCTGGCCCGGGGGGCGACCCCCGGACCCCCGCGATTCGCTGGCTCGGAGGGACACGGCTTCGCCGCGCCCCGCCTCGCTGTGTTAGCCCGGGGGGGCGACCCCCCGGAGCCCCCTGCGATTCGCTGGCTCGGAGGGACACGGCTTCGCCGCACCCCGCCTCGCTCTGTTAGCCCGGGGGGGCGACCCCCCGGAGCCCCCTGCGATTCGCTGGCTCGGAGGGACACGGCTTCGCCGCACCCCGCCTCGCCAGCGAGGCGCGCCCCGCCTCGCCGGCGAATAGACGCTGCGGTGGCCCGGGTGGCGGCCGATAACGCATACCCTCGGTAGACGATGAATCGTCTTCGTGTGCTGGCCGCCATGTCCGGCGGCGTGGATTCCGCCGTGGCCGCCGCCCGCGCCGCGGAGGCCGGCCATGAGGTGACCGGCATCCACCTGGCCCTGTCCCGCAGCCCGCAGTCGCACCGGACCGGGGCCCGTGGCTGCTGCACCCTCGAGGATGCCCGGGACGCGCGCCGGGCCGCGGACGTGATCGGGATCCCGTTCTACGTCTGGGACATGGCCGATCGCTTCGACCGCGATGTGGTGGCCGACTTCGTCGCCGAGTACGCCCGCGGCCACACCCCCAACCCGTGCCTGCGCTGCAACGAGAAGATCAAGTTCGCCGCCGTGCTGGACCGCGCGGTCGCCCTGGGCTTCGATGCGGTGTGCACCGGGCACCATGCCCGGCTGGACGGCGGCCGGCTGCTGCGCAGCGTGGATGAGGGCAAGGACCAGTCCTACGTGCTGGCCGTGCTGACCCGCGAGCAGCTGAGCCGGGCCATGTTCCCGCTGGGCGCGTCCACCAAGGCGCAGGTGCGGGAGGAGGCCGCGGCCCGCGGGATGGCGGTGGCCACCAAGCCGGACAGCCACGACGTCTGCTTCATCCCGGACGGTGACACCAGGGCCTTCCTGGCCAGCCGGCTCGGCGAGGCGCCCGGCCGCATCGTGGCCCAGGATGGCACCGTCGTGGGACAGCATGACGGCGCGTACGGATTCACCATCGGCCAGCGCAAGGGCCTGCGGGTCGGGGTGCCGGCCGGTGACGGCAGGCCCCGCTACGTGCTGGACATCGAGCCGGTCACCCGGACGGTCACAGTGGGCCCCGCGGAGGCCCTCGACGTGCGGGAGATCGTCGCCGAGCGCCCCGTGTGGACCGGCTGCGAGCCGCTCACCCAGCCCACGGAGTGCCTGGCCCAGTTGCGGGCGCACGGGGAGGTCTACCCGGCCACGGCCGTGGCCGACGGCGACCTGATCCGCATCTGGCTGGGCCAGCCGGCCCGTGGCGTGGCCCGGGGGCAGGCCGCGGTCCTGTACCGCGGCGACACCGTGCTCGGCAGCGCCACCATCACCGCCACCCGCTGACCTGGCCCGCACCGGACAGGCCGGGGCAAATCGCGCCGATCAGTGGCGCATTGCAGGCAGCAGGTTAGCAAAGGTTTCCGCAAAGAAACATCCCTTGTTGCCCGTGGGGAAAGGTTCTAGCGTGGCAGGCAACAGCAGGGGTGACGGGTGCAACGAAGCATCAGTCGGCGGGAGGCGCCATGTTCGGTGGCAGTGATCATCAGGTGAGATCACGGCAGCGTTCCCGGGCGCCGGCGCCCCGGCGGCGGTCCGGCCGCCGGGTGCGCTCCTTCGCGGTGGCCGCCGGGGCCGGCGTGCTGGCGTCGGGCGTGCTCGCCGCCTGCGGCACCAGCAGCGCCAGCACCTCCGGGCCGGTGACGCTGAACTTCTACCAGTACCCCGACGTTTCCGGGGCGACCAACGCCGAGATCAAGAACTGCAACGCGCAGAGCGGCGGCAAGTACACGATCTCCTACCAGATCCTGCCCGCCTCCTCCGACAGCCAGCGGCTGCAGCTCGTCCGGCGGCTGGCCGCGCACGACAGCTCGATCGACATCATGGCCCTCGACGTCACCTGGGAGGCCGAGTTCGCCAACGCCGGCTGGATCGTGCCGTGGACCGGCAGCGACAAGCAGCAGGTCGTCAACGGGACGATCAAGCCGGCGCTGCAGACCGCGATCTGGAACGGCCAGCTCGTCGCGGCGCCCGCCAACACGAACACCCAGCTGCTGTGGTACCGCTCCGACCTGGTGAAGACCCCGCCGAAGACGTGGGCCCAGATGATCGCCGACGCGGAGCAGCTGAAGAAGGAGGGCAAGCCGCACTACATCGAGATCCAGGGCGCCCAGTACGAGGGCAACACCGTCTGGTTCAACACGATGGTGAACAGTGCTGGCGGCACCGTCCTGAACCCTACGGCGACCAAGGTCACGCTGGGCGCGCCGGCGGTGAAAGCCCTGTCGATGATGAAGCAGCTGGCCGACTCGGCCGGCGCGGACCCGTCGCTGGCGGTGCAGATGGAGAACGAGAACCGGCTGGCGATGGAGGCCGGCACGGCCGCGTTCCAGCTGAACTACCCGTTCGTGTATCCGGCCATGAAGGCCGACAACCCGAAGCTGTTCAAGGACTTCAAGTGGGCGCTCTACCCGGAGGTCATCCCCGGCGTGCCGGCCAAGGTGACGATCGGCGGGGTGGACCTCGCGGTCAGCAAGTACTCACAGCATCAGGCGCTCGCCTTCCAGGCCGCGATGTGCCTGCGGGACAAGCAGAACCAGCTGATCGGCGCCACCGTCGGCGGCGTCCCGCCGACGATCGCCAGCCTCTACAGCGACCCGGCGATGTTCAAGGACTACCCGTTCCACACCGACATCCTGTACGCGCTGGAGCACGCGAGCGTCCGGCCGAAGACGCCGCTCTACCAGGTCGTGTCCATCGACATCTCACACCTGACCTCGCCGCCGGCCGGCATCAACCCGGTCAGCACGGAGCAGAAGATGAGCAGCAATATCAGCAACGCCCTGCAGTCGAAGGGCCTGGTCCCGTGAGCCGCCGCGCAGCCTGCGGCAGGCCAGCCGGCAAGGAAGGAAGGGGCCAATGAGTACCACCACCGAGACGGTCCCCGGCGGGGCGGCCACACAGGTCGCGAAGGGACGTAAGGCGCCGTTGTCCGAGGGGGCACGGGCCGAGCGCAGGCTGGGCTTCATGCTGTGCGCCCCCGCGGTCATCGTGATGATCGCCGTCACCGCCTACCCGGTCGGCTACGCCATCTGGCTGTCGCTGCAGCGCTACAACCTGGAACTCCCGAATGCCGTCAAGTTCGTCGGGATTCAGCAACTACGCCGCGGTGCTCAGCTCCCCGTACTGGTGGCAGGCGCTGTGGATCACGGTGCTCATCACCGTCGTCTCGGTCTCCATCACCCTGGTGCTGGGCATGCTGCTGGCCCTGGTCATGCACCGGACACTGTTCGGCCGGGGCACGATCCGGACCGCCGCTCTCATCCCGTACGGGATCGTGACCGTCGCCGCGGCCTACGGCTGGCAGTACGCCTGGACGCCGGGCCAGGGCTACCTGTCCGCGCTGTTCAACAACTCGGCGCCGCTGACCTCCCAGTACAAGGCGATTGCCGTGATCATCCTGGCCGAGATCTGGAAGACCACGCCGTTCATGGGGCTGCTGCTGCTGGCCGGGCTCTCGCTGGTGCCCGAGGACCTGCAAAAGGCGGCCAAGGTAGACGGCGCCACCGGCTGGCAGCGCTTCTGGCGGATCACGGTGCCGCTGATGAAGCCGGCCATCCTGGTCGCGGTGCTGTTCCGGACCCTGGACTCGTTCCGGATATTCGACAACATCTTCATCCTGACCGCGGGCAACAACGGCACAGAATCGGTCTCGATCCTCGGCTGGGACAACCTGTTCAAGGCGCTGAACCTGGGGATCGGGTCCGCGATCTCGATCCTGATCTTCATCTGCGTGGTGATCATCGCCTTCGTCTTCATCAAGGGCTTCGGCACCGCGGCCCCAGGTACCGACATGGGAAAGAGGTGACCCGGTCATGGCTGCTGTCACCACCACCGCCCGCCAGAAAACCAGCTGGGGCGTAATCAACACCGTCGTCGTGGCGCTGGCGCTGATCCCGGTGCTCTGGATGGTCTCGCTGTCCTTCAAGACGCCGACGGCCATCCTCGATCCCTCGTTCTTCCCCGCCCAGTGGACCTGGGGGAACTACGACCAGATCCTGAGCACCACCACGTTCACCCGGCCGCTGCTCAACTCGATCGGCATCGGCCTCATCGCGACCTTCATCTCCGTGGTGCTGGCCTCCATGGCGGCCTATGCGGTCGCGCGGCTGCGGTTCCCCGGCAAACAGCTGCTCATCGGGATGGCGCTGCTGATCGCGATGTTCCCGATCATCGCCCTGGTCACCCCGCTGTTCGCCATCGAGCGCGCGCTGGGCCTGTTCAACACCTGGCCCGGGCTGATCATCCCCTACGTGGCCTTCGGCCTGCCGCTCGGCATCTACACGCTGTCGGCGTTCTTCCGCGAGATCCCCTGGGAGCTGGAGAAGGCGGCCAAGGTGGACGGGGCCACCCCGTTCCAGGCGTTCGTCAAGGTCATCGCCCCGCTGGCCGCGCCGGGCATGGTCACCACCGCCATCCTGGTCTTCCTGGCCTGCTGGAACGAGTTCCTGATGGCGCTGTCGTTCACCTCGACGATCGCCGCCCGGACGGCGCCGGCCTCGCTGGCCTACCTCAGCGGCAGTTCGCAGTTCACCGTGCCAACCGGCCCCATCGCGGCCGCCGCGGTGGTCATCACCATCCCGATCATCATCTTCGTGGTGTTCTTCCAGCGCCGGATCGTCGCCGGGCTGACATCAGGCGCGGTCAAGGGCTAGCGCGGATCCTAGGAGAGACCAGTGGCCGAAATCGTTCTGGACAACGTCACCAAGCGCTACCCCGACGGTGCGCTGGCCGTTGACAAGATCAACCTGGACATCGCCGACGGCGAGTTCGTCATCCTGGTCGGCCCGTCCGGCTGCGGAAAGTCCACCACGCTCAACATGATCGCGGGCCTGGAAGACATCACCGAAGGTGAGCTGCGGATCGGCGGCCGGGTGGTGAACAACAAGACGCCCAAGGACCGCGACATCGCGATGGTCTTCCAGAGCTATGCGCTGTACCCGCACATGACGGTCCGGGAGAACATGGGCTTCGCGCTCAAGCTGGCCAAGACCCCGCAGAATGTCATCAACGAAAAGGTCGAGGAAGCCGCGCGGATCCTCGACCTGACCCAGCACCTGGACCGCAAGCCGGCCAACCTGTCCGGTGGCCAGCGGCAGCGGGTCGCGATGGGCCGGGCCATCGTCCGCGACCCGTCCGCGTTCCTGATGGACGAGCCGCTGTCCAACCTGGACGCCAAGCTCCGGGTGCAGATGCGCACCGAGGTCTCCCGGATCCAGCGGCGGCTGGGCACCACCATGGTCTACGTGACCCACGACCAGACCGAGGCGATGACGCTCGGTGACCGGGTCGCCGTGATGCGCAATGGCCTCCTGCAGCAGGTGGCCTCCCCGCAGGAACTGTACGAGCGGCCCGCCAACCTGTTCGTGGCCGGCTTCATCGGCTCGCCCGCGATGAACTTCATGGGCGCCACCCTGGAGGAGGGCAAGCTGCGCACCGGGCTGGGAGACATCCCGCTGGCCGGGCGGCTGCAGCAGCTGCTGAGCAGTTCAGCGGCAGGCCGGCAAATGATCGTGGGCATCCGCCCGGAGGACTTCGAGGACGCCTCGCTGGTGCCCAGCGAGGCCCGGCACAACGGGATCACCTTCCCGGCCACCGTGGACGTGGTGGAGTCGCTGGGCTCGGAGAAGTACATCTACTTCAGCCAGGAACTGGGCGGGGTGGACGCGGCCGAGCTTACCGAGCTGGCCCGGGACTCCGGCCGGGCGGACACCGGCGATAGCAGCGAGACCGTGGTCGCCCGGTTCGACCCGGCCACCCGGATCACCGAGGGGCAGAACGCCGAGATCTGGGTGGACGTACGCAGGCTGCACGTGTTCGACCCGGAAACCGGCAAGAACCTCACGCTGGGTGACTCCGGCACGCCAGCCAGTGCGACGGGACCGGTCGACGGGAGTGCTCCCGCGCAGGCCGACGCGGGCGCTGCCGGGCAGGACTCGGGGTCAGCGACCGCGCCGCCGCGCTGACCCGAGCTGCCGCTGCAGCTCCTCGATCACCTCGTCGTTCCACTCGTGGGTGCGCATCAGCCGGTAGCGTTCCCGGGCGATCGTGAGGTATGCCTCGGCGTCGGTGCACGAGCCGACCAGGTGGGCCGTGTGCAGCATGCGCACGACCGGGGTGAACTCGTCGGCGAACCACCGGCGGGACACCTCGGCCCGGTCGTAGAACTTGTGCTCGTGCTGCATGAGCCGGAAGCCCCAGGCTTCCACCGTTTCGCTGAGTTCCGCGTAGGACCAGGGATCGGCCACGGTGATCTTGGCGTAGGCGGAGTCGGGCAGCCTGACCCGGGAGCGGAACAGCCGCTCGTAGTCCTTGAACAGCAGGTCGCCGCGGCGGTTGATGCCGCGGGCCGGGACCGCGGTGAGGATCTCGGTGACGTACGCGTCGATCGTCTTCTGCCCGGTCGCGATCGCGATCGACACCCGGTGATGACCGTCCACCACGAAGTGCAGGCCGCCCACCCGGTACACGTCGATGGGCGGGATGGACTCCCCGCGGCGCTGGGCCAGCGCCAGCCGTTCCCAGCGTTCCCTGGTCCGGCCGGAGGTGGGCCGGAAGTGGCGGTCGAAGTCGCGGGTCGAATCGACGGTGCCGACGATGCTGTCCAGCCGGATCGTCTGCAGTCCCAGGGACCGCTCGCCGGTCCGCCCCAGGGCGGCAATGACCTCGTCGAACGGCAGGATCAGGTTGACGTCGTCCGGTTCGCGGCGCAGCCGCTGGGCCAGCCGGGCCAGCACCTGGCGGCGCCGGGCGCGGATGAAGTCGTTCTCCACGTCGGCCCGCGGGAACCCGGTGTCAGCCGGCATGTCGCGCTCCTGGCCGGCCGGGTCCCAGCCGGTCCAGGCGGCGGTCGGGGGAGCCGCCGTCCGGCCGTCCGGCCGGCCGTCCGGGCGCGTCGCCGGGCTCGATATCCAGCAGATGATGGCCGGTCACGTTGAACACGAGCGTGCTCCCGAGGAGTTGGCCGGCCCGGCCGCCGGGGCCGGGATCGGTGTGGCCGTGCAGCAACAGGGCCGGGCTGAGCTGGGCGGCCAGCGTGCCCAGCGAGGCGAACCCCTGATGGGGCCGGTCGGGCCCGTCGCCCACGCCGCGCGGCGGGGAGTGCGTGAGCAGGACGTCGGCCAGAGGGTGCCGGGGCCGTCGGGCCGGCCCGGCGGCCGCCCGGCCCGGCCGTGCCGCCGCCGCGGCCGGGAGCGGACCGTTCCGCAGCCGGTGCAGCCGGGCCCGGGCCGCCAGCCGGGCGGCCCGCCGTCTTTGCTGCCCGTCGGTGTACTGGTTGGGGCCGTCACGGTACCGGCGGCAGCCGCCCAGGCCCGCGATCCGCAGCCCGGCGACGTCCACGATCCGCCCGTCCGCGTTCACCGCGCCGTCCGGCCACGGCGGCCGGGCCGGGAGGCCGGCCCGCAGCCAGAGGCCGCCCCGTGACTCCTGGTAGCCGGACACGTCGGGGTCATGATTGCCGGGCACGAACACGAGCGGGACGTCGAGCGCGTTCATCAGCCGCGCGAGGTATTCGAAGGGCAGGTCGCCGCAGCCCACGATCAGTTCTGCGCTCCGGACCGGGGACACGTCCGCCCAGAGCGCCTCGTCCACCACGTCCGAGACTGCCAGCACCCGTACCACTGACTGATCGTACGCCGGGCCGGTGCGGCCGGGACAGGGCTGACCGGACGGACGGGCCGGTGACCAGGCCGCCTGTCAGTACGCAGCGGTCTCCCGCACATCCAGCCCGCGCTCGCGCAGCGCGGCCTCGGCCCGGTAGATCTCGGCCTGGGGAACCGGGTCGACGTCGGGCGGCGGGCTGGCCTCCAGCCGCTCGCAGGCCATCCGCAGCAGATCGGTATAGGCGCCCCGGAGAGCGCGCAGCCGGATACCCTTGGCGGGCACGTCGCTGCGTGTTTCCAGCGCCTCCAGTTCGGCGCGCAGCCGCCGGATCCGGGCGGCCAGCCGGTCAATTGGTTCGGGGGGAACGGGGTGCGCCTGGGCCCGGGCCGCGGAACGCCGCCGGGCCGCCCAGCCGAGCGCCCGGATGCTGCCGAGGATCGCATAACCCACCACGGTGGGCAGCAGGATTACCCCGATCAGCTCGATGGCCGGCCTCATTGACCCAGTTTCCGCCTGTCATCCTGGATCGGCAAGTCTCCGACCGCACCGCCGCCCCTCACCTACTGGGAGTGCCATGAAAATGCCCGGAACCGGATCTCGCTGGTGGCCTGGCGCCACTCTCTACCAGGTGTACGTCAGGTCCTGGCAGGACAGCGATGGCGATGGGTACGGCGACCTGAACGGTGTCATCGCCCGGCTGGATCACCTCGACTGGCTCGGCGTGGACGGCATCTGGCTGTCCCCGACCATGCCGTCGCCGGACGACGACTGGGGTTATGACGTGTCCGACTACCGGGACGTGCACCCGGAACTGGGCACCCTGGCCGATCTGGACCGGCTCATCGCCGAGGCCGGGCGGCGGGGCCTGCGGGTGCTGCTGGACCTGGTGCCGAACCACACCAGCAGCGTGCATCCCTGGTTCGTCGAGGCGATCGGCGATCCGGCGGCACCGCGCCGTGAGTACTACGTGTGGGCCGACCCGCGGCCGGACGGCGGGCCGCCGAACAACTGGCTGGCGGCCAATGGTGACTCCGCCTGGACCCTGGACGGGGCGAGCGGCCAGTACTACCTGCACAACTTCCTGCCCAGCCAGCCCGACCTGAACTGGTGGAACCCGGCGGTGCACCAGGAGTTCACCGATATCCTGCGGTTCTGGTTCGACCGGGGCGTGGCCGGCTTCCGGATCGACGTCGCGCACGGGCTGTACAAGGACGCTGAGCTGCGCGACGATCCCCCGGCACCGTCCAGCGACCTGATCGGGGGCCGCTACGGGCTGGCCCAGGTGTACAGCGCCAACCGGCCGGAATCGCACGCCGTATTCCGGGACTGGCGCAAGATAGCCGACAGCTACCCGTCGCCGCGGTTGCTGCTCGGGGAGACGTGGGTCACGCTGGACGCGATGGCGGGATTCCACAGCCAGGACGACGAACTCCAGCTCACATTCAACTTCCCGTTCATCTTCGCCGACTTCACGGCCGAGGCGCCTGGCCGGGGTCGTCGGCGAGACACTCGCCGCGCTGCCGGCCGGGGAGTGCCCGGTATGGACCTCGTCCAACCACGACATCAGCCGGTTCCCCACCCGGTGGGCGGACGGGGACGAGCGCAAGGCCCGGCTGGCCCTGCTCATCCTGGCCACCCTGCCCGGCACGCTGGTCCTCTACTACGGCGACGAGATCGCGATGACCGACGTGAAGGTCCCGGTCGAGTTGCGCCGCGACCCGATGGTTCCCGGCGGGCGACGGGGCGAGGGACGGGACCGGGCCCGGACCCCGATGCCGTGGGACGCGTCGCCGTCGGGCGGCTTCACCGACGACGGCGTCCAGCCCTGGCTCCCTTACGGGCCGCACGCGGAGCGGAACGTGGCCACGCAACGGGACGACCCGGATTCCACCCTCAACCTGTGCCGGGCCCTGCTGGCCCTGCGGCACCGCGCGTTCGGCGGGCGCCTGGTCAGCTACGAGCCGCTGCCCGGGCCGGCCGGGGTGTGGATGTACCGGTCGGGTGACCTCATCGTGGCGGCCAACTTCACCGGCCAGCCGGTGTCGCTGCCCGCCCTGGCGGGCGCCGTGCTGCTGCGCACCGAGCCCGGCGGCGGGACTGCGGGCTCCGAGCCCGGCAGCGCCGGAACGGGCCCCGCGCTCGGCCCCGCGGACGCGGGATCCGGGCGTGCGGAGCTGCTCGGTCCCTGGGCTGGCCTGGTCGCCCGGTCCTAGCCTGGCCCGGGCGCAGGCAGCGGGCCGGGGCAGCGCGGGCGGCGTGCCGTTCGGAAAATATTCCTCGGGTGCGGGTGCGGGTGCGGGTGCGGGTGCGGGTGCGGGTGCGGGTGCGGGTGGGGTGCGGGTGCGGGTGCGGGTGGGTGCGGGTGCGGGTGGGTGCGGGTGGGTGCGGGTGCGGGTGGGTGCGGGTGCGGTCAGCGCGAGGAGGCGGCCGGAACGAACAGGCTGGCCGGAGCGGACGGGCTGGGAATTGTGGGCGGGCCGGCGGAAGCGGGCGGGGTGGCCGTCGCGGACGGCGTCGCCGTGGGGCTGGGCGTGGCGGACGGGCTGGGCGTGGCGGACGGGGTGGCCACGGCCGCTGAGCCCGGCATCGTGGCCAGGCTGAGCGCGGCCTGGTCGGCCAGGGCGATGGCGAGCTGCCCGAGGGCGGTGGGGTGGAACGGCGCCAGGTCACCCAGGCCCTGTACGTAGGGCTGGAGCGTGCACAGCTGGTGGCCGGCGAAGTCGGGCTGCACGGAGGTGAAGCCGAACTGGGTGGCCCCCTTGGCCAGCACCGCGTTCAGCGCGGCCAGCCGCGAGCTGAGCGTGCGGACCTTGGCCGCGGTGACGCCCACCTTGCTCAGGCACTCCAGCTGCGGGCCGAACGGGTCGTAGTACCGGTTGATGATGATCTCCGGATGACCCGGCAGCCCGGCCAGCTGGCTGAGCAGCTCCAGGTAGTCCTTGCTGAACGAGGCCAGCTGCTGCTGGAAGTAGGCGGTCGTGGCCTTGTCGTTGCAGGTCTTCGCGGCCGCGCACAGCCGCAGCATGGCCGACCAGTCCAGGTCGTCCGCGCCGATGCTCACGATGACCGCCGCCGCGTGCCGGGCCCGCTGCGCCGCGTCCATCTGGGGCGGCGCGGTCTCCCCGCCCCGGCCCTCCGGGCCGAGCAGTCCCTGCCGGATCGTGGCGCTGTTGCAGGCCAGGTTCATCACCTGCCAGCCGTTGGACCGGGCCAGGTCCTCGGCGTACGACTCGCTGCTCCGCCCGCAGGCCTTGTCGAGCTGGGACGCGTCGCGGACCCACGGCAGCCCGTCGCCCGCCGCCGTCGAGTCACCCATCACCACCACCCGCACCCCGGGTGGCACCGGGACCGGCTTCCCGCTGTCGGTGAAGGTCGGCGCGCTGCCGACCAGCTGGGACAGCGACCCGACCTGGCGCAGCGTCCCGGGGGCGGTATAGGCGGTGAGCATGATCGCACCCAGGTTGATCGCCTCGGTGACGGCCAGCCCGCCCGCGAGCAGCTTCACCGTGGTCGGCCGGGGCAGCCGCCGCCACCCGGCCAGCGCGCCGAGGAGCAGCAGCGCGCCGCTCGCCGTGATCAGGATCTCCCACAGGAAGTAGTGCTTCCAGCCGGTGGCCAGCTGGTTGCCCAGGATCCGTGCTGCCCCGCCCGGGCCCGCGCCCTGCACGAAGTTGGTCAGCTCGCTGTTGATGGTGATCTGGGCCAGCTGCAGCCGGGGCCGGACCGGGCCGAGGAAGTGCACGTGGGTGGGCAGGTTCTGGCCGAACAGGTCGACCTCGCCCGGCCCGGACACGCTGAGCGTGGGCGCGGTCGTGCCGACCTTGATGACCTGGCCGGCGATGGAGACGGTCTGCAGCGGGGTGACCTTGAGCGCCACCGCGATCGCGACCGCGCTGGTGAGCAGCACGACGGCCAGCCAGATCAGCCGGCGGGCGGCCTTACGGCGCAACCGCGCCTGGGGGGCGGCTGCGGGCTGGGCGGCCCTGGGCCGGTGGGCGGCACCAGGCTCAGGACCGCTACCAGGCTCAGGGCCGCTACCAGGCTCAGGGCCGCTACCAGGCTCAGGGCCGGCGTCGGGCCCGGGCGGGTCACCGGCCGGGCGCTGCGGGGGACGGGTCATGAGCCGCCAGGGCTGGAGTCGGCGGGCCCCTCGGCCCGGGAACGCCGCGACCGGCCCGTGTCCCGGACAGGACCCAGGTCACCGCGCATGCCACCGGCCACCGTCATAACTTCTCCCGAAAGTACCCGGTGAGCCCGGCCGCGACACGCGCGTCGCTGCCGGGGCTGGCCACGGCGCCCGCCGGGGGCGTGCGGATTGGGCCCATCAAAACGACGGGCCATCCGGCGGCGCGTTCTGCAAACAATTGCATTTTGCCGGGCCGGCCGGGCGGCCCGGCCCGGCGGAACTGCGGGCAACTCGGCAGAACCGTCCCTGCCGCCTGAATACGCAGTCCAGCAGCCTGCCCGGAAGAATCAGAATATAGTGCGGTAATGGTGGTCCTCGTGATCATGCTCGTTACCGCTACGGCTGCGCTTTGCGGTGCAGCCGTGTTCTGGAAACGTAGTTTGCGGCGGGTGGGCACTCCGCCACAGCGAGCCACTTATGAAGCCCTGCACACGGCGAGCGTGGCCGTGTCGGCGCTGCGCGAGGGCCTCACCGCGGATAGCGCGGGCAAGGCGGCACCCGCCCTGCGCCAACTCCTCGGCACGCCGGTTGTCGCGATAGCCGGCCCGGTCGGCCTGGTCAGCTGCGAAGGTTGCGACCGGCACGTCCAGGCGCTCGGCAGCCGGCTGCAGGAGGTGGTCAGCTCCGGTCGCCCGCGCCTGCTGTCCGCGGCTGATCTGGGCTGCCAGCACGGGCGGGACTGCCCGATGCGCGCCGGCGTCGCCGTGCCGTTCTCGGTGCAGGGCACGGTCATCGGAGCCCTGGCCGCGCTGGGCCCGGCGGCCGACGCGGTGCTGATGCGGACGGCGGACGAGCTGGCCCGGTTCGTCTCGACGCAGCTGGCCCTGGCCGAACTCGACGCCTTGCGCACCCGCACGGTGCAGGCTCAGCTCAATTTCCTGCGGGCTCAGATCAGCCCGCATTTCATTTACAATTCCCTGACCGCGATCGAATCCTATGTCCGGTCTGATCCAGACCGGGCACGGGACCTGCTGGTGGGATTCTCTGAATTCATTCGATGGGCGTTCCGCGAGCACACCCTATATGCCACCCTGGCCGAGGAGCTGCGGTTCGTCGATACCTATCTGGAACTGGAACGGGCACGTTTCGGTGACCGCCTGGCGGTCAGCTTGCGGGTGGCCCCGGAGGTGTTGCCGGTCCGGCTTCCCTCACTTGTCCTGCAGCCATTAGTGGAAAATGCGGTCCGGCATGGACTGGAGCAGGTCACCGGGACGGCACGGCTGCTGATCTGCGCGGAGGACGGTGGCCACGAGGCCGTCGTCACCGTCGAGGACGACGGGTTGGGCGCGGACCCCCGGCAGCTTGCCGATCTCCTCGCCGGACGCCGGGGCGCCCAGTCCGTCGGACTGCGCAACGTGGATGAGCGGCTCCGCGCCACCTTCGGGAACGACCACGGGCTGACCATCGAGACCGGCGTGGGCGCCGGGACCAAGGTCACCATGCGGCTGCCCAAGTTCTGCCCGGGGGTGAGTGGGACATGACTCAGCCCTCGGAGAAGCACCGGCCCACCTGGCCGCCGGCCGGGCGGGCGGACGCCGGAAACGCCGGAACGGCGGCCTGCCTGCACGGATCCGCGCTGGTCATTGACGACGAGGCGCCCGCCCTGGATGAGCTGAGTTACCTGCTCCGCACCACGTTCTCGATCACTCCGGTCGATGCGGCGCAAACTCCGGCGGATGCATTCCGCCACCTGCAGGAACGCGCTTATGACGTGGTGTTCCTGGACGTCAGGATGCCCGCGCTGAACGGTATCGAGCTGGGTAATGTGCTGCGCCGTTTCGCCACACCGCCCGCCATTGTCTATGTGACCGCCTACGAGGAGTACGCCATCCGGGCTTTTGACATCGGGGCCTGCGACTACCTCCTCAAGCCGGTATCGCGGGAGCGGCTGCTGACCACCCTGGCCCGGGCCCTGGGGCGGCCGCCGGACCAGCCCGGCCCCGCCCCGGACGACCCGTCCGCGATGATCCCCATCGAGACCGCCGGGCGGACCCGGCTCATCTCCCGTGAGCAGGTGTGCTGGGCCGAAGCTGAGGGGGACTACGTGCGCCTGCATACCACCGACGGCGAGGCGCACCTGTTCCGCATGCCCATCTCCCACCTCGAGGAACGGTGGTCGGCGCGGGGCTTCCTCCGGATCCACCGCGGGTACCTGGTGGCCATCAGGCACATCACCGAGTTCTCGGTGACGGGAGGGGTGCATACCGTCACGGTGGCCGGCCGCTGCCTGCCCGTGAGCCGACGCCATGTCCGGGATGTCCGGGACCGCATCCTGCGGACAGGGTGGCGGAGCTTATCGTGCCGGCAGGCGACGGCCCCGGGCGGGATGAGCCCGGGCCGGGCGGCGGCGGGCGGAGGCTGGCCGTCGAGCGGCCCGGCCCGGTGAATCAACCGTCGGGGCCGGCTCCTGGGCGCCAGGTCGTGATCTGGCGGGCCGACCAGATCCCGCCGGCAGCGGGCGGTCCGGGCCCGGGACCGGCGGATCTCCGGCAGGACACCTCATCCGCCGGACTGCTCCTGCGGTCCCTGCTGCCCGCGCAGCTCGGCCTGTCACTGACGTGCCTGGCCTTCGCCCTGCTGCTGACGGTCTCGTTCCCCGTCATCGCCGCGCTGGTGCCCGCGGTCAGCCGGATCACGGTGGCGGGCCTCCCGCTGACCCTGCTCCTGCTCGGCTTCGCGTTCTACCCGGTGCTGTTCGGGGTCGGCTGGTTCTACAACCGGCAAGCGCGCCAGCTGGAGGCCAAGTTCATCGAGCTCGTCGATCCGCCGGGCCGGCCGCCTCATGTCTGACCTGGCTATCTTCGCGATCGCCTCGGTCACCCTGGTGACCATCACGGTGGGTGCGCGCGGTATCCGGGTGGCCCGGACACGGGATGACTTCATGGTCGCCGCCCGCGAGGTGACGCCCGCCATCAACGCGGCCGCGGTGTCGGGGGAGTATCTGTCCGCCGCGTCCTTCCTGGGAATCGCGGGCCTGGTGGTCACGCAGGGCCTGGGCTCCCTGTGGTACTCGGTGGGTTACACCGCCGGGTACCTGGTGCTGCTCCTGCTGGTGGCGGCGCCGCTGCGCCGCTTCGGCGCCTACACGATCCCGGATTTCGCCGGCGGAAGGCTGAACTCGGCGGGATTGCGCCGGACGGCAACGGCCCTCGTGCTCGTTATCGGCTGGTTCTATCTCATGCCGCAGATGAAAGGCGCCGGCATCACGCTGCAATGGGTGCTCGGCACCCCCTACTGGGTCGGCGTGGCCACCCTCGGCGTGGTGGTGAGCGGCAACATCGCCATGGGCGGGATGAAGGGCATCACGATCGTCCAGTGCGTCCAGTACTGGCTGAAGCTGTGCGCGATCGGCATTCCCGCGCTCGTGCTGCTGGTGGCGACGGGGCACGGGCCGGCCCGCAACCTCGCGCCTGACCGCGCCCCGGTCTTCGCGCAGGCGACCGTCGTCCACCTGGCGCAGACGACCGATTTCACGCTCCCGCGGCCGGCCCGGGTGACCGTCACCGGCGTTCTCGGCCACCGCCGGCTTAATCACGCGACGGTGCTGCTGTGCGCCTGCCGCCATGTCGCCGGCCCGGGCACGCAAATCCGCTTCGGCGCGGGGGCCCCGGTACCGGCCAGCCTCTCTGCGCCGCAGCCTCGCGGTATCTCCTGGGATTCACCGTTCCTGGCCGCCGGCACCGGCGGAGCTCACCCCCTGGTGGCCACCTACGGAATCATCATCGCGACATTCTTCGGCGCGATCGGGCTGCCGCACATCCTGGTGCGTTTCTACACCAACCCCGATGGCGGGGCGGCCCGGCGGACCACCTTGATCGTCGTCCTCTTGCTGGGCACCTTCTATATGTTCCCGGCCCTGCTGGCGGTGCTGGCCCGGCTGCGCGCGCCGCAACTGTCCCTGTCCGGCGACTCGGACAACATCGTGCTGGCCCTGCCGTCCCTGCTGCTGCCTGGCCGTCCGGGGGAACTGCTGGCCGCCCTGGTCGCGGCGGGGGCCTTCGCGGCCTTCCTGTCCACGTCTTCCGGTCTTCTGGTCAGCGTCGCCGGGGCGCTGTCGCACGACTTCATGGGCCGCGGCGTCACCTCGTTCCGCTGGTGCGCGGTGGCCGCGGGCGCGGTGGCCACCGGCGCGGCGCTGCTCATCGAGCGCTTCTCGCTCGCCCTGCTCGTGGGGTGGGCATTCGCCATCGCGGCATCCTCGTTCTGCCCGCTGATCGTGCTGGGCATCTGGTGGCGGCGGCTGACCGCGCCCGGGGCCTGCGCCGGCATCGTGGTCGGTGGCGGCGCCTGCCTGGCGGCCATCCTGGCCACCATGTTCGGGGCGGCGGGGCGGGGCTGGAGCGCGGTGCTGCTGGGCCAGCCCGCGATCTGGACCCTGCCGCTGGCGTTCGGGGTGATGATCGTGGTGTCGCTGCTCACCCAGGCGGCCGTGCCCAGTCACGTCGACCAGGTGCTGCTGCGGATGCACCTGCCCGAGGCGCTCAGCTGGCAGCCCCGGGGCGCGGTCGGCTGGTCATCCCGGCCGGACCACAGCCGGCGGTCAGCCAGCCGGTGAGCAGCCAGCCGGCGGTGGTTCGGCCGGCGGTGGCCAGCCAGCGGTCAGCCAGCCAGCGGTCAGCCAGCCGGTGAGCAGCCAGCCAGCGGGCGGTCAGCCAGCCGGTGAGGAGGCCACTCGTCCTGCCTATGGCACCGCTCAGCTACCTGCCCGACCGCTCGTCGCATAACGGGGTAATCCGGCCACGGCGGAGCTAGCGTGCCGATTACCCGCTGACTGTGTTACAGGTCACTGTCCCGTGCCACCCCAACGGAGGGGAATGAGGATGCCAACGATCCGGCCGGCTTCCCTCCGCTCTCCGGTTGCCGGGGCCGCCCCGCGCGCCGGGGAACACGGCCGCATCGAAGGCTGCGCTTAGCCCGAATCCCCGGAAAGGAAGGCGGCGTGTCCTTCACCCAGTACCGGCGCGACAATGCCACCGGCTACGAACTCGTTCATGCGAGCCGCGAGTTCCGGACCCTGCGGCGGCGGTTCGGCTCTTTCGTCGTCCCCGTCACCGCGCTGTTCCTGGGCTGGTACTTCCTTTACGTGATCGTGGCCGCCTTCGCGCCGGGCTTCATGCGGACCCCAGTGCTCGGGCAGATAAACGCGGGGTTGTGCTTCGGGGTGCTGCAGTTCGTCTCCACATTCCTGATCGCCATCGGGTACAGCCGCTGGTGCAGGCGCAACCTTGACCCGATGTCTGACCGGCTGCGGCAGCGGCTCGAGAAGGGCCGCCCGCAATGATGGCCCCGGGACTGGCGGTTCCCGTGGCCGCCGAGGTCGTTGGCACGCCAGCGATCAACATCATCATCTTCGGCTTCTTCGTCCTCGTCAGCCTGGGAATCGCGTTCAGCGTGGCCGGGAAGAACCGGTCCACGACCGACTACTACGCCGGCGGCCGAGCTTTCACCGGCCCACAGAACGGCATCGCGATCGGCGGTGATTACCTCTCAGCGGCGTCGTTCCTGGGTATCGCCGGGATCATCGCCCTCGACGGCTACGACGGCTTCCTCTACTCCATCGGCTTCCTGGTGGGCTGGCTGGTGGTCCTGTTGCTCGTCGCCGCGCCCCTGCGCAACACCGGCCGGTACACCACCGCGGACGTTCTCGACCTCCGGCTCAAGGCCGTCCCGGTGCGCGCCGCCGCGGCGGTCGCCACCCTGACGGTGAGCCTGTTCTACCTGCTGGCCCAGATGGCCGGGGCTGGCGGCCTGGTCAGCCTGCTGCTCGGGGTGCACAGCGCGGAGGGCCAGGACGTCACGGTGATCGTGGTCGGCCTGGTGATGATCTTCTACGTGATGGTCGGCGGGATGAAGGGCACCACCTGGGTGCAGATCGTCAAGGCGGTCATCCTCACGGCTGGCGCCGCGGCGACCACCTGCTGGGTCCTGGCCCGGGCCGGGTTCAGCCTGTCCGGGCTGCTACAGCATGCGGCGGCGGCCAGCCCGGCGGGCCGGGCCGTGCTGGGGCCAGGCCTGAAGTACGGCGTCAGCACCGTCTCCAAACTGGACTTCATCTCGCTCTCGCTGGCCCTCGTCCTGGGCACCGCCGGCCTGCCGCATGTCCTCATGCGGCTGTACACCGTGCCGGACGCCCGGGAGGCCCGGCGCAGCGTGGTCTGGACGGTCTGGGTGGTCGGGATCTTCTACCTGTTCACGCTGGTGCTTGGCTACGGCGCGATGTGGCTGGTCGGCGCGAAGCAGATCTTGGCCGCACCCGGTGGGGCGAACTCGGCGGTGCCCCTGCTCGCCTTCCGGCTCGGCGGGACGGTGCTGCTGGGCATCGTGGCGGCGGTCGCCTTCGCCACCATCCTGGCCGTGGTGGCCGGGCTGACCATCACCGCCAGTGCCTCGTTCGCTCACGATGTCTACGCCGGCGTGCTGCGCCGGGGCGACGGTGATCCCGGCCGGGAAGTGCGGGTGGCGAGGATGACCGCGGTGGTGATCGGGGTGATCGCGGTGATCGGCGGGATCTATGCCAAGGACATCGACGTGGCGTTCCTCGTGGCGCTGGCGTTCGCGGTCGCCGCGTCGGCCAACCTGCCGTCGATCCTGTACTCGCTCTTCTGGCCGCGGTTCACCGCCCGCGGTGCGCTGTGGAGCATCTACGGCGGCCTGATCAGCTCGGTCAGCCTGATCATCTTCTCCCCGGTCGTCTCCGGACGGGTCGACCCGGCCACCGGGGCCAGCCTGTCGCTGATCGGGAACCCGCACATCAACTTCGCGTTCTTCCCGCTGGACAACCCGGGGATCGTGTCCATCCCGCTGTCCTTCTTCCTCGGCTGGCTCGGCTCGGTCACCGACGTGCAGCCGGCGGATCCGGCGCGGTTCGCCCGGATGCAGGTCCGCGCGCTGACCGGAGTGGGCGCAGAACGCGGCAGCCGGGGCTGACCCACGGTCCCGTGGGACGGGATCGCGGGGTGGGAGAGATCAGGGAGGGGTGAGCGGACATGGCGGGCATCGCGGCCCCGGGCGCACCGGCCGGCCCGCCGCTCGATCAGGGGCTGCTCCGGCTGATCCGTGTCTCGGCGGTCCAGCTGAGCCACCTGGAGGATGAGTTCGCCCGGCAGTTGCAGTACGACCTGGCCATGCTGATCCCGGACCTGGCTGGTCTCCGGACTGCGGACGGGTGGGTGTTCTGCCAGCGGATGGTGCAGGTGCTGCTCTGGGCGGCCGCGGCCGAACAGCCGGCCGAGGTGATCGCCGGTGCGCTGCGCCAGGTGGGCGCGGCGAACTGGCTGGACGGATTCCCGGAAACGCAGTACGTGAGCGTGGCACACGCGCTCGTCCGCACCGTCCGCGACCTCAGCCTCGACGACTGGTCCACCTCGCAGGGGTCGGCGTGGATCAGCTTCTTCCAGTGGGCCAGGCCGCACCTGGTGTCCGGTGCCCGGCAGGCCGCCGCTCAGCAGGCCGGTGCCCGGCAGGCGGCCGCTCAGCAGGCCGCCGCTCAGCAGGCCGCTGGGGCGCAGCCGGCCCCGCATGCAGCCGAGCCGCCCGGCACCGGCTGGGGCCGGCCCAGCCACGCGACCTGCGCGTCGCCCGGCCCCAACCGGCGCCTGGAGAGGTGGACCTGGAACAGGTGGCGCCCCTGCTCGGCCCCGAAGACGAGGAGGACGAGGACGAGGACGTGGGATACGGCCAGATCATGCTCTCGATGACCCGCAGCCCACGCCGGGAGCGCCCGCACCACCAGGTTTGAGCCCGGTAACCGCGGATGCGGTCAGCCGGCCGCGGCTGCGCCGAGGACCCGGAACATCGGCGGGTCCTCCGGGACGATGTCCTGGGTCGGCTTCTGGTAGAGGGCACCCGAGGGGTAGCTGGCGAACCTGGAATGGCTGTGCAGCGTGAAGCCGTGCCGCTCGTAGTACGACTGCAGTTTCTGGTTGGTGCTCCATACATCGACGCGGACGTAGCGGGCACCGTCACGCTCCCTCGCGGTCAGGCCGATCCAGTCCAGCAACGCGGCGCCGAGCCCGCGTCCGCTGTGGCTGCGTCGGACCGCCAGGCGGCAGACGTAAACCGCCTGCTCACGCTGCGACCCGCGAGGCCACACCGGGATCTCCTGATGATTGTGCTGCCGGTCGGCGGTGAAGGTGGCCACGACCATGCCGCCATCGTCGACGATCCACGTCTTGCCGGCCCGCAGATCCCGGGAGATCCGCTCCCACCGGTCTTCTTCGGTACGCCAGGGCTTCGCCCACTGATCCGTCTTCAGGGTGCGTAACCAGGCGGCGGCCTCGTCGAGCAGGTAGATGATGGGCTTCTGGTCACGCTCCGTGGCCGGGCGCAGGGTCAGCGGTGGCTCTACCATGCCTCTATGTTTGCCCAAAGATGGGCAGATCTGGTAGCGCCACTAGTCAGACTCACGGGCCGCCGGCCGACGGAGACGGCCGGCAGGGTGAGGAGCGCGGGCGTCCCATCGCATCGGGAACGTCGGCCACCAGAGTGGCCGCCCCCGGGTTGGAGTGGGCGGGCATGGGCTGCTCACCTCGGTGATTATGCGATGACAAACAAGTGGCTGGATCAGAGGCTGGCTCGTCTATAGACTTCTCCCAGTCACCGGGCCGTCGGCGGGGACGGCGGCAGGTTGAACCGGCGCTGCTTTTGCTCACTGCACGTGTGGGGTGGCCATGGCCTGCGGAATAGGTGTGTCACTGGGTCACGATGGCACCGCCTGTAACTTGGGATGTAGCGGTGTGGCAGCGTCTTCACGGGTAACGCAGTTACTGTGAGTAGCCACAGCGAGGGCTACGCCTGGGCAGCATCTCGTCAGAGGGGTCGTATGCTCACATGATCCGACGTCCGAAGCAACAATCCTTAAGGGGGGAAGGCGTGAATGGTACGGCGCGGTCCACGGGGGAGTCGCCGTCACGTGACCGGGAACAGCGAGTGACCGGCCCGGTGGCCCAACGAACGGCGCCGGGTGTCGTCCCTTATTCCCTTATCTCCGGGATCATTGCTGCGGCGGCCGGCGCGGTGGTGGGATTGGCGACGGTAGGAACCGCGCGGATAGCGGTCTGGTGCACCGTGGCCGGCGCGACCTCGATCGCTTCCGGCCTGGTTCACGACTCCGCCGCTATCGGGGCCTGCTGGTCTGGTTTCCGTCGTCTTGTGCGGGGATCGTCAGGTTCTTCAGTCTCCTCATGAGGGCTATCACGGTCCCTGTGGTCACGGATGCACTCGCCACATTGCTGGCGACCGTGATGTAAGTGATTGCAGGTTTGGCCACGCCGATTGCGGCCAGTACCGCCGCGATAATGGCGGGCGAGTAGACGATAATGATGGGGCAGCAGACGAGCAACAGCAGGAGAATCGCCTTCAGCGGCTTGTCTGTGGCGCGATCGACCAGGTCCAGCAGTGTCTTGGCAGGCGCGGGCGCAGCGTCAGTGGTCGGAGGCACCTGCGGCGCTGCTGACGGCTCGGGACCCAGGAGGGCTGGCGGAGTAGGCCTCTGATCTTTGGGAGGCGCCGGGCCGCGCTTCCTGTGCTTGCGACTGTCTGTCGCCACGTGAAGCTCCCTCCAATCCGTCGTCAGCCTGGCAGCGCCTCCTGCGAATGAGGTACTGCCGTTGCCTGGAGAAATAGGCGTTCCGTGTCAGGGGCTAGGGAATGTGGCGGCCAGGACGGAGTTCCTGGCATCTGGGCCCCTACCTTCCGCTGCCGTAGAAGACGTGTCTTGATGCAAGGCTCGCTGCCGGCGCCGCGAGCGCGCTTGGCTGCGCGGCGCCGGCAGCATGGTACTGAGTATGGTCAGTGTTCTCCAGCTGAATGCTGCATTGCGCGGCACAGATCGCCCACGGCGCCCGCTCCCCGGCGTGGGTCGTAATGCTCGTACCTGTACTGCAGTGATGGGCGGCTGTGATATTTGGCCATCACGCGTCCTCCAGTCTCGTTCTCTCTGCTGAAGCTCACAGGACATATACGGCCTGTGAGATCGGGGCTTGGTGTCCCCTGTCCCGTGGCCCGCTTGCAGGATGGCCCACGGAATACTGTGCGTGCGGGTAAACGGCGAGGACCCGACGGCTCCGGCCGTCGGGTTGGCGACTGATCTAGTTAGCCGGTTTCCTTCTGGGCTGCGCGTGCCGCGGTCTGCCGGTGATCGTCCGGGATTTCGGCCGAGGCGGGATCTTCGACCTCGGCCGGGATATCGCCGACGTTGATGACGAACTCGTTCCGGTCGGCCGGGTAGGCACTAACCGTGAGCCGGATGGGCTTGCCGGTCTTGTCGAACGCGGTCCGCCTGGTTTCTATCACCGAGACTCGCCCGTCGTCAGGGAGGCCAAAGAAGGTCGCCTCGTTCACGTCCGGCGGGCGCACGGTCAGCGTGTCACGCCAGCCCGCCTGCTCCACGTCAAGCGCTTCTTTGAGGTAGTCAACCGTGCCTTCCTCGATGTTGGAGGCCTGGATGAGCCGTACTGCGCCATCCTCGATCAGCCGCATCGGGTAGAACGATGTCTGCAGCGACCACGGCTTCTCGTCGATGAAGCGGGCCTGATGTCGGCTGACGACAGTATCTCGCTCGGCGACCTGCAGTTCGCTAGCCATCTGCCGGTCTGCCCGCATGATCTCGACGCGCGGGTCGCTGGCCGATGGTTTCCTCCGCTTGGCCCTTACTTCCCGGATATACGGGCTGCCTTCCCCGCTGCCGTCACTGCCCACTACCTGGGTCAGTGTCGTCACAAAGGGGCTGATCTTCTCGACTACGAACGTGCCCTGACCTGGCCGGGTCTCGACTAGGCCCCTAGTGGTCAGCCACTTGATCGCGTCGCGGACGGTATTGCGCGACGCGTTGTAGTCCTCGCGGAGTTCGATCTCCGTGCGCAGTTGGCTGCCCGGGGAAAGCTCATTCGACTCGATCTGGCGGCGCAGATCCTCGGCGATCTGCCGGTACATGGGATCAACCATGACACCTCCCAGCGGTCCCAACCGGCCTGATGATAGGACCGACTGGGGTCGAGTGGATCATACCCGTCATCAGAATCCGAGGAACCTCTCTGGTTTGAACCCGACCTGAAGGGTTATAAAGGGGATACATACCAAAGGTTGGGATGACTCGGATGACTGGATCCATACCCCTGAGTCTAGCAGTACAACTGCTTGGGCGCACTGGGACGAGCTGGTCAGCCAGTACCTTGACCTCCCTCCGCCGGACTACCCGTCCCGGGCGGACTCGCAGATCGGAGCTCGCGGACCACACCACCGCAGGCCATCAGTAAGGGGACCCTCATGGCCGTCATCTTCGTCATCGCCATAGTGACCTTCGCGGCTGGCGTCACAGTCGCCGCCCTCGCGCTGGTGACCTGGGGAATCCGTGCGGAGGAGCGGGATTTTACGCTGACCAGCCACGCTCTGGACCCGGTGACCAGGGGAACCCGCCGGGTCACCGGCCTGTACGTCCGCCAGCGGACTGACACGGCGGCACCGCAGGCCGACCGCCAGGACCTGTTCGTCTAGCAAGCCGGCCGGGCCCGCCCGCGGGATTGGGGCAGCCCGGGCCGGCCCGGCCTCTCCGGCCACCGCGCCGCACCATTGCCGGGGCATGGTGCGGCGCGGTGCCGTTTATGGGCAGGCGTTCGGGCGGTGCTCGCCCTGGTCGAGCGGTCCGCTTGGATCCGGGACGGGCCAGGCCAGGGGCGGCACCTTGCCGACCTCGAGGGCGAACTGGTTACGGTCGGCCGGGTACACGGTGACGGTCAGCCGGACCGGGGTGCCATCCTCGTCGTACGCCGTCCGGCGGGTCTCGATCACCGAGACGCGGCCATCGTCGGGCAGCCGGAAGAACCGGATCTCGTTCTCGTCTGGTGCTCGCACAATGAGGATGTCCCGGTAGCCCGCTTGCCCGATCCCGAGGGCCTCGCGCAGGTAGGCCACGGTCCCTTCGGTGATATCGGGCGCCTGGAGCAGCCGCGAAGCGCCCCGTTCCACCAGTGTCAATGGGTAGAACGAGGTCTGCAGGCACCAGGGCGTGTTGTCGATGAACTGCTGCTGGTGTCGGCTGATCACCGTCTCCTCCTCGGGCAGGCGAAGGTCGGCGGCCACCATGCTGTCCGCGTTCTGTATGCCGACCTGCGGGGGTGCCGAGGCGGGGCGCCGGAGCTGCGCGGTCACTTCTCGGGTATAAGTGTCACCCTCGCCGCCGAAGGCATCCCTGGGATCACTGGTCAGGGTGGTGACGAAGGGGACGATCCGCTCCACGACAAAGGTGCCCTGGCCTGGCCGCGTCTCGACCAAGCCGCGGGTGGTGAGCCATTTGATCGCGTCCCGGACCGTGTTGCGTGACGCCCCGTACTGCTCCCTGAGGTCGATCTCGGTCGGCAGCTGGGCACCGCTGGGGATCGAGCCGGTCTCGATCTGCTGACGCAGGTCCTCGGCGATCTGCCGGTACATGGGATCAGCCATGTGCCCTCCCCTAGGGGCCAACGAGTCTGTCGGGTGACCTCAGCGTAACGAGACGCGAGCGGCCGTGGCCGCCCTCCGGGCGCGTCGCGCCTGGCCAGCAGGGACACGGAAGGACGGACACTAAGCTCGGCTGCGTGCCCGACGCCCCCGTCCCGTATCCCTGGCCCGCGCAAGCCGCCACCGGCGCCGGCTCCATGCCGGGCGCCGACCCGCTGGACACGACCCGGCTGGTCTTCGATGAGCTGCCGGACCTGCCGTTCCTGCCCGAGCTGCCCGCCCGCGGGCCCGGCGCCGACCTCACCGGCCGGACCGCGGCGCTGCTGGTCGAGCTGCCCGTCGAGCTGACCACGAAAGGCTGGCGGTTCGCTGAGCGGCCGGGCCGCGATCTGCGCCGGGCCCAGTCCCTGTTCAGCCGGGACCTCGACGCGCTGGAGGAGGTGGCGGACGGCTACCGGGGCGCGCTGAAGATCCAGGCCTGCGGGCCGTGGACGCTGGCGGCCACCATGGAGCTGGCCCACAGCCAGGAGCCCGCGCTCGCGGACCGGGGCGCGAGGAGTGACCTGACCGCCTCGCTGGCCGAGGGGATCGCGGCCCACGTCGCGGAGGTGCGGGCCCGGGTACCTGGCGCGCGGCTCCTCCTGCAGCTGGACGAGCCGGGGCTGCCCGCGGTGCTGGCCGGCACCGTGCCGAGCGCCAGCGGGCTGAACCGGGTGCGCGCCATCGAGCCCGCCGACGTGCGGGCGGCTCTCGCCGCGGTGCTGTCCGCGGCAGGCGCGCCCGCGCTGGTGCACTGCTGCGCACCGTCGGCACCGGTTGGCATCATCAGGGATGCGGGCGCGGCCGCCGCCGGGATCGACCTCGGCCAGCTGCGCCGGGGGGAGGAAGACGTGCTGGCCGAGGCGGTCGAGGCAGGCCTGGGGATCTTCGCCGGCGCGGTGCCGGCCACCCCGTCCGCGGTGCCGGCGGCCCCGTCGCGCGCGACGGCCAGGAACGGCAGGCCGGGCACCCCGGACCCCGGACGCGCCCGGGCCGGGGAATCCGGGACCCAGCCCGGCAATCAAGACCATCCAGCCGAACGGAACCACCCCGGCCAGCCGCCCACCGCCCACCAGGCCGCCGTCCGGGTCATGGAGCTGTGGCGCCGGATGGGCTGGCCGGCCGCCCGGCAGCCCGGGGGGGCCGGGTCACTGGCGGCGGCCGCCGCCGCGCAGGTGGTGATCACCCCGGCCTGCGGGCTGGCCGGGGCACCGCCGGAGTACGCGCGCGCCGCGCTGGCCCGGTGCCGGGAGGCGGCCCGGCTGCTGCCCGAGCTGATCGAGGAGGAGAGCCGGTGAGTGAGGAGAGCGGCAACGGGAGCGGCGGCATCCCAGGCTCCGGCGTGGACGCCGCGGCGCGGCACCGGCACGCCGAGCTGAGCGCCGAGATCACCGAGGCCAACCACCGCTACCACGTGCTGGACTCGCCGACGATCTCGGACGCCGAGTACGACGCGCTGATGCGCGAGCTCCGGGAGCTGGAGGACCGTTACCCGGAGCTGCGCACGCCGGATTCCCCCACCCAGAAGGTGGGCGGCGCGATCTCTACCGAGTTCACCGCGGTGGAGCACCTGGAGCGGCTGCTCAGCCTGGACAACGCGTTCTCCGCCGAGGAACTGGACGCCTGGGCGGCCCGGGCCCAGCGGCTCGGCGGGGAAGGCCCCTACCTGTGCGAGCTGAAGATCGACGGCCTGGCCATCGCGCTGGTCTACCGGAACGGGGCGCTGGTCCGCGGGGCCACCCGCGGCGACGGCGTGACCGGCGAGGACGTCACGCCGAACATCCGCACCATCGCCTCGGTCCCGCTCCGGCTGCGCGGCGACGACATCCCGGAGGTCCTGGAGGTCCGCGGCGAGGTGTTCCTGCCGGTCGCCGCGTTCCACGAGCTGAACGAGCGGCTGACCGAGGCGGGCAGGCCGCCGTTCGCGAACCCGCGCAACTCCGCGGCCGGGTCGCTGCGCCAGAAGGACCCGCGGGTCACCGCCAGCCGGCCGCTCGACCTCATCCTGCACGGTGTCGGGGTCACCTCCGCGCCCGCGCCGGAGACGCATTCGGGCTGGTATGAGCGGCTGCGCGGCTGGGGCCTGCCGGTCAGCGGCCTGTTCCGGGTGACCGGGGACCTGGACGGGGTGCGGGAGTACATCGCGTACTACGCCGAGCACCGGCACGATCCCGCCGTACGAGATCGACGGGGTCGTGGTCAAGATCGACCGGCTGGACCTGCAGCGCCAGCTCGGGTCGACCAGCCGGGCGCCGCGCTGGGCCATCGCCTACAAGTACCCGCCGGAAGAGGTCAACACCCGGCTGCTGGACATCCGGGTCAACGTGGGCCGGACCGGGCGGGTCACCCCGTTCGCGGTGATGGAGCCGGTGGTGGTCAGCGGGTCCACGGTGGACCGGGCCACCCTGCACAATGCCGACGAGGTGGCCGCGCAAGGGCGTGCTGATCGGCGACATGGTCGTGCTGCGCAAGGCGGGCGACGTGATCCCGGAGGTGGTCGGGCCGGTCACGGACGTGCGCACCGGGGACGAGCGGGCCTTCGAGTTCCCGGACCGCTGCCCGGCCTGCGGCACCGCGCTGGTCCGCGAGGAGGGCGGCGTGGACTGGCGCTGCCCGAACACCCGGTCCTGCCCGGCCCAGCTCCGGGAACGGCTGTTCCACCTGGCCGGCCGGGGGGCCCTGGACATCGAGGTGCTCGGCTACGAGGCCGTCGTCGCGCTGCTGGATTCCGGGCTGGTCAGCGACGAAGGTGACCTGTTCTCGCTGACCGAGGAGACGCTGGCCAGCAGCCCGTTCTTCGTGAACAAGCAGGGCAGCCTCACCGTCAACGCGGGCAAGCTGCTGCGCAACCTGGAGGAGGCGCGCACCCGGCCGCTGTGGCGGGTGCTGGTCGCGCTGTCCATCCGGCATGTCGGCCCGACCGCGGCCCGGGCGCTGGCCGCCCAATTCGGCTCGCTCGACGCGATCGCTGCCGCCTCGGCCGAGGACCTCGCGGCCACCGACGGCGTCGGCCCGACCATCGCCGCCTCGGTCATCGAGTGGTTCGGCGTGGACTGGCACGTGGCGATCGTGGACAAGTGGCGGGCCGCGGGCGTGCAGCTGGCCACGCCCGGCTGGGTGCCGCCCCCGCCCCCGCCGGCCGCCGCCGGGCCGGGGGAGGGGACGGCGGCCGAGCCCGATCCCAGCCGCCCGCTGGCCGGGCTGACCGTGGTGATCACCGGCAGCCTCGAGGGGTTCACCCGGGACGAGGCGGCCGAGGCGGTGCAGTCCCGGGGCGGCAAGGTGACCTCGTCCGTCTCCAAGAAGACCAGCTTCGTGGTGGCCGGCGACAAGCCCGGCTCGAAGTATGACAAGGCCGTCTCACTGGGCGTGCCGGTGCTCGGCGAGGAGGCCTTCGGCGTCCTGCTGGCCGAGGGCCCGGCGGCCGCCCGCGGGGCGGCCGAGGCTGCTGCGGCGCCGGAGAATGACGGCGCAAACTGAGCAGGAATGTGACAACACCGTCCCTCGATCCGTCTGACCTGCGCTTATTCAATCGTCAAACAATGCACCGTAACGGATAGTGTGCGATTGGCTTCGCGAAGTACGTTTTCGGCCTTACTCTGCTCTGAGAGCGATTGCACCGTCGGCCCGGCGGGCTGCAGCACGAGGACGCCATGAAGGACCCGAACGACACCAGGGACATCGGTCCGCGGATCGGTTCCCCGCTGTGGACCTACCTCGCCGTGGTCACGGTGGCGGGTCTTGGTGCGCTCGCCGCGGCCATGAGGGGCCTGTCCGGTCCCGGACTGGTGGGACTGGCCAGCCACCCATTGTTCTGGGTCATCGCCGCGCTCACCCTGGTGGGCGAGCTCAGGCCGATCGTCACCCCCGCCCAGGCGGCATCCGATGCCGGGAACGCCGCTCTCACCTTCTGCTTCGCGGCCCTGCTGTTCTGGGGGCTCCCGGTGGCGGTGCTGCTCCGCGCGATCACGACGATCATCGTGGCGCTGTCCGGGCGCCAGGCGCTGTTCCGCGCCGCATTCAACGTGGCCCAGTTCACGCTCAGCCTCAGCGCCGCCGCGGCCGTCCTCACCCTGGGCGGCGTGCACCCGACGGCCGCTCCAGCCCTGGATCCCCTCCGGGCGTGAGCTCGGCACCATCGCGCTCGCCGCGGCCGCCTACTTCGCGGTCAACTTCGCCTGCGTCGGGGTGGCGGTGGCCCTGCACGCCCGGGCCCCGGTCCGCATCACGCTGCGCAAGGCCCTGCCCTACCAGGCGTTCGTCAACCTGGCGCTGCTGTCCACCGCCCCGCTGGTGGCGGTGGTCATGAGCCGGTCCGTGCTGCTGGTCCTGCTCTTCCTGCTGCCGCTCACCGCGATCTACGCGAACGCGGGCATGTCGGTGAAGCGGGAGTACCAGGCCCTGCACGACCAGCTCACCGGCCTGCCCAACCGCTCGCTGCTGCTGCGCAAGACGGCCGAGGCGATCACCGAGGCGGCCCGGACCGGCGCGATGGCCGGCTTCCTGCTGCTGGACCTGGACCGGTTCAAGGAGATCAACGACACGCTCGGGCACCTGTCCGGGGACGGGCTGCTCCAGGTCGTCGCCTACCGGCTGACCCGCAGCGTGCGGCCCGGCGACGTGGTGGCCCGGCTCGGCGGCGACGAATTCGCCGTGCTGCTGCCCTCGGTGCGCAGCGTCACCGCGGCCCGCGAGGTGGCCGCCCGGCTGCGCGCCGCGCTGGCCGAGCCGGTCCGGCTGGAAGGCATGTCGCTGGAGGTCGAGGCGAGCGTGGGGATCGCCCTCTACCCCGAGGACGGCAGCACGGTGGAGGCGCTGCTGCAGCGCGCGGACGTGGCCATGTACCGGGCCAAGGAGCGCCGCAGCGGGGTGGAGCTGTACGTGCCCCGCGGCGAACGGCATTCCCCGGCCCGGCTGTCCCTGCTCGGTGACCTGCGCCGCGGCATCGACCACGGCGAGTTCGAGCTGCACTACCAGCCCAAGGTCCTGCTGGCCGGCGGGCGGACCGCGGGCATGGAGGCCCTGCTGCGCTGGCGCCATCCGCGCCGGGGGCTGCTGGGGGCGGCCGAGTTCATCCCGCTGGCCGAGCAGTCGTTCCTGATGCGGGACCTGACCCAGCACGTGCTGCGGACCGCGCTCAGCCAGGCGTCGGCCTGGCAGCGCGGCGGCCTCCCGGTGCAGCTGTCGGTGAACGTGTCCCTGCGTGACCTGCTCGACGCCGGCCTGGCCGGCACGATCGAGCGCGAGCTCGCCGCCCTCAGCCTGCCGCCCGAGTCGCTGCTGGTAGAGATCAGCGAGCGCACCCTGTCGGGGGGTGCCCCGGACATCGCGGCCGGCCTGGCCGCCCTGCATGACCTCGGCATCCAGCTCAGCCTGGACGACTTCGGCACCGGGTATTCCTCGCTGGGGCGGCTGGCCGGGATGGCCGTCCGCGAGGTGAAGATCGACCCGTCGTTCATCACCACGCTCACCGCCAGCCCGGACAAGCAGCTCATCGTCCGCTCGGTGGTGGATCTCGTCCGTGGCCTGGGCATCCGGTCGGTCGCCGAGGGGGTGGAAACCCCGGAGGTGGCCGAGGCGCTGCGCGTGCTCGGCTGCGAGGCCGCCCAGGGCCGCGAGTTCAGCCGGCCGCTCAACGCCGCCGCCGCGACCGCCTGGCTCGCCGATGACCTGGCGTCCCGGCCGCCGGGGGAGGCCATGGCCCTCCCGCCCGCCGCCATCGCCGACCGCTGACCGCGCCGGGCCAGAGCCCTCACCAGCCGGCCGGTTGCCTCAGACGCCCCACGTCGCACAGCCGCCTCACCAGCCACCCGTCCCCACCCGCCGCGCCTTCGTGATGTTGACCTAGCTCACACCCGGGTGTGACCAAACTCAACATCACGAACGGGCGAGGCCCCGCCGGCTCCGGCGCGGGGTTGCGCCGGCCGCGGATAATGCCGTCAGGGTGCTGACAGGCCGGGCCTAGGATGGCTGGCATGTCCATTGCCCGCGCGGAAGTCGCCCACCTGGCCCGGCTGTCCCGGCTGGCCCTGGGCGAGGAGGAACTCGACCACTTCGCCACCCAGCTGGACCAGATCATCTCGGCGGTGGCCCGCGTCCAGGAGGTCGCGGCCGAGCAGATCCCGCCGACCTCGCACGCCGTGCCGCTGACCAACGTGTTCCGTGACGACGTCGAGCAGCCCTGCCTCGGTCCCGGCCAGGCCCTGGCCCAGGCGCCCGCGGTGGAGCAGCAGCGCTTCCGGGTGCCGCGCATCCTGGCGGAGGACTGACCATGGACGGCGAGCTGACCCGGCTCACCGCGGCCGAGCTGGCGGCGGCGATGGCCGCCGGCGAGGTGTCCGCGGTGGAGGTCACCGAGGCGCACCTGGCCCGGATCGACGCGGTGGACGGCCGGCTGCACGCGTTCCTGCATGTCGCCGCGGACCGGGCCCGGGCCGTGGCCCGGCGCATAGACGACCGGCGCTGGGCGGGTGAGGCGCTCGGGCCGCTGGCCGGCGTGCCGCTGGCGCTCAAGGACGTGTTCACCACGACGGACATGCCGACCACCTGCGCCTCCCGCATCCTGGACGGCTGGCAGCCGCCCTACGACGCCACCGTGACCCGGCGGCTGCGCCAGGCCGGGGTGGTCATCCTGGGCAAGGCCAACATGGACGAGTTCGCGATGGGCTCCTCCACCGAGAACTCGGCGTTCGGGCCGTCCCGCAACCCGTGGGACACCAGCCGGGTGCCGGGCGGCTCGTCCGGCGGCTCGGCGGCCGCGGTGGCCGGCTTCGAGGCCCCGCTCGGCATCGGCACCGACACCGGCGGGTCGATCCGGCAGCCGGCCGCGGTGTGCGGGATCGTCGGGGTGAAGCCCACCTACGGCGGTTCTTCCCGGTACGGGGTGGTCGCGTTCGCGTCCTCGCTCGACACGCCGGGGCCGCTGGCCCGGACCGTGCTGGATGCCGCGCTGCTGCACGAGGCCATGTCCGGGCACGACCCGTGCGACTCCACCTCGGTGGACGCGCCGGTGCCGCCGGTGGTCGCGGCCGCCCGGCAGGCGGACGTGAGCGGGCTGCGCATCGGGGTGGTCCCGGAACTGTCCGGCGAGGGGTACCAGCCCGGGGTGCTGGCCCGGTTCACCGAGGCGGTCGAGCTGCTGGAGTCGCTCGGCGCCAAGATCGTCGAGGTGTCCTGCCCGCACTTCAGCTACGCGCTGCCCGCCTATTACCTCATCGCGCCCAGCGAGTGCTCGTCCAACCTGGCCCGGTTCGACGGCATGCGGTACGGGCTGCGGGTGGGCGACGACGGCACCCGCAGCGCCGAGGAGGTCATGTCGCTGACCCGGGCGGAAGGCTTCGGGGCCGAGGTGAAACGCCGGATCATGCTCGGCACCTACGCCTTGTCCAGCGGCTACTACGACGCCTACTACGGCAAGGCGCAGCAGGTCCGCACCCTGATCACCCGGGACTTCGAGGCGGCCTTCGAGCAGGTGGACGTGCTGATCTCGCCGACCACGCCGACCACCGCGTTCCCGATCGGCGAGCGGGCCGACGACCCGATGGCGATGTACGTCGCCGACCTGTGCACGATCCCGTCCAACCTGGCCGGCAACGCGGCGCTGTCCGTGCCGTGCGGCCTGGCGCCGGAGGACGGGCTGCCGGTCGGCCTGCAGATCATGGCGCCGGTGCTGGCCGATGACCGGGTCTACCGGGTGGCGGCCGCGGTGGAAGCCGCGCTGGACTCCCGGCGCGGCGGCCCGCTGCTCGACGGCGCCCACGGGCTGGATGCGGAGGACCGGGGATGAGCGCGCAGGCAGTCGCGGACGTGGTCCCCTTCGGTATCGCGGTTTCTCGTTATGAGCCGGTGATCGGGCTGGAAACCCACGTGGAACTGGGCACCCGGACGAAGATGTTCTGCGGCTGCCCGGCCCGGTTCGGCGGCGAGCCCAACTCGCTGGTCTGCCCGGTCTGCCTGGGATTGCCCGGGTCGCTGCCGGTGATCAACCGGGCCGCGATCGAGTACTCGATCCGGATCGGGCTCGCGCTGAACTGCTCGATCGCGAGCTGGTGCCGGTTCGCCCGGAAGAATTACTTCTACCCGGACATGCCGAAGAACTACCAGATCTCCCAGTACGACGAGCCGTTGTGCACCGATGGGTGGCTGGACGTGACGGTGCATGACACGCCGGACGGGCAGCCGCGGAACTTCCGGGTGGAGATCGAGCGGGTGCACCTGGAGGAGGACACCGGGAAGTCGCTGCACATGGGCGGTTCCACCGGCCGGATCCACGGCGCGGAGTACTCGCTGGTCGACTACAACCGGGCCGGCATCCCGCTGGTGGAGATCGTGACCAAGCCGGTGACCGGCACCGGGGAACTGGCTCCCGCGGTGGCCCGGGCCTACGTGGCGGAGCTGCGTGACCTGCTGCGCGCCCTCGGCGTGTCCGACGTGCGGATGGAAGAGGGCTCGCTGCGCTGCGACGTGAACACGTCGATCGCGCCCCCGGGGTCCACCGAATGGGGCACCCGGACCGAGACCAAGAACGTGAACTCGCTCCGCTCGGTGGAGCGCGCGGTCCGGTACGAGATCGAGCGGCAGGCCGCGCTGCTGGACGCCGGGCAGCGGATCGTCCAGGAGACCCGGCACTTCCAGGAGGCCACCGGCACCACCGCGGCCGGGGCGGAGCAAGGAAGAGGCCCAGGACTACCGGTACTTCCCGGAGCCCGACCTGGTCCCGCTGGCCCCGCCGCCGGACTGGGTCGAGGAGATCCGCGCCCAGCTCCCGGAGTTCCCCGCGGCCCGGCGGGCCCGGCTGCAGGCCGAGTGGGGCCTGTCCGACCTGGACATGTCCGCGCTGAACAACGCGGGGGCCACGGACCTGGTGGCCGAGACGGTCGCGGCGGGCGCCTCGCCGGCCGACGCCCGCAAGTGGTGGCTCGGTGAGCTGGCCCGGATCGCGAACGACTCGGGTACCGACCTGGCCGGCCTGGCCATCACCCCGGCGGACGTGGCCCGGGTGAGTGCCCTGGTCGGATCCGGCGCGCTCAGCGACCGGCTGGCCCGCCAGGTGATCGAGGGCGTGCTGGCCGGCGAGGGCACCCCGGACGAGGTGGTCGCGGCCCGCGGCCTGGCCGTGGTCAGCGACGACACCGTGCTCCTCGCGGCGGTGGACGAGGCCATCGCGGCCAGCCCGGAGGTGGCCCAGAAGGTGCGCGACGGCAAGGTCGCCGCGGCCGGCGCCCTGGTCGGCGCGGTCATGAAGGCCACCCGGGGCCAGGCCGACGCCGCCCGGGTCAAGCAGCTCATCCTGGACCGCCTCGGCCAGGCCTGACCGGCCCGCCGCGCCCGGGCGCGGCGGCGGTTTCGCCAGTGGCGAACCGCCGCCGATCGCCCTCCCGGGCCGCTACTAACCGCGCTGCGGTAATCACCGCTGGTCAATGGCGTGTGACCGGAATTCCTCCCGGGGCAGGTGACAGAGTTGTCGCCCGGTGGACGCCCTTCCTCAATCGAAGTGTGACCTAAGCGGCCTAAAGTGAGCAGCATCGTTTACTGGCGATGACCGCGATCAGCCCATTCGCGGGTCCCGCAGCACACTGCGGGCGTCCTGCTCCGTCCTGGCAACCGGTGCGCCCAGATCCGGTTGCGAGACGGCCAGCCCAGGCCCACGAGGCTTGCTGGTTTCCCTGCAGTGGCGGACGCGGCGGAAGGAGACTCGGTGCGCCCGCAAGCATCGGGTGACCTGTCATGAGCCTGGCTGAGCAGGCGGCCACCGCGGTACTCGCGCTGGCCGCGGCCGGAGCCGCGGCCACCGCGTGGCGCGGGGCCGGCCGGCACGCCGGGACCATGAAGCATGCCTACTGGCTGCTGGCGCTGGCCGCGCTGCTGTTCGGCCTGGGCGCGGCCGCCCAGGCGGCGCTGTCCGGCGCCGGGACGGGATCCGCGTTCCCGCTCAGCGCTGCCGACCTGCCCGGACTGCTCGCCCTTCCCGTGCTGGTCGCCGGGGTGGCCCGGCTGCGGCCGCGGGCGGAGACGGGCTGGCACCCGCTGGCCCAGCGCCGCCCGGGCCGGGCCGGCACCGCGCTGGCCCACCTGGCCGACGGCTACGTGCTGGCCTCCGCGCTGTTCATCATCTGCTGGCTGACCACGCTCGGCCCGGCGTACGCGCATTCCGGTGACGGCCCGGGCACCTTCGCCGGGCAGCTCGTGCACCCCCTGGCCGACCTGCTGGTGCTCGGCGGGCTGCTGCCGCTGGCGGCCGCCGCCGGCCGCCGGGGCGTGGCGCCGTTCCTGGCCCTGCTGCTGCTGTCCGTGGGCGACGCGCTCTGCGTGGGCGCCCGGGTCAGCGCCGGCTACCCGGGGATCGCGGCGGTGATCCTGCTGGTGGCCGGGTTGGTCCTGCTCGGCTGCGCGCCGTGGCTGGGCACGGCCCGGAGCAGCGCGCCGCCGGACGGGACCCAGCTGACCCGGGGCAGGCTGCACGTCTCGACGGCCCTGGCCGCGCTGGCCGCCGCGTCCGCCGCCCTGGTCGTGATCGGCTACGGGCTGGCCGGCCGGCCCGGCCGCGGAACCGGTGCTGGTGGTCGCCGCGGCGACCGTGCTGCTCGCGCTGACCGTGCGCATCGTCATCCTGCTGCACCGGGACGGGGCGCGGGCCCGGCTGTGGCACGAGGCGGGCCAGCAGTTCCGCGAGCTGGCTGACCGCACCAGCGACGCCGTGCTGGTCTGCGACTACGCCGGGCGGATCGGCTACGCCAGCCCCGCGGTCCGGGACTACGGCTACGCCCCGGAACGGCTGGCCGGCCAGGTCCTGGCCGACCTGGTGCACCCGGAGGACCGGCTGGGCGGCATCCGCGCCGTCCGCGAGGCGGCCAGCGCGCCGGCCCACCAGATCCGCTACACCTGCCGGGTCCGCGCCATGGACGGCACCTGGCGGTACGCGGAGGCGACCATCTCCCGGCAGCGCAGCCAGGGCGCCCCGGACCGGCTGCTGGTGACCGCACGCGACGTCAGCGAGCAGGTGGCGCTGCGCCGCCAGATCGCGCACCTGACCTACCACGACGGTCTCACCGGGCTGCCCAACCGGGCCTTCCTGGAGGAGCGGGCCCGGGACGCGCTGAGCCTGGACCGGCTGGGCGGCCCAGCCCGGCCGCCGGCCGCGGACGGGGACGCGGTGGACGGGGACGCGGCGGAGGGTGCCGCAGCGGGCGGGGGTGTGTCGGCGGGTGCTGCGGCGGGCGGTGCTGTGCCGGGCGGGGACCCCGTGACGGCGGACGCGGCGGCCGTGGATGCGGCGGCCGTGGATGCGGCGGCCGGGGATGCGGCGGCCGGGGACGGCAGCGGCCCGGGGCAGGCGGCCGTGGATGACCTGGCGCCGGCTCCCGCGCCGGGCGGTTCCGGGCTGGCCGGGGTCATCCTGCTCAACCTGGATTCGTTCTCCGCCGTCAACGACCTGGCCGGGCCCGCCGCGGGTGACCTCGTCCTGGCCCAGGTGGCCCGGAGGCTGCGGGCAGTCGTGCCGCCCCGGGGCACGGTCGGGCGCTGGGGGGGCGACGAATTCGCGGTCCTGCTGACCGGGGCGGCCACCGCCACCGAGATCACTGATTATGCCGAACGGATCCGCGCCGCGGTGGCTGCCGAGCCCTTCCGCGCGGCCGACCGGGCGGTCGCGCTGACGGCCAGCCTCGGGGTGGCCGTGGCCGACGGCAGCCCGGCCGGCTACGTCTGGCGGAACGCCGAGCGGTGCGTCTCGGCGGCCAAGAAGGCCGGCGGCGGCCGGGTGGAGGTGTATCCGGGACTCCCGCCCGCCGACGCGGGCCGCCGCCTGACCCTGGCCGCGCAGCTGAGCCGGGCCCTGGCCGACGGCGAGCTCGAGGTGGACTACCAGCCGCTGACGGACCTGGGCAGCTCGCGGGTGATCGGGGCGGCCGCGCTGCCCCGGTGGCGGCGGGACGGGGCGGAGCTGCCGCGCCGGGAGTTCCTGGAGGCCGCGGAGGTCACCCGGGTCATCGTGGACCTGGGCGACTGGGTGCTGTCGGAGTCCTGCGCCCGGGCCGCCTCGTGGCACCGGGCGGGCTGGGCGGCCAGCCTCTGGCTCAGCTGCTCGCCGGCCCAGGTGATGTCGCCCCGGTTCACCGAATCGGTCCTGGACGCCCTGGCCAGCAGCGGGCTGCCGCCGCACGCCCTGATCCTGGAGGTCCCGGGCCAGGTGCTGCTGGACGGCGGCGAGGTCCTCGTGCAGGGGGCCGGCGAGCTGCGCGAGCGGGGCGTCCGGCTCGCCGTGGACATCTCCGGTGCGGGCTTCGCGGCCGTGGCCCGGCTCGGCCAGCTTCCGGTGGACCTGATCGTGGTGGGGCCGGAACTGGTCGCCGGGCTCGGGGCGGATGCCGCCGCGGAGACCCTGGCCCGGGCCGCGGGCGGCGGTCGGCCGGGACCTCGGCCTCACCGTGGCGGCGACCGGGATCGAGCGGCCCGGCCAGCGCGAGCTGCTGGCCCGGATCGGCTGCCGGATCGGGATGGGGCCGCTGCTGGCCGGGCCCGTTCCGCCGGACGGCATGGCCGGCCTGACCGGGGAGGCCGCCAGGGAGAGCGGTGAGCCCCCTTTCGGCGCGATCTCGCCAGCTGAGACGAACGCGCTCTCAAGTTGACGCCAGGCCCGGTCTGGGCCAGAGTGATATCCGTGTCACCGATCACCGTGCTCGTACTCAGCAGGCGCGCGAGTAGCTGACTTAACCGGCTACCCGCGCGCTACCCTCGTCCGCCTGCCCAGGCGTCGAGGGTTTTTTGTTGCCATCACTGACCCAACCGCAGACGAGGAAGCTTGCGATGACCGACCAGACGACCGCGCCGGCTACCCCCGGCCAAGGATTGGCCAGCCAGGCGCGGAAGAGCGCTGGCCCGACGCCGCGTGACCTGGCCGCCCGCGCCGCCTCCCGGGACACCGCGGAACCACACCCGCCCGGCGACCCCGGCCCGGCCGCTGCCGCCCCGGCCGCCGGCAGCGGAGCGCGGCCCGCCGCGGCTCCGCCGGGCCGTCCCGGCCCGGCCAGCCCGGCGGCGCCCGGGCCGGCCCCCGCGGCCGACCGGCCCCGGGAGCCGGGTGCCGTGCCCGGTACCCGCATGACCGGGGCGCAGGCGCTCGTCGCCGCCCTGGAGCGGCTGGGCGTGGACGTGGTGTTCGGCATCCCCGGCGGCGCCATCCTGCCGCTGTACGACCCGCTGTTCGACTCGTCGGTCCGGCACATCCTGGTCCGCCACGAGCAGGGCGCCGGGCATGCCGCGACCGGCTACGCGCAGGTCACCGGGCGGCCGGGGGTGTGCATGGCCACCTCGGGGCCGGGCGCCACCAACCTGGTCACCCCGCTGTCCGACGCGTACATGGACTCGGTCCCGGTGGTGGCCATCACCGGCCAGATTCCCAGCACCCTGATCGGCACGGACGGGTTCCAGGAGGCCGACATCTCCGGCATCACCCTGCCGGTCACCAAGCACAACTTCCTCGTCACCAAGGCCGAGGACATCGCCCGGACGGTGGCCGAGGCGTTCCACGTGGCCTCCACCGGCCGGCCCGGCCCGGTACTGGTCGACGTGGCCAAGGACGCGCTCCAGGCGAGCACCGAGTTCCGCTGGCCGCCCACCTTCGACCTGCCCGGCTACCACCCCGTCACCCGGCCGCACTCCCGGCAGGTCCGGGAGGCGGCCCGGCTGATCGCCGAGGCGACCCGCCCGGTGCTGTACGTGGGCGGCGGCGTGATCAAGGCAGGCGCCAGCCGGGAACTGCTGGAACTGGCCGAGCTGACCGGGATCCCGGTGGTCACCACGCTGATGGCGCGGGGCGGCTTCCCGGGCAGCCACCGGCAGAACCTGGGCATGCCCGGGATGCACGGCACGGTGGCCGCGGTCGGCGCGCTGCAGAAGTCCGACCTGCTCATCGCGCTGGGGGCCCGCTTCGACGACCGGGTGACCGGGAAGCTGGACAGCTTCGCGCCGGGCGCGGCGGTGGTGCACGCGGACATCGACCCCGCGGAGATCTCCAAGAACCGGCGGGCCGACGTCCCGATCGTCGGCGACTGCCGTGAGGTGATCACGGAACTGACCGCCGCGGTCCGGGCCGAGCACGCCGCGGGGCACCAGCCCGACCTGACCGCGTGGTGGTCCCAGGTGGACGCCTGGCGGAGCACCTACCCGCTCGGCTACGACCAGCCCGCGGACGGCTCGCTGGCCCCGCAGTACGTCATCGAGCGGATCGGGCAGATCGCCGGCCCGGACGCGGTGTACGTGGCCGGGGTCGGCCAGCACCAGATGTGGGCCGCCCAGTTCATCAGCCACGAGCGGCCCGGGCACTGGCTGAACTCCGGCGGCGCGGGCACGATGGGCTACGCGGTGCCCGCCGCGATGGGCGCCAAGGTCGGCAACCCGGCGGCATGCGTGTGGGCCATCGACGGCGACGGCTGCTTCCAGATGACCAACCAGGAACTGGCCACCTGCGCGGTGGAGGGCATCCCCGTCAAGATCGCCATCATCAACAACGGCAACCTGGGCATGGTCCGGCAGTGGCAGACGCTGTTCTACAACGAGCGGTACTCCAACACCGACCTGGACCGGGTGGCCCGGACCTACGACGAGGCGCTCAGCCACGAGGCGCCCCCGCGCCGCGATCCGGCCGCGGCCGGCGGCACCCGCATCCCGGACTTCGTCAAGCTGGCCGAGGCCTACGGCTGCGTCGGGCTGCGCTGCGAGGACGCGGCCAGCGTGGACTCCGTGATCGAGGAGGCGATGAAGATCAACGACCGGCCGGTCGTGGTGGACTTCATCGTGCACCGGGACGCCATGGTGTGGCCGATGGTGGCCGCCGGCACCAGCAACGACGACATCATCGTGGCGCGGAACATGGCGCCGGACTGGGATGTGACCGAATGAGCCAGGGGCTGGCCCGCCTTCGCGATCAGGAGCCGACTATGAACAGGCATACTCTCTCGGTGCTGGTGGAGAACAAGCCGGGCGTGCTCGTCCGGATCGCCGGGTTGTTCTCCCGCCGTGGCTTCAACATCGACTCACTCGCCGTGGGGCCCACCGAGCACCCGGAGATCTCCCGGATGACGATCGTGGTGGACTGCGCCGACCATCCGCTGGAGCAGGTGACCAAGCAGCTCAACAAGCTGATCAACGTGCTCAAGATCGTCGAGCTGGAGCCGACCGCGTCGGTGCAGCGCGAACTGCTGCTCATCAAGGTGCGGGCTGACCTGGAAAGCCGGTCGCGCGTGCTGGAGACGGTGACGCTGTTCCGTGCCAAGGTGGTGGACGTGGCGCAGGACGCGGTCACCGTCGAGGCCACCGGCAACCGGGACAAGCTCGACGCGCTGATCAGGGTGCTCGAGCCGTTCGGCATCAAGGAACTCGTCCAGTCCGGCATGGTCGCGCTCGGCCGTGGCGGCCGGTCGATCACGGACCGGGCACTGCGCCCGGTGGACCGCGCGGCCCAGTGACCGCGCGGCACCGCGAACTTTTCAGGGAATGAGTGAAAGGCAGGCAATGGCAGACATCTTCTATGACGACGGCGCCGACCTCAGTGTCATCCAGGGCCGGCACGCCGCCATCCTCGGCTACGGCAGCCAGGGGCACGCGCACGCGCTCTCGCTGCGCGATTCCGGGGTGGACGTCCGGGTCGGGCTCCCCGAGGGGTCCCGCAGCCGGGAGAACGCGGCCAACGAGGGGCTCCGGGTGCTCACCCCGCGCGACGCGTGCGAGGAAGCGGACCTGATCATGGTCCTGGCGCCGGACCACGTGCAGCGGGCGCTGTACGCGGAGGCCATCGAGCCGAGCCTGGTGGACGGGGACGCCCTGTTCTTCGCCCACGGGCTCAACATCCGCTACCAGCTCATCCAGCCGCCTGCCGGGGTGGACGTCTGCATGGTGGCCCCCAAGGGCCCCGGCCACCTGGTCCGCCGCCAGTTCGCCGAGGGCCGCGGCGTGCCGGTGCTGGTCGCCGTGGCGCAGGATGCCACCGGGAACGCCTGGCCGCTCACCCTGGCCTACGCCAAGGCGATCGGCGGCACCCGGGCGGGCGCGCTGGTCACCACGTTCGCCGAGGAGACCGAGACGGACCTCTTCGGTGAGCAGGCGGTGCTGTGCGGCGGCGTCTCTGAGCTGATCAAGGCCGGTTTCGACACCCTGGTCGAGGCGGGCTACCAGCCCGAGATCGCCTACTTCGAGTGCCTGCACGAGATGAAGCTCATCGTGGACCTCATGTACGAGGGCGGCATCTCCAAGATGTACTGGTCGGTCTCGGACACGGCCGAGTTCGGCGGTTACACCCGCGGGCCCCGGCTGGTGGACGAGCGCAGCCGGGAGGAGATGCGGCGGATCCTCGCCGAGGTCCGGGACGGCACGTTCACCCGTGAGCTGATCGAGGAGTTCGACGCCGGCCGGCCGAACTTCCTCAAGCGCCGCGAGGCGTCCCGCGCCGAGCAGATCGAGCAGGTCGGGGCGAAGCTGCGGCCGCTGATGAGCTGGCTGGACTCCGGAGACGACACGAGCGGATCCTGAGCCGGGGGCGATGGCGCCGGCCCGGGGCCGCGGCCCCGGGCCGGCGCCACCCTTCCGCCTGCCAGGCTCAGCCGGGAAACGTGGCTCGTGAAACATTTCACAAGCTTCGCTAGACTGGCGCTTCCGCTGTCCGTCATAAGGGGCCATCGTCGTGCCTGCACCTGTTGTCCTCATCGCCGAGGAACTTTCCCCAGCCGCCATCCGGCAGCTGGAAGCCGACTTCGACGTGCGCTACGCGGACGGCGCCGACCGGGCCGCCCTGCTCGCCGCGCTCCCGTCGGCCGACGCGGTCATCGTGCGCAGCGCGACCCAGATTGACGCCGAGGCGCTGGGCTGCGCGCCCCGGCTGCGGGTGGTGGCGCGGGCGGGGGTGGGCCTGGACAACGTGGACGTGGACGCGGCGACCCGGGCCGGGGTCATGGTGCTGAACGCGCCCACCTCCAACATCGTCAGCGCGGCCGAGCACGCGGTGGGGCTGCTGCTCGCGGTGGCCAGGAACGTGCCCCAGGCGGCGGCATCGCTGCGGGCCGGCCAGTGGCAGCGGTCGGCGTTCACCGGGGTGGAACTGCAGGACAAGGTGGCCGGCATCCTCGGGCTGGGCCGGATCGGGGTGCTGGTGGCCGAGCGGCTGGCCGCCTTCGGGATGCGCCTGGTCGCCTACGACCCTTATGTCCCGGCGGCCCGCGCCGCCCAGCTCGGCGTCCGGCTGGCCAGCCTGGACGAGCTGCTGGCCGAGTCCGATTTCATCAGCGTGCACCTGCCGAAGAACACCGAGACGACCGGCCTGATCGGGGACCGGGAACTGCGCCGGGTCAAGCCGGGCGTCCGTATCGTCAACGCGGCGCGGGGCGGCATCGTCGACGAGAACGCGCTGGCCGTGGCGCTCAAGGACGGCCGGGTGGCCGGGGCCGCCATCGACGTGTTCACCGCCGAGCCAGCCACCGGGAACCCGCTGCTGGATTTCCCGACGGTGGTGGCCACCCCCCATCTGGGGGCCAGCACGGCCGAGGCCCAGGAGAAGGCCGGCACCCAGGTGGCCCGGTCGGTCCGGCTGGCGCTGGCGGGCGAGTTCGTCCCGGACGCGGTCAACGTGCAGGGCGGCGTGGTGCACGAGGACGTCAAGCCGGGGCTGCCGCTGGCCGAGAAGCTGGGCCGGATCTTCACCGCGCTGGCGGGCGGGATGGCGGCCCGGATCGACGTCGAGGTGCGCGGCGAACTGGCCGCCCACGACGTCCGGGTGATCGAGCTCGCCGCGCTCAAGGGGGTCTTCGCGGACGTGGTGGAGGACCCGGTGACCTACGTCAATGCCCCGCTGCTGGCCAGCGAGCGCGGCGTCGAGATCAGCCTGCTGACCGAGAGCGAGAGCCCGGACTGGCGGAACGTCCTGACGCTGCGCGGCATCATGCCGGACGGCCAGGTGGTGTCGGTCGGCGGCACCCTCAGCGGACGGCGGCAGCAGGAGAAGCTGGTCGAGGTGAACGGCTTCGAGATGGAGATCGCGCCGGCCGAGCACATGGTGTTCCTCACCTACACCGACCGGCCCGGGATCGTCGGCACGGTGGGCCAGATCCTCGGCAGCGAGGGCATCAACATCGCCGGCATGCAGGTATGCCGGGACGCCCGCGGCGGTGACGCGCTCATCGTGCTCTCGGTGGATTCCGCGATCCCGGCGGTGGTCCTGGACGACATCTCCTCGACCATCGGCGCGGTCGTCGGGCGGACCGTGGACCTCGAGGAGCGCTAGCCCGGGCCGCACTGATCACACATCGCTGGTGAGATCGATCAGCGGGCTGTAGGTCATGACGCCCATTCCGTGGCGCAGGCAGGTCGGCAGCACGTCGTACTCGATGGCGCGGGTCAGCAGCGAGTAGGGGGGCTGTTCGGTGCGAAACCGTCCGTGGCCGCGGCGATCGGCGGCCCATTGAGCCTCGACGATCTCGGAGGCGGGGACCTTTGACGCGCCGAAGGACCGGATCTTGCCGGCCCGCACGAGGTCAGTCAGGGCGCTGAGGGTCTCGTCGATATCGGTGTTGGGGTCGGGAACGCCGACTTGGTAGAGGTCGATCCAGTCGGTCTGAAGCCGGCGCAGCGAGCCCTCGACTCCTTCGGTGATCCACCGCCGCGACGCTCCGCGATGGTTGGGATCCTCGTCGAAAGGAGGGCCGAACTTGACCGCGAGCACCACGTTGTCGCGCCGCCCGCCCGCCAGCGCCTGGCCGACGATCTCTTCTGACTCGCCGGCCGAGTAGCCGTCGGCGGTGTCGATGAAGTTGATCCCGGCGTCCAGCGCCTTATGGATGATCCGGACCGCGTCGTCGTGATCGGGGTTGCCGAAGGCGCCAAACATCATCGCGCCCAGGCACATCTGGCTGACCGAGACGCCGGTGCGTCCCAGCGGACGGTAGTCCATGAAGAAGCTCCCTGACTCACCGCGAGTCAGTCGCGGCAGGTGAGTAGGATCAGAAGCGCCAGCAGGCGGAGAGCCTGTCCACTTCACTGTAGCGACTAGCGGATAGCCTGTCCACTTGGATTGCCGATGCCCCCTGACCAGCTTCCATCACCGACGAGGCGAGCCGACGCCGAGCGCAACCGCGGCAAGATCCTGGCGGCCGCCCGGTCCGCGTTCGCCGATCCTGAGGCCGAAATATCGATGGCCGAGATCTCGCGACGCGCGGGAGTCGGCATGGCGACTCTGTACCGCAACTTCCCTGGGCGCCGGGAGCTCCTCGAGGCCCTCTACACCGATGAGGTCAACGCCGTCTGCCAAGCCGCCGAGACCGCCGGCGGCGCCCGGCGGGGCCGCCCGGCTGCCGGGCTGACACGTTCCGTCTCACCATGAGAGACACATTTGTGCGACGGGGCGACAGCGCCGCGCTGAAGTACTAGGATGGCCTACGAAATGCGCCGCTTCGTATCCATCTGGAGCTGCCGTAGCGGGGCCTGATCAGGGCAGGCCGGCCACCCGCTGCGGGACAGCGTGATGGCCGTAAGCCCGCCCGCAGGAGTCTCACCCCGATGGCGCACCGTCCTCAGCCCGGCCCGGGAATGCCCGTGCCTCCGGCCAGTCCGCGCCGCCGGGCGTGCAGCCGCTCATCTGGAGAACGCCGTGTACGACATGTACCCGTGGAACCAGCCCGGGACCGCGCAGGCCGGTGGCCGCGATGGCCGTGATGACGCCTCAGGCCGTCAGGCGGCCGTGCCCGCCAGCCAGGCCGCCCGTGCCCTCCAGGTGGCCCTGGATCGCCGGGACAACGGAGGCGAGTCGCCGGCCGTGGCCGGCCAGTAAGGTACGCGCATGGCATCTTCTGCGATCAAGCTCGCCGTCATCGGCGGTGACGGCATCGGCCCTGAGGTCGTGGCCGAGGCGCTCAAGGTCCTCCAGGCCGCGGGCGTGCTGGTCGACGCGACCAACTACGACCTCGGCGCGCAGCGCTGGCACCGCACGGGAGAGACGCTGCCCGACTCGGCGCTGGAGGAGATCCGGGGCCAGGACGCGATCCTGCTCGGGGCGGTCGGCGACCCTTCCGTGCCGAGCGGCGTCCTGGAGCGCGGGCTGCTGCTCCGGCTCCGCTTCGAGCTGGACCACTACGTGAACCTGCGGCCGGTCCGGCTGTATCCCGGGGTGGCCACGCCGCTGTCCAGCATCCGGCCCGAGTCGATCAACATGCTGGTGGTCCGGGAGGGCACGGAGGGCCCCTACGCCGGGGCCGGCGGCGTGCTGCGCAAGGGCACCCCGGACGAGGTGGCCACCCAGGAGAGCCTGAACACGGCATTCGGTGTCCGCCGGGTGGTCCGGTACGCCTTCGAGCGGGCCGCCGAGCGCCCGGACCGCAAGCTCACCCTGGTGCACAAGACCAATGTGCTGGCCTACGCCGGGGACCTGTGGCAGCGCACCGTGGACGCGCTGGCCAAGGAGTTCACCGCCATCTCGGTGGACTACTGCCATGTGGACGCCGCCTGCATGTACTTCGTCACCCAGCCGGAGCGGTTCGGCGTCGTGGTGACCGACAACCTCTTCGGTGACATCCTCACCGACCTCGGTGCCGCGGTGGCCGGCGGTATCGGGCTCGCCGCGAGCGGGAACATCAACCCGGAGCGGACCGCGCCGAGCATGTTCGAGCCGGTGCACGGCAGCGCGCCGGACATCGCCGGCAAGCAGAAGGCCGACCCCACCGCGGCCATCCTGTCGGTGGCCATGCTCTGTGAGCACCTGGGCCTGACCGGCGAGGCGGCCCGCATCGAGCAGGCGGTGGCCGACGACCTTGTCGAACGGCAGGGTGCCTGGGCAGCCCGGGTTACTCCGGAGATCGGCGACGACATCGCCGGGCGAGTAGCCGGGTAGGCGCGTCCGGCAGGGCACCGGCCCGCGGACCCGCCTGGCCGTGCCGTACGGCGCGGCGCGAGGACGGACGCCGCGTGCTGGCAGCGCGGCAGGACAACATGGTCGCGGCGGGCCTGGCGCCCGCCGCGACGCCGGGGTGACGATGCCCCGCCGCGCGGCCTGGCCGCGCCGGGCATGAGGAGGGACCTGTGATGACGGCAAGCCTGAATACCGAGATCGCCTTCGACATCCGTCCCGGCGGGGAGCCCGTTCCCGCGCCGGAACGGGAGAGGATCCTGGCCAGCCCGGGGTTCGGCGAGGTATTCACCGATCACATGGTCACCCTGCGCTGGTCGGCGGACCGGGGCTGGCACGACGGCAGGCTGGAGCCGTACGGCCCGCTGACGCTGGAGCCGGCCACCGCGGTGTTCCACTACGCCCAGGAGATCTTCGAGGGCCTGAAGGCGTACCGGCAGGGTCCCGGGCCGGTCGTCGCGTTCCGGCCGGGCGCCAACGCGGCCCGGTTCAACCGCTCCGCGGCCCGGCTGGCCATGCCCGAACTGCCCGAGGCGGCCTTCCTGCGGTCCATCGAGCTGCTGGTCGGCCAGGACCGCGACTGGGTGCCTTCGACCGAGGGACACAGCCTCTACCTGCGGCCGTTCATGATCGCCACGCAGCGGGGGCTGGGCGTGAACCGGCCGTCCTCGGAGTACCTCTACACGGTCATCGCCTCACCGGCCGCGGCGTACTTCAAGGGCGGTATCAAGCCGGTCTCGGTCTGGCTGTCCCGGGAGTACACCCGGGCGGCGCCGGGCGGCACCGGCGAGGCCAAGTGCGGCGGCAACTACGCGGCGGCCTTCGCCGGCCAGTTGCAGGCCACCGCCAGCGGCTGCGACCAGGTGGTCTGGCTGGACGCGGTGGAACGCCGCTGGGTCGAGGAGATGGGCGGGATGAACCTGTTCTTCGTCTACGGGACCGGCTCCCAGGCGCGGATCATGACTCCCGGGCTGACCGGCACCATGCTGCCCGGCATCACCCGCGACTCGCTGCTCAAGCTCGGCCCCGACCTTGGCTTCCCCACCGAGGAAGGCAAGATCACCGCCGACCAGTGGCGCGACGGCTGCGCGTCCGGTGAGCTGACCGAGGTCTTCGCCTGCGGCACCGCCGCGGTGATCACCCCGGTCGGCAAGGTCAAGAGCGCCGACGGCGAATGGACGATCGGGGACGGCACCCCCGGCCCGGTCACCATGCGGCTGCGCGAGGAACTGGTCGGCATCCAGTACGGCCAGCGGCCTGACCCCTACGGCTGGATCCACAAGATCTGCTGAGGGGGGCGGCGGTGTCCGTGCCGCGTGCGCTGGCTGGGGGCGGCGGTGTCCGTGCCGCGTGCGCTGGCTGGCCCTGGTTGCACAGGGGCCGCCGGTCACGGCCGGCGCGGGTGTGTTCCTTCCGTACGCCTCATCGGGTACGCCTGCGCACGCGGCACGGACACCGCCTTATGGTCACGGCAGGGAGACCGCGGGAGCAATCGCGGTGCGAGCACTCAGGGTGATGTGTCACACTGGGTGCATGACGTCCGGCCGCATCATTATCGGCAGGCGCGTCGGCAGCTAGCTCCTCAGCCGACGCGCAGACCTCTCGCATGCCGCGAGGGGTCTTTTTTTGCGGTCAGCCAAGGCAGCGCGAGGACAGCCACCCGGCAGCGGCGCCCGAGCCGCGGGAAGAGACGGACCAAGGTCATGATGGACGACGCGTTCCATGTCTACGACACCACGCTGCGCGATGGCGCCCAGCAGGAAGGGCTGAGCCTCACCGTCGCCGACAAGCTGGCGATCGCCCGGCGGCTGGACGAGTTCGGCGTCGGCTTCATCGAGGGCGGCTGGCCCGGGGCCATCCCCAAGGACACCGAGTTCTTCCGCCGGGCCCGGACCGATCTAGATCTCCGGCACGCGCAGCTCGCCGCGTTCGGCGCGACCCGCCGGCCCGGCGTGCAGGCGGCCGACGACCCTCAGGTCGCCGCCCTGCGCGAGTCCGGGGCGCCGGTCGTGACTCTGGTGGCCAAGAGTCACGACCGGCATGTCCGGCTGGCGCTGCGGACCACGCTGGACGAGAACCTGGCGATGATCCGCGACACCGTCAGTCATCTGCGCGCCGAGGGCCAGCGGGTGTTCCTCGATGCGGAGCACTTCTTCGACGGGTACCGGTCAGACCCCAGCTATGCGCTGGAGGTGGTCCGGGTGGCCGCCGAGGCCGGGGCGGACGTGGTCGCCCTGTGCGACACCAACGGGGGCATGCTCCCCGGTGAGCTCGGCGACGCGGTCAGCGCGGTGGCCGCGGCCACCGGTGCCCGGCTCGGCATCCACTGCCACGACGACACCGCCTGCGCGGTGGCCAACAGCCTGGTCGCGGTGGACGCCGGCGTCACCCACGTGCAGGGCTGCGCCAACGGCTACGGGGAGCGGGCCGGGAACGCGAACCTGTTCAGCGTGGTGGCCGGGCTGCAGCTCAAGAAGGGCCAGGTGGTGCTGCCCGAGGGCTGCCTGGCCGAGATGAGCCGGGTGGCCCACGCCATCAGCGAGGTCACCAACGTCACGCCGAGCACGCACCAGCCGTACGTGGGCTACTCGGCCTTCGCGCACAAGGCCGGCCTGCACGCCTCGGCGGTCAAGGTGGACCCGATGCTCTACCAGCACATCGACCCGGCGCTGGTCGGCAACGACATGCGGATGCTGGTCTCCGACATGGCCGGGCGGGCGTCCGTGGAGATCAAGGGCAAGCAGCTCGGCTACGACCTGTCCGGCGACAAGGACACGGTCGGCCGGGTGGTGAACCGGGTGAAGGACCTGGAAGCCCGCGGTTACACCTTCGAGGCCGCGGACGCCTCCTTCGAGCTGCTGCTCCGCGACGAGCTGGCCGGCCAGGAACTGCGTCACTTCACCGTGGAGTCGTGGCGGGTCATCGTCGAGCAGCGGCCGGGCGGGGAGGTGGTCAGCGAGGCCACCGTCAAGCTGCAGGCCAAGGGGGAGCGGATCGTCGCCACCGGCGAGGGCAACGGGCCGGTCAACTCGCTCGACAAGGCTCTCCGGATGGCCCTGGAGCGGCTCTACCCCGAGCTGGCCCGGCTGGAACTGGCGGACTACAAGGTCCGCATCCTGGAAGGGTCGCACGGCACCGGCGCGGTGACCCGGGTGCTGATCACCTCCAGCGACGGCACCGGCGCGGCCGACGGCGCCTGGAGCACCGTCGGGGTGGACGAGAACATCATCGCGGCGTCCTGGCACGCGCTGGAGGAAGCTGTCAGCTACGCACTGCTGCGAGCTGGCTACCAGCCGCCCGAGAATGATGTCCAGGATGAGTAACGGCGGAGTGGCTCAAAGAAATGAATAAGTTGCGCACTGTTACTGGAACCGGACTTGCCGGTATAATCCCGGCATCAGTCTGTGTACCGACTAGAAAAGCGCTGGCCTTCACCCCTCCCGCCGCCACGGATGGAACGGCCGCCCGCCTGGCCCGGTTGCGCTCCGGGCGGGCCGCCGTGCTGGCCTACTTCGCCGTCCTCGGCCTGGCCGAGGGCCTGTGGGTGGCGCGCATCCCCGGGGTCAAGGCCCAGCTGCACCTGACCGACGGGGTGCTCGGCGCGTCCTTGCTGGTCGGGCCGGCCGGCTGGTCCTCGTGATGCCGGTGGCCGGGCGGCTCGCCGACTGGCTGGGCAGCGCCCGGCTGGGCCGGCTGGCCGGGCTGGCCATCGCGGTGCTGCCAATCCTCCTCTGGGGGGCCGGGACCCTGGCGGAGGTCATTCCGGCGCTACTGGCGTTCGGTATTGCGGGCGGGATCCTGGACGTGGCCATCAACGCGCAGGCTGTCCGGCTGGAGGAGGCGTACGGGCGGCCGCTGATGGCGTCGTTTCATGCCTGCTACAGCCTGGCCGGCCTGACCGGTGCGCTCTTAGGCGGGCTGCTGGCCGTCTCCGCCGGCCAGCCCGCTCGGCCTCGCTGGCTGCCGTGGGCCTGGCCGGTGCCGTCGTCTCGGTCCTGGCCGGGCGGCACCTGGCGGCCGGGCCGGGGTGGCCGGGAGCGCCGGGCGAGGAGGTGGCCCGCCTGCCACCGCGGGCTGCCGCCGGCCCGCGGCCGCCGGGCCGCCGGTGCACGGGCCGGGGGAAAGCCGGGCCGGCCATCAGGGCGGCCGGTGGCGGGCTGGATCATCCGGCACGCTGGCGCTCGGCCTCCTCGCGCTGTGCTGCCTGATCAGCTGAGGGCGCCGCGGGCAACTGGAGTGGCGTCTATCTCCGCGATGACCTGGGCACCACGGGATGGCTGACGGCCGCCGGGTTCGCCGGGTTCTCGCTGGCCATGGCCGGGGGCAGGCTGGCCGGTGACCGGCTGGCCGCCCGGTACGGGCCCGCCGGGCTGGTGCGCCGCTGCGCCCTGCTGGCCGCGGCGGGCCTGGCCGCGGCCCTGTGCAGCCGCGCAGCTGGCCGGCGCGGTCATCGGCTTCGCGGCCTGCGGCGCCGGCCTGTCCTGCACCATCCCGCAGCTGCTGTCGGCCGCGGGCCGCGCTGACCCGGGCCAGCCCGGGCTGGGCATCGCGCGGGTGGCCGGGCTGGGATACCTGGGCCTGGTCGGCGGCCCCCCGCTGATCGGCGGCTGCGCGAGCCTGGTCGGGCTGCCCGCGGCGCTGAGCATCCCGGTGGTCCTGGTCCTCGGCGTGGCCCTCTTCGCGTCCCGGCTGGACCCGCGCCTGGCGCGGTGATCACGGGTTCCGGCACCGGGCCCAGGGGCGGCCGGTGCCGGCTACCGCCGGGGGCTGCTTGTAAGCCTCCCCGCCGTCCGCCTACCTGCCGGTCACCCTTACGGTGGAGCCATGGATGACAAGGAGATCCTCGGGCACATCGACGAGCTGATCCAGACCGAGCACGACCTGCGGGCCAAGGTCGCCGACGGCGCCCTGTCCAGCGATGAGGAGCAGGCCCGGCTGCGTTCCGTGGAAGAGTCGCTCGACCAGTGCTGGGACCTGCTCCGCCAGCGCCGCGCCCGCCGCGAGTTCGGCGAGGACCCGTCCGGCACCACGCCGCGCCCCGCCTCCGAGGTGGAAGGCTACCTGCAGTAGCCCCCGGCCCCGGGCCCGGCACCCCCGGGCCCGGCGTGGCACCGGCCGGCCCGGCGCTCAGTAGGCTCTAGGAGCCTGGCCGTCCGCCGGCCGGGGCAGGCGTGGACTGACATCGGGTGAGGGTGAGCGGTGCGCATCGCGAGATTCGCCAAAGGTGGCGACGTGGCCTACGGCGTGGTGGGCGAGACCCAGTCGGACGGGGCCGCGGCCGGCCAGTCCGTCGCCGGGGTCCGCGGCCTGACCGTCATCGCCGAACTGCGCGGGCACCCGTTCGGGCCCGGGCCGGGGCAGCGTCCAGTTCACCGGGGCCACTTACCCCTGGACCAGGTGCGGCTGCTGGCGCCGGTGCTCCCCAGCAAGGTGATCGCGGTCGGCGGTAACTACGCCGGGCACCCCCGCGAGATGAGCGCGGGCGAGGCGGAGCCGGCGGCTCCGGGCCGGGCGGCGAACCCGTGCTGTACCTCAAGCCCTCCACCTCGGTGGTCGGCCACGGGGACGAGATCGCCTACCCGGTCAAGCTCACTCAGCGGGTGGATTACGAGGGCGAGATGGCCGTCATCATCGGCCGGCTGTGCCGTGAGGTGCCCGCCGCTCAGGCCGCCGAGGTTATCTTCGGCTACACCTGCGCGAACGACGTGACCGCCCGGGACCTGCAGGCCCGCGACGGGCAGTGGACCCGGGCCAAGGGGTTCGACACGTTCTGCCCGCTGGGGCCGTGGATCGAGACCGACGTCGATCCGGCCGACCTGGAACTCACCACGATGGTGAACGGGGAGGTCCGGCAGCGGGCCCGGACCTCGGAACTGCTCTACGACGTGCCGGCGCTGATCGAATACGTGAGCACGGTGATGACCCTGCTGCCCGGGGATGTGCTGCTGACCGGGACGCCGGCCGGGGTGGGCCCGCTGAATGACGGAGACGAGGTAACCGTGACCGTGGACACCATCGGCTCGCTGGCCAACAGGGTGGTGGGCCGTGACTGAGCAGGCCGCCCGGCGCCGAGAGCCAGGTCCGGGTCCGGTTCGCCCCGTCACCCAGCGGTGACCTGCACGTGGGCAACATCCGGACCGCGCTGTACGACTGGGCGTTCGCCCGGCACACCGGCGGCACGTTCGTGCTGCGCATCGAGGACACCGACCAGTCCCGGGTGACGCCCGCCTACATCGCGTCCGCGCTGGACACGCTGCGCTGGCTCGGCCTGGAGTGGGACGAGGGCCCCGAGGTGGGCGGCCCGTACGGCCCGTACCTGCAGAGCGAGCGGATGGGCAGCTACGCGGACTGGGTGGCCAGGTTGCTCGCCGATGGCCACGCCTACTACTGCTACTGCACTCCCGAGGAACTGGCCGAGCGCCGGGCCGCGGCCCGGGCGGGCGGCGGCCCGAGCGGCTACGACGGGCACTGCCGCGTGCTCACGGCCGAGCAGGTCGCCGCGTACGAGGCGGAAGGACGGCGCCCGGTGGTCCGGTTCCGGATGCCGGAGGGGTCCACGACCTTCAACGACCTCGTCCGCGGTGAAGTCACCTTCGATCACGAGCACGTCCCGGACTTCGTGCTGGCCCGGGCCGACGGCTCGCCGCTGTACACCCTGGCCGTCGCGGTGGACGACGTGCTGATGAAGATCACTCACGTGGTGCGCGGCGAGGACCTGCTGTCTTCCACCCCGCGGCAGATCGCCGTGTACCGGGCCATGGGCGTGCCCGAGGAGGAGTTCCCGGTCTTCGCCCACCTGCCGTACGTGCTGGGCAAGGATGGCCAGCGGCTGTCCAAGCGGAACGGGGTCGTCTCGGTCAACTGGTACCGCGAGGAGGGCTTCCTGCCCGAGGCGATCAATAACTACCTGGCCCTGCTGGGCTGGTCGCCCGGGGATGACCGGGAGGAGTTCACGCTGGCGGAGATGGCCGCCGAGTTCGACCTGGCCCGGGTCAACAAGAACCCGGCCCAGTTCGACGTGCGCAAGCTCGAGGCGATCAACGGGGACAAGATCCGGGCCCTGGACCCGGCCGATTTCGTCGCCCGGATCATCCCGTTCCTGCAGCGCGCCGGGGTGATCGGGGACCCGCCCAGCGAGCGGGAAGCGGCGCTGGTCGCGGCGGCGGCGCCGCTCATCCAGACCCGGATCAGCCGGCTCACCGAGGCCGCGGGGATGCTCGGCTTCCTGTTCGCCCGCGAGCCGGACTTCGAGATGCAGCCCGAGGACGCGCAGCGCGTGCTCACCCCGGACGCGGTCCCGGTGCTCGAGGCGGCCGAGCGGGCCCTGAGCACCGTCGAGCCGTGGACCGCCGAGGCCATCCAGTCGGCGCTGGCCGCGGCCCTGGTGGAGCCGGGCGGACTGGGCCTCAAGCCCCGGGTGGCGTACGCGCCGGTGCGGGTCGCGGTGACCGGGCGCCGGGTGTCCCCGCCGCTGTACGAGTCCATCGAACTGCTCGGCCGGGAGCGGACCCTGGCCCGGCTGGCCCGGGCCATCAAGGCGGCCGGCTGACCCGGGCACCACCGGCCGGCCCACCGGGCACCTGCCGTCATGGCTCCCCCGTCGGGTCCACGGGTGTTGTCGTGGCAGGTGGTACTCAGGCGGCGGGGCCGCACGACGGACTAAACCGGTATAGTCCGATAACGATTTTTCGTGGCCGAAAGCCATTGACGCTAAACCGGTCTAGTGATGATATGCCCTAAGAGCGCCGGGCATCCCGGCGTGCAGACCTGGTTCCCGCAACGGCGCGGCACTGGCTGGGCCGTTCTCGTACCCGCAGGAGGTGCGGCATGGCTGCACGGTTAGTTTCAGGCCCCGGAGACCCCGGAGCAGCGCGCCCATCCCGGCGCCCGCAGACCACGCGCGTGGTGCCACCCGGCGCGCCCTGCTGGCCGGGTCGGTCGCCGGGGCCGCGGGGCTGGCCCTCGGGGCCGGTGCCTGGCCAGCGGCCGCCGCGACGGCCGCCCGGGCCGCGACGGGCGCCCGGGCCCGGCACGGCCGCCCCGGCAGCACCGGACGGCGCGGCGCTGGACCCGGCCCCCGGCGACGGCCTGGCCGCCGGGAGTGCCTTCCCGGGCCGGGTGCGTGACTTCGTGACCGCCCGGGACGGCCAGTTCTACGTCGGGGGCAGCCGGTGGCGGTTCGGCGGCACCAACACCTACTACCTGCACCAGCAGTCGCACTACATGATCGACAGTGCCCTGAACGACGCGGCGGCGATGTCCTTGACCGTGGTCCGGGCGTGGGCGTTCGCGGACGGGTCGGGTAACAGCTACACGCCGCTCCAGCCACAGCCCTACGTCTATGACAACGCGGCCTTCGACTCCCTGGACTATGCCATCTACAAGGCCGGCCAGCTGGGCATCCGGCTGGTCCTGGCGCTGGTCAACAACTGGCCCGACTACGGCGGCATGGCCCAGTACGTGAAGTGGTTCCTCGGGCTGCCCGATGACTCCTACGGGGCCGGGACCAACCACGACCTGTTCTACAGCACGAAGTCGATCCAGGACTGCTACCGCGCCTACGTGAAGTACGTGCTGACCCGGTACAACCGGTACACCGGGCTGCGCTACAACGAGGACCCGGCCATCATGACCTTCGAGCTGGCCAACGAGCCGCGCAGCCGGAGTGACAAGACCGGGCAGCGGCTGCTCACCTGGGTCACGCAGGCCAGCGCCTACGTCAAGGAACTGGCACCGCGGCAGCTGGTGACCACCGGCGACGAGGGCTTCTACGGCGACCCGGCCAACTCCGACTACCCGTACTCCAACTACGAGGGGGACCGGTGGAAGGACTTCCTGGCCCTGCCCTCCATCGACTACGGGACCGTGCACCTGTATCCGCAGGGCTGGGGGGAGAACCCGTCCTCGAAGCCCGGCACTGACCCGGTGTCCTGGGGCACCAAGTGGATCACCGACCACCTCTCCGACGGTGCCGCGCTGCGCAAGCCGGTGGTGCTGGAGGAGTACGGGCTGTCCATCAACGCTGCCCAGGGCGTGGCCGATGAGGCGGCCCGGGACGCCGGCTACCAGGCATGGACGTCCACGGTGCTCGGCAGCGGCGGCGCCGGCGACCAGTTCTGGCTGCTCACCTCGCGGGTCGACGACGGCTCCTTCTATCCCGACTACGACGGCTACCGCATCATCTGGGACAACGATCCGGGCAATGCCACGAACGCCGCGGCCCAGCTGCTCAGCGCGCACGCCAAGGCGATGACCGCGGCCACCTGACGCCTCCCGGCCCGCCGCATCCCCCCTTCCCGCGGCGGAGGCGGCCCGGCCCGGCCCGCCAGGCCGGCCCGGGCCGCTGCGGGGGACACCGCCCCCGCGTTACGCGGGCAGTCCCGCCGCCCCGTTCTCGAGGCAGAACACCCCGACGCCGAACGGGGGCAGGGTGATCGCCTCGTTGGCCGGCGTGCCGTCCAGCTCGCACAGCCTCGTGCCCGAGCTGAGCTGGGGCTTGACGGTGACCGGCTCGGCGGCGTGGCTGACCAGCCAGGCGAAGTGACGGCCGTCCTCGTGGACCAGCACGTCGGCGGCCACCCGCGGGTCGTCCACGGTCACCGGACGGCGGACCCCGGCGTCGCTGGCCAGCGCGTCGTACAGGGTGCTGACCGCGCTCGGGTTGGCCTGCGGGGTCAGCGCGGCCAGGTACTCGAGCGGGTAGGTGCACAGGATCAGCGCGCCGCGCCCGGCCCGGCGGCGCAGCAGGGCCGGCCGGTCATGGGAGTCCACCGCGAGCACCTCGGCGCCGTCCGGCCGGACCGGCAGGTAGGTCCGGCCCGGCCCGGTGCCGGCCGCCGGGACGGTGAGCTGGGTGCCCGCGGCCAGGCCGCCGAAGTCCTGGGCCAGCGTCAGCCTGATCTCCGGCTCCTCGATCCGGGCCGGGGCACCGTAGCCAAGCTCATGCTGGACGCCGAACATGCCGTTCAGCCGGGCGTACCACGGGCCCGGCGTGCACCGGGTGGGCGCCGGGGGAGTAGGAGACGTAGACGGTGGCCCCGGCCTCGGCCAGCGCCTCCAGCTCGTGCCAGGTCGGGCTGAGCAGCTGTTTCGTCGAGGGCAGCAGGTAGAGCCGGGCGTCGTGGCCGAGGCCGTCGCTCTCCCGGGTGAGGGCGGGCGGGACATCGGCCAGCCGGGCGCAGACGTAGGCCTGCCGGAGCACCTCGGCCAGGTAGCTGCGGTCGGCGGCCTGGGTGAACGGGTAGCCGGTGTCCAGGTAGGACGGCACGACCAGGGCGGTGTCGCTGTCGGCCCGGGTGCATCCGGTGCTGCCGACCTGGCTGAGGATGGCCGCGAACGCGGCCATCTCGGCCAGTTGCGGCTTGGGGCGGCCGTCCGAGTCGGTCAGCCCGAAGTGCATCTCGAACGCGTGATGCCGGTAGGGGTCCTGCCCGGCGAGGTTGTCGTAGTCGGTGTTGTTCCAGGCCACCCAGCCGGTCGCGCCGGCCAGCAGCGAGTTGTGCAGCACCTGCCGGTAGTAGTGCGCGGCGCTGGGGTCGGCGACGAAGTCGGAGCTGACGCCGAACTCCTCCAGCACCACCGGGACGCCGTAGGTGGAGGCCAGCTCGCAGGCCCAGGCGGCGGCGTAATGCTGGCGGATCAGGTCGTTGCCGACCGGGTAGACGTGCGGTCCGAGGAAGTCGCACTGCCGTGCGGAGTCGGCCACCGAGAAGCCGTTGTCCACCCCGCTGACCTCGATGCCCCACGCCCCGTCGCCCAGCGAGACCGGCTGGGTGCCGCCCGCCGCGCGGATGGCGCCGATGATGAGCTGGGCCCACGCGCTGACCGTCTCGCGGGGGCTGTCCTCGCCGCCGTAGATCGGCATCTCATTGGAGACGAGCCAGCCGCACACGGCCGGGTGGCTGGCGAACCGGCGGACCATCTCCCCGGCGAACCACGCCTCGCGGGCCACCATCCAGACGTCGGAGTACAGGTCGCGCCCGTTCCGCCAGGCCGGGTCCCAGTTCTCCCCGGACATGTGGCCGACCAGGAACGTGGGCACCGTGGTCAGGCCCGCCTCGGCGTGCCGGTCCAGGAAGTCGGCGAACCTGGCCGTCATCTGCTCGTCGATGCGGTCCGGCTCGGGCATGAAATCGGGCCAGTAGAAGAACGAGCGGGTCATGGTCAGGCCGTGCTCGCGCAGCACCCGCAGCTCCTCGCGGATCACCTGTGAGTCGTAGCTCCGCCACATGAGCGGCCCGCCGGTCCGGGACCAGAAGTTCACGCCGAGCCAGCTCGCGCGCTGCTCGCCCAGGGTGACCTTGGCGGCGTTCCTGTGCATGCGGAAGGCTCCTCTCTGCGGCTGGGGGGCTGGCGCAACGGCGCCCGGAGCCAATGTGATCGAAACACTATACCGGTTAAGTGTCAACGCGATTTAAGACCTCGAAGGCCAAACGGCCGCCTCGTGGCCGGTGCCGCCGGCCGTCCGGGGCCGCCTGATGGGCGGGCCTGGCCGGGGTGGCTGACGGGCCGGGCCACCAGGTCGCGGCGGGCGGGGACGTGCGCCGGCTGCCCCCGGATGCGGGCGGCCGCGGGCCGTGGTCCGGGGCGCATGGGGTCAATGACGTTAAGCTGGCTGGTCGTTACACTGGCCAGCGCAGGCCGGGGGACGCCGGCACGGGGCCGGCGCGCGGGGCCTGCGTGGTGCCGGCGGGCCTGGGCGCGGCCCTGGCCGCGGCGCCGGCCCGGATGGCGGCCGCTGGGAGGCATTGGTGAAGCGTCCGACCATCGCGGACATCGCCCGCCAGGCCGGGGTGACCAAGGCGGCGGTGTCGTTCGCGCTGAACGGGCAGCCGGGCGTGTCCGCGGCCACCCGGGAGCGCATCCTGGCCATCGCGCAGGAGGTCGGCTTCCAGCCCAACAGCGCCGCCCGCGCCCTGTCCGACGGCCGGGCGGGGGCGTTCGGGCTGGTCATCGACCGGCCCGCCCGCATGCTCGGCGTCGAGCCCTGGTTCACCCAGCTCATCTCCGGAATCCAGGGCGAGCTGTCCGGCGATCACACCGCGCTGCTGTTCACCATGGCCGAGGACCAGGACGCGGAGATCGCGATGTACCGCGCCTGGTGGGCGCAGCGCCGGGTGGACGGGGTGTTCCTGGTCGACCTGCAGATCGGCGACCGGCGCATCGGCGTCCTGGAGCAGCTGCGGATGCCCGCCGTGGTCATCGGCGACCCGGCCGGGGCGGGGTCCCTGCCCGCGGTGTGGCAGGACGACGCGGCCGCCACCCGGGCGGTGGTGGAGTACCTGGCCGGGGCGGGCCACCGGCGGATCGCCCGGGTCACCGGGATCCCGCGGTTCTGGCACACCAAGATCCGCACCGATGCGTTCCGCGCGGCCGCCCAGGCGGTCGGGGTGCAGGCCGTGCTGCTGGAGGGCGACTACACCGGGGAGAACGGCGCCGCGGCCACCCGCCAGCTGCTGCTGGGCGCCGAGCCGCCCACCGCGATCGTGTACGACAACGACCTGATGGCGGTGTCCGGGCTGGGCGCGGCCCAGCAGGCCGGCGTCGAGGTGCCGGCCGAGCTGTCCATCGTGGCCTGGGATGACTCGGCGTTCTGCGAGGTCGTCCACCCGCCGCTGACCGCGCTGACCCGGGACGTGGCCGCCTATGGCGCGCATGCGGCGCGGGTGCTGGTCCAGGCGGCGGCGGGCGCCGAGGTGGGGCACTACCAGGAGGCCCCGGCCGTGCTCACGGTCCGCGGCAGCACCGGCCCGGCCCCGCGG